>JAIYAM010000035.1 GCA_027489065.1 Erythrobacteraceae bacterium | reverse complement strand
GGGCGATCCCGTCACCCACCGACAGCACGGTGCCGGTTTCGCTGACTTCGGCCTCGGTGCCGAAATTGGCGATCTGGTCCTTGATGACCTTCGAGATTTCTGCGGCGCGGATTTCCATGGGTTTGTCCTTTAGGCCTGCATGGCTTTGGCAAGCGAGTTGAGACGGGTGCGGATCGAGGCATCAATGCGCTGCGAGCCGATGGTGACGACGAGGCCGCCGAGAAGGTCGGGATCGACCGAGGCGGTGAGCATGACGGTGCGCCCTTCGCGCGCCGTCAGCTTGGTCTTGAGGGCTGCGATCTGATCGTCGCTCAAGGGGTGCGCGCTGGTGACGGTGGCGGTCACCTCGCCGCGCTGGGCAGCGGCGATCGCCCTGAAGGCGGACACGATGGCAGGCAGCTTGCCCAGACGGCGGTTGGCCGCGAGCACGCCGAGGAAATTGGTGGTAAGGGGGCTGAGCTTGAGCTTCTTGGCAACCGCCGCCATCGCCGAGCCGGCAACGTCGCGGGAGAGTTCCGGGTTGGTGGTCAGCGCGGCAAGATCGGCCGATTCGCTCAGGGCAGCACCCAGCGTCTCGAGGTCCTTCTCGACCGCGGTCACCTTGCCGTTTTCGGCAGCCAGATCGAACAGGGCCGAGGCATAGCGTCCAGCCAGGCTAGCCTTGATACCGGCGGAAATATCCACGCGCTTCCATTCCTCTCGGAAAAGCTCAACAGGGGTAATGCTTGGGCCTTGATATAAGGGCGAGCGCAAGGGCTGCCCGCAAGGCTGGCGCGCGCCTAGCAATTGATTCCCGCCGGTGCAAGCCGCGTGCGGCGGGATTTGTGCAGTTGCGAAGCGAAGGCGGGCTTTCGGGGCGCCGCGAAGGTCAGGTCCGGCGGGGCGCGGCGCGGTCCGCTTCCGATGCTTCATAGTCGAGATAGCGCAGCACCATCCGGCCGGCGACGAGCAGCAGCAGTGCCCCGGCTGCCAGAGCGAGCCACCGCGTCCGGTTCATTTCCCCGCGCTCTTCGCCGTGCAGGAATAGACCAGCCGTTCGTTGGGCCGATCGGGCAGAGCGGCGATCAGCGCCTGTTGCTGCTCGCCCAGCGTGCGCGCCGCGTCGCTCACCCCGCAAGCCGGCGGCGTGTAGGCTGAACGCGCCTCGCGCGCGGCGGCGAGCGCGTCCTGTCCCAACAGGTATCGGTCGGAGCGAAGGGTGCGGGTCTCCGGGTCATAGGTGTTGACCGCCACCGCCGCGTCGTCCTCGGCGGCGAAGACCCGGCTCCATTCTCCCCCCGGACCGAGCCCGTATTGCGTGCGCCTGTTGACGCAGCCGTCTGCCGACCATTCCAGGGCGACATCGTCAGTGCGCGCCGAGGTGACGCGGCTGCGGTCCGGCACGAGGGTGCAGATCAGTGCGCCCTCGGCCGAGCCACTGCCGGGGGCGCCGCTGGCGGGGGGCTCGCGCCCTTCGGCCTTGGCGATCGCGGCGGCGACGCGGTCCTCGATCTCGGCAAGGCCGGGGCGGGTAACCCACAGCAGCACCGCCGCGACAAGCGCCGTTACCGCCACCGCAGCGGCGATGCGGACGTGGGTGCGGCGGGCCTCGTCACCGCGCCAGACCAGCGCGGCATAGCCTGCGCCGATCGCCGCGATGAGCGCGATGAGCGCCAGCGCCATGCGGTTCTCGCGTTGTTCGAGCACCTCCATCTGCGCCGTCAGCCGCGCCTTTTCGCGCAGCTCGCGCAAATTCTCGGCACGCTCGGCCAGCCGTGCGCGAGCCTGCGACTGGGCGCTTTCGAGCCGCTGGCGCTCCTCGGCGTTCAGTTCGTCGATCGATCGGCAGGGGAGGGCGTTGGTGACCGGCTCGACCCCGTTGCTCCGCAGGAACGGGAGCAGTTCGCGCAAGGACACCGCGAAGTAGAACTCCGCATCGCCGCTGGTCGAATCCGTGCTGAAGGAATTGACCCCGATCACCCGTCCGCAGGCGTCCAGCAGCGGCCCGCCCGAATTGCCGCGCGCGATCGGCGCGGTGTGGAGGATCGTGTCGAACTGTCGGCTCGGCCGCACGCCCGACAGGAAGCCGCGCGATTTGACCGGCGGCTGGGCGCGGAAAATGTCATCCATGCCAAGGCCTTGCGCGACATCGACGTTCATCGGGTAGCCGACCGCCGCGACTTCGCCGAGGTTGCTGAGCGATCCGCCGGCAAGCGCCAGCGGCGGCATGCGCAGGCTGCCCTTGGCGATCTCGAGCAGCGCCAGATCGTTGCGCGGGCTGATCGCGATGATCCGCGCGAAAGCGCCGCCTTCGCCCTCGGCAGGCACGATGCCGATGCGCAGGGTGTCGTCCTGTGTCGCCTCGCTTACCACGTGGGCGTTGGTGACGATCCGGGTCGGACTGACGGCAAAGCCGGTGCCGTGGCTGACGGGGACGGGCTGGCCGTTCTCGGTCCCGAGGATCACCACCCGCACCACCCCGCGCGCGGCGGCGTCCACATCGCCGGGGTCGGCGGAGGTAGGGGCAGCGAAAAGGGCAAGGAGGAGGGCAAGCGCGCCGAGGAGACGGATCATGCGCGCTCTATAGCGGCTTTTTCGAGCAGTGCGATACGGGGCGCGATAGGGGCCGCGACATTTTCGAGCAGTGCGATACGGGGCGCGATAGGGGCCGCGACATTGAGCGCAACAAGCGGGGGTGCGGGGGGCTGCGGGCTGTGGCAGAATGTTTCACGTGGAACATTCATCGAACATGACCGACGAGGCCCGCTGGCAGGCCGCGCTCGCCAAGGACCGGCGCTTCGACGGCGCTTTCGTCATGGGCGTGCATTCGACCGGCATCTACTGCCGCCCGAGTTGTCCGGCCAAGGCGCCCCTGAGGCGCAACGTAATCTTCTATGCGACCCCTCAAGAGGCGGCTGACGCGGGTCTGAGGCCATGCAAGCGGTGCTCTCCGCACAGGCAAAGCGCCGAAGAGGCCTGCGTCCTCGCCGCCATCGCCGCGATCCGGGAGCGGGTTGGACAGGGGGGTGCGATGACGCTCAAGGCCCTGTCCGATCTGACCGGCTACACCCCCACCCACTTCCAGCGCCTGTTCAAGCGGACGGTCGGCATGTCGCCCGCCGCTTTTGCCCGGGCTTTGCGCGAAGAGCGGGTGCGAGAGGCGCTTGGGAGGGGTCTAGGCGTGACCGAAGCCCTGTCAAACGCGGGCTACGGGGGGTCTGGACAGTTCTATAGTGCGACGAAAGGCAGGCTGGGAATGAACCCGAGCGATTGGAGCAGGGGCGGCGCGGGGCGCGTGATCCATTGGGCGGTGCTGGCGACCTCATTGGGGCCGATGCTGGTCGGCGCGACGGACAAGGGCGTGTGCTGCCTCGCCTTCATGGCCGAGGGCGGGGATGCCGAGGCGATGCTGCGGGCGAGGTTCCCGCGCGCGGAACTGGTGCCAGCGGGCGAGGCCTTCCGCGTGCTGTTTGCCCAGGTTGTCGAGGCGGTCGAACAACCCGGCCGCGGCAGCGCTGCCATCCCGCTCGACGTGAAGGGCACCGCCTTCCAGCAGCGGGTCTGGGAAGAACTGCGCCGCATCCCCCACGGCGAGACACGCTCCTATGGCGAGTTGGCGGCGGCTCTGGGCAACCCTAAGGCGAGCCGCGCTGTTGGGGGGGCGAATGGCGCGAACCACGTCGCGGTGCTGATCCCCTGCCACCGCGTGATCGCGGGCGACGGCACGCTGGGGGGCTATGCCTATGGGCTGACGATCAAGGCGGAGTTGTTGAAGCGGGAGGGGCGGTGACGGCTGGCGCGATGCCAAGCCCTTGTCTACAAGCCCATTCATGATCGACACCCCGCCAGACCCCTCTCTCGCACAGGAGCAGGTGATTGAACGCAAGCTGCTCGAGTGCGGGCTAAAGGCTGGCGAGTTCACCGTTCGCTACGAGGATTATCTCCAGAGCATCGAGGTGGTGATCACGTCGGGAGCCGAAGCCACGCTCGAGCTTTTTCCATGCATCAAGGAAGCGGCGTTCCCGGAAATCGTGACCTTCGAGGATGGCGCGATGTTCCAGCAATATCGGGACTTCGAATCCGAACTGGCTCGGCCTCGAATACTCGCCGATGCGGAGGCAGCGCTCAAGAATTATGGGCGATGGGAGGGCTTCCCGCTCCGGGACGATTTTGCCGCGCTCGATAGCTATGCGCAGGCGCTTGAGCGGCATCTCGGGTTTGCACCGGGTTCGCTTTTCGAGGTGAGTGGAAATGGATTGAGCTTCAATCCGCCTCTCGAAGATTTCCTCGCTGCGCGATCCTACGAGCGATACGCGCCCGTCATGGCAGCCATGATGTATGCTTCGGCGAGCGACAAGGTGCAGTTCTTCTTCATTGGCAACGAAAAGATTGCCGAATGAGGCAGCGGGGCCCCGGCTCGGGGGCCGGGGAGACGGAAAACATGTCCTTGATCAATCCCGCCCCCTCGTTGCCCCGGGCTTGACCCGGGGTCCGGCTTCTTCTCGAGGTCGTGCGGTTCCTCGAACGAAGGCAGCCAAGCCCCGGAACAAGTCCGGGGCGACGGGATTGGGTGATCCCCAACTTCGTCGTTGCGAGCCGAAGGCGTGGCAATCCATGGCCCGAGGTTTCCGCCAGCGGCACCGTTCCTCCATGCATTGCTTCGTCCCTGCGCTCCTCGCAATGACGAGGGAGAGCCTCAATCCAGCTTGGGCGGCATCCCCGGTTCGCACTTCGCCATCGCCGCCTGATACGCGGGCCGCTCGCCGATGCGCTTCAGGTAGGCTTGCAGGTTGGGCATCCCCTCGATGCTCATCCCGCTCATCGCCCGCGATGTCGTCAGCTGGAAGCCCATCATGATGTCCGCCGTGGTGAGCTGGCTGCCGCCGAAATAGTCCGCCTCGCCCAAGCGCTTCTCGACGATGGCCCAGCCTTTCGCCACACGGTCCGCCACAAACGGTGGCAGTTCCTTGGCGCCCATGAACTGCGCCACCAACGCCATCATGCCGTTGGTCATGAAGGTCGCATTGGCCCAGTGGAGGTAGAACAGGTGGTCGGTGAAGTCGGGGTGATCGACGCCGGGCACCAAGGCCGTATCGGGCGCGTATTTCGCGATGATGTAGTCCATGATCGCGCCGCTTTCGCCCAGCACCAGATCGCCATCTGTAATCACCGGCGCGATGCCCATCGGGTGGAGCGCCTTGTATTCGTCAGGAGCCAGACGATTGTCGGTGCGGCGGGTGTAGAGCTTGCAATCATATTCGATCCCCAGCTCCTCGGCGAGCCAGACGATGCGTTCGGATTGCGACAGGCGCAGGTGGTGGATGGTCAGCATGGCTTTGGCTCTCCCGTGGGTTATGTCGCGCCCAGACCTAGCCAAGGCTGCGCGCCTGCGCCATCCTTCGCTTGTATCGCATAGGGGAGCACCGCCGATCATGGACGCCGAGCACGCAGAACCGCAGCCCGCATGGAAGCGCATCTGGAACTTCCCGCTGGTGGCGATGCTCGTCGCATTGGCGTTAACGGCGGCGATCATTGCCGCGATCTTCGGCATCGGCATGGCGATGCCAAGCGTGAATGTGGTCGCGTTTACCGTGGGGCAGACGCTGTTGACCATCGCGCTGCTGATCGCTGCGCAGAAGTTGGTGCTGCGCCGCCTCGGGGATCGCAAGCATGACGACTTGCCGATGGCCGGCGCCGCGCGCGGGCTGCTGCTGGGGACAGGGGTGGCCTTCTTCCTGTTCAGCGCGATTGTCGGAATCGCTTCGCTCTTGGGCGCCTACGTCGTCGTTGGCTGGGGCGGCCTTACGGACTGGATTATCCTGCTGTTCACCGCCGGGATCTACGCGGGCTTCGTCGAGGAGTTCATCTTCCGCGGCGTCCTGTTCCGCTGGATCGAGGAGTTCGCCGGCAGCTGGGCCGCGCTGTTCGTCACCTCGGCATTGTTCGGTCTCGGCCATATCGGCAACGACAACGCGAGCGTGTTTTCCTCCTTCACCATCGCGGTCGAAGCCGGGCTGATGCTGGGCGGGGCCTATATGCTCACCCGGAGCCTGTGGCTGCCGGTAGGGCTGCATTTCGGCTGGAACATGACGCAGGGGCTGGTGTGGGACGTGCCGGTGTCGGGCAATGATGTCGACGGTCTGGTCGATGCGCGGCTGGTGGGCGATCCACTGATCTCGGGCGGGGCCTTCGGGCTCGAGGCCTCTGTGATCGCGCTGGTGGTCGCCGGGGGCTTCGGCGTGTGGCTGGTGTGGCGCGCGGCCGCCAGGGGCGAGGTGATGGCCCCCTGGTGGGTGCGCCGCCGTCTCGCCGCCGCTGCCTAGCGCGCCCAGCGTGGCGAAGCGGGGACGAGGCTGTCGAGGAAGGCCTGCGCGCTCTCCCGATATTCGCCCTGCTTGTCCTCGGTCATTTTGTCCCAGGTCGCATAGATCCGCCCGATGCGGTGGTTGCTCTCCAGCGCCTTGCGGTTCCTGACCATGAAGTCCCAGTAGAGCGGGTTGAAGGGGCAGGCGTCCGCCCCGGTCTTCTGGCTCACCTTATAGCGGCACTTGCCGCAGTAGTTGCTCATCTTGTTGATGTAATTGCCGCTCGCCGCATAGGGCTTGGTGGCGAGCCTGCCGCCGTCGGCATAGAGGATCATGCCTGCCACGTTCGGCAGCTCGACCCACTCGTAGGCATCGGCATAGACGGCAAGGTACCAGTCGGCGACCTGCCTGGGATCGACGCCTGCGATGAGGCAGAAATTGCCGAGCACCATCAACCGCTGGATGTGGTGCGCGTGGGCGTCCTCGCGGGTGGTGCGGACGCAGTCGGCGATGCAGCGCATGTCGGTTGCGCCGGTCCAGAAGAACTCCGGGAGTGGGCGGTGCGCGCCCAATTCGTTGGCCTCGGCGAGGCCCGGCATGGTGTACCAGTAGAACCCGCGCACATATTCGCGCCAGCCGATGATCTGGCGGATGAAGCCCTCCACGGAATTGAGCGGAGCTCTGCCCGATCTGTAGGCAGCCTCGGCCGCGCGGCACAGTTCGAGCGGATCGAGCAGCCCGCAATTGAGGCTGGTCGAGAGCATCGAGTGGTAGAGATCGTCCTCGCCGTGGACCATCGCGTCCTGGTAGGGGCCGAACAGGTCGAGGCGGCGCGCGAAGAAGGCCTCGGCGGCCTCCAGCGCCTGCGCGCGGGTGACAGGCCAGCCGAAGGGCTCGAGATCGCCGAAGTGGCTCGCGAAGCGCGCGGCGACCAGCGCGATGACCTCCTGCGTGATCGCGTCGGGCGGGAACTTGGGCGCGGGCGGGGCGCTGAGGCCTTGCTTGGGCGGCTGGCGGTTCTCGGCATCGAGGTTCCAGATGCCGCCCACAGGCTTGTCGCCGTCCATCAGTAGCCCGGTCTTGCGGCGCATCTCGCGGTAGAAATACTCCATCGTGAGGTGCTTGCGGCCTTGCGCGAAGGCGCGGAAATCGGCGTGGCTGGCGATGAAGCGGGTGTCGGGAAGGATCGATACGGGGCAGGGAAAGCGGCCCTCCCACTCGGTCATCGCCGCCTGCACCCGCCATTCACCGCTCTCGGTAACGCGGATTTCCGACGGCGCATGGCGCTCCACCGCGCGTGCGACCTCGCCGGTGAAGCTGCCGGTGTTGGCGGGATCGTCGAGCGTGACGTAGTCGACCTGCCACCCCTCGGCGCGCAGATCTTCGGCGAAGTGGCGCATGGCCGAGAAGATCAGCACGATCTTCTGCTTGTGGTGCTTCACATAGGTCGCCTCGTCCCACGCCTCCATCATCAGGATGACCGCCTCGCCGGGGGTGAGGCCCTCCAGGCTGGAGAGATTGCGCGAGAGCTGGTCGCCGAGGACGGGGACGAGAATGGGCCGGGTCATGGGCAGGGTTACGCGCAGGCGGGGCGTTTGGTTTCGTCAGACGAAGCTGTAGGGATCGATATCCACCCCGACCCGCACGCCGGGAGCGAATCGCACACCCGCAATCCAGTCGCGCAAGCAGGCTTGCAGGTTCGCGCTGCGCCGCGCGTTGACGAGGAAGCGGTAGCGGTAGCGCCCGCGCAGCAGCGCCAGCGGGGCGGGGGCCGGGCCGAGGATCTGGATGTCGTCGAGCCGCGGGCGCACGTCGCCGAGCCGCACCGCTGCCTCGCGCGCTTCGCGTTCGTCCTCGGAGGAGAGGATGATTGCTGCCCAGCGCCCGAAGGGGGGTGCGCCTGCATCGCGGCGGCCTTCGGTTTCTGCAGCGTAGAAGGCGTCGCGGTCTCCGTTCGCGAGTGCGGCGATCACGGGCGCGTCGGGGTGGCGGGTCTGGATCAGCACCTCGCCCGGCTTGGCCCCGCGACCGGCGCGCCCGGCGACCTGCGCGATCTGGCTGAAGGTGCGCTCGCCCGCGCGCAGGTCGCCCCCTTCGAGGCCGAGGTCGGCATCGACCACGCCCACCAGGGTCAGCTCGGGGAAGTGGAAGCCTTTCGTCACAAGCTGCGTGCCGATGATCACGTCGATCGCGCGGCCCTCGGCCATGGCGATGAACTCCGCTGCACGTTCGGGGGTGTTGAGCGTGTCGGAGGTGGCGACCGCCACCCGCGCCTCGGGGAAGAGGTCGGCGACTTCGGCCGCGATCCGCTCGACGCCCGGGCCACAGGCGACGAGGCAGTCGCTCTCGCCGCATTCGGGGCAAGCCTCGGGCACCCGCGTTTCGAAGCCGCAATGGTGGCAGGCGAGGCGGGCCGAGAGCCGGTGCTCGACCAG
Source organism: Erythrobacteraceae bacterium (assembly GCA_027489065.1). Classification (GTDB taxonomy): domain Bacteria; phylum Pseudomonadota; class Alphaproteobacteria; order Sphingomonadales; family Sphingomonadaceae; genus Erythrobacter. Next base: position 104,740 of record JAIYAM010000035.1, on the reverse strand, counting down.
CCATGCGCTGCACGAGGGGCATTTGAAGCGGTGCCCGCAATTGCGGCACAGGGTCAGCGGCGCATAACCGCGGCGGTTGAGGAACAGCAGCGATTGCTCGCCCTTGGCCAGCCGGTCGCGCAGGCCCTCCACGAGCGGCCCGGCGAGCCAGCGCCCGCTCCCCGGCTTTTCCTCGGTGAGGTTGACAAGCTGCACGCTCGGCAGGCTCGCCCCGCCATAACGGCTGGGCAGATCGAGCTTGGTGTAGATGCCCTGCGCCGCCATGTGCAGGCTTTCCAGCGCGGGGGTAGCGCTGGCGAGGATCACCGGGATGGATTCGAACCGGGCCCGCATCACCGCCACGTCGCGGGCGTTGTAGCGCACCCCGTCGTCCTGCTTGAAGCTGATCTCGTGTGCCTCGTCGACCACGATCAGCCCTAAGTTGGCATAGGGCAGGAACAGCGCCGAACGCGCCCCGACCACCACCTGCGCCGAGCCATCGGCAATCGCCCGCCACGCGCGCCGCCGCTCGGTGGAGCGCAGCGAGGAGTGCCAAAGCACCGGCGCAGCGCCGAAGCGGGCGGTGAAGCGGGCGAGGAAGTTTTCGGTGAGCGCGATTTCGGGCAGCAGGACGAGCACCTGCCGCCCCTCGCGGATGGCTTCGGCGACCGGCTCGAAATAGGTCTCGGTCTTGCCCGATCCGGTCACCCCATCGAGGAGGTAGGGTGCAAAGACGCGTGCCTTCACCGCACCGACCAGTTGCCCGGCGACCTCGCCCTGTATCGGCGACAGCGCAGGTTGGTGATAATTGGGATCGGCGCTCGGATAACGGCGGTCGATGTTCACCGTCACCGGCTCGATCAGCCCTGCGCCCGCCATGCCGCGCAGCACGCCCTCCGAAACGCCCGCCAGCGCGGCGAGTTCGCGCATCGTGCCCTGCTGGCCCGCCAGCTTCTCCATCGCGGTCCTGCGCTGCGCGGTGAGCCGCCCCGCGGCTTCGCTCCCCGTCAGGCGATATTCGGTCATCGTCGCCGGGCCGCCCAGCGCCCCGCCGCTCGCCAGCGCCATGCGCGCCACCGAGGCAAGCGGCGCACAGTAATAGTCTGCGGTCCACTCGATCAGCCGCCGAAGCGGCCCGGGCAGTGGCGGGACTGTAAGCACCTCGGTGATCGGGCGCAGCCGCTCGAAGGCGATTTCGTCGCCCGGCAAGCGGCCTTCGTCCCAGACGATCCCCATCACCTTGCGCGGCCCCAAGGGCGCGACCACCACGCTGCCGGCAGGCGCGCTCACCCCCTCGGGCAGCCGGTAATCGAGCGCACCCAGAGCGGCATTGAGGACAAGGAGGCGCACACGGTTCATCGCGCAGCTATATGGAGAGCGCCATAGCCTCAGCACAAGATTGGAGGACCGCACAATGACCGCAATTGTCACGCATCAGTCCAGCCGCCGCGCTCTGCTTGCCGGAGCCGCAGGGGCGGGCGCGCTGTTGCTCCTGCCCGGATGCGCCAGCACCGGCCCGGCCTTCAGCCTCGAGGAGGCGGTGCGCCGGATGCTGATGCTCTCCACCGAGAACGCCTTTGCGCGCCTTACCGCGCCCGGCGGCTACTGGGACGAACAGGTCGCGCGCATCGGCCTTGGCACCATGATGGGCACGCGCGGCGATGTCCTCTCGCGCATCCTCACCTCGCAGCTCTTCAAGGAGCGGCTGGAGGAACGGTTCGCCACCTTTGCGATCGACGCAAGCTACCGCGCCGCGCCGGTGGTGACCGATGCGGTGCGGGTGATCGGGATCCGCAACGCGATCGACCTCGTGCGCGGCGGGCCGACGGCGGCGAGCGCCTATCTGCGCCAGCAGGTCGGCTCGGCGCTGATCGAGGCAGTGGTGCCCGAACTCGGGCAGGCGCTCCGGGTGAGCCGCGATCCGCTGCTTGGGGAAGCGCTGAACGCGCTCACCGGGGTCGATGTCGCCGCAGTTGCCGACCGGATCGGCCGCGAGGTCGACAATGCCGTGTGGTCCGAGATCGGCCGCGAGGAAGCCGCGATCCGGGCCAATCCGCGCGCCACCCGCGATCCGGCGATCATCGCGGTGTTCGGGGTTGCCAGCCGGATCTGAGCGCGCGGGTCAGAAGCGCAGATTGACCGCCAGCTGCGGGACGTGGCTGATCGTGTCCCTTCGTCCCTCGCGCACGCCGTACCAAAGGATATAGCCGGGCTGCAGCGAGAGCCGCTTGTTCAGCTTGACGTCCGCAGCCACGAGAAAGCGGACCTGTTCCGTCCCTTCCTGCCGCCCGGGGTCGCGTCCTTGCAGCACGCCGAACCATTCGGCGGAGCCGATCAGGTCGACAGTCTCGCCCGCGCGCTGGGTGTACTGGACACGTTGCCGCAGCCGCAGTTCGGCATTGCTGGCGCCCGGAAAGAACCGCTGCTCGAATCGGGTCCGCAGATCGAGGCCGCCCTTGACGAAGCGGAACTGCTGGTGCGGGCGGATTTCGGTCTGGCCGGCTGTTTCGAAGATGGCGAAGCCGCCGCCCAGGCGGACGCGATTGTCGGCGAAGCCTTTCTCGACCGTGACCCGAAAGGTCTTCTGGTCAGGCCCGACCCCGTCCTCGCGGACGCGCAGCGATGTGTCGAGGGTGAGGAACACATCCTCGTCGAGGTTTCCGCGCGCGAAGCCGAGAAGCCAGAATTGCGTATCTTCGTCGGCGGCGAGTGCTTTGGATGGTTGCCAAGCCGCACCGAGGGCGGCAAGCAGCATCGCAGATCTGATCGGCCACCGTGTCATGCTCGCCCCCTAGGCCTGCCCCGAACATGCTGGCTACCGCAAAAACGCTGGAGTGAACCCATGAAATTCTTCGTCGACACCGCCGAGATCGAGGCGATCCGCGAACTTGCCGCCACCGGCCTGCTCGACGGGGTGACGACCAACCCCTCGCTGATCGCCAAGTCGGGGCTGGACTTCAAGGAAGTCACCGCCGCGATCTGCGCGCTCGTCGATGGCCCGGTCAGCGCCGAGGTGGTCGCATTGGATCACGCGACGATGATGAAGGAGGCCGAGGTACTCCGGAAGATCGCCGACAACGTGTGCATCAAGGTGCCGCTGACGGTCGACGGGCTGAAGACCTGCAAGGCGCTCACCTCCGAGGGCACCATGGTCAACGTGACGCTGTGCTTCTCGGCCAACCAGGCGCTGCTGGCGGCCAAGGCGGGCGCGAGCTTCATCTCGCCCTTCGTCGGCCGGCATGACGACAATGGCTTCGACGGCATGGACCTGATCGAGGACATCCGGCTGATCTACGACAACTACAATTTCGCGACCGAAATCCTCGTCGCTTCGGTGCGCCACACCACCCACGTGTTGCAGGCCGCCAAGATCGGGGCCGACGTCATGACCGCGCCGCCCAAGGTGATCCACGACCTGTTCAAGCACGTGCTCACCGACAAGGGGATCGAAGGCTTCATGGCCGATTGGGCCAAGACCGGCCAGTCGATCCTGTAACGCGCCATGGCCGACCAGTCCCCGCTCGATCGCTTCAAGCAGGCGCTGACCGGCGCATCGCGCGCGATTGCGCGCGATGCAGAGGTCGAGGTCGCGTGGAGCGCCGACGTGCCGGGCTCGGCCGGCAACCGCTTCCGCGTGCCGCTGCCGGGCCGCGATCTTCCGCAGGATCAGGTCACCGAGGCGAGGGGCTTCGCCGATAGCTTCGCGCTGAAGCTGCGCCACCACAATGCGGCCCTCCACGCCAAGGCCGCGCCGCCGGAACCCATCGCGCGTGCCTGTTACGACGCCATCGAGCAGGTGCGTTACGAGGCTCTGGGGGCGAACCGCTTCGGCGGCATCCGCGCCAATCTCGACGCTGCGACTGAACTGCGCACAGCGGGCGACAAGATCGTGCGCGCGCAGAATTCCTCCGAGGTGCCGCTCCAGACCGCGCTCGCGCTGCTGGTGCGCGAGGCGCTGACCGGTGAGGCGGTGCCGGAGAAGGCGCGGGGCGGGATCGAGCTGGTGCGCGACTTCCTCGAGGAGAAGGTCGGCGGCGACTTTGCCGCGCTCGCCGACACGGTCGCCGATCAGGAGGCCTTCCAGAAGCTCGCGCTCGACATGCTGCGCGAGCTTGACCTGACCCGCCCCACCGATGCGCCCGACGAAAGCGACAGCGACTCCCCCGACGACGAGGACGCCCCCAACGACGAGAACGAGGGCGAGGACGACAACCAGGGCGAGGGCGATCCGCAGTCCGCCGAAATGGCCGGCGACATGGCCGAAGGCGAGGGCGACGGGGAACAATCCTCCGACGCCGAGACCGACAGCGACATGTCCGAAGGCGAACCGGGCGAGGACGGCGACGCCTCCAACGCGCCCGTGCGCCCCAACCGCCCGCAGGCCGAAGTGCCCGCGAGCGTCGACTACAAGGCCTTCACCACCCGCTTCGACGAGGAAGTGGCGGCGCCCGATCTGTGCGACGCGGAAGAGCTCGACCGGTTGCGGGCCTATCTCGACAGCCAGCTGACCGGCCTTCAGGGCGTGGTGACGCGCCTTGCCAACCGTTTGCAGCGGCGGCTGATGGCGCAGCAGAACCGCAGCTGGGATTTCGACATGGAGGAAGGCGTGCTCGATGCCGCGCGCCTCGCCCGCGTGATCATCTCGCCCGGCACCGCCTTGAGCTACAAGGTCGAACGCGACGTCGAGTTCAAGGATACGATCGTCACCCTGCTGATCGACAATTCCGGCTCGATGCGCGGCCGCCCGATCAGCATCGCCGCGATCAGCGCCGACATTCTGGCGCGTACGCTCGAACGCTGCGGGGTCAAGACCGAGATCCTCGGCTTCACCACCCGCGCATGGAAGGGCGGGCAGAGCCGCGAGGCCTGGCTCGCCGATGGCAAGCCGCAGAACCCCGGCCGTCTCAATGACCTCAGGCACATCATCTACAAGCAGGCCGACGAGCCATGGCGCCGCGCGCGCCGCAATCTCGGGCTGATGATGCGCGAAGGCCTGCTCAAGGAAAACATCGACGGCGAGGCGCTGATCTGGGCGCACAGCCGCCTGCTCTACCGCCCCGAGGAGCGCCGCATTCTGATGGTGATCAGCGACGGCGCGCCTGTCGATGATTCCACCCTGTCGGTGAACAGCGCGGGCTACCTCGAAGCGCATCTGCGCAGCGTGATCGAGTGGATCGAGAAGGTCTCGCCCGTCCAGCTCGTGGCGATCGGGATCGGCCACGACGTGACGCGCTATTACCGCCGCGCGGTGACGATCATGGATGTCGAACAGCTCGGCGGCACGATCATGGAGCAGCTCGCCGAGCTGTTCGAGGACGAAAAGGGCGTGAAGGGCCGGCGGTAAGTCGTCGCGTCCAAGCACAAGGACCCCAAGCTGGTCGATGCCGAGGACATGTCGGAAAGCGTACGCAAGACGAACTATCCGGGCAAATAAGCCTACTCCGCCCGGGACCGCGGCTTGCGGTTCCGGGCGGCAGTGCCCGCGCGTCCCTGCCACATTTGCGAGTTTGCCGTTAAGGGGTTGCATTTCGCAACCCAATTGGCGCATTGACCGGGTTCATGCATTGCCTCGCGTTTTTCGCGCATGGTCCTTGGGGAACCCGAATGAACGTCACCGAAGCTGTCACCACCCGCCGCTCGATCCGCGCCTTTCTCGACAAGCCGGTCGATCTGGCCACCATCACCCGCGTGATGGACAAGGCGCGCTGGGCGGCTTCCGGGTGCAATTACCAGCCGTGGGAGGCGAGCATCGTCACCGGCCAGCCCTTGAAGGACTTGCAGGCAAGGATGATCGCCGACGGCCCCAAAGCGGCTGAGTATGACTGGGCCGCGCCTGGTCAGGAGGCGGCCTACAAGAAGCGGCTCGATGCGGTCTCGGCAGGGATGTTCGGCGCGATGGGCATCGCCCGCGATGACGGCGCTGGGCGGATGGCGGCGATGGGCAAGAACACTGTCAGCTTCGATGCGCCCGCTGTCCTGTTCGTCTATTTCCCGCGCCTGATGAAAGAGCCGCAGTGGTCCGATGTCGGCATGTGGCTCCAGACGGTGGCCCTGCTGCTGCGCGAGGAAGGGCTGGACAGCTGCTTCCAGGAATACATGGCGATCTTCGCGACCACGATCCGCGAATTCCTCGGGGTCGATCACGAGCGCTACATGTTCTTCTGCGGCATGGCGATCGGCTACCGCGATCCCGACGCTCCGGTGAACAACTTCGCGCGCGAGCGTGTGCCCCTCGAGGAACATGTGCGCTTCATCGGCTTCGATTGAGCCCGCTTGCGCTGAGGTGAGGGATTGGGGCAAAGGCCCTGCCCATGACCGATGCCCCGCTCAAGCTGTTCAACTCGCTCACCCGAAGTCTCGAGGTGTTCGAGCCCGTCCATGCAGGCGAGGCGCGCGTCTATAGCTGCGGGCCGACGGTCTACAACTATCCCCACATCGGCAACATGCGGGCCTATGTCTTTGCCGACGTGCTGGGGCGCACGCTTAGCTGGAAGGGCTACAAGCTCACCCACGTCATCAACATCACCGATGTGGGCCACCTCACCGACGATGCCGACGCGGGCGAGGACAAGATGGAGAAGATGGCGGCCGAAAAGGCGCAGTCCATCTGGGACATCGCCGAGCATTACAAGCAGGCCTACTGGGCGGACGTGAAGGCGCTCAATATCCGCCAGCCGGCGCAATGGACGATCGCGACCGATTACGTCCCGCAGATGATCGAATTCGCGCGGGGCATCGCGGACAAGCACTGCTACGAACTCGACAGCGGGCTCTATTTCGACGTTTCGACCGTCGTCGATTACGGGCGGCTTGCGCGCGCCCAGACCGAGGATGGTGAGGGCCGGATCGAGGCTGTCGAGGGCAAGCGCAATGCCGCCGACTTCGCGATCTGGCGCAAGACCCCGCCGGGCGAGAGCCGCCAGATGGAGTGGGATTCGCCCTGGGGCAGGGGCGCTCCCGGGTGGCACCTCGAATGCTCGGTGATGAGCGGCGAGGTGCTGGGCTTCCCCTTCGACATCCACACCGGCGGGATCGACCACCGCGAGATCCACCACCCCAACGAGATCGCGCAGAACCAGGCGCATTGCTGCACGAATGGCTTGGATGATGCGAGGAATTCGGGCGCGCGTATCTGGATGCACAACAACTTCCTCGTCGAACGGTCGGGGAAGATGAGCAAGTCCTCCGGCGAGTTCCTGCGGCTGCAACTGCTGACCGACCGGGGGTATCACCCGCTGGCGTACCGGCTGATGTGCCTGCAGGCGCATTACCGCTCGGAGCTGGAGTTCTCGTGGGAGGGCTTGGGCGCGGCGCTGACGCGGTTGAAGCGGATGGTCGGTTTCGTCGCGCCCTTGGTCGAGACGAACGCCGACACCTGCAAATGGATTAAGGAGCGAGGCGATGCGCTTGTGCAAAGCACGCGTGCGGCGAATGATGTTTATTTTCGTCGCGCGTTGGACCGGTTCGATGCGGCTCTGTCCGATGATCTGAATACGGCGGTTGCGCTCACGGTATTCGATGAGACGATCAAGACGAAATCGCTTGCGGAACCTGCTCGGCTACAACTCGCAGCTGCGATGGACGCCGTCCTCGGCTTGGGCCTCCTGAACCTCACCCGCGTCGACCTGCGCATCCGTCCCAAATCCGCGACCATCACCGAGGCCGAAATCGAAGCCGCGCTTGTCCGCCGCAAGGAGGCGCGCGCTGCCAAGGACTTCGCTGCCTCCGACGCGATCCGCGACGAGCTCGGCCAGCAAGGCGTCGAGGTCATGGACGGCGATCCACTCGGCTGGGAGTGGAAGCTGGCGTGACCCCCACTTTTCGTCATTGCGAGCCGCAGGCGAAGCAATCCATGGACTGACCACACGCCAAGTCGCGCCGGTGATCCATGGATCGCCGCGCCGCCTTCGGCTCCTCGCAACGACGCTTGAAGGGCTTTTCCGATGACCACTCTCGCCATCTCCGGAATGATCCGCCCGCTGCTCGAACCGCGCTTGCCGCAAGGCCTCGATGTGCGCTGGTTCCTGACCCACGAGGAAGCTCTGGAGGCGGTCAAGGGCGCCGAGATCGGCTGGTTCGATTCCAACAGCAAGGAAGACATGGTGAGGTCGCTGATGGCGGCGACCGACCTCAAATGGCTGAATTCAATCTACGCAGGGCTCGATTTCATGCCGATGGATGTGCTGATCGAGCGCGGGATCACCGTCACCAACGGGGCGGGGATCAATGCCATCACCATCGCCGAATACGTGGTGATGGGGATGCTCAACATCGCCAAGGGCTACCGCGAGGTGGTGCGCGCGCAGGACCGCCACGAATGGCTGTTCGACAGCCCGGGCAAGCGCGAGCTGGCCGGATCCAGGGCGCTATTGCTCGGCTATGGCGCGATCGGAAAGCTGATCCAGCCGCGGCTGGAAGCCTTTGGCGTGGAGGTCAGCGTCGTGCGCCGCTCGGGCGGAGAGGGGACCCTGCGCCCTGACGAATGGCGCGCGCGGCTTGGCGAATTCGATTGGGTGATCCTCGCGGTTCCCGCGACGCCCGAGACCGACGGCATGATCGGTGCTGACGAGTTGGCGGCGATGAAGAGCGACGCGGTGATCGTCAACATCGCGCGCGGCTCGGTGATCGACCAGCCGGCGCTCGTCGAGGCGCTGGAGAAGAAGACCATCGGGGCTGCCTTCCTCGACGTGACGACTCCCGAGCCGCTGCCCGCCGATGACCCCCTTTGGAGCCTGCCGAACGCGCACATCTCGATGCACCTTTCGGGCCGGGCGCAGGACAAGATGTTCGTCCGCTCGGCGGACCGTTTCCTCGACAATCTGGACAAATACCTGCGCGGCGAGCCTGTCGCTCCGATCTTCGATCCCAGGCTCGGATACTGATCCCTCCCGCCTTGCACGAGGCGGCTTTTCTGCAATACTCCCCCCGCACGGTGGCCACCTTTGGGCGGCGGTGCGCAAGGGGGGAATTGCACGCATGAGCGACACCAAGAAGGCTTCGGACCTGTTCATCGAGTGCCTTGAGGCCGAGGGCGTAGAATATATCTTCGGGGTGCCGGGCGAGGAGAACCTCGACTTCCTCGAGAGCCTTTCGAAGTCGAAGACAATCAAGCTGATCCTCACCCGCCACGAACAGGGCGCAGGCTTCATGGCCGCGACCTATGGCCGCCACACCGGCAAGACCGGCGTGTTCCTCGCCACGTTGGGTCCAGGCGCGACCAACATGGTCACCGCTGTCGCCTATTCGCAGCTTGGCGGGATGCCGACGCTGGCGATCACCGGGCAAAAGCCGATCAAGAAGTCGAAGCAGGGGCGCTTCCAGATTCTCGACGTGGTGGCGATGATGAGCCCGATCACGAAATACGCCCACCAGCTCGCCAGCGCCGACAACATCCCGAGCCGCGTGCGCGAGGCGATCCGGCTGGCCGAGGAGGAGAAGCCCGGCGCGGTCCATCTCGAATTCCCCGAGGATATCGCCGAAGAGCAGACCACCAGCCGGCCGCTCGCGGCCAGCCTCGCGCGGCGGCCCAGCGCCGAGGAAAAGGCGGTGCGTCAGGCGGTGCTCGCGATCGAGCAGGCCAAGGCCCCGATCCTCGTGATCGGCGCGGGCGCCAATCGCAAGATGACCGGCCGGATGCTTCGCCAGTTCGTCGACAAGACCGGCATCCCCTTCCTCACCACCCAGATGGGCAAGGGCGTGATCGACGAGCGTCACCCGCTGTTCCTCGGCTGCGCGGCGCTCTCGGCCGGCGACTTCGTCCACCGCGCGATCCAGGACGCCGATTGCATCGTCAACATCGGGCATGACGTGATCGAGAAGCCGCCCTTCTTCATGAGGAACGACGGCGAGGGCGCGGTCGGATCGGACAGCGGGCCCAAGGTGATCCACGTCTCGACCAAGACCGCCGAGGTCGATCCGGTGTATTTCCCGCATATCGAGGTGATCGGCGACATCGCCAACGCGATCTACCAGATCAAGGAAGACATCGTGCCGCAGGGCAAATGGGACTTCCGCAAGATGCTCGGCTACCGCGCTGCCGAGGTCGCGCACACGGAAGGCCTGGCGGCCGATACCCGCTTCCCGATCTTCCCGCCGCATCTCGTGGCGCAGGTGCGGGGCGCCATGCCCGAAGACGGGATCATCTGCCTCGACAACGGGGTCTACAAGATCTGGTTCGCGAGGGGCTTCACCGCCTACCTGCCCAACACCGTTCTGCTCGACAATGCGCTGGCGACGATGGGCGCCGGCCTGCCGAGCGCGATGATGAGCGCTATGCTCTATCCCGAGCGCAAGGTCATGGCGATCTGCGGCGACGGCGGGTTCATGATGAACAGCCAGGAGATGGAGACCGCGGTGCGCCTCGGCCTCAATCTCACTGTCCTAATCCTGCGCGACGATGCTTACGGGATGATCCGCTGGAAGCAGGCCAACATGGGCTTTGCGGATTTCGGCCTCACCTACGGCAACCCCGACTTCGTGATGTACGCGGAAAGCTACGGGGCCAAGGGCCACCGGGTCACCTCCGCTGAACACCTCACCGATCTGCTGGCCCATTGCCTCAGCACGCCCGGGGTGCACCTCATCGATTGCCCGGTTGACTATACCGAGAACGACCAGATCCTGAACCGCGACATCAAGCGGCTTTCCGCCGAATTGTGATCCAAGCCCCCCTCCCGCTCGCGGGAGGGGTCAGGGGTGGGCTCTTCCCGGCACCACCTCGCAGGCCCACCCCCGGCCCCTCCCGCAGGCGGGAGGGGGGAAGGACGCCCGAATGCCCCAGCTCAAAGACACCTACCCACTCTACCTCAACAACAAGGCGGCGCAGCCCAACACCGATCTCGAGGTGACAGACAAATACACCGGCGAGGTCGCCTTCCGCACGGCGATGGCGACGCCGGACATCATCGAGGAGGGGATCGCCGGGGCCGTCCGCGCCGCCGAGCCGATGGCGCGACTGGCGTCCTACGAGAAGCAGGACGTGCTGATGCACTGCGTCCGCCGCTTCAAGGAGCGCTCGGAGGAGCTCGCCTATGCCCTGTGCGTCGAGGCGGGCAAGCCGATCAAGGACAGCGAGGGCGAGGTCAGCCGCCTGATCGATACCTTCCGCATTGCCGCCGAGGAAGCGGTGCGCAATTACGGCGAGGTCCAGCCGCTCGACATTTCCGCGCGCGCCAAGGGCTACCAAGGGATGTGGAAGCGCGTGCCGATCGGGCCGTGCAGCTTCATCAGCCCCTTCAATTTTCCCCTCAACCTCGCCGCGCACAAGATCGCGCCTGCGATCGCGATGGGCTGCCCCTTCGTGATGAAGCCTGCCTCCAAGACCCCCTTGGGTGCCATCATCATGGGCGAGGTTCTGGCCGAGTGCGACATTCTGCCCGAGGGCGCTTTCTCGATCCTGCCCGCCCACCGCGAAGGCGCGGACATGTTCACGCAGGACGAGCGGCTGAAGCTCCTCTCCTTCACCGGCTCGCCGGGGGTGGGCTGGGACCTGAAGGCCAAGGCGGGCAAGAAGAAGGTCGTGCTCGAACTCGGCGGCAATGCCGCGGTGATCGTCGACAGAGACGCCGATCTGGCCGACGCGCTCGAGCGGGTGATCTTCGGGGCCTTCTACCAGTCGGGCCAGTCGTGCATCGGGGTCCAGCGCATCCTGATCCACGCCGAGGTCTACGACGAATGCAAGGCGATGCTGGTCGCAAAGACCAAGGCGCTGGTCGCAGGCGATCCCAAGGACCGTGCAACTTTCATCGGGCCGATGATCTCGGAGGGCGAGGCCAAGCGCCTCAAGGGCTGGATCGACGAGGCGGTCGAAGCCGGCGCGACCCTGCTGTGCGGCGGCGGGCTGACCCGCGGCAACATGCTCGAGGCGACGCTGCTCGAAGGCGTGCCCGAGGGCGCAAAGGCGAAGAACGAGGAGGCTTTCGGTCCGCTCGCCATCCTGCAACGCTTCGACCATTTCGATGAAGCGCTGGAGGAGGTGAACAACTCGAAATTCGGGCTTCAGGCGGGCATCTTCACCCGCGACCTGTTCCAGATGTTCGACGCGTGGGACCGGCTCGAGGTCGGCGGCGTCGTGATCAACGATGTGCCGAGCTACCGGGTCGACAACATGCCCTATGGCGGCGTGAAGGATTCAGGCCTCGGCCGCGAGGGCATCCGTTTCGCCATGGAGGACATGAGCGAGATCCGGAATTTGGTGATCCGCAGAACCTGAAGATATCGTCTGCCCGGCCCCCGAGCCGGGGCCCCGCTGCCTTGGCTTGCAGGAAAGAAAGCGGGGTCCCGGGGCAAGCCCGGGAAGGCGGCGGCACTTCACCCTTCCTCCAGCAACAGCAGCACCGCGGTCACCTCGAGCCGCTCCATCGCGCCGAAGCGGTGATCGACCTTCGCGATATCGGCATCGGCGACCAGCTGGCCGGGGAGAGTGAATTCGTGATCGGGCAGGCGCTCGATCAGCTCCTCGCCCGCTGCCACGGCCTCGGCCCCGCAGAACTCCAGCACCACCTCGTGGCGCGTTCCGGCAAAGGTGATCGAGGCCCAGGCCTTCTCGGTATGCTCCAGCACCGTGCCGTTGCCGCCGGTCAACCCCATCAGCGCGCCGCGCACACGGTCGGCAAGGGTGCGGCGCGGGCGGTGGGCGGCGAGGGTGGAAACGGGGGCGGACTTGACCTCGACCTGTTCAAAGGGGCCGAGCAGATGCGCAAAGGGATCGCGCAGGGATTGGGTCAGCATTCGGCCATCTCCCCCGTCTTTGCGCTGGTCGTCTCCGCGGCGGCGCCATCGGTGTAGCCTTGCATCCAGGCACGGGTGCGCAGTTCGGTATCGGGGCGCGGAGTGCGTCCCATGCGCAGGTCGAGCACGAAGCGCGGGTCGTGGGCAGCGAGCCGCCCGAACTTGGTCGCGGGCATGGCGTGTGTCCGCATGAAGGTTTCGATGGTCCGTAGCAGCATGGTTTGCGTCCCTGTTGAATGCTGATCCAGGTTATTGTTTCCACCCGGCGAATCGCCCGGTGTTCATCTTTTGTTTCATCCGATTTCCTACTTGTCTAGGAAAAATCCTTCGTGTAGGACGTTTCCATGTCACAGGCCCCTCAATCCGCTCGCGAGAGCCTCGCCGGACCCCGCGCGCGATTGCTCGAATTGTCGCGGGAGCGCGGGGTCAGCCTCGCGGCCCTGTCGGAGTTAGTGGGACGTAACCCGACCTATCTTCAGCAATTCATTCGCAAAGGCTCGCCGCGTAAGCTGGAGGAGCAGGACCGGGCAACGCTGGCGTGCTTCCTCGGCGTGAGCGAGGAGGAGTTGCGCGATGCGAAGGATAATTCCTACGTAGAAGCCCCGAGTCGGCGCGAATCCGGCGACTGGGTCGAGGTGCCGCGTCTGGACCTCGGCGCTTCGGCGGGGCCGGGTCGGGTGCCCGGTGGAGAGGCCGCGTTCGACACCTTCCGCTTCTCGCGCCGCTGGCTGGAAGAGCAGGGCCTTGCCCGTGCGCAGCTCTCTGCCATCCGGGTAGAAGGGGACTCGATGGAGCCTCTGCTGAACGACGGCGACGAGATCCTCGTCGACCGCAGCCCCCGCCCGTTCCGCGACGGCATTCACGTGGTGCGCCTCGGCGACACGCTCATGGTGAAGCGCGTTGCGAGCGCGGGGGCAGGGCGGGTGGCGCTGCTCTCGCAGAACTTCGCCTACCCGCCGGTGGAGGTCGCGGCCGACGAGGTCGAGATCATCGGCCGTGTTGTATGGAAGGGGGGGCGGATCTAGTCTCGCCTCCGCTTGGCCGCCGCTTCGGCCTCGCTGCGTAACTCCTCGATCAGTGCTGCCGTACGAGGGGCGATCGACGTGCCGTCGCCCAATTTCCCGTTCGCCTCGATATCCGCAATCAGCAGCTTCATCTCCGCGATCTCTTTCACCTGCGCCGCGATTATGTTGTCTGCGAGCCTGCGCATTCGCGGGTCGGAAATGCTGGCGCGGCGGCTGGTCAGCACAGCTATGGAGTGGTGGGGGATCATCGCCTTGGCCCAGGTCACATCATCGACTGTCTCCTGACTGCGGGCGAGGAACAGGAACAGCGCGAAGCCCGCGATGGCGCCCGCCATGACGAGCACCTTGGTGCGGAGGCCGCTGTACATCTTCCACATGAAGCCAAGCATGATGACGATCATCGCCATGCCCATCATCAGTGACATCCACAGGCGGGTCTGGCTGAAGAACACGTGATCTGTCGTGTAGACATTGGAGTAATGAAGGACGAACATTGTCGCGATCGAGGTGGCAATCATCGCGGCGAAGATGCTCCATTTGGACATCTGGTGCTCTTGTGCGTCAGGCATGGCGTACTCCTCGGGCTGTTGGCTGCGCGGGTGCGGCAAGCCAATCGTGCGCGGCAGGCGGCCATCGCGCCTTTGCATAGGACGGCTTCGGAGATTTCTTGCAAATGGGGGCGTGTCTCGCCATTTCCGGGGACATGACCGACACCCCCAAGCCCGCTCCCCCCATGCGCGCCGCGATCATTCCGGTGACGCCGCTGCAGCAGAACTGCTCGCTGATCTGGTGCACCAAAACGATGAGGGGCGCGCTGGTCGATCCGGGCGGGGATCTCGACAAGCTCAAGGAGGGCGTCGCCAAGGCGGGCGTCACGCTGGAGAAGATCCTCGTCACCCACGGGCATCTCGACCATTGCGGGCAGGCGGGGATGCTCGCCGAGGAACTGGGGCTCGACATCGAAGGCCCGCATCCGGACGACCGCTTCTGGATCGAGCAATTGGACGATGACGGCCCGCGCTGGGGCATGGTCGCGAAAAGCTTCGAGCCGGACCGCTGGCTCCAGCATGGCGATACTGTGACGGTGGGCGAGTTGACGCTCGATGTGATCCATTGCCCGGGCCACACCCCCGGTCATGTGGTGTTCTTCCACGAACCCAGCCGTTTCGCGATCGTCGGCGACGTGCTGTTCCAGGGCTCGATCGGCCGGACCGACTTCCCGCGCGGCAATCACCAGGACCTGATCGACTCTATCACCCAGCGCCTCTGGCCCCTCGGAGAGGATGTCATGTTCATCCCCGGCCACGGCCCGACCAGCACCTTCGGGCGCGAGCGCAAGACGAATGCCTTCGTCAGCGATTACGCGCTGAGCTGAGCGCGGTGGCGGGCCGCGTCATCGCCGTCGCGCGCCGGGGCACGCACCGCTTCTCGAAGGAACCCGTCGAGGCGATCACCATCCTCGCCGGATGGGGTGTCGAGGGCGATGCCCATGCGGGCGAGACCGTGAAACACCGTTCGCGGGTGAGGGCCGATCCCACCCAGCCGAACCTCAGGCAGGTCCACCTGATCCACTCCGAGCTCTTCGAGGAGGTGGCGGGCAAGGGCTTCTCCGTCTCCCCCGGCGATCTCGGCGAGAACATCACCACCTCGGGGATCGACCTGCTGGGCCTCCCGCGCGGGACGGTGCTGGCGATTGGCGAGAGCGTGCGGCTGGAGGTCACGGGCCTGCGCAACCCGTGCAGCCAGATCGAGAAGTTCTGCCCCGGCCTGCTCGGCGCGGTGCTGGAGAAGAGGCCCGACGGCACGCTCGTGCGCAAATCGGGAATCATGAGCATCGTGCTCGAAGGCGGCGGAGTGCGGGCAGGCGACGCGATCCGGGTCCTGCTTCCCGCACCGCCCTTCCAGCCGCTCGAGCGGGTCTAGATCACCCCTGCGCCGGTCAGCGCCGCGACGATCGCAAGGCCGAGCTGGATCACCATGGTCAGGAGCGTGCCGATCATCCGGCCGACCTGCGCCTTGCCGCCGTCCATGCCGAAGGCGTGCGCCACGCGGCCGAGGAAATAGGCTGCCGCCACGTAGGCCAGCCACCAGCTGCCCCTGCCGGCGAGCTCGATCCCCGCGATCAGCACCAGCACGAAGGCGGTGTTCTCGACATAGTTCAACTGCGCGCGCATGCGGCGTTGCAGGGCCTCGCTCCCGCCGTCGCCGACGCTGATCTGGAGCGCCGTGCGCAGCGCGCCGATGCGGATCCCCAGCCAGATGTTGAGCACGGCGGCAGCCGCCGCGGCGGCGAGCGTCACAGGAAGCACGATCATGTCGGAAGATCCCCTCGTTGATGTACCCCTTTGCTAGGGCGGCCCCGCGCTGCTTGCAACGCGCGAATTTTCAGCTATAGCGCGCGCCTTCCCGCCGCTGCTGGCCAAGGAGCTCGCGCATGAGCTTGCGCGTGCGCTATCCTTGCCTTAGGGGCGGCCTTCGAGAATCAAGGCGCCGGTGGCGCGAACAACTGTATTTATTTGAGGAATTGGTGCCACCATGGCTGTCCCCAAGAGAAAAGTATCGCCCTCGCGTCGCGGCATGCGTCGCTCGCACGATTCGCTGAAGGTCGAAGCCTTCGGTGAATGCAGCAACTGCGGCGAACTCAAGCGCCCGCACAACATCTGCGGCCACTGCGGCCACTACAACGGGCGTCAGGTCGTCGCCGTCGGCTGATTGCCGGTGGCCTTCACCCTAGACCGGAGTAACGCACGATGAGCCTGCCCCGTATCGCTGTCGATGCGATGGGCGGCGATGAAGGCGTGCGCGTCATGGTCGAAGGCGCGGCGCTCGCCCGCCGCCAGCACGACAAGTTCAAGTTCCTGCTGGTCGGTGATGGCAAGCGCATCGAAGCCGCGCTCGACAATCATCCGAACCTGCGAGCGGCTGCCGAAATCCTCCATTGCGACGATGTGGTGGGCGGCGACGAGCTGCCCAGCAAGGCGATCCGCCGCGCCAAGACCACCAGCATGGGCCTTGCCGTCAACGCGGTGAAGACCGGCGATGCCGGCGCCGCCGTCAGTGCAGGCAACACCGGCGCGCTGATGGCGATGAGCAAGCTCGCCCTGCGCACCATGCCCGGGATCGATCGCCCTGCGCTCGCCGCGATCATGCCGACCTTGCAGGCGCATGACGTGGTGATGCTCGACCTCGGCGCCAATACCGAGGCGGATGCGCGCAACCTCGTCCAATACGCCGTCATGGGCGCCGCCTATTCGCGGATCGTCAACGGCTTCGAGCGCCCCGTGGTGCGCCTCCTCAACATCGGCACCGAAGAGATCAAGGGCACCGAGGAGTTGCGCGATGCCGCTGCAATCCTCGCCGCGGCCTCTGCCAATGGCGGGCTGGCGTTGCAGTTCGACGGCTTTGTCGAGAGCGACAAGATCAACCGCGGCGAAACCCACGTGGTGGTGACCGACGGCTTCTCGGGCAACATTGCGCTGAAGGCCATCGAAGGCTCGGCGCGGTTCGTGACCGATCTGCTGCGCCAGGCCTTCACCTCCTCGCTGCGCTCGAAGATCGGCTTCCTCGTCTCCCGCCCGGCGACCGAGCTGCTCAAGCACCATCTCGATCCCAACAACCACAATGGCGCGGTGTTCCTCGGGCTCAACGGCGTGGTGGTGAAGAGCCACGGCAGCGCCACGGCCAAGGGGGTCGCCCATGCTGTGGCAGTGACCGCGCGGCTGCTCGAGAACAAGCTGACCCAGCGGATCGAGGAAGACCTTTCGCAGCTGGGCGAAGTGGCGCTGCGGCGTAACGGGCGCTCTCAACCTGCCGCGACCCCCGCCGACATCTCGCCAGCCACCGACAGCGAGGCGACTGCGTGAGCGGTTCGCGGCTGATCGGGACAGGGTCGGCACTCCCCCGGCGGATCGTCACCAATGCCGAGCTCGCAGAGCGGGTCGACACCTCCGACGAGTGGATCGTCGCGCGCACCGGCATTCGCCAGCGGCACATCGCCGGAGACGACGAGACCACCTCGACCCTTGCGATCGCGGCCGCCCGCGCGGCGCTCGCGGATGCGGGGGTCGATGCTGCGAGCATCGGCCTGATCATCCTCGCGACTGCCACGCCCGACAACACCTTCCCCGCCACCGCCACCAAGGTGCAGGCGGCGCTGGGCTGCAACGGCGGGGTCGCTTTCGACGTTGCCGCGGTGTGCTCGGGCTTCCTCTACGCGCTCGCCGCCGCCGATTCGCTGCTGCGCACCGGCATGGCCAAGCGCGCGCTGGTGATCGGGGCTGAAACCTTCAGCCGCATCCTCGACTGGGAGGACCGCACCACTTGCGTCCTGTTCGGTGACGGGGCGGGCGCCGTGGTGCTCGAAGCGCCTTCGGACGACGGCGACACCCGCGGCATCATCGGCACGCGTCTGCACGCCGACGGCGATCAGCACGACCTGCTCTATGTCGATGGCGGCCCGTCAACCACGCAGACGGTCGGCCATGTACGCATGCGCGGTCAGGAAGTGTTCCGCCATGCGGTCGTGAACCTCTCCGCCGTTCTCAGGGAAGTGCTTGAGGATACAGGCCTTCGTCCCGAAGATCTCGACTGGGTCGTGCCCCATCAGGCCAATGCCCGGATCCTCGATGCGACCGCGAGGAAGCTCGGCATCGCGCCCGAGAAGGTGATCGTCACTGTCGACCGCCACGCCAATACCTCGGCCGCTTCGGTGCCGCTCGCGCTCGACGTCGCGCGCAAGGACGGTCGGATCAAGGCCGGCGACCTGGTCATGCTCGAGGCGATGGGCGGCGGATTCACCTGGGGCGCGAGCCTGATCCGCATGTAACGGGCAGGCGTTTTTGCGCGCTGACTGTCCCGTTCGCTAACACAATTGCTGAAAACGCACGGCAGTCTGCTGCATCGCTTTGCAAAAAGCCAAGAAAAGTCGTAAACCGAAATCAATCGCTCGGGGTCGCGCCGCTGAGGAGAATTCGCATGATGCGTTCGGTTGGTACTTTGACGCGCGCCGATCTGGCAGAGACTATCAATCGCAAGATGGGCTTCAGCCGGGCGGAATCGCTCGACATGGTCGAGGCGATCCTCGGCAAGATGAGCGACGCGCTCGCCCGCGGCGAGAACGTCAAGATTTCGGGTTTCGGCAGCTTCGTGCTGCGTGACAAGAACGAGCGGGTCGGCCGCAATCCCAAGACCGGGATCGAGGTGCCGATCACGCCCCGCCGGGTGATGACGTTCCGCGCGAGCCAGCTGCTCAAGGAACGGATCGCCAAGGGGTGATCCAGCAAGGGTGAGTTTCAATGACGGCTTTCGGTGACGGCAAGGACGAGGGCGCGCTGCGCACCATCGGCGAAGTCAGCGAGGCGCTGGGCATTCGTCCTCACGTCCTGCGTTACTGGGAAGCGCAGTTCCCGCTCCTGAAGCCGCTGAAGCGCAGTGGCGGGCGGCGCTATTACCGCCCCGCCGATATCGAGCTGGTCAGGACCATCGACCGGCTGGTCAACAGCGAGGGCTATACCCTCAAGGGCGCCGAAGCGGTGCTGCGCGCCGCCGCCAAGTCGCCGCTCGACCGCCGCCAGGACGAGCGCCGCGCGGGCGAGCGCCGGGTCGATGCCGAGAGCTCCGACACTCCCGGCGTGCGGTTGATGGTCTCCGAGGGGCCCGACATGGCCGAAGTGATCGCCGGGCTCAAAGCCGTGCGCATGAAGCTGGCCGCGGCTCTGGAGGCCTAGCGCCTACTCCGCTGCGAGCAGCGCGGCCTCTCCGAGGTCCACGCTGACGAGACGCGAGACGCCTTTTTCCGCCATCGTCACCCCGAACAGGCGGTGCATCCGGCTCATCGTCACCGCGTTATGGGTGACGATCAGGTAGCGTGTGTGGGTGGCGGCGACCATGGATTCGAGAAGGTCGCAGAACCGCTCGACGTTGGCATCGTCCAACGGCGCGTCGACTTCGTCGAGCACGCAGATCGGCGCGGGGTTGGTGAGGAACAGCGCAAAAATCAGCGCGGTCGCCGTCAGGGCCTGCTCCCCGCCCGACAGCAGCGAGAGCGATTGCAGCCGCTTGCCCGGAGGTTGGGCGTAGATCTCGAGGCCCGCCTCCAGCGGATCGTCACTGTCGACCAGCGCAAGGTGCGCCTGCCCCCCTTCGAACAGCCGGGTGAACAGCACCCGGAAATGTCCGTCGACCGCTTCGAAGGCGGCCCGCAGCCGCTCGCGGCCTTCGCGGTTGAGGCTGCCGATCGAGCCGCGCAGCCGCGCGATCGCCTCGACGAGTTCGGCCTGCTCTTCGGCGGATGTCCCATGCTCGGTCTCGATCCGCGCGAGTTCGTCGGCGGCGACGAGGTTGACCGGCCCGATGCGTTCGCGTGCGGCGGTGAGCTTTTCGAGCTCGGCGGATTCCTCCGAAGCCGGGGCGAGCGAGTCCTCGGAGAAGCCGAAGCGATCCGGCAGCAGCGGGGGCGGGCACTGGAAGCGCTCCCCCGAGATGCGGCCCATTTCGGCGCGGCGCAGTTCCTCGTTCTCGGCGCGCGCGGCGAGGCTGGCGCGGCTTTCGCGGGCCTGGGCGAGCACCTCGGTGGCCTGCGCGAGCGTGGCATCGGCGGCGCGTTGGCGGGTGTCCGCCTCGCGCATCACCGCGTCGGCAGCAGCGAGTTCGGCCGCCAAGCGCCCGCGGGTCTCCTCGCCCGCCTCGAGCTCGGCGGAGAGCGCGGCAGGCTTGGCGGCGTGGACGGCGTGTTCCTCGGCGATCTCCGCAAGCCGCCGGGTTGTCTCGGCCATGCGCCGCTCGGCGTCGCTGGCGCGGGCCTGCCATCCGGCGTGGTCGGCTGATTGGGCGGCAAGCCGCTCGCGCGCGACGGCGAGCGCCTGATCCTGCGCGGCGAGTTCGGCGAGCGCGGCCTGCACGGCGGCGCGGGCGGCGGCGTTCTTCGCTTGCGCTGCTTCCAGCGCCGCGCGCCCGGCGTCCCGGGCAGGCAGGCGTTCGCGGGCCGCCCTGGCGGCCTCGACTTCGGCCGAAGCGGCGGCGATCTGCGTCTCGACATCGCCCGCGCTGGCGGCGAGTTCGGCGAGGCGGGCGGCGAGGCGTTCCCTGGCGGCTTCGGCCTGGTCGAGCCGCCGCAGCGCGTGGCGCTCGGCCTCGATGGCGCCGGCGAGGCCACGTTCCTGCGCAACGAGACCGGTCTGAAGGGCGGCCAGTTCGTCGCGCACTGCCTTGTCCTCGGCCTCGGCGCGGGCCACGGCTTCACGCAGAGGGGGGAGGGCGGCTTCGAGTTCGGCAAAGCGGTTGGCGGCTTCCAGCTGCGCGGCTTCGGCGGCGCCCTCGCCGCGGGCGACGAAGCCGTCCCAGCGCCTGAGGTGCCCTGCGCGGGTCACGAGCCACTCGCCGGGAGCGAGCGCGCGGCCATCATCGGTATCGACACAGTGGACCAGTGCAAGCCGCGCGGCGAGTTCGTCGGGGCAGGCGGAGAGGCGCGAAGCCAGACTGTCGGCGACCGGCTTCGGCGCGGTGGCCCCGGTCCAGAAGCGCCCCTCCTGCGCGCTCGCCGGAGCCCCGAGCGGCGATTTGCCGTCGCGCCCGAGCACCGCGGCGAGCGCGCGTTCATAACCCGGAGCAACCGTCACCCGGTCGAGCGGGGTCGTCATCCCCTGTCGCCCGGCCTCGCGCTTGGCACGGGCCTCACGGTCGCGGGCCAGTGCGGTGTGCTCGCGCTCCACGCCGGCAAGTTCGGCGCGGGCGGCGGCGAGGGCTGAGGCGGCCTCGTCGCGCAGTGTCTGCAATTCGGCCTTGCGGGCCTGATCTTCGGTCAGCTTGACGCGCAGCCGCGTGATCTCGGCGGCGGCCTCTTCCGCGGCTTCGCGGGCGGCGATGACGTCGGCTTCGGGATCACCGCTCGCGGCAAGTTCGGCGCGGGTGCGGGCGATGCGCGCGGCCTCGGCCTCGATCCGGGCGAGACGGCTTTGCGCCTGTTCGACGGCAGCTTCGGCGACCCGCCATTCGGCCTCGACCCCGGCCTGATCGGCGGTCGCTTTGGCCAACGCGAGTTCCGCCGCCCGGCTGGCGCGTTCCTTGTCTTCGGCCTTTTCGGCGAGCACGGGACGCGCATCGGCGGCCACGCTCACCGCCTCGCGGCTGGCGGCGACCTCGTTCGCGAGCCGGGCAAGGGCTTCGACCGCTGCGCCCGTGAGGCGATCGGCGTCGGAGCGATCCTCCTCCAGCCGCTTCCTCTGGCGGGCGAGGTCGGCGAGGCGGGTCTCTGCGGCTTCGAGCTTTTCGGCAAGCGCGGCCATGCGGTGGCCGTGGGCGCTCGCGTCATCGCGGCGGTCGGCAAGTTCGTCGCGCGCCTCCGCCAGCGCCTGCGCGGCCGCCGCCTGATCCTTCTGCGCGATCTCTACGGCGGCTTGCGCCTCTGCGACCCGCGCCTCGGCCCCCTCTGCCGCCGCGCGCGCTGCCTTCGCGGCCGCCGCAGCCTCGCGCCAGCGCGCGAACAGCAGCCGCGCCTCGGCGGCTTGGATCCTCGTCGTCAGTTCGGTGTAACGCTCGGCCTGCTTGGCCTGTCGTTTGAGCGAGGCGATCTGCGCGTCGAGCCCCGCCATCAGGTCCTCGAGCCGCGCGAGGTTCACTTCCGCAGCCCGCAGCTTGCCCTCGGCATCCTTGCGGCGCACGTGCAGCCCCGCGATCCCCGCCGCCTCTTCGAGCATGGCGCGGCGTTCGGCGGGCTTGGCGGCGATCACCTGCGCGATCTTGCCCTGGCTGACCAGCGCCGGGGAGTGCGCTCCGGTCGCTGCGTCGGCGAAGGTCAGCGCCACGTCCTTGGCGCGAACGTCGCGGCCGTTGACCCGGTAGGCGGAGCCCGCCCCGCGCTCGATCCGGCGGGTGACGACCAGCTCCTCGCCAGCGTCATCGCTGGCGTGGAGCACCACCTCGGCAAAGTCGCGCGGGGGGCGGGTGGAGGTGCCCGCGAAGATCACATCCTCCATCCCGCCCGATCGCATCGACTTGGCCGAGGTTTCCCCCATGACCCAGCGGATCGCTTCGAGCAGGTTGGATTTGCCGCAGCCGTTGGGCCCGACGACGCCGGTCAGCCCGGGCTCGATGCGCAGTTCCGCCGGCTCGACGAAGCTCTTGAACCCGCTGAGCTTGAGCCGGTGGATCTGCATCGGATGTCGGTGCGCCCCCGCCCCTCAGTCTCAGCGCGCGCCGGCGCGCTGGAGCTGAGGCTCGATGATCTCCCAGGTCGTGCCTTCCAGCCGCTGCCCGTTGAGGAAGAAGGTCGGCGTGCCCTGGATCTTGTCCTTCGCCGAGTTGGCCTCGGTGTTCTTGACGAGGGCTTCCATCTTGGCCGCATCGGTGAGGCAGGTGCGGCCCTGATCGGCGCTCACCCCGCGCGCGGCGAAGAATTCGAGCAGACCCGTGACCTCGGCGATCGCGGCAAAGCGCTGGCCCACCGGCAGGTTGGCGGCCGCCTGCACGGCCTGCGGATTGCCCTGCAAGCCGGCGAAGACGGATTCGAGATTGCCCCACACCTGATCGGACAGCGGCTGGAACTGTTCCTTGGTGCCGCACTGGGCAAGGCCGGCGATGACCACGTCATAGGGGTTCAGGAACACCTCGCGCTGCTCGAAGCTGACGACGCCGCTGGCGACATACTTGCTCTTGAGCGGCTCCTTGCCGGTCTTGGCGAAGTCCGCGCAGTGCGAGCAGGTGTGCGAGGCATATTCGACGAGCTTCAGGGGCGCGTCGGGATTGCCGACCACATAGCCGCCTTCGGGGGTGATGGCGACCGTATCGGTCCAGCTCTGCCCCGCCGGAGCCGCGATCGCGGGGAGCGCCTCGCCCTTGGCAACGCTGCCTTCGGGCGTGGCTTCGTCGCCGCAAGCGGCAAGCAGCAGCGGGGCAAGCGCGATCAGGGGGAGCGAGAGCAGTCGGGTCACGGTCATCGGGTCATCTTCCTCGGGGCGGAGTGGTAAGCGGTCAGGATAGCCGCTCGGATGGCGGTGCAGCAAGCGCGAGCACGAGGGGCTGTGAAAAACTCTGGCGAGGTCAGCCTGCGGGCTTGGCGAAGCGGGCGGAGAGCACGGGGGAAAGCGTCTCCCAGCCGTGCACGCCTTCGAGCAGCTTGCCGTCGAGGGCGAAGCTGGGGGTGACGGTGATGGCGAACTCTGCCTTGTCGGCGGCGGCGACGGCGATCAGCTTCTTCGCGGCCGCATCATCCGCAAGGCAGGCGTCGAGCTGGCTGCGTGACTGGCCGCGCCGGGCGAGAAGCTCGGCAAGGCCGAGCGCGCTGGCGGCGTTCATCCGGCCCGCCTTGTCCGCCCGGTTCCAGATCGCCTGCTGGCTCGCGGGGGCGGCGCGCGCCTTTCCGAGCCAGTCGGCTTGCGTGAGCATCAGCGCCTGGTGGCGCGCCTTGAACCCGGCCGGATCGCCGCACTGGGCGAGCAGCGTCACGGACACGTCGAGCCCGTTCCTGATCCGCGGCCGCACCTCGAGGCTCATCGTCCCCGGCGAAAGCAGAACCATGTCCAGCGCCGGCTCGCCGCGCGTGGCGAAATCCGCGCAGTGGGGGCAGGTGTAGCTGATGAACTCGATGAGCTGCCCCTTGGCGTCGGGGTTGCCGATCAGGTGGCCGCGCGCCGTGCGGGCGACGGTGGTCGCCCACTTGCCGGGCTTGCTCTGCGGGGCAAAGGCGCTGCCGGGGCGGGAGAGATCGGGTTTGGCCTGTTGCCGGGCCTGCTGTTCCGCCTGCTGATTGCTGTGGGCACTCGCGGCCCCCACAGCGCCAATGAGAGCGGACGCCAGCGCGGTGGCGGCGAGGAGCCGGACGAGCCTCATTTACCCTCGTCCGGCGTCTCGCTCGCCGTCAGGCTGCGGGCGAGGCTTTCGAGCACGGTGCGCAGTTCGGGATCGCCGATGTCGCGCAAGGAATCGCCCAGCTCGAGCGGGATGGGTTTGAGCGATGGCGGGGGCTTGGCAGGCCTGTCCGCGACCGGCGGTGTGACCGCGCCCTGCCGCAGCTTGACGCGGGCGACGGCGCGGTAGCCGAAGAAGCGGTTCACCCGCTCGATGATCTCAGGGATGACCTGCTCGATCAGCGGGGCGTGGGCAGGAAGGACCACCAGCTGGAGGATGCCGTCGGCCTTCTCGCCCGGGGGAAAGCGGATCGCCTCGGGGCTGCACACGCGGGCGTGGCGCGGGCCGACGATCTCGGGCCAGCGGGTGACGACCGAGCTCTGCACGAAGCCGAAGCGGCGGAAGGCGGTGCGGCCGATCTCGGGCATGAGATCGCCGATCGCGCGGGCACCCTTGCCGCGCGGGCGGGTATAGGGCTTCGGGGTTTTAGGCTTGTCGCTTCCCATGGGTGAGCCCGCCATGCCATAGGCCGCGCGTGACCGCCAGCATCTCCGCTTCCCTGCTTGCCTGGTATGACCGCAATGCGCGCGATCTGCCGTGGCGCGTGCCGCCGGGCGCAGCGCTGCCCGATGATCCCGAGTGGCCCTACCGCGTGTGGCTGTCCGAGGTGATGCTCCAGCAGACCACGGTGGCGGCGGTGAAGCCGTATTTCGCCAAGTTCACGAGCCTCTGGCCGAGCGTCGCAGCACTGGCCGCCGCCCCCGAAGAGGACGTCATGGCGGCATGGGCGGGGCTCGGCTATTACTCGCGCGCCCGCAACCTCGTGAAATGCGCGCGCGCCGTGGCCGAGCGCGGCGGCTTCCCCTCGACCGAGGCGGAGCTGCGGGGGCTGCCCGGCCTCGGCGACTACACGGCGGCCGCCGTCGCCGCGATCGCTTTCGGGCGGCGCGCGGTTGTGATCGATGCCAATGTCGAGCGGGTGGTGGCGCGATTGTTCGCGATCGGCGAGCCGCTGCCGCAGGCGAGGAAGGCGATCCGCGCCGCCGCCGGCAGCATCACGCCCGAAAGCCGCTCGGGCGACTTTGCGCAAGGCCTGATGGATCTGGGCAGCCACATCTGCACCACCCGGAGCCCTCGCTGTCTGCTCTGCCCGCTGGCCGAGTCCTGCGAGGGCCGCAAGGCTGGCGAGCCCGAGCGTCTGCCGGTCAAGCCTGCGAAGAAGGCGGTTCCCGAGAGGCGCGGCACCGCCTTCTGGATCACCCGCGATCAGGGAAGCGAGGTGTGGCTCGTCACCCGTCCGGGGGAGGGCATGCTGGGCGGGATGCGGGCCCTGCCCGACGACGGCTGGAGCGCGCGCGCCGATGGCTCGGGTGAAGTGCCGCTGGATGGCGCATGGCGATCAATGGGCGCGGTGCGGCACGGTTTCACCCATGCGAGCCTGACGCTCGAGCTCCTCGCGCTGGAAACGGGTGCGCCGCCGCAGGGGGAGGGCCAATGGTGGCCGGTGGAGCGGATCGGCGAAGCGGGGCTTGCGACCCTGTTCGCCAAAGCCGCTGCCCTTGCGCTGGCGGCGGGTTAGAAGACGCCGCCGCCCAAAGTCAGCCGCACGGCGGCGATCAGCAGTACGATCAGGCAGAAG
Organism: Erythrobacteraceae bacterium; assembly: GCA_027489065.1. GTDB lineage: Bacteria > Pseudomonadota > Alphaproteobacteria > Sphingomonadales > Sphingomonadaceae > Erythrobacter. Next base: position 78,526 of record JAIYAM010000035.1, on the reverse strand, counting down.
TTGCGCCCGCCATTCTTCGACGACAGCGCGCCGAGGATCACGCCAACCACCACCAGCGGCAAGGCCAGCCAGTTGAGCGCCCCCAGCAAGGGGATCTGCGCCGGGATGACGATGACGAGGCTGAGCAGGCCGACGAGATAGGCAAGGACGTTGAGCATGTGTCCTATATAGGCAACACACCCGCGCCTATCAAGATGGCCTGCGCTGGCGCGATTGACCAGCGCGGCGGCCTGCCGCAGACAGTCGGCAAAACACGGACCGGAGATTCTGCCTGATGCCCCTGCCTGACCTCGTCTCGCCCGAACTCTCGCCCCAGTTCTCACGGCGTTCGCTGCTCCGCACCAGCGCGCTGTTCGCGGGCGGCGCGATGCTCACCGGTCTGCCGTTTGGCCGCGCGGTCTTTGCCCATGACGTGGCCGAGGCCTGGCCGAATGTCGCGGCGATGGCCGACAGGTACGTCTCGCAGAAGAAGCTCGCCAACCTGCTGCTGACCTTCGGCTGGGGGCAGGAGGACATGGCCCACACCGTCGGCGGCGGGACGCTGTCGCTCGCCAAGCCCGCGCACGTGGACGAGGATTCGCTCTACCGCATCTATTCGATGACCAAGCCGATCACCGGCATGGCGACGATGATCCTGATCGACGACGGCAAGCTCGGGCTCGACCAGCCCGTGCATGAAATCCTGCCCGCGTTCCGCAACATGCGGGTGCTGGTCAATCCTGAAGGCCCGCTCGACGAGACGGTGCCGGCAAACCAGCCGATCACCATCCGTCAGCTGCTCACCCACACCTCGGGCCTCGGCTACCAGATCGTCAGCAAGGGACCGCTCCAGAAGGCCTATAACGAGGCGGGCCTCGTCGGCGCGCCGGTCAGCCGGATGCCGATCCCCGGCTTGCCCAAGGTCACCCCGGCCCCTGACCTTGCGACCTTCGCCGACCGTCTGGCCGAGCTGCCGCTGATGTATCAGCCGGCGACCAAGTGGAGCTATTCCTGCTCGCTCGACCTGCTCGGCCGCGTGATCGAGGTGGTGAGCGGCATGGAGTTCGAAGCCTTCCTCAAGAAGCGCATCTTCGACCCCTGCGGCATGACCAGCACCTGGTTCCAGGTGCCGGCGAGCGAGGCCGGGCGCCTCACCGACAATTACGGGATCGTCAATGGCACCCCCTTCCCGTTCGATCCGGGCACGGCGTCGATCTTCCTCGATGCGCCCACGGTCAAGAACGGCGGCGGCGGGCTGGTCTCGAGCCCGAAGGACTACGACCGCTTCCTGCGGATGCTGCTCGGCTACGGCTCGCTCGACGGCAAGTTCGTGATGAGCGAGGAGGCCGTGAGGGTCGGCACCTCGAACCTGATGCCCGCCACGGTCGATACCACGGGCAGCTGGATCGCAGGCGAGGGCCACGGCGCGGGCGGACGCGCCAAGGGGTCGACCTATGGCTGGGGCGGAGCGGCGGGCACGCTCGGCGCGGTCGACTTCGATCTCAAGCTGCGCACGGGCTTGTGGACCCAGTACATGCCGGCCGAGGCCTACCCGATCCGCGACGAATTCCTCGCCGCGCTCGAGAAGGATCTGACCGCGATGCGCGCCAAGATGGGCAAGAAGGCCGCGTGATGCACGGAGCCGCTGCCCCCGCTGCGCCGATGGCCTTTGCTGGCTCGCCGCTCGACCGGGCCGATCATATCCGCGTTGACGACGAGGCGCTGGCGGGCCTGATGAACTGGCGCGCGCGGGTGCTGCTGCTTGACGGCCTGCTTCCCGGCGTGGACGAGCAGGGCGGTCTCGTGTGGGGCAGCCTCGCCGATGTGCCCGAGAATGCCGAGCTGGTGTTCCTCGGCATGATGGACGGCAAGGCGCACTTTGCCCCGGTGCCGGGCGAGGGCGCGGAAGGCCCCGCCTATGCCATGCCCCGCGCCTGGCAGCTGATGACGCAGCTCTCGCCCCCTGATCTGGCGATCTATGGCGGGGCGCGCAGCCTCGCCGACTGGCACGCGCGCCACCGCTTCTGCGCGCGCTGCGGTTCGGGCACCAAGCTCGTCAAAGGCGGCTGGCAGCGGCACTGCGACAACTGCGGCGCGGATCACTTCCCGCGCACCGATCCGGTGACGATCATGCTGGTCGAACATGAGGACCGGTTGCTCCTTGGCCGCCAGCCGCGCTTTCCGCCCAAGATGTATTCCGCGCTCGCCGGCTTCGTCGAGCCGGGCGAGACCATCGAGGAAGCGGTCGCGCGCGAGATCCACGAGGAAGCCGGCGTGCGGGTGCGTGATGTGAAATACATCGCCAGCCAGCCCTGGCCCTTCCCGAGCCAGCTGATGATCGGCTGCACCTCGGTCGCCGACGATCCCGAACTCACCATCGACACCACCGAACTCGAGGACGCGCGCTGGTTTACCCGCGCCGAGCTCGAAGAGGCGCGCGCGGCGGGTGAGGCGGGGACCGACCTCCTCTACTTCCCGCGGCCCTTCGCCATCGCGCACCACCTCGTTTGCTGGTGGCTCGACCGGTGACGGAGCAGAAGCTCACCATCGACATCTATTCCGATGTCATGTGCCCGTGGTGCCTGATCGGCTACGGCCAGCTGACCAAGGCGCTCAAGGAACTCGAAGGCGAAATCGCGGCGGAAATCCGCTGGCGGCCCTTCGAACTCAACCCCGACATGCCGCAAGAGGGCGAGGAGCAGGAGGCCCACCTCCAGCGCAAGTACCGCCGCCCCGCCGAGGAAGGCGCGAAGCTGCGCGGGCAGATGAAGGCCATCGCGGAAGGGGCGGGCGTGTCGCTCTCCTTCGAAGGTGTCGGCGAGGCACCGCCCGCGATGATGTGGAACACCCGCGAGTGCCACAAGCTGCTCGGACTCGCACTGGAGCAGGCGGGACCGGAGGTGCAGACCGCGCTGAAACTCGCGCTGTTCCGCGCCCACTTCAACGAGCGCCGCAATCTCTCCGACCGCGACGTGCTTCTCGACATCGCCGCCAGCGTGGGCCTCCACCGCGGAGCCGCCAAGGCGGCGCTGGACGACCCCGATCGCGAAGCCCGCGTCCTCGCCGAGGAGCAGCAGGCGTGGGACATGAACATCTCGGGCGTCCCGGCGATGATCGTGGAGGGCAAGTTCCTGATCCCGGGCGCGCAGGCCCCCGAGGTCTATGTCAACGCCCTGCGCCGCGTGGCCGAAAAGACCCGCGCGGCAGGCTGACCGAAATATCGGCCACGGGGCGGCGGGACAGCCACCCATGTCAGCGCCCCTTATGCCCAACACCTGCGAGGAGGGGTCACGCGATCCGGCGCCACAAGCCGGACGCTCCATTCCAGCAGGAGAATAAAAATGTCCAAGGTATCAGCGATCTTTGACAGTCACGAGGAAGCGAACCGGGCCGTCAGCGACCTGAGGACGCTCGGCCTCACCGACAACGATATCTCGGTCATCGCCCACCACAAGGGCACCACCACCCACAGCACCGGCGATGGTGAAGTGACCGACGAAGAGCATCGCAACGTGCTGCGCGGCATCCTCGGCGGCGGCGCATTGGGCGCAGGGTTGGGCGTTGCGGCGCTGGCGATCCCGGGTGTCGGCCCGCTCGCGGCTGCGGGCGCCATCGCGGCGGCTGCCGTTCCGGAAGCGGTCGGCGTCGGAGCGGTGATCGGTGCGATCGGCGGGACGCTCAACGAGACCCTCACCAAGCACGGCGTCAGCGAAGAGGACGCGACCTACTACAACGACCGCATCAAGAACGGCGGCGTGGTGGTGACGGTCGAGGACATCGGCGTCGACGAGGACCGTCTGCGCGAAGTGCTCTACCGCAATGGCGGCCACAACGCGGGCAACGCGCGCGCCGTCAACTTCTGATCCGGACGACGTGACGGCGGGGCGGGCGGCGGACACGTCGCCCGCCTCCGGCGTTGCGCACATGAATAACCGAGAGCTTTCACGCATGGCGGCCTACCCCAAAGCGCAATACCAGACGACCCGCACGTCCCGGGCGAGCGGACGCGGCGCGTTTACCGTGCTCGGCATCCTGCTGATCGCGGTCGGCGCCTTTGCGCTGCTGTTCCCGCTGGTGGCTGCCCTTTCGTTCAACCTCCTGGTCGGCGTGACCATGCTGACCGGCGGCATCCTGACGCTGATCCACGCCTTCCGCCTGCGCGGCTGGAGCGGCTTCACCATGCAGCTGCTGCTGGCGCTGCTCTATATCGGCGGCGGGCTTATCTTCATCGCCAACCCCTTCGCTGGGCTGCTCGCGCTGACGGTGGTGCTCGGCGCGTTCTTCGCGGCCGACGGGGTGGCGCGCATCCTGCTCGGCCTGCGCGTCCGGTCCCAGCGCGCCTGGTGGCTGTTTCTCGTGTCCGGCATCCTGTCGCTCGTGCTGGGGGTGCTCGTGTTCTTCGGCCTGCCGAGCGGGTGGTCGATTGCGTTCCTCGGACTGATCGTCGGGGTGAACATGATCCTCACCGGCGTGTCCTTCCTGTGCTGCACCGGAGCGGACCGCCGCCGGACCGTGCGCACGGCGACCTAGACCAGCCCGAGGCGCTCCAGCTTCATCGCCAGCTTGCCCGGCAACGCGTCACCGATATCCTCGCCCTCGGCAACGTCCTTCGGGGCCTTCTCCTCGGTGAGATAGCGCCAGCCCTGATGCGCGCGCTTGGGGATCTGGTGGACGCGGATCAGCCGCGGCTCGAGCACGATGTCCCAGCGCCCGTCCTGCGTCTTTTCGAAGCCCAGAATGGGGGATCGCGCCACGATGGCGTGATTGATGATCCAGAACAGCGAACCGCCGATGCATTCCTCGTGCCGGGTCGGGCGGTTGCGGGTGGTGAGGCCGACTGCGCCGCGCCCGTCGAACCAGCCGGCCAATTGATCGTAGCTCTTCGCCCCGAAGGCGATCTTGGTCAGGTGAAGCGGCATGTTGCGGCTTTCCGGCACGCCGTGTGCGGAGTCAACCGGAGAGGTATTCGTCGAGCGTCAGGTGGAGCCGCCGGATGCGCGCTTCCTGATAATTGCCGAGCGTCTGGGCCCCCTTGCGCGAGGCCTTCGCGCCGTCGCGCTGGAGCTTCAGGTTCTCGGTATCCTGATCGAGAATCTCCGCCAGCGCGAAGCCGGGGACGGTGGTGTAACTGTCCTCCACCCCGAGCCGGATCGGCGTGGCGGGCGGCGGACGTTCGCCGCTGGCGGGGAGGGGTTGCAGCAGGAGAATCTCGTGCAGGCATTCGTCCGGCCCCAGCGGGCGGAAGCGGTAGCACAGGCGGATATTGATGCCGGGGAAGAAGAAGGCGTTGGGGAAGAGGAAGTACTCGATCGAGTCCATCATCTCGGTGGTGGAGACATGCGCCAGATCGGTGCCGAAGGCTTCCCCAAGCTCCTGCCGCAGCAGGCGGGCATGCTCGGCGCGGGCCTTCGCGCCCGGCGGCAGCGCGGCGGGGTCGCGGCCGAGCTTGCCGAACAGCACCGCCTCGCTGACCTCCTGCCGGAGGTGCGGGCTGGGCACGCCGACGGCATGGATGAAGCGCGACACGTGCCGCCCGAAAATGTCGTATTGCGCATTCGCATCGGCGGCGGTGTAGACCGCCTGCGCGTGGGTCTCGAGCACGTGCCACGCCTCGAGGAAGGCCTCCATCGCCATCTTCCAGTTGGCGGGCAGCACCTTTTCGGTGTGGAGCGCGACGTAGCGGTCGTCCATCGGCCAGAGCTTGAAGTGCTCCGGCATGACTTCGAGCTGCTCGGCGAGCGGCGGCGGGTTCTTGCCCATGTGGACGAAGACGAACCCGCCCCAGGTGTCGCAGGCCACCTCGTCGAGGCCGAAGCTCTCCTCGCTGATGTGGGGGAAGTCCCAGCGGCAGGGGACCTCGCGCAAGGTGCCGTCGAGGTTCCAGCTCATCCCGTGGAACGGGCAGCGGATGTTCGAGCGCAGCACGCCGCGCGAGCCCTCGCTGGCGAACTTCATCCCGCGGTGCGGGCAGGAATTGACGAAGGCGCGGATCCTGTGGTCGGCCCCGCGCACCACCAGCACCGAGTGGTGGCCGACGTCATAGACATAGCGGTCACCGGGCCCCGGAATGTGCTCCTCGCGGCAGGCCCATTGCCAGACGTTCGGCCACAGGCGCGCAAGCTCGCGCTCGTGGAAGGCCGGATCGGTGTAGCGGGCGAAGGGCAGGTCTTCGTCGCCGAGGAAGGCGTAGGCCTGCTCGCGCATCGCGGCGGGGGGATTGTCCCCGTCCGCATCGAGGATGTCCTGCATCGAAGGCCCCGGGCAACGCGCCTCCCCGGGGGCGAGGGCGGGGTCGGAGGGCGCGGTGAGGTCGGGCTTGCTCACTGCATTGCCTCCCGGTCGTAGAGCGGGTCGGCGGGCTTCCTCTGGCCGAGGATGAAGGGCGCGGTCTGGACCATGCCGTCGGTCGCCGGATCGTCGCGCACCCAGTCTACCAGTTCGGAGCGGTAGGCGATCTTCCAGATGCCGCCGCGCCGCTCGTAGCGGTCGACATAGCGGCCAGCGATGAACAGGTCGCGCGCAGCTCCCGCGTCATCGAAGACCCGGTGGTAGGCCTGGTAGTAGACCTCGCCGTAAGCCTCGTCGGGGCCGGAGACATCGACGAGGTGCTGGCCCAGCATGTGGTGGTTGCGCTCATGGCTTTCGAGCGCGGCCATGCAGAAGGCGGCAAAGTCGGCAGGCGAGCCGCTGAAGATCCCGTATTCGCACCGCGCATCCGGCCAGAACTGGGCCTCCAGCAGCGCGCCGTCGAGCCGGTCGAGCCCGCGCATGTAGAGCGCGGCGAGGTCTTGAATCGCGAACCGGTCCGCGCTCATGCGATGCTGAGGCCCCCGTCGACGATGAACGGTGCGCCGGTGGCGAACTTGCTCTCGTCGCTGGCGAGATAGACGACGAGGTGCGCGATGTCCTCGACCTCGCCCATCCGGCCGATGGGCTGGGCGACGGAGAAGGCTGCGCGGGTCGCGTCGGGGTCAGGCGTGCCGGCGATGACGCTCTCGACATTGGGCGTAAGGATCGTGCCGGGCTGCACGGAGTTTACCCGCACCCCGTTCTGCTCGCGCGCACAATAGAGCGCGATGCTCTTGGTCAGCGTCACCACCGCGGCCTTGGCGGAGTTGTAGGCGGCAAGATCGGGCGAGACCTTATTGCCAGCCGCGGACGAGAAGTTGACGATCGAGCCGCCGCCGCTCTTGGCCATCAGGGGGATCGCCGCCTTGCAGCCCATGAAGATGCTGTCGACATCGACCGTGTAGCAGCGCTTGAAATCCTCCACCGAGATATCGGCGATGGAGCCGAACACGGTGATCGCGGCGTTGTTAACCAGCACGTCGAGCCGGCCATGCTTGGCCTCGACCTCGGCGATCACCTCCTGCCAGCGCGCCCAGTCGGTGACGTCCTGCTTGATGTAGCCGCAGCCCAGCTCGGCTGCCGTCGCACGGCCCGCTGCCTCGTCGATATCGGTGATGATCACGGTCGCGCCCTCGGCCATCAACGCCTTGGTCGCCGCCTTGCCGAGGCCCATCGCGCCGCCTGTCAGCAGCACCACCTTGCCCGCCACACGTCCTGCCATCACTCTCTCCCCTTAACGTTGGGAAAGAGGGCTATCAGCCGGCCAGACCCATCGCCACTGCCAAACCTAAGAAGGCAAAGAAGCCCATCGAGTCCGTGATCATGGTCACGAACACGCTGCTCGCCACCGCCGGGTCCTGATCCAGCCGCTCGAAGATCACCGGCACCAGCACGCCCGCAAGGCCCGCAATCGCGATGTTGATGACCATCGCCAGCGCGATCACCACGCCCATCATCGGCGAGAACAGGAAGCCCGCCGCCGCGCCGATCAGCAGCGCAATCGTGCCGCCGTTCAGGAGCGCCACGCGGAACTCGCGCCACAAAATGCGCCGGGTGTTCGAGCGGGTGAGCTGGTTGGTCGCAATCGCGCGCACCGCGACGGCCATCGTCTGCGTGCCCGCATTGCCGCCGATGCTGGCGACGATCGGCATGAGGATCGCCAGCGCCACCAGCTGCTCGATCGCCGCGCCGAAGAAGGCGATGATCGAGGAGGCCACCACCGCCGTCCCCAGATTGGCGATCAGCCAGCGCACGCGGCTGGAATAGGCCTCGCGCAGCGGCTCGTTGATGTCGCCGTCGCCCGCGCCGGACATCAGCAGCGCGTCCTCGGCCGCTTCCTCGGAGATGATGTGGACGATATCGTCGACCGTCATCTGCCCGACCAGCCGGCCACTGTCGTCCACCACCGCAGCCGAGATCAGCGCGTATTTCTGGAACATCAGCGCCGCTTCTTCCTGATCCATCGTCACCGGGATCAGGGTCTGGTCGCGCTTCATCACGTCGGTCAGGCGCACGTTGCGCGGCGTGGTCAGGATCCACGACAGCGCGCAGGTGCCGACCGGATGGTGCCGCTCGTCGATCACGAAGACCTCGAAGAAATCGTGGTCGAGATCGCCGTCCTCGCGCAGGTAATCGATGAGATCGCCGACCGTGAGGTGTTCCGGCACCGCCACGAAGTGCCGGCTCATCAGGCGCCCGGCGGTCTCTTCGGGATAGGCGAGCGCGCTCGACACCGCCTCGCGGGTTTCCGGCTCCAGCTCGGCCATCACCGCGCGCTGGTCGGCCTCGTCCAGATCCTCGATCAGCTGGACTGCATCGTCGGTGTCGAGCTGTTCGGCGATCACCGCGACGGCCTGCGCGGACAGCGTGTCCATCAGGTCTTCGCGCACGTAATCGTTGAGCTCGGCGATCACGTCGCCGGTCATCAGGTCGCTGATCGTGGAGGCGAGCTGGGTGCGCTCGCGCGGTTCGAGCAGCTCGATCAGGTCGGCGATGTCGGCGGCGTGGAGCGGCTCGACCAGATCATAGACCGCGCCCTTGTCGCCCGCGGCCAGCGCATCGTGGACCTTGCTGACGAAGGAGGGCTTGAGGCGGTTCTCCTCGTCGTGGCGTTCGTCGTCGACCCGGTCGTCCGGGCGCACTTCCGCATCCGCCTGTTCGGCGATCATCAGATCGTCTTCGGGGATGCGGTCGTCGGCCATAGGAGGCGTTTACGGGGGGAGGAATGAAAAGCAAGCCGGGGAGGGTGACAGGCAGGTTTTGCCTGCTAAAAGCGCGGGCAAATTCCCTCAGGAGAACAGACATGGCCGAAACCCTCACCTTCACCCTCGACACCGGCGACGGCGAGGGCAAAGACGTCGTCATCAAGCTGCGCCCCGATCTGGCCCCCGGCCACGTCGCGCGCATCACCGAGCTTGCCAGCGAAGGCTTCTATGACGGCGTGATCTTCCACCGCGTCATCAACGGCTTCATGGCGCAGGGCGGCGATCCGACCGGCACCGGCATGGGCGGCAGCGACAAGCCCGACCTCGCGGCCGAATTCAACGCCGAACCGCACGTCGAAGGCGTGTGCTCGATGGCCCGCGCGCAGAACCCGAACAGCGCCAACTCGCAGTTCTTCATCTGCCTCGACGATGCGCGCTTCCTCGACAAGCAGTACACCGTGTGGGGCCAGGTCACGAGCGGCATGGAACACGTCCACGCGCTCCCCAAGGGCGAACCGCCGCGTTCGCCGGGCAAGATCCTCAAGGCGACGGTCGCCTAAGGAGCGACAGGGGCATCAGGGGGGTGACGATCCGGGGGCTTGCGGCGGCGCTGTGTGCGCTGCTGCTCTCGGCCTGCGTCACCACCTATCCCGACATCTCGCAGTCGCGCTCGCCCTGCCGGTCGCAGCCGGGCGGGTGGTGCGCCTTCCTGCGTGACGGGGCGGTGGAGGCGTGGCCCTTCGCGATTGCCGCGACCAATGCCTACACCGGCGACAGCGACGTGTTCCGCGACTTGGGCCCCGAGCTCGAACCGCTCACCCGCCTGCCGATCGCCGAGGACGATGCCAAGAAGGGCTTCGGCTACGAGATCTTCGCGCAATATGCGCCAGGCAGCGGGGGGAGCGGCGGGGGCGCTCGCGGGCGCAAGCCGATCGCGCGGATTATGGCCTTTCGCGGCACCGATTTCGGCGGCTTGAGCGACGTCTTCTACGGCACGCTGCGCAGCGACCAGATCGACATGGCGCTGCGCTATTTCGATGCCGAGCGGGCGCGCTTCGATGATCGCCTGCCGTGGGTGGTCGCGGGCCATTCGCTCGGCGGGGCGCTGGCGACGGAGGTGTCGGTCAAGTATCGCGGCGTGCGCGCCTACATGTTCAACACCTCGCCCTTCGGTATCGACGATGTGGACGTCAACGACGTGCAGCGCACCGTCTTCAACGAGCGCGGCGAGCTGCTCCGGCGGTTCGAGCGCTATGGTGTCGCCCCGGCCTCGGACGTGTTCACGCTCAATTGCGGGCCGCAGAAGAACGCCTTCGCCAAGCACAAGGTCTGCCCGCTGGCCGATTGCATCACCTGGATCGCAGCCTATGCGAGCGAGGATGCGCTGGCCGTGGTGAAGGCGAACGCGATCAGGAAGCCGACCGTCGAGTGCGGGCCGGACGACAAGCCGCACCCCGGCAGGCAGACGCGCGCGCCTGCGCCCTGCATCCATGTCGGTATCCGGGACGACAAGAAGAAGGCGAAGTAGGAACGGCGCAAAAGGCCGGCGGGCGCGGCGTGTTGGATGTCCATGATGGCCCCCAGATCGGGCCAGCCACCCCTCCAGACCCTCCCAGACCCCTGCTAGACCCCTGTTAGACCCCTCCCAGGCCCCCGTTAGACCCCCTCCATAACGATGTTTCACGTGGAACACCGGCAAGTCGCGGCGATTGAATGCGGCCCCTATCGGCGCTAAGGGCGCGCCTCCATGAAACCCACCGCGCCTCCCAGGACCTACAGGGTCAAGAGCTACGGCTGCCAGATGAACGTCTATGACGGCGAGCGCATGGGCGAGCTGCTGGCCGAGCGGGGCATCACCCCCGCTGCCGAGGGCGAGGACGCCGATCTGGTCATCCTCAACACCTGCCACATCCGTGAAAAGGCTCAGGAAAAGGTCTATTCCGATGTCGGCCGGCTGGTCTTTGCGGGCAAGCAGTCGGGCAAGCAGCCGATGATCGCGGTGGCCGGCTGCGTCGCCCAGGCCGAGGGCGAGGAGATCATGCGCCGTGCGCCTGCGGTGAGCATCGTGGTCGGCCCGCAGGCCTATCACCGCCTGCCGGACATGCTCGAGAAGGCCGTGGCAGGCAAGCGCGCGACCGACACGGACATGCCCGCCATCGCCAAGTTTGATGCCCTACCGGCGCGCCGGAAGCGGGGCTCCTCGGCCTTCCTCTCCGTGCAGGAAGGCTGCGACAAGTTCTGCACCTATTGCGTCGTGCCCTATACGCGCGGCGCGGAAATCTCGCGGCCTTTCAAGGGCCTGGTCGCCGAAGCGGAGCGGCTGGTCGAGGCGGGCGCGAAGGAGATCACGCTGTTGGGCCAGAACGTCAACGCCTGGGCGGGCGAGGACGACAAGGGTCGGGGGACGGGCCTCGCCGGTCTGATCCACGCGCTCGCCCGGATCGACGGTCTGGAGCGCATCCGCTACACCACCAGCCACCCCAACGACATGGAAGACAGCCTGATCGCCGCCCATGGCGAGGTCGAAAAGCTTATGCCTTACCTGCACTTGCCGGTGCAGAGCGGCAGCGACAGGGTGCTGAAGGCGATGAACCGTCAGCACACGGCGGAAAGCTACCTCAAGGTCATCGCAAAGTTCCGCGCCGTCCGCCCCGACATCGCGCTCTCGGGCGACTTCATCGTCGGCTTCCCGGGCGAAACCGAGGCCGAATTCGAGGACACGCTGAGCATCGTCGATGAAGTCCGCTACGCCGCGTGCTTCAGCTTCAAGTACTCGGCCCGCCCCGGCACGCCTGCCGCGGCGTTGGACAACCCGATCGCGCCCGAGGTGATGGCGGAGCGTCTCCAACGCCTCCAGACCCGCCTTGGCGAGCAGCAATATGCCTTCAACCAGGCGAGCGTGGGCAAGACCTGTAAGGTGCTGGTGGACCGGACCGGGCGTGACCCCGGCCAGTGGCTCGGCAAGTCGCCGTGGCTGCAATCGGTATGGTTCGAGGGCGAACACGCGATCGGCGATCTGGTCGAAGTGACTCTCGCCGAGGCAGGGCCGGTCTCGCTACGGGGCCTTGTTCCCGCGCCCGTCTGACCGCTCCGCCGCCGCCGCTGCGCGGGCAATGTCGTTGTAGACCCGGCGCGGCTTGGCATTGAACGAAGCATCGTAGAGTTCGCGCACCAGAGCCTTGTCGTAGTCGGTCAGCCCGGCGGGCGGGTTGGGATCGGCGAACAGGGTAAGGATGGTCGGAGCGGGGGCATCGCCCTCGACCGGTCCAGTACCGAGCAGCGCGCGCAAGGTCGCGTAATCGGCAATCTGGCCCAAAGTAAAGCCGTGCGCCGCCTCCCGGGAAATGAGCACGGCTGCGCCGGTGATCTCGGTCGTGACGATGGGATCCGAAGTGCTCAGCGGCTGGATTTCCGCGTACGTCGGGAATCTCTGTTGATCGCCAAGCTGCGGCCGGAAAGCTCTGCCAAGCGCGTCGCGCACCGCGACCCTGTTCCACGCCCGCACCGGCCCCGTCTCAGCCAGAACCCGTCCGCGCTGGGCGGGGGTGAGGTGGGCAAGCTGCGGCGAAACCGCCGTCAGCCAGCTTGCGGGCGATCCCGCTGCAGGGGCCATGAAGGCGACGCGGATCGTCGGGACGCAATCGGGTTTGCGATCCGCCGTTACGCCCAGTGCCTCGGCATTCTCGCGGATACGCTCGGCGATCGTTTCGGCATCTTCAGACGTCAGGCCGAGCACCGTGACGCACACCGGAAAGGCGAACTTCGCGACCGGCTGGTTGATGCGCGGCGGGCGGATCACGGTGCGGGTGAATTCGCGCAGTTGCTTGTGCCGCTCAGCCTCGGTCGGCGGCGGGCGCACGATGATTTCGGGCGCGGTGCGGACGGGCGCCTCCTGCGCAGCCGCGGATGCGGCGATCGACAGCCCGATGGCAACACCTGCAAGCCTTCGCATAAGTGATGACCTTTCAGGCCCTTGCTCGCTGCAACCTACCACACAATGGCCGCGCATGTGAAGCATCCGTGACTTTCCCCCACCATCTCGCCGCACCCGGCTTGCCAAGGCGCGCACGCAGCTTACGCTCGCGACTCAAGGGCCGAGGGATCGTCCTTCTGCCGCAGCCAAAGGACCTTATGGGCCGACGACCCTCCCGTGCCGGGCACCCGGCGCTCTCGCCCGATCCGCGCGGTATCCCGGCCCAGCGGCGCGCCCGCATTGACCTGACCTTCGAAAATCAGGCCCTGCTGGGACCGCTGTTCGGGCAGTTCGACGCCAATCTGGTGCAGGTCGAGAACAGGCTGGGTGTCTTCATCCACGCCCGCGGGCATCAGGTGGTGATCGAGGGCCCCGAGGACGACGTCGGACGCGCGCGAGAGACCCTCAAGACCATGTACGACCGGCTGGCGCGCGGCGAGGCGCTCGATAGCGGCGCGATCGAGGCGATGATCGCCATGTCGGCCGAACCGACTCTCGAAGGGATCATCGCGGGCGACGAGGGCTCGCCGCCGATCATGATCCGGACGCGCAAGAAAACCATCGTGCCGCGCTCCGCGACGCAGATCGAGTACATGCGCAGCCTTGCAAAGGACGACATCATCTTCGCGCTCGGCCCGGCGGGGACGGGCAAGACCTACATCGCCGTCGCCCAGGCGGTGAGCCAGCTCATCACCGGTTCCGTCCAGCGCTTGATCCTCTCTCGCCCCGCGGTCGAGGCGGGGGAGAAACTGGGCTTCCTGCCGGGCGACATGAAGGAGAAGGTCGATCCCTACCTTCGTCCGCTCTACGACGCGCTGAACGATTGCATGCCGCCCGAACAGGTCGAGCGGCGGCTCGCCAATGGCGAGATCGAGATCGCGCCGATCGCCTTCATGCGCGGGCGCACGCTGGCCGACAGCTTCATCATCCTCGATGAGGCGCAGAACACCACGCGCGAGCAGATGAAGATGTTCCTCACCCGCTTCGGCCAGAACAGCCGGATGGTGATCTGCGGCGACCCGCGGCAGGTCGACATTCCCGGCGGCCCGCGCATGAGCGGGCTGAACGACGCGGTCGAGCGGCTGGAGGGCGTGGAAGGCTTCGGCACGATCCGCTTCACCGCCGCCGACGTGGTGCGCCACCCGATTGTCGGCCGGATCGTCGAGGCCTACGAGGGCAATGGCGAGGATCAGGTCGCCTGAGCGACCCGCGCATCGCGCCCTATGCGGTGCGGACGTTCAGGACTCTTGCCGGCTCTGGTGCGACGGTGAAATCCAGAAGGTCGCCAAAGGTCAGGGGATCGGCCGTCAATGTCGGATGCGGCGAATAGCCGTCATGCCAGTACTTGGTTTCGATGATGTCCCGGGCAATGCTCATCCCGAAGAAACGTCGCGGATGCGGCGATCTGTTGTCGGGGCCGGCGTGGAGCAGATCGCTCCGGTAGAGAATGACGGTTCCCTTGCGCGGCGCGATCTGCACCAGCTGGAACAAATCCCTGAGTGCCACACGATGGCGATAGAGCTTCCACAAGGTCCTGGGCCCGAGCGTGCGAAGGCTGAACTGGGAATTCTTGCCCGACACGAAGCGCAGCAGATTCGGCTGGTGCTGATCCCACTTGGTCGAGAACACCCGGTCGAGGAACTCACCGGGTGCCAGCGGCGCCTGTCCGTCCCCTTGCATCCGCCAGAGCTTCTTTAGATTATGGAGAAATATGCGGCAGTTGCACTGTGTCCGGAACAGCTCCATCAATTCGTTGGCTTGGCCTCCGAGGTTGTTTCCGGCACCGCCGTACATGTGCGTCCCGGGAACGAACACCGTCCCGCCCTGCTGGTCCGACACATCCTCGACAGCAGCGAAAAGGCTGATCACGCCGCTGGGATCGCGGTGAACATATTGGTGCGACGATCCGAGATAACTGGTGAAGGTGGCGACTTCGAGAAGCGGACGTGATCGGCCGCAATATTCCGAGAGGACCCTCTCGAGACGCTGGCACAATTGGGCGGCAAAGCCCGTTACGGCCGGGTTTGCGGGAAGGGAGCAGAAGTCGCGGCGAAGATAGCGGTTGTCCGTTTCGCTCGCGAAGGACGAGCGCTCGCGGTCCGGATCCTCGATGGTTTGACGCATCAGCGAAAGGCCAAGATCCGCCTCCTCGTCCGAAAGCAGGTTCGTCAGGACCACCAGACCGTGAGCATCCATCATGCTCAGGGCGCGGCCCACGCTTTCCGGCGTGAGCTTTCCCCTTTCGTCGAGGACTGCATGCACCTCGAACGCGGACGTATCGTTGGAGACCTTGAGTTCGCTCATGCCCATCTGCCTTGCACGGAAGGTTTCTACATGGGGTTAATCGGCTGATCATGATCGCGGCAATCGGGGCGGGCCGGCCTTGCCACGGATGATTGCGCCCCGGCGTTTCTCCGCGATCCATTCCGCGCTAAGGGCCGATCCCATGCAACTCGACATCGATATCGAAGATTGGCCTGCGGGCGACTGGGAGGCGCTGGCCGGGCGCGCTGCGGCGGCTGCCGGGGAGGGGGAGCCGCTGCTTGCCAATCCGCGCCTGATCGCCAGCCTGCTGTTCACTTCTGACGGGGAGGTCCATGTCCTCAACCGCGAATGGCGGGAGCGTGACAAGCCGACCAATGTGCTCTCCTTCCCGATGCTGGAGCGCGAGGAGCTCGAAGACCTCGCCCCGGACGGGCCGCCCGTCATGCTCGGCGACATCGCGCTCGCGCTTGGAACCTGCGCGCGTGAGGCCGGGGAGAAGGGTATCAGTCTCGAGTCCCATGCGACGCACCTCATCGTCCACGGATTGCTCCACCTTGCCGGCCACGATCACGTGGAGAGCGACCAGCAGGCCGAGGCGATGGAGCGGCTGGAGACCCGGATACTTGCCAAACTGGGCATCGCTGACCCATATGGCGATTGAAACCACGAGGAGCTGTTTCGAAGGCCATGGCCGATTCCCATTCGCCTGCGTCTCAATCGGGAGACGCGGACAGTAGTAGCGGGCTTTGGCCTGCCTTGCGCAAGATCCTCGGGCTCGAAGGCGCGCGGTCCCTGCGCGAGCAGCTCGAGGAAGCCATCGACGAGCACGAGGACGAGAACGGCTCGACCGGCTCGGACACCGGTGGCCATCCCGGCGGGGACCTCTCACGGGTCGAGCGGCAGATGCTGCGCAACCTCCTCCACTTTTCCGAACACGACGCCGACGACGTTGCCGTTCCGCGCGGCGAGATCATCGCGGTCGACGCCTCGATCAGCTGGGCAGAGATGGTTGCGGCCTTCTCCGAGCATGGCCATTCGCGCATGCCCGTCTACCGCGAGACGCTCGATCACGTGATCGGGATGATCCACATCAAGGATATCTTCCCCTTCCTGGCGAACGGCACGCCGCCGCCCGCCGACTGGACGACGCTGATGCGCCAGCCGCTCTACGTGCCGCAGGCGCGCGGGGCGCTGGATGTGCTAGCCGACATGCGCACGCAGCGCGTCCACCTCGCCATCGTTCTCGACGAATTCTCGGGCACCGACGGCCTGATCACCATCGAGGACCTCGTCGAGGAGATCGTCGGCGATATCGAGGACGAGCATGACGAGACACCGCAGGAGCTGATCACCTCGATCGGCGAGGGGATGTGGGACTGCGACGCGCGTGCCGAGCTCGACGATATTGCCAAGCTGATCGACCCGCGCCTTGCCGAAGTCGAAGAGGCGGTCGATACGCTGGGGGGCCTTGCCTTCGTGCTGGCCGAGGCTGTGCCGTCGGTCGGGAGGGTGCTGGAACATCCGAGCGGCTGGAAGATTGAAGTGACGGCGGGCGACGAAACGCACGTGACCCGGCTGCGTCTGCACCCGCCGCTGCTCGCGGAAGAGGTGCAGTAGGCGCAACTTTTCGCCTTTCCCCGCATTTTTCCTTCGATTTTTTGCATCCTTTGGGCAACTGGCGCGTATCTCGTCTCAACAAGGAGAGAGTTCATGCCCGCCCGTCGCCTGCCCCCCCTGCGTGCCCTCGAAGCCTTCATGCGCACCGTGCGCCTCGGCTCGGCTCGAGCAGCGGCTGAGGAGATCGGTCTCAGCCCCTCGGCGCTGTCGCGGCGGATCAGCAACCTCGAGGAATTCGTCGGCAAGAAGCTCTTCACCCGCGCGCGCCAGTCCATGCAGCTGACCGACGAAGGTCAGGCGTTCTACGAAGCGGTGAACCCGCACATGGAGGCACTCGCCCGGGCGGTGGAGAGCCAGTCGGACAATATCGCGCTGCTGCGGTTGCGGCTGGGTGTGCTGCCGATGTTCGGCAGCCAGCGCCTGTTCCCGCGGCTCGGCGAGCTGCGCAAGCGCCACCCGCTGCTGCACATCGACATCGACACCGCGCCGCATCTTGAGGACCGTGTCGGCGACACGCTCGATGCGGCGATCATCCTGTCGCGCGGACCCGCGAGCGGGTTGCACGCCGTCCGCCTCGACCACAATCTCGTCCACGCGATCTGTTCCAAGGATACCGCGCGCGCCATTGGTCCGGACATCACCCCGGAGGTGATGACCAAGCAGACTTTCCTCATCCACAACGAGTTGCCGGAGAGCTTCGTGGCGTGGAAGAAGGCCAACGGGCTCGATAGCATGGATCCGGCGGCGATCGATCACTACGATTCGGGCGCGCTGATGCTCGAGGCGGCGGCCCAGGGGCTCGGCATCGCGATCATGCACGACGATCACCTGCGCCGCGCCAGCGACAACCGGCTGACCAATCTCCCCGGCAAGCCGGTCGAGAGTCCCTACAGCTACTGGTTCGTGTGCAAGCCGGTCGCACTGGAGAGCCGTCCGGTGCGCATCTTCCACGACTGGCTCGTGCGCGCGGGGCTCTAGGCTACTCCGCCGCTTCCACCTTGGGTTCGTACCGCACCGGCGGCACTGTATGCGCAAAGGGGCGCAGCGGCGTTCCGAGGATCGCGACCAGCGCCTCTTCGATGCGGCGGCGCGATTCGTGGCTGATCGCCTTGCGCCCCCGAAAGTCCTCGGGACTGAACGGATCGAGGTAGTGCAGCCGCACCTTGAAGGTGCCCTTGCGTGACAGCACGCGCTTGGCGTTGTTGAGCCCGCTTTCCTCGCCGATCCAGCCGATCCATTCCGCAACCGGCCCGTAGTCGACGATCACCGGCTGGACGAGCACGCCCTGCGGCGGGGGCTCGAGCACCGAGAGCATCGAGGTCTTGAAGGGGAGGAGCGATTGCCCGTCGGTGGTGGTGCCTTCCGGGAAGACCGTCACCGACCAGTTGTCGACGAAGGCTTCCTTCAGGGCGTTGATCTGCTCGGCGACGCCCATGCGGTGCTCGCGCTTGACGAACACCGTGCGATTGAGGCTCGCCAGCCAGCCCACCACCGGCGCCTCGGCGAGCTCCGCCTTGGCTACGAAGGCCGTCCCGCTCGCGCCGGCCAGCGCGAGGATGTCGAGCCACGAGACGTGGTTGGCGACGAAGAAAACGTCACGCTTCAGGTGCGTGCCGATCACCTCGACCTTTGCCCCGCACACCCGCGCGGCATAGCGCAGGAACAGCATGGGGAAAGGCGAGCCGTAGGCGAAGACCCGGTACAGGTAGTGGAGCGGGACGAAGACGAGGATCAGCCCGATCAGCCCGGCCGCACGCATCGCGATGTGCATCCAGCCGGCGAGCGTAACTGGCGTAACCTCACCCCGTGCGGCGGCTTGTCTGACAGCCCAGTCAGTCATTGCGCGAGAGGCGCACGCCGTAAAGCTCCATCCGGTGATCGACGAGGCGGTAGCCGAGCCGCTCCGCGATCTGGCGCTGCAGCGCCTCGACTTCCGGATCGACGAATTCGACGACCTTGCCGGTCTCGACGTCGATGAGGTGATCGTGGTGCGCCTCGGGCACAGGTTCGTAGCGCGAGCGGCCGTCACCGAAATCGTGACGGTCGAGAATGCCCGCTTCCTCGAACAAGCGCACCGTGCGGTAGACCGTCGCGATAGAGATGCGCGGATCCACCGCCGCCGCGCGGCTGTGGAGCAGCTCGACATCGGGATGGTCGTCGCTCTCGGACAGGACCTTGGCGATCACCCGGCGCTGTTCGGTGATCCGCAGGCCCTTCTCGGCGCACAATTGTTCGAGATCGATTTTCTGGGTCAAGGACGGCTCCATCGCCAGGCACGTCCGCTTCCTTGCAAGAACACGGGCGCCCTAAAGCATCAGCAGCCTCATCCCTACAGGGACGAGGCTGCTTGCTCAAGCTGGCACGCCGCCGTTTGAACAGCGGCGAAGGGCCAGTCGTGTCAGGCGGGCTTCTTGGCGCGGCGCGGCTTGGGGGCGACGACCGTGCCGGGCTTGCGACCGAGGCCGATCTTCTTGGCCAGATCGCGGCGCTTTTCGGCATAATTGGGGGCGACCATGGGATAGTCGGCCGGCAGGCCCCAGCGCGCACGGTAATCTTCCGGGCTCATGTTGTAATTGGTGCGAAGATAGCGCTTGAGCATCTTCAGCTTCTTGCCGTCTTCAAGGCAGACGATGTAATCGGGCTTCACCGAATTACGCACCGCGACAGCGGGCTGCGGCTTCGCTTCTTCCACGACCGGCGTTTCGCCGAGGTTGGCGAGTGCGTTGTAGACGTTGGTGATGAGCGAGGGCAGATCACCCACGGCGACATCATTGTTGCTGACGTGTGCAGCGACGATATCGCTGGTCAGTGTGATGAGTGTTTCTTTCACATCGATTTCCAGATCTTGCATGAGTTCCTCGCGGACGTCGTTCAACTTGCGCCCATGCTTGCCCCATGGCCGACAATCACAAACTTGGCAACCGGGTTGCTTTGCGTACTAGCCGTCTTGCGACGAACCGAGAGTTACTCAATTGAGCGCGCGAAAGTAATCGCGTCTATGCGCTCGCCATTAGCCATGCGGTAATAGTTTCTTCGCTCTCCGATCGGCGCGAAACCGCACTTGCGATAGAGATGAATGGCCGGATTTCCGCGCCGCATTTCAAGGAAGATGCGCGCCGTGCCGCGGGTACGGGCCGTCACCGCCAACTGTTCGATCAGCGCCGCCCCGACCCCGCGCCTGCGCGCTTCGGGCACGACCGCGATGAGCAGCAACTCCTCCTCGTCGAGCACGTGACGGGTAAGGACGAAGCCGGCCGGCGTTGCGGGCGAGGCTTCGGGGATCGGAGCGCCTTGCGCGTCAACGACCAGCGCATGGGTGTTGGCGAACGTCAGGGCGTCGCTCACCTGCCGCCTGTTCCATGCTTCGCCATAGGCAGGGTCGAAGGCGGCTTCCATTACCGCCATGATCCGATCGATCAGGGCAGGCGAGGGGGTCATGCGGGGGTGCGCTCGGCCATCGGGGTGGCGTCCGGTCCGCGCCCGTAGACCGGCGCTAGCGCAGCGGTCAGGAGTTCCTTGGAAAGCTGCGGCACGGCGCGGGCATCCGGGAGGTGCTCGATCACTTCGCGGTCGCCTCCCAGCAGGGCTGCGAAGGCGTGCGCGCGGTTGCCGACGATGATGTCCTTCGCCCCGCGCTCGGCCGCAGCCGCGGGGGGCAGCGATCGCAGTTCACCCAGCGGAAGTCCATCGGCGAAGTCCTGCACGAACCACTCGCCATGTCCGCCGTTCATGCAAACGGTAAGGGGGGCGTCCCGCTCCGCTTGCGCCGCGACGAGGGCAAGGGTCGGATAGCCGAGCACCTCGGCGCCCCAGGCAAAGCCCAGCGCCCGTGCAGTGGCAAGACCGATCCGCACGCCGGTGAAGCTGCCCGGGCCGAGGCTGACGAGGATGCGTTCCGCACGGCCCTTGCCGGGCAGCGCGCCGATCATCGGCACCAGCGCCTCGGCATGTCCACGCCCCATCGCGCGGTGATCATGCGCCACCAACACCTCGCCCTCGAACAGGGCGATCGAGCAGGCCTCGGAGGCGGTTTCTATGGCGAGCATCCGCATGGTGCCCGCCGATGCCTCACGGCGCGCGGGCGTGCAAGCGGGACATGTGCGCGGTCAGATGATGGCGTTGAAGCGCGCGAAGTCCGGACGCGGGCTGCGGTCGAAGATGCTCGCGGGATCGCCATAGCCGACCGAGCAGATGAAATTCACGCGGTGGCGGGGTTCATCAGCGAAGAAAGCGGCGTTGACCGCCGCCGGATCGAAGCCCGACATGGGCCCGCAATCGAGCCCCAGCGCGCGCGCGGCGAGCATCAGATATGCGCCTTGCAGCGAAGAATTGCGGAAGGCTCCTTCCTCGCGCCCCGGCTCGTTGCCTTCGAACCAGCTCTTCGCGTCGGTGTGCGGAAAGAGCCAGGGCAGTTCTTCGTGGAAATCGATGTCGTAGCCGATTACGGCAGTGACGGGGGCGGCGAGCACCTTGGCGCGATTGCCTTCCATGACGCAGGCGGCGAGCTTCGACCTGGCTTCCGGAGACTTGACCCACACGATCCGCGCCGGCTGCATGTTGGCCGACGTGGGAGCCATCTTCATCAGGTCCCAGATTGCGTGGAGCTGCGCGTCGGTAACCGGCTTGTCGAGCCAGCCATTGTAACTGCGCGCCTCGTTGAACAGCTGGTCGAGCGCGGCGGGGGAGAGGGGCTGGTCGTGGAACTGCTGGTTCATGCGGCGCGCACTTCGCTCACTTCCGGAACATAGTGCTTCAGCAGCCCTTCGATGCCGTGTTTCAGAGTGGCAGTGCTGGACGGGCAACCCGCGCAGGAGCCTTGCAGGGTGAGGTACACCACGCCGTCGCGGAAGCCGCGATAGGCGATGTCGCCGCCGTCGCCCGCCACAGCCGGGCGCACCCGGGTCTCGAGCAGCTCGTTGATCGCGGCGATCACCTCGGCGTCCTCGGGGCGTTCCTCGACGGCGAGGTCATCCTCGGGCGCAGGGACGGCGATCCCGCCGGCGGTGGCGGGGGCGAACAGCGGGGCCTCGGACACGAAGTGATCGAGCAGGATTGCGATCACCTGCGGCTTCAAGGCGCTCCAATCCGCGCCCGGTGCTGCCGTGACTGAAACGAAGTCGGCGCCGAAGAACACGTTCACGACCTCGCCCGTGTCGAAGATCGCCTGTGCAAGCGGGCTCGCTTCGGCAGCTTCGGGGGTGGCGAATTCGCGGCTCCCTGTGCCCATCACCGGCTGGCCGGGAAGGAACTTGAGCGCAGACGGGTTGGGTGTGGTTTCGGTCTCGATGAACATGGTAAGACATTTAGGGTCCGGCGCGGCATGCCACAAGGTGTCATGACATTAAGCTGGTGGGAGCTAGCAGCCCAAGCATTCACTATCGCTTCACATTTCGGCCCCCTATAAGCCGGACCATGACGTCGTCTCCCCGCGCGACCCGCGCCTTCGCCCTTCTTCTTGCGCCTCTCGTGGCCTTTCAGCCGTTGCTTGCCGAGCAGGCACAGCCGAATTCCGCCGCAACCGCCCACGACCCCGCGCACCAGCAGACCGCTACGGGCGTTCCGGCGCCGAAGGCGCTCCAGCCGATCGGCGAGGCTTGGCTCTACAAGGGCTCGGACGTTCCGCCCGATGGCCAGTGGCTGTTCGGCCAGATGAAGAACGGTCTGCGCTACGCAGTGCGCCGCAACGGGGTGCCGCCGCGCCAGGTTTCCATCCGGGTGCGGATCGACGCGGGTTCGCTCTACGAGGAAGACAGCGAGCAGGGCTATGCGCACCTTCTGGAACACCTCCTGTTCCGCGAGAGCAAGTATCTCGGGAAGGCCGAAGCAATCTCCGCTTGGCAGCGCCTCGGCGCGACCTTCGGCAGCGATGCCAATGCCGAAACGAGCCCGACCCACACCGCCTACAAGCTCGACATCCCGAACATCGATCAGGCCAAGCTGTCGGAGAGCTTCAAGCTGCTTTCGGGCATGATCCGCGAGCCGGTGCTGAGCGATGCCAATGTCGCCGCAGAACGCCCGATCGTGCTCGCCGAGAAGCGCGAGCGGGGCGGAGCGGGTCTGCGCATGGCCGACCTCACCCGTCAGACCTTCTTCGCGGGGCAGCGCCTCGCGGTGCGCAATCCCATCGGCACGGACGCGACCCTCAACGGCGCGACTGGCAAGGGGGTGAAAGCGTTCTACGACCGCTATTACCGGCCCGAGAACACCGTGATCGTGGTCGCAGGCGATGCCGATCCGATGGTCCTCGCCGGCCTCGTGGAGCAATGGTTCGGCGACTGGAAGGGCACCGGCAGACCCGGAACCGCGCCCGACTTCGGCGATCCCGTGCCGCCCGCCGGTGCCAAGGATCCGGCCGGACCGGCAACGCCGATCGGCGAACTCGCGGTCGGGGTCGAACCCGATCTGCCGCGCAGCCTCACCTACGCGATCATGCGCCCATGGCGGCAGGTGCAGGACACCATCGCCTATAACGAGGGCCTGCTCACCGATGCCGTTGCCCAGGCGATCATCAACCGCCGGCTCGAAAGCCGCGCGCGCGGCGGCGGCAGCTTCCTCTATGCGCAGGTCCAGCAGGACGACGTTTCGCGCTCGACCGATGCGACCTTCATCACTTTCGCGCCGCTGAGCGCCGACTGGAAAGCCGCGCTCGCCGACGTGCGCAGCGTGATCGCCGACTCGCTCGTCAACCCGCCGACGCAGGAGGAGATCGACCGCGAGGTCGCACAGTTCGACGTGGTCTTCGCCAATGATGTCGAACAGGAGAGCGTCAAGTCCGGCTCCAGCCTCGCCGACAATCTCATCAATGCGGTGGACATCCGCGAGACTGTCGCCGCGCCAAAGGTCGTGCTCGGCGTGTTCCGCGACATGAAGCCGCGCCTCACCCCGGACGTGGTGCTCAAGCATACGCAACAGCTCTTCGAAGGCGACGTGACGCGCGGGGTCTACGTGACGCCGACCACCGGCGAGGCCGATGTCGCGGCTCTGCGCATGGCACTTGCCAGCGAGGCCAAGGTGGACACCACCGCCAGGCTCGCCGCGCAGACCATCGCCTTTGCCGACCTGCCCCCCGTCGGCGCGACCGGCACGATCACCGCGCAGAAGCCTGCCGGCGCGCTCGAGATCGAGCAGGTCGATTTCGCCAATGGCGTGAAGGCGCTGATCTGGGCCAACGACGCGGAGCCGGGCCGGGTCACCGTCCGCGTGCGCTTCGGCGCGGGCTGGCGCGCATTCGACAAGAACAGCGCGGTCTATGCCGCGCTTGGCGAGCAGGCGCTGGTCGGTTCGGGGCTGGGCGAACTCGGTCAGAACGAGATCGACCGGCTCGCGACGGGCCGCAAGCTCGGCTTCGATTTCGGAATCGACGATGCGGTCTTCACTCTCACGGCGCAGACCCGCTCGGAGGATGTGAACGACCAGCTGTACCTGTTCGCCGCCAAGCTCGGTATGCCGCGCTGGGACAAGGATCCGGTGATCCGCGCCAAGGCGGCGTCGGAACTGGCTTACAACACCTTCGCGACCAGCCCCGGCGGGGTTCTCAACCGCGATTTGGAATATCTCGTGACCGGTGGCGACGCGCGCTTCGCGACGCCCGACCCGGCAACGCTCAAGACGGCGACTCCGGAAGGTTTCCGCCAAGTGTGGGAGCCGCTGCTGAAGCAGGGCCCGATCGAGGTGCTGGTGTTCGGCGAGTTCGACAAGGCCAAGGTAATCGAGCAGCTGCGCCTGACCTTCGGCGCTCTGCCGCCTCGCGAGCCGATCGCCCCGGAAGTCGCCGCGCGCGTCCCGGGCTTCGCCGCGCCGGCGGCCGAGCCGACGGTCATCACCCATCGCGGCGATGCCAATCAGGCCGCGGCCGTGATTGCGTGGTCGAGCGGAGGCGGGACCGCGAACCTGCGTGAAAGCCGCCAGCTCGAAATTCTCACGCAGCTGTTCAGCAACCGCCTGCTCGAGGCACTGCGCGAGCGGGCCGGGGCGAGCTATTCGCCGCAGGCCTTCTCGAGCTGGCCCGCCGATCTCGCCAGCGGCGGGCGTATTGCCGCCGTCGCGCAGCTTACGCCCGAGTTCGTGCCTGTGTTCTTCGCCGAGTCGGACCGCATCGCCAAGGATCTCGCGGCCAATCCGCCGAGCGCCGACGAGCTCGCGCGGGTCACAGAGCCGCTCGGCCAGCTGATCCGCCGCGCTTCGACCGGCAACCAGTTCTGGCTCTACAACCTCGAGGGTGCGACGCAGGATCCGCAGCGGGTGGCGATGCTCCGCACCCTGCTGCAGGACTATTCGCAGACCACCCCGCAGGCGATGCAGGCCTTGGCCGAGCGCTACCTCGCCAAGGCAAGTCCGTTCCGCCTTGCCATCATTCCCGAAGGTCAGACACTGGCCCAAGCACCCGCCGGGGCGGCGGGTGCGAAAAATGCGCAGTCAGCACCGGCGGGGCGCTGATCGGAGGCCTCGCTCACAGTAGTCGCGAAATAAAGTTGTCCAAGGTGCCTTTGCGCCTTTACAATTCGTGCCGTGCTCCTGTAGCGGGCGCCCCCGCGCGCTACGCCAGCGCCTTGACGAGAAAGAGTAAGTAAAGTGCCCGAGACCTGGACCCCGCAGAGCTGGAAGGCTCACGAAGCGCGCCACCTGCCGCATTACGAGGATGCGGCCGAGCTCGCCGAGGCGGAGAAGACGCTCTCGTCCTATCCCCCGCTGGTCTTCGCCGGCGAAGCGCGCGCGCTGAAGGCGGATCTTGCGCAGGTCGCGAACGGCCACGGCTTCCTCCTGCAAGGCGGCGACTGCGCCGAAAGCTTCGCCGAGTTCCACCCGAACAACATCCGCGACACCTTCCGCGTGCTGCTGCAGATGGCGGTCGTCATGACCTTCGCCAGCAAGCGCCCGGTGGTGAAAGTCGGGCGCATGGCGGGCCAGTTCGCCAAGCCGCGCTCGTCGCCGACCGAGACCATCGGCGACATGACCCTGCCGAGCTATCTGGGCGACAACATCAACGGGATCGATTTCGACCCCGTCTCGCGCCGCAACGATCCGGCCCGCATGGTGCGTGCCTATTCGCAGGCTGCCGCGACGCTCAACCTGCTGCGCGCTTTCGCCGGCGGGGGCTATGCCAACCTGCGGCAGGTCCACCAGTGGACACTGGATTTCATGGGCCGCACGCCGTGGACCGACAAGTTCGCCGAGATGGCCGACCGGATCGGTGAGGCGCTCGATTTCATGGAAGCCTGCGGGATCGATCCCGGCACCGTGCCGCAGTTGAAGGGCACGAGCTTCTATACGAGCCACGAGGCGCTGCTGCTCCCTTATGAGGAGGCGATGACCCGGCAGGATTCGCTGACCGGCGACTGGTATGCGACCAGTGCGCACATGCTGTGGATCGGCGACCGCACCCGCTTCCCGGGTTCGGCGCATATCGAATTTGCTCGCGGAATCGGCAATCCGCTGGGGATGAAGTGCGGCCCTTCGCTGGAGCCCGATGCGTTGCTGCGGCTGCTCGACGAGCTCAACCCGGGCCGCGAGGCCGGGCGCATCACGCTCATCAGCCGCTTCGGTCACGACAAGGTCGAGGACGGGCTGCCCAGACTGATCCGCGCCGTGCAGCGCGAAGGCCACCCGGTGCTGTGGTCCTGCGATCCGATGCACGGCAACGTCGTCAAGTCGGACAGCGGCTTCAAGACCCGTCCTTTCGACCGCATCCTCAGGGAGGTGAAGGGCTTCTTCGCGGTCCACCGCGCGGAAGGTTCGCATCCCGGCGGCATCCATATCGAGATGACCGGGCAGGACGTCACCGAATGCGTTGGCGGGGCCGTCGCGATCACTGAAGAGCGTCTCGGCGACCGCTATCACACCCACTGCGACCCGCGCCTCAACGCCGAGCAATCGCTGGAGCTCGCCTTCCTCGTTGCCGAGATGCTCAACGAGGCCGCAGGCGGCGGGCGCGAGGCCGAAGTCAGCCACGCTGCCTGATTTTCGGGGCGAAAACCTCAAGCTTGTGATGATTTTATGATGGCCGCACAGCTATCAGGCGACTTTCCTGTGTAACGGCAAGCGGGCATTGTGCGAAAGTCCGTCCGTAACGGCGAGGAGGGCGCGCGTGCATCGCAGCGAACGGTATAATGCGAATGGGGGTGCCGATCTCGCGCCTCTGGCAGAGCGCTTCGGCAGAACCCGCGCCTTGACCGAGGCGCTGGTCGCACCACTCAGCGACGCCGATGCATCCCTCCAGTCGATGGACGACGCGAGCCCTGCCAAGTGGCACCTCGCGCACACCACCTGGTTCTGGGAAACCTTCCTGCTGCGCGAACACGCTCCCGGATATGCCTTGCACGACGAACGCTGGCCGTTCCTGTTCAACTCCTATTACGAGGCCGAAGGGGCGCGGATTTCGCGCGCCGCACGAGGCTTGCTGTCGCGGCCGACGCTGGCCGAAGTGCTCGAATGGCGGGCGGTCGTCACCGCTGCGATGGAGCCGCTGCTGCGCGATCCGGCGCTGGCGGGCCTCATTGCGCTGGGGGTGGCGCACGAGGAGCAGCACATTGAGCTGCTGCTTACCGACATCAAGCACGCGCTGTTCCAGAACCCGCTTGGCCCGGCCATGTGGAACGGCACGGCTGCGCCCTCCAGCGCACCCGTCGCACCGCTTGGCTGGCACTCCCATCCCGGCGGGATTGCACGCGTCGGTCACCAGAGCGATAGCTTCGCCTTCGATAACGAGGGCCCCGCGCATCGCGTGCTGCTCGAGCCCTTCGCGCTTGCCGACCGGCTGGTCACGAACGCAGAGTGGGAGGCGTTCATCGCCGATGGAGGCTACCGGGATGCGCGGCTGTGGCTCTCCGACGGTTGGGCTTGGGTGCAGCGCGAGGGCATCAAGGCACCGCTCTACTGGCGCGATGCTCAAGGGGGCGGCGAGCACTTCACCCATCAGGGCTGGCAGGCGCGTGAGCCGCATGCTCCCGTGACGCATATCTCCTTCTACGAGGCCGACGCCTATGCCACATGGGCAGGGGGGCGGCTGCCGACCGAATTCGAGTGGGAGGCAATCGCGCGCGGGCAGGACGGGGCCTCCGCCGCGCCTGCGCATGATCCGGCTGGCGGCGTCCAGCTCTATTGCGCAGGGCCAGTGCTGCCGATCGGCTCGCCCGGATTGTTCGGCGAATGCTGGCAGTTCACCCGTTCGGCCTATCTCCCGTACCCCGGTTTCCGCCCGGCGGCAGGTGCGGTCGGCGAGTACAACGGCAAATTCATGAGCGGTCAGGTTGTCCTGCGCGGCGCGAGCTGTGCCACGGTGCGCGGCCATTCGCGGCCCTCCTATCGCAACTTCTTCTATCCCCATCAGCGCTGGCAATTCACCGGGCTGAGGCTGGCCAAGGACCTGTGAAATGACGTCTGCAAAGGGTCTGAGACTGGTCGAACGCGATGCAAGCGGTGTCGACCTCGCCTTTCGCGCCGACGTCCTCGCCGGGCTGGCCGAGCCGCAGAAGGCGATCCCCGCGCGCTGGTTCTATGACGATGCGGGCTCGGCGCTGTTCGAGGACATCACGCAGCTTGGCGAATATTATCCGACCCGCGCCGAGACCGAGATCCTGAGCACCCGCTCTGCCGAGATTGCCGAGCTGATCGGCGAGGGCAGGGCCGTGGTCGAGTTCGGTTCGGGCTCCTCGGTGAAGACGCCGCTGCTGCTCTCCGCGATCCAGCCTTCCGCCTATGTGCCGCTCGACATTGCGGGTGACTTCCTGCGCGCGTCGGCGGCGGCGCTGTCCGAGAAATTCCCCGGCCTGCCCGTATGGCCGGTCGAGGCCGATTTCATGCGCCGGGTCGAGCTTCCGGCCGAGGTTGCGAATCTGCCCAAGCTCGGCTTCTTCCCCGGCTCGACGATCGGCAACATGATCGCCCGCACCGCCACCGACCTGCTGCGCTCGATGAAGGACACTCTGGGTGAGGGCGCGTTGCTGCTGATCGGCATGGATCTGGTCAAGGACGAGGCTGTGCTGCTCGCCGCCTACGATGATGCGGACGGGGTGACGGCGCGATTCAATCTCAACCTTGCGACGCGGATCAACCGCGAGCTGGCGGGCGACATCCCGCTCGAGAAACTGCGGCACGAAGCGCGCTGGAACGACACCTTCGCGCGGATCGAGATGCATCTGGTGGCCACCGACGACATCGCCTTCACCGTCGGGGGCGAGCACTACACGATGCGGGAAGGCGAGAGCATCCACACCGAGAACAGCCACAAGTTCACCAAGCGCTCCTCGCAATTGCTGCTCGCGGCAGGCGGGTGGGAGCCGCGCGGGCGGTGGACGGACGAGGCGCGGCAGTTCTCGCTGGTGCTGGCCGAGGCCGCGCGGCCGCGTTCGGCGCCCTGAAACTTGCCGGCATCCCGAGCGTTGGCGCGGGATGGACGGAAATTCGGATATCCTCATCATCGGCGGCGGCATGGCCGGTCTCTCCGCCGCGCACGCCCTCGCGCACTCGGGCTGCCGCATCATCGTGCTCGACAAGGGGCGCGGTCCCGGCGGCCGGATGGCGACCCGGCGCGTCGGTGCCGAGGGCGAGACGCTGCGCTTCGATCACGGCGCGCAATACTTCACCGCGCGCGATCCGGCCTTTCGCGAGGTTGTCGCCGCCTGGGAGCAGGCGGGTGCCGCTGCACGCTGGCCGGCGGCGGGCAAGGACGCATGGGTCGGCACTCCGGGGATGAACGGCTGCGTGAAGGCGCTGGCCGAAGGGCTCGACGTGCGCTGGGGCGTACGCGCGGATGGATTGCGGCGTGAGGGCGCGCTCTGGCACGTCGCTGCGGGCGACGAGAGCTTCACGGCATCAACCGTTCTCGTGGCCGTGCCTGCCGAGCAGGCCGCGGTGCTGCTTTTCGATGCGTCGCCCGAGCTTGCAGCGTTGGCCGCGAGCGTAGAATCGGCACCCTGCTGGGCGGTGATGGCGACGTTCGATTCAGCTCTGCCGCTCGCCGATTGCTTCCGTTCCGACAGTGCTCCCGTCAGCTGGGCGGCGCGCAACTCGGCCAAGCCGGGGCGCGGGGGCGGCGAGGCCTGGGTGATCCATGCCTCGCCCGCCCGCAGTCGCCAGCTGGTCGACCGGCCCAAGGAGGAGGCAGCGCAGGCGGTGCTGGCGGATTTCTTCGCCGCCACCGGCATCGGACCAGTCCAGCCGGCGCACCTCGATGCCCACCGCTGGCTCTATGCCCTGCCTCAGGCGCTGAAAGGGGAGGGCGCCCGCTTCGACCCCGCCCTGCAAATCGGCGTGGCGGGAGACTGGCTGCACAGCCCCCGTGTCGAGGGTGCCTGGCTCTCGGGCCGCGCGTTGGCTCAGGCTGTGATCTTAGCGCCCTAGGCGGCGCGGCAAGCCTCGATCGCGGTGACGATGCGGTCCATGTCGGCTGCGAGTTTCGCCGCCATCGCCGCGTCGTCCATCGCGTCGAAGGCGGTCACCTGCGGCATCGACAGCCCGACCCGCAAGGTTGCGCCCCAGCGGCCGTCCGGCAGTTTCACGCACTTCACCGGCTGGCCGAGCCGCACGTCGCACGCCACCAGCGCCTTGTGCAGCGCCACCGCCTCGTCGAAGTCCGGCGCGCCCGGGAGAGCGCGCAGATCGATGGTCGAAAGCGTGCGCATCTCGACCGGATGGGCATCGCCCTCGGCCAGCGCACCGGGCTCATAGGGCGCCAGCCGCCTTCCGCCGAGACGCTCGACGAAGGCGGTGCGCACCGCGGCGTGGAACGCCAGCACCACCCGCTCGACCCGCGCAATGGGGATCGCCTGGAAGCGCTCCAACTCGAAGACGCTCGCCTCGAGCCGCATCAGGAGGCCGAGGTTGGCCTCCTCGGGCAGCAGCGCGACGCCCGGCCAGTCGGCCGGCCATTCGGCGCGGCGGAAGATTTCGGCTAGACCGCTGGGCAACTCGGCAGCGGCGTCGATCACGCCTTGAGGGACCAGCGCAAAGCCGCTGAACGGCGGGCCGCCCATGAACTTGGAACCGGTCAGCATGACGATGCAACCGCGCGCGAGATAGCCGTGGATCGCATTCGAGGTGATCCGCGCCTGGCAGGCGTCGACGATGAAGCTCACCGCATTGCCGTAGCGTGCCTGCAATGCGTCGATGTGGTTGAAGTGCGGCACGACCAGCCCGGTCTTGCTTCCGTGGAGCACGTGGACCAGCGTGTGGCGCCCTGCGTCATGCGCCTCGGCCACTGCGTGATCAATCGCGGCGGCCATCTCTGCGGCGCTGAAGGCCCGGCCTGCGTCGTCGCGCACCGGAATGTTGTAAAGCTCGATCTTGCCGGGGAGGCTGCCGCCGATCGGTTCGCCCTTGGTGACCGGGACCCCGCGCGCGGTCAGATCTGCGAAGAACTGCCCGCTCGCCGAATAGACACACCCCGAGCCGACCTCGTCCGCGCCGAGCAGCACATTGCGGATGCCGACGGCGCTGCGACCCTTGGCATGGGCAAGGCCGAGATATTCGAGGTCGGTGCCCGAAGCGGCAAAGACGACGCTGGCGGGTGTGGTGACGCCGTAGGCTGTAAGGATGCGGCCCCGCAGGCTGCCCAGCGCCGCGGCATAGCCTTCCGGCGACAAGGCCCGATTGGGTGCCAGCGCAGCCAGACGCGCAAGGCCGTGCGCATAGGCATCGGCCGAGATGTCGTTGGCGGTCGAGGAGGCATAGGCCACGGTCGCCACCGGCCAGGGCGAGCTCATGTACTGGTTGCGGCGCGTCGCGGGATCGATGACGATGCGGGCGTCGCCGCCCTCGCTCAGCAGCACGCCCAAATGTGCATCGGGGCGCTCGTCGATCGGGGCGGTCGGTGTGATCGGTTCGCTCATGCGCGCGCCCTTAGCCCATCTCGCACGACAAATGGTAGCGGTTGATTTTCGTCCCCGTTGCTCCCTATAGGCGCCCCTCCTCGCAAAGGACGACGACGCCTGTGACGCAGACCATCCGCCCGACCCGCATTCCCGAGGAGGCCAAGCAGCGCCTCACCACCCTGTTCATCGCCAAGCACGCGCTGGGCGACGGGTCGCTCCATCCGGAGGACGGCAACCACGCGATCTACCACCACGAGGTGCGCACGATCCTCGAGGGGCTCGGCATGGGCCTCAAGGTTGCCAACAGCTACAACGCGCTGTTCGAAAAGCCGGAAGGCGTCGATTTCGTCTTCCCGCTGCTCAATCGCGGGGGCTTCCTCAATTCGGAGATGATGCTGCCGCTGCTCTGCACGCGGCTGGGGCTGCCCTATATCGGCGCGACGCCGATCCTGCGCGGGCTGTCGGACGACAAGCACCTCTCCAAGCTCGAATGCCACGCGCGCGGCGTGCCGACCGCGCCATGGGCGATCTTCCGCCGCGGCGCGCCGGTCGACGTCAGCATCGTTCCCCCGGCGGAGCGCTGGGTGATCAAGCCGAATGCCTCCTCGGCGAGCTGGGGCGTGCAGGATGCGAGCGACGCCGCAGGCCTCGAGACCGCCATCGCTTCGGTCCACGCCGATGGCCATGACGCCATCGTCGAGCCGTTCCTCGTCGGCAGCGATGTCGAGGTGCCGGTCATCACCGTGAACGGCCGCCCGACGATCATGCCGATGATGCAGTTCCTCCAGCAGGACCCGGCCCACCTCAGGACCTATTACGAGAAGCGCGACCTCGTCGACCGTTCGAACAAGTATAGCCTCGTCCACTACGACAGCCCCGACATGGTCGCGCGCATCACCAAAATGACCGAGACGCTGATGGGCATCTTCGACCCCTTCGACTACGGGCGCTTCGAGTTCCGCGTTGACGATGAAAGCGGCCGGATCGACTTCCTCGAGGTCAATTTGAACTGCAACCTGTGGTCGGAGAAGGTATTCGGCCGCTCGGCGATCCTTGCCGGCATGACACAGGAAGAGCTGATCGAGACGATCGTCGCCGAAAGCATGCTGCGCCAGGGCCTCTTCGCGCAATGATTGCTGGCGGGAAGGCGACTGCCCTCGTGCTGGCCGGTCGCCGCGACGGTTCGATCGACGCGCTGGCGGCGGCGCACGGGGTCGCCGACAAGTGCCTCGTTCCGGTGCTCGGCACGCCCTGCATCGAGCATGTGCTTCAGGCGCTGGTCGCAGCGCCCGAGATCGGCGATGTCGTCATCTCGATCAACGATCCGGCAATCCTCACGGGCCTGCCCACGGCGGATCGCCTCGCGGCCGAGGGGCGCCTGACTGCCCTGAAGGCCGAACACAATCTGGCCGAAAGCGTGCTCGCCGCCGCCAGGCAGGCGAGCTTCCCGATCCTCATCACCACCGCCGACAACGTGCTGATGACGCCGGAGAGCATCGCTTTGATGGTCGAAGGCGCGGGCGATGCCGATGCCGCCGCCGCCTTCGCGCGCAAGGCCGACATTCTCGCCGCGCACCCCGAAGGCCAGCGCCGCTTCTACGAATTTGCCGACGACGGCTATTCCAACTGCAACACCTACTGGATCGGCCGGCCCGAGGTCTTGCGCGTAGTCGAGATCTTCCGCGAGGGCGGGCAGTTCGCGAAGAACCCGCGCCGGGTGATCGCCGCCTTCGGTCTCGTCAACACGCTGATGTTCCGGCAGGGCTGGCTCAGCCTTGCGAGCGCCTTCAAGCGCATCTCGAAGCGCATGAAGGTCAGCCTCGTGCCTGTGGTGCTCGCCGACGGCAGCTACGCCATCGACGTCGACAACGAACGCACCCACGCCTGCGCCACCGAGATCATGGCGCGGCGCCGGGCCGCCGCAGCCTAGCGGTTCACGCGCCCATTGGCGCGGGGCAGTAGCGGGCGAGGTAATCGCCGTGCCCGGGCATGGCTTGGACGAGCCAGCGGATCGACTTCTCCATCTCGTCGACCTCGCCGCGGGTTTTCACCGGATCGAGCGCGTCGGCCATGGCGTTGCGCCCGCCCATGCGGATACGCTGGCCCATCATCACCGCCGCCCAGCTGGTCTCGGTGAAGAGCTCGTCCTCCTCGCGGAAGATCTGGCCGTTGGCTTTGAAGATCTCGACCTTCTCGGTGAGCGTGTCGGGGACCGGCATGGTGCGCACGTAATTCCAGAAGTCGGAATCCGTCCGCTCGGTGGCGTTGTAGTGCAGGATCAGGAAGTCGCGGATGCGGGCATATTCGCGGCCCGTCAGACGGTTGAAGGTATCTTCCTGCACCTGCGTCACTCCGTCGAGCGAGAGCAGCGAGATCAGCTTGTCGATGCCGGTGTTGATGAGGTGGATCGAGGTGGACTCGAGCGGCTCCATGAAGCCTGCCGCCAGCCCTAGCGCGACGACGTTTTTGTTCCAGAACTTCTTGCGCCGCCCCGTGGTGAAGCGCAGCCAGTTGGGCTCGGCCTGCGGCTTGCCCGCGATATTGCCGAGCAGGATGTCGAGCGCCGCCTGATCCTCCATGAAGCCCGAGCAATAGACGTGGCCATTGCCGTTGCGGTGCTGGAGCGGCACCTGCCATTGCCATCCGGCGCTGTGTGCGGTGGCGCGGGTGAAGGGCGGGGGCGGGCCGCCGTCCTCGCGCAGGCAGGGCAGGGCCACGGCGCGGTTGCAGGGGAGGTAGTTGCTCCAGTCCTCGTAGCCGGTATGCAGCGCCTGTTCGATCAGGAGACCCCGGAAACCCGAGCAATCGACGAAGAGGTCTCCGGTGAACTCGCGCCCGTCGTCCAGCGTCACGCCGGTGACGAAGCCGGTTTCGGCGTGGAGGGCAACGTCGGCGACCTTGCCTTCCTGGCGCACCACCCCGCGGCTCTCCGCCAAGCGGCGCAGGAAGGCGGCATAGCGCCCGGCGTCCAAGTGATAGGCGTAATTGACCGGCGGCAGGTCGTCGCGCTTGAAATCCTCGGTGCGCGCGAACTTGCCGAAATAGGCCGCCATCGTTTCGAGGTTGAAGACCTGGATCGGGCGCTTGTCGCCGTCCTCGGCCATGCGATGCCAGACGTGGTGGAAGGAGATCCCGCCCATCGTGTAGCCGTAGGCTCCGAAGGGGTGGATGTAGCTGTCGCCGAGCTGGCCCCAGTTCTCGAACTGGATGCCGAGCTTGAAGGTCCCGCCGACCTGGGCAAGCATCTCGCGTTCGTCGATGCCGAGCAGCTGGTTGAAGCCGACGAAAGGAGGAATCGTTGCCTCGCCGACCCCGACCGTGCCGATCGCTTCGGATTCGATGAGCACGATTTCCACAGCCCGCCCAGCCTTGAGACGCGACAGCGCGGCCGCCGCCATCCATCCGGCCGTGCCCCCGCCAACGATGATAATGCGTTCTATTGCCACGTTTTCCTCGATCCCATGGAGGCCCTTGTGGACCCTCTATACGGGGACCGACCGGGTCCCGCCACCTGTTGCCAGAATGCAATATGAACGTCAGATTACAAGTCTTGAGAACGCTCTCAATATGCGTTACCAATGGCGGGACCGCAGCATCAGGCACGAAACTGTCGCGCGGCATGGGGAGAGTTGAAAGATCATGAAAACCGCACCGCTCGCGCCGCGCCGGCGTCTGCTCGCACTCGGTACCGCCTCTGCGCTCGCCATCATCGCCGCAAGCCCGGCGCTGGCGCAGGACGCCGAGCCCGATGCCACTGACAAGGACGCGGCCGATGCACCGGCCGATCCCGAGACGACGGATCAGATCATCGTCACTGGCTTCCGGGCCTCGCTGCAGAACGCGCAGAACATCAAGCGTGATGCCGACACCTTCGTCGATGCCGTCACCGCCGAGGATATTGGCGCGCTGCCCGACCGTTCGGTTGCCGAAACGCTCCAGCGTATCCCCGGCATCACCATCGGCCGCTTCGAAAAGACCACCGACCCCGACCGCTTCTCGGTCGAGGGAACCGGGGTGATCATTCGCGGCCTGCCTTTTGCGCGGTCGGAACTGAACGGGCGTGACATCTTCTCCGCCACCGGCGGCCGCGAGCTCAGCTTCAACGATGTCTCCCCGGAACTGCTTGGCCGGGTCGAGGTCTTCAAGAACGTGACCGCCGACATGATCGAGGGCGGCCCTTCGGGCACCGTCAACCTCGTCACCCGCAAGCCGCTCGACAAGCGCGGCACCCATATCGCCGGCACGCTGGAGGCCAATTACGGCGATCTGAGGAAGGAATGGTCACCCGGTTACTCGGTGCTCGCTTCCACCACGACCGAGACCGCTGCCGGTTCGCTCGGCGTGCAGATCTCCTACGCCAAGTCCGAACTGCTGAGCCGCACCGATGCATCGCAGGTTGCCGACCCCTGCTATCGTCCTGCCAATCTCAACGGGCCCTGTATCCGCGCACAGTCGGTGGGTTCGGGCGGCTTTGTCGGCAACCCCAATTTCAATGAGACCAACTTCCCGCCGGCTGGTTCCGTGCTGGTGCCCAAGGGCGCCGGGGTGCGCACGACGGATCTCGACCGCGACCGGGAAGCGTTCTCGGCCGTTGTCCAGTACGAAGACCCCACCGGCGACTTCATCGCCACCTTCGAATGGCTGCGGGCCGAAGCGGGCTTCCAGTCGGAAGAATACGCGCTCATTTCGCGGGTCGACGATGAAGGTCTGTTCCCCGTCGCTGCGGCAGGCAGCACGCTCAAGTTCGACGATCGCGGCTTCTTCCAGAGCGGGGTTCTCACCCAGCGCCCCGGCGATGCCTATGCGACGCCCTTCGGGCGCGGCGGCATCCCATTGGATTCCTTGCGCTTCGTCCGCGACACCAAGACGACGACCGAGGACTTCTCGCTCGACATCAAATGGAACATCACCGATCGCTTCAGGGTGAATCTCGAGGCGCAGAACATCACGTCGGATCTGGCGCGGGATTCGGTGTTCGGGGCGCTCAGCACCTTTGCCAATGTCGATCTCGATCTGACCGGGCGCGTGCCGCGGGTCAATTTCCTGGCCCCTCCGGGCGCGCCGGCGGATTACTTCACCTCGGGCCGCGACGCCTATTACTGGTTCGGCCTCGACAGCCGCGAAAAGAACGAAGGCGACTTGCAGAGCCTGCGCTTCGATGCCGAATACGACATCAGCGAAGACGGCTTCTTCAAGGCGGCGCGGTTCGGTGCACGCTGGGCGGAACGCGATCGCACCACGCGCAACACCAATTTCAGCACCTGGGGCAACCTCTCGGCTGTCTGGGCCGGCCGTGCGGGCTGTGCCCCGTGGGGTGAAGGCTCGGGCTGCAGTCCCACTGCGCCCGGTGTTCTGACTTACCCCGATTTCGATCCGGGTCGCCGTTTCCCCGCCCAGAACACCAACGGCTTCGTGCCGGGCCGCTATTACACCGGCCTTCCGGGTCAGGAATTCGCGATTGCGGGCGGTGCCTTCGTCGATGATTTCCCGACCTTCGCGCAATACCGCACGCCGTTCGGCAACAATTTCCAGCGCGGCGGGTCTGCGCCGATCCAGAACGGCGGCGCGTTCTATTTCGGCGGGGATGATTTCCTCGGCGAGTATCTGTCGGGCCTGACCGACCAGCAGTTCGAGGCGATCCAGAACTTCGGGCTCTCCCCCGAACGCTTCAACTATGGCGTGAACGGCCGTGTGCGGGCCGATGCGATCACCGGCGCGCCTGTGCCGTGCGACATCGAAGGCGTCTATTGCCCGGGTGAAGTCTCGGTCGTGACCGAAGTGACCAAGGCAGCCTATGCCCGCGTCGATTTCGGCCATGATTTCAGCAATGGCTGGAACGTGGACGGCAATTTCGGCCTGCGCTATGTCGAAACCGAGGTGCAGACTCAGGGCCGGATCGGCCTGCCCGATCCGCGCCGCTTCGATGATCCGCGCAACGGCTTCGCCAACGGTGACGGGATCGTGCAGCCGTCGGAAATCGCGGCCGCCTGTGCCGCTCCGCCGACGCCGGGCGTGCTGCGCGGCTATTGCAGCCTCTCGCCTGCGCGTCAGGCGCAGTTTGCCGCGGCGCACACCGGCGAAGAGGTGATCGATGATCGCGCCATCACCTTCGCGCACTGGCTGCCCAGCTTCAATGCCAAGCTCGATGTGGGCGGCGGCCTGTTGTTCCGTGTCGCGGCGTCCAAGAACATTTCGCGCCCCGATCTCCAGCTCTTCCGGGCCGGCGGCGGGATCGGCGACAACACCAACGCGCTGCAGATCGCAGGGGCGCAGGCACTCGCCACCGGCCCGCTGTTTGCCCTGCAAACCGGTAACCGCAACCTGCTGCCGGTATCGGTCTGGAACTACGACTTGTCGGTCGAATGGTATTTCGACGCAGTCGGCTCGATCACGCTGGCGGGCTTCGTCAAGGATGTGACCGGCTTCATCGACAACGGCTTCAGCCTCGTCGATTACCAGGCGAGCGTGCCGCTGCAGATCGTGATTGACGGC
The DNA here is from genome assembly GCA_027489065.1 of Erythrobacteraceae bacterium. Lineage (GTDB taxonomy): Bacteria > Pseudomonadota > Alphaproteobacteria > Sphingomonadales > Sphingomonadaceae > Erythrobacter. The sequence continues at coordinate 40,340 of JAIYAM010000035.1, read as the reverse complement.
CCTGTCAACTCGCAGGACGGCAGGCTCAAGGGCTTCGAGCTCGCCTATCAGCAGACCTACGACTTCCTGCCGGGCTTCCTCAGCGGGTTGGGGACGCAGTTCACCTACACCTATGTCGATGGCAGCGATTTCTCGAACCCGAGGCTGTCGGGTGTGGGGGCTCCTTCGGTGACCACCGGGGCCAACCGTCTGAACGCCGGCGCCTTCGTGGCCGGGCAGCCGCTGGCGGGGATTTCCAAGCATTCGTTCAATGCCACGGTCTTCTACGAGAAGGACTGGCTGTCGATGCGGGCTGCCTACAATTGGCGCTCGGAATTCCTGATCACGCCGCGTGACGACATCTTCCCGTTCTCGCCGATCTGGCAGGAAGATACCGGGCAGCTGGATGCTTCGATCTTCGTGACGGTGATGGACGGCGTGAAGCTTGGCGTGCAGGGCGTGAACCTGCTCGACGAGGTTACCCGCACCAGCCAGGTGGTCGATTTCGACGGCAACCGCGTGACCCGCTCGGCGTTCCGCAATGACCGGCGCTACACCTTCCTGGCGCGCTTCGACTTCTGATGCGAGGCACATGATGACACAGTCAGGGCTGCTGAAGGCTTCCACGCTGACAGCGGCCCTGCTGCTGTGCGGGGCAAGCGCGCCCGAGGCGCAGGTTCTCGCTCCGCGCGAAGGTGCGGGCTGGGAGCTGGCCTGGGCCGACGAGTTCGATGGCACGGCGCTCGATCGGACCAAGTGGGCACCCGAGGTGTCGTGCTGGGGCGGCGGCAACGCGGAACGCCAGTGCTACACCGACCGGCCGGAGAACATCGCCGTCGAGGGCGGGATGCTGCTCCTGAAGGCGAGGAAGGAGCGCTTCACCGGCCCGGCGCGCCCGCCCGAGATCGCCGAACGGCCCAATCCCAGCCTCGCCCAGTCGCACACCTCCGGCAAGGTCCGCACGCTCGGCCTCCACGCCTGGCGCTACGGCCGTTTCGAGGTCCGTGCCAAGGTGCCGGCGGGGCAGGGCACATGGCCGGCGGTGTGGATGATGCCCGCACAGAGCGGCTACGGCGCCTGGCCGCGCTCGGGCGAGATCGACATTCTCGAGGCGGTCAACATCGGCGCAAAGTGCAAGACCTGCGAGGGCGGGCGCGAGAACCGCACGATCAGCGCGCTGCATTTCGGCGATTTCGCGCCCGCCAACCGCTTCGTCGATCACCGCAACACTATGCCCGGCGAGGGCCTGCCGTCGGACGACTTCCACGTCTATGCGGTCGAATGGGGCGAGGGGCTGATCCGCTTCCTCGTCGATGACCGCGTGCACCTCACCGTCACCGCCGATCAGTGGAACACCGCCGCGCCCAATGCCAAGGGCAGGCCCGCCGCGCCCTTCGACCAGCCGTTCTACATCATGGCTAATCTTGCAGTCGGCGGCAGATTGTCCGAAGACAACAACGCCAAAGGGGTTGCGGGGACAAGCTTTCCTGCGCAATTCGCAATCGATTGGATAAGGGTCTACCGCTGCCCCAGCGATCCGGAAACGGGACGCGCCTGCATGAGATAGGTACGGGGCGGTAGGCGGATAGGGGCGCGGAACGAATGGCGCGGGTGCGCAAGACAGTCACGATCAGGGACGTCGCGGAGGACGCGGGCGTCTCGCTCCAGACCGTGAGCCGCGTCGTCAACGGCGGCCCCAACGTGCGTCCGCAGGTCCGCGACAAGGTGCGAGCCGCGATCGAGCGGCTCGGCTACGTCCCCAGCCTCGCGGCCCAGCGGATGAGCGGATCGCGCTCCTACATTATCCTTGCGATCAACGACCGGGAGCGCACGCTGGCCGACTGGCGCGAGCGGCGCGGCACGGACTGGGTTGACCAGATGCTGCTGGGCGGCATCCTCACCTGCTCGAAGCACGGCTACCGGATGATGGTCGAACTGGTCGACACCCATTCCGACCATGTCGAGCGCGAACTCGGCGCGGCGCTTTCGGCGCTGCAGCCCGACGGAGTGATCCTGACCCCGCCGCACTCGGAAAACCCGCTGATCACCGAACTGCTCGCGCAGCGCGCCATCCCCTTCGCCCGGATCGGCTCGGACGCCGAAGGGCCGGGCATTCCGCTGACCATGGGCGACGCAGGCGCGGCGCATCTGGCCACCACGCGGCTCGCCGAGCTCGGCCACCGCCACATCGCGATGATCGCAGGGCCATCGGCCTACAGCCTCTCGGGCTGGCGTATCGAGGGCTGGAAGCGCGCGCTTGCCGAACTCGGCCTGCCGCATGAAGGCCTGCTCGAGGTGGGCGACTTCGGCTATGAGAGCGGCACCCGCGCCGCGCGCGCCCTGCTGGATCGCAATCCCGATCTGACCGCGATCATCGCCTCGTCCGACCAGATGGCGCTCGCCGCGCTCGAGGTCGCGCGGGACCGGGGCCTGGTGGTGCCGCGCGACCTGTCGCTCATCTCCTTCGACAACACCCCGATCGTGCGCTTCTCGCAGCCGCCGCTGACCGCCATCGACCAGCCGATCGCCGAGACCGTGTCGCGCGCGGTGGAACAGCTCATCGCGCGCGGCGAGAACCTCGGCGGTGCCACGGTGATCGAGGTGCCTGCCGGTCTGGTCGAGCGTTCCTCGACCGCCGCGCCGCCGCGTCCGCATCCGGCGCGGGCTTGAGCCCGCTCACCCCCGCCGATCCGCCCCGACGCCAGCCCGGCTGGTTCCTCGCGCTGTTTGCGCTCGCCGCTGCGGGGGGCGCGGTCGCCTATGTGCCGCTGCTCACCGTGCTGCTCCCGCAACGCATCGCCGACCTGCAGGGGAGCGAGGACGTCGCTAGCCTTGCGCAGGTGACCTTTCTGGGCGCGCTGACGGCAAGCCTCGCCAACATTGCGGTCGGCTGGCTGTCCGACCGAAGCCGGGTGCGGCGGCCGTGGATCGTCGCGGGCCTGATCGCGTCGAACCTGCTGCTGCTGGCGGTGGGCGAGGCGCGCAGCGTGGGCGAGATCATCGTGTTGCTGATGGTCTGGCAGGTTGCGCTCAACTGCATGCTCAGCCCCCTCATGGCATGGGCGGGCGATTGCTTTCCCGATGAACAGAAGGGCATGCTCGGCGGCACGCTGGCGCTGGCCCCTGCAATGGGCGCGCTGGCGGGGTCGTTCGTCACCTATGTGGGCCTCGTCGAGCCCGGCGCGCGGCTGCTGGTGGTCGCGGGCCTGGTGAGCGCGCTGGTGCTGCCTGCGGTGCTGCTGGGCAAGGGCAGGGTGCTGCCCGCGCTGATGGTGCCCGCCACCGCTGCAAGCCGCGCACGGCCGGGGCGTCACAGCGTGGTCGCGCGAATGTGGGCGGCGCGGCTGCTGGTGCAGGTCGCGGAAGGGGGCATGTTCGCCTTCCTCCTCTACTGGCTGCGCTCGATCGCGCCGGGCTATCCCGAGAACGCGGCGGCGAACGTGTTCAGCGCCGTGCTGGTCTGTTCGGTCCCGCTATCGCTGTGGCTGGGGCGCTGGTCGGACCGCCGCTCCCGCCCGGTGCGTCCGCTTGCGGCGAGCGCGGTGCTGTGCGCGGTGGGCATGCTCGTCATGGCGGCCGCGCAGACGCTGGCCTGGGCCATCGCCGGCTACGTCCTTTTCGGGCTCTCGGCGACGATCTTCCTTTCGCTCCACGCCAGCCAGACCCTGCGCGTGCTGCCCGCAGCCCAGCACCGCGGGCGCGACCTTGGCCTGTTCAACCTCACCAACACCGTGCCGGGCATGGTCATGCCGTGGCTGACGGTGCTGCTGGTTCCGCGCTTCGGCTTCAGCGGGCTGTTCGTGCTTTTCGCCGCGCTGGCGCTTTGCAGCGCCGCCTTGCTGGTCGCGTCGCTGCGGCGGTAAGGATGGCGCGAGAGGCGCTTGCCAAAAACGCCGCACCGACTTAGGCTGATAACGTTCTCAAAGAAAAGCAGCGGGCGCTCGAAGTGCCACGTTGGGAGGGTCGAATCGTGATGGCGCGAGAAGGTTGGGTGCGGCTGGTGTGCGGAGCGGCGCTCGGGGCTTTGCTGGCCGGGTGCAATGCGGCGCCCGAGGTTCGGTCGGCCTCGGCTCCCGGTCCGGCTCTCGCCGCCGTCGCTGCGGCGACCAACACGCCCGAGGCGCTGCTCGCGCGGTTGAGCGTCGAGAGCAAGGTCGCGCAGATCATCATGCCCGACATCGGCTCGATCACCCCCGAAGACGTGCGGCAATACCGCTTCGGCACGATCCTCAACGGCGGCAATTCCGGTCCGTTCGGGAACGACAAGGCCCCCGCGTCCGACTGGCTGAAGCTTGCCGACGCATACTGGGAGGCCTCCACTGCGCCCTTGTCGAACGGCGAGCCTGCGATCCCCGCATTGTGGGCGACCGACGCGGTCCACGGCCATGCCAATGTCCCGGGCGCGACGGTCTTCCCGCACAACATTGCGCTCGGCGCGACATTCGACACCGATCTGATCCGCCGCATTGGGGCGGCCACCGCAGTCGAGATCGAAGTGACCGGCCTCGACTGGACCTTCGCGCCCACCGTCGCGGTCGCGCGCGATGCGCGCTGGGGCCGCACCTACGAAAGCTATTCGGAGAATCCCGAACTGGTCACCCGCTACGGCGCGGCAATGATCGAAGGCTTGCAGGGCCGCAGCGGCGAACCCGGCTTCCTCGGCACGGGCAAGGTCGCCGCCACCGCCAAGCACTTCTTCGGCGACGGCGGCACCGCGCAGGGCGTCGATCAGGGCGACGTCAACGGTGACCTCGGCGAGCTGATGGCGATCCACGCCAGGCCCTATCCCGCCGCGATCGGCGCCGGCGTCGCCAGCGTCATGGCGAGCTTCAACTCGATCAACGGCGAGAAGATGCACGGCAACAAGCCGCTGCTCACCGATGAGCTGCGCGGGCGTCTCGGCTTCGAGGGGCTGGTGGTCGGCGACTGGAACGGCCACGGTCAGGTCAGGGGCTGCACCAACAGCAATTGCCCGCAGGCGCTGCTGGCCGGGCTCGATGTCTACATGGTGCCCGAGGACTGGAAGGCGCTCCACGCGAGTCTCGTGGCGCAGGTCAAGGATGGCACGATCCCGATGGCGCGGCTTGACGAGGCGGTGCTGCGGGTGCTGCGCCTGAAGCAGAAGCTCGGCATCCTCGATGGCGAGGTAAAGCCCTCGCAGCGCGCCAATGGCGGCAAGTGGGAACTGCTCGGCTCGCCCGAACACCGCAGCCTTGCCCGCGAAGCGGTGGCCAAGTCGCAGGTGATCCTCAAGAACGCCGGTGTGCTGCCGCTGAAGCCGGGCGCGCGGATCGAGGTCGCCGGCACCGCCGCCGACAACATTCCGCAGCAGGCCGGCGGCTGGTCGGTGACCTGGCAAGGCGGCGGCGATCTCACCGCGGCCGATTTCCCCGGCGCGACTTCGATCTGGCAAGGCATCGCAGCGGCGGCCAAAGCGGCGGGCGGCGAAGCGGTGCTGGCACCCAAGGGGAGCAGCGCCAGCAAGCCCGACATCGCGATCGTCGTCTTCGGCGAGCAGCCCTATGCCGAGTTCGTCGGTGACCGCAAGGACCTCGCCTTCCGCGACGAGGAGGGGCTGAACCTCCTCAAGGCCTACCGCGCGCGCGGCATCAGGACTGTCGCGGTGTTCCTTTCGGGCCGGCCGCTGTGGGTGAACCGCGAGATCAACGCTGCCGACGCTTTCGTCGCCGCATGGCTGCCGGGGAGCGAGGGTGCGGGAGTGGCCGACGTGCTGTTCGGCACGGTTCAGCCCACCGGGCGGCTCTCCTTCGACTGGCCTGCAACCTGCGAGGGCGGACCGCGCAACAGCAAGGGCGTGCTGTTCGGGCAGGGCTACGGTCTGCGCTACGATAGCCCCCCGCCGCCCCTGTTTCCTCCCGATGAGACCTGCGCCGCGCTCACCCGCGATGCAGGCGCGGTGTGGTTCGCCAATGGCAAGCTGGGTGTGCAGGTGCAGGCTGTCGCCGACAACGCGCTGCTCCCCGATCTGCGCGGGGCTGGCAACGGCGTCGTCGTCACGGGCGTCGATCGGAAGGCGCAGGAAGACGCGCGCCGCATCACCTTCGGCCCCGGCGCGAAGCTGTCCCTGACCGGCCCTGCGAGCGCCGCGGCATGGCGGATCACCTATCAGGTGACGAGCCGCCCCGCCGGTCCGGTGACGGTCACGGCAGGCGGCAAGGCGCTCGACATCACGCAGGGGCTGGTCGTCGCCGAAGGCAAGGGCTGGCGCGAAATGGTGCTCGCTCCTGCCTGCCTCGGCGAGACGGGCGGCAAGCTCACCTTCGCCTCACAAGCGCCCTTCGCCTTCCAGATCAGCGAGATCGTCCGCGACGAGAACGCCGCCAAGGCGGAGTGCTCGTTCTAGGCCGCCCGCCTCACGGCGTGACGATATCGAAGCCTTGCGGCATCGGGTCGAGGCTGTCGATCAGCGATTGCAAGGCGGCCTTGTCGCCCGTCACCTGAAGCCCGGCCTTCTCGAGCGCGCTAACCGGCAGCTTGAGGAACAGCATCGCCAGCAACAATTGGCGGGGGCCTTTGACGCTCGCCGCAGGGTTTGCGGGCAAGGTGCCGACGCGACCGATCATCGCCTGCTCGGTAATTTCGAGGCTCGCCTGCTCCTTGCGATCGGTAAGATCGATGCCGATGGCGATATTGTGCGGGCCGGGACGCTCAGGCGCGAAGCGTGTCGCGGCGGAATCGAGCAGCTCCTGCGTCGAGATCGCGGCAATCATGTCATTGCTCTGCGCCGCGCTGCGATCCACCCGTCCGTTCCGCAACTCGTCCGCCGCGGCGAGGAACTGGTTGCGCCAGATCGCGCTTTCGGACTGGTAGCCCTGCTGCTCGTAGCTCTGCGCGAGCAACGCCTTGGCCTCCGCGTTGCCGGGATCGGCGAAGACGAGGTTCTGGAGCAGGTCGGAGGACCAGCGGTAATCGCCCGCGGCAAGGGCGTTCCTTGCCAGCGCCAGCGTACGCTCCGCGCCGCCCAAGGCCTCGATCAGCTTCGTCGCCCGTTCGACCGGGGGGTAGGGGTGAAGGTTGGCCGGGACCGCGTCATACCAGCCGAGGTAGAACTGATAGATCGCTTTGGCATTGTGACTGATCGTCCCGTAGTAGCCGCGTGTCGACCATTCCTTGGCGTTGCCCGGCGGGGGCGCGTTCTCGAGCGCCTCGGCGATCTCCACCATCGTCTCGCCGCGGTTCATCCGGCGCACGGTCTGGTCGTGGAGCCAGCGGTAATTGTCGCGCTGGGCGGCGAGCCACGCGGTGCCCTCCGCCCGCCCGAAGATCGGCCAGCAATGGCTCGAGATCACCGCATCGCTCTGCGGTGCATAGCGGATAGCGGCTTCATCGAGATAATGCGCCCAGGCGCGCGCATCGCGCACCTTGGCCCCGCGCGGGGTGAGGATGTTGTGCAGCGAGCAGGTCGCGATCTCGGCGGCGAGGAAGGTCTTCTCCGGCTTGACGAAGACGTCGAATTCGGCCGGAGCCTCGGTGCCCGAGACGATCTGGAATTCGAGTGTCACCCCGTCGACCACGCGAGTCTCGCCGGTTGCGGCGATGGTGTCGGTCGGCGGGATCAGCGACAGCGTGCCAGCCGACAGGCCCTTGCCGATGCCGCTGCCCATCTGGCCCTTGGCGCCCGGCTGGATGCCGGTGCCGAACTGGTAGCCCGCGCGGCGCATCATTGCAGCCCCGGCCATGACGTTCTCCGAGGTGGCTTCCTCCATGAAGCCTGCCGGCGCGATCACCGCGACGGTGCCGGCCTTGACCGCGGCTTCGTCGACCACGCCCTTGACCCCGCCGAAGTGGTCGCCGTGGCTGTGCGAGTAGATCACCGCGCTGACCGGGCGCTGGCCGAGAGTGGCATTGACCAGCTCCATCGCCGCCTTGGCGGTTTCGGTTCCGGTCAGCGGGTCGATCACGATCCAGCCGCTTGCGCCCCGGATCACGGTCATGTTCGAAACGTCGAAGCCGCGCACCTGCCACACGTTCGGCGTCACCTGGAACAGGCCGTGGTGCTTGAGGTGGGTCATGTGCCGCCACAGCGAAGGGTTGACCGTGTCGGGGGCGGGGCCCGAGACGAAGGCGTAGGCGTCGAGGTCCCAGACCGGCTTGCCGTTCGCGTTCAGGATCAATGGATCCTTGCGCGTTGCGAGGAAGCCGCGCTGGGAATCCGCCGCATCGCGGGTGCCTTCGGGTGGGAGCTGGCGGGCCATCGCGGCATTGCCGGCGCGGGTGGACGCGCTCGCCTCACCGGTTTGATCCTGCGCCGTCAGGCTCGCCGCGCTGACGACGAGTGCGAGCGCGCTCCCGGCGCGCAAGAATGCGATGGTCATGTCCTCTGTCCCCTCTGCTCCCGAGGCGGGTGATGCCCGCATGCGCGCGTCAATTCAAGCCGCTGCGGGGCGCATGGGCGGGGGCCTATCTGCAAACTTTCATATTCTGGAACGTTTGCGCTCAAAGATTGAATTATTCCGATTGTCCTGCTGGCGCTAATTGGGCGCGAATTCCTTGGCACGTGACGAAGGATCGGGGCAGATGAACCAAAGCAGCGACAATCCTGCCGCCGCCGTCCGCGCGCCCTGGCTCGCATTGGTGCGCAAGCCTCTGCGCCTTGCGCAGGCCGCCGAAAGCCCGCCGCAGGAGTGGCGCGCCGCGCTTGGGCAGTTGCTCGACTGGCTCGCGGTCGATCACGAATTCGTGTCTGCCGGGCAGACGTCCCCGGTGTTCGCGCCGTGGGCCTGCTGGAGCCCGGCCGCTTTCCAGAACGGTGGTCACGCGGCGCTTCCCGAGGCCCGGTTCGTCGCCAGCTATTGCATCGACCATGGGCGCGGTGCCGGGGCCGATATCATGCTGCTCTCGCCGCATCCGGCGACCTGCACCGTCCGGCAGCACGGCGGCGATGCCCTGCCGTGCGCCGGCGTGCTCAAGGCCATGATCCGCGCGGCTTCGAAGGAGGGGCGCGAGCGGATCGCGGTGATGGTCCACGCCCGGCACCGCGCTGCGGTGACCGGCATGCGGCTCTGTGCGCCGGGCACCGTGCTCGATGTTCTTGCCATCGAGGAGGCGCTGCCGGCGCTGATGCGCGGCACGCCGGCGTGGGACGCGATCATTGCCATGCCGGACCTGCGCGGAATCGTCTTCGCGATGCTCGCCGAGACGACCGGCGTGCGCGGGCCCTGGCCGATGCTGTGGCACGCGGGGGGGAGCGGCGGGGGACTCTGCCGTGTCACTTGCGAGGCGCTGGGCAACAGCGCGGGCAGCGAAGGCGCGGGAGAGGGAACCTTGCCGCTCGACGCTGCGGCGCTGGCGCTCGCGTTGGCGCTGGCCTTGCGGGAGGCAGGGATGATGCGCCCGGCGCGGCGGCTCCACGCAAGCTGGGCGCGGCTGCAGGGCAGGGGCGTCGCCACCGCAGGGCGCGGGGCCGATGCACCTTACGCGATCGAGGTCGGCGATGCAGAGTTCATCGGGCTCCTGTGCCGCGATACAGCGGCCAACCGCGGCATGCAGAAGCCGTGGCATGCGCTTGCAGAAGATGATATATCAAATGATGGGACCCAAATCGCCCCCTTGCGCATTGTATCATGGGATTTGGCAGATTCTTAGTTACGAAGGGACGCATCAATGCCGAGCCGCAAGATAGTTGCGAATGAACTGGCTCATGTTCTGCGACAGATATCGCATCCTGATCGCATCCGTCTGCTGCTGAAGCTCCAGGCGGGCGAGCAGACGGTCAACGAGTTGGGCGACATCCTCGAAATCTCACCCACCCGTGTCTCCCAGCATCTCGGCGTGCTGCGCGCGGTGGCGCTGGTCGAGACCCGCACGGTCGGCCAGAAGCGGGTCTACCGGCTGGCCCAACGCGACCTTGCGGCATGGCTGATCGAGGGGATCGACTTCGTCGCCCACCGCCTGAGCCGCGCAACTCCCGACGACATCGCCCACGCCAAGCAGCTGTGGGTGGCCGAGGCCGAGCCGGTCGAAACGGCCGAAGCCGCCTGACTGCAATTGCCTCAGCAGGCGTGTGCGGCGAGCATGCCGCCGGCCAGCTCCGAGGCGTAACGTTCCTCGACCGGTACCCATTCTCCCGCCGCATCGTCGTAGGCGGACACTTCACCGGTCTTGATGTCATAGACCCAGCCGTGCAGCTCGAGCTCCTTGCGGGCCAGCGCCACAGCGACCGTGGGGTGGGTCTTGAGATGCTGCAATTGCAGGATCACGTTCTGCTCGAGCAGCATGCGCATCTTCGCCTCGGGATCGAGATGGGCGCCCAGCGCCTCGGTGATGTCGACCGCGCCTTGGGCAAAGCCGAGCCATTCGCGCACGTGCGGCAGCTTGGTCAGCGCGGCGCGGTTCATTGCGCCTTTCATCGCTCCGCACTGCGTGTGCCCGCAGATCACGATATTGGGAATGCGCAGCGCGCCGATCGCGAATTCGATGGAGGCGGTCATGCCGCCGGTCTGGTTGGTGTGCGGGGGCACGATATTGCCCGCGTTGCGGCAGATGAACAGCTCGCCCGGATCGGTCTGGGTGAGCATCGCGGTCTCGATCCGGCTGTCCGAGCAGGTGATGAACAGCGCCTCGGGGCTTTGCCCGGTGCTCAGCCGCTCGAAGAGCGCCTGCTTTTCCGGGAAGACCTCGCGCTGGAACTTGACCACGCCTTCGGCGAAACGGGACATGGGGCGGCTCCTCGGGACAGGCGAAGTGGCTGCAAATCTTTGCAGATAACGAGGCTAGAAGGTATGGCCCGCAGGCCGCAGCGTCAAGCGCGCCGGAAATCGGGAGACCTCTCAATCTCGTGAGTGACAGCTTGCGTATTGTGTGGTGTCAGGCACCAGACGGACCCCACAGGATACAGGACGGGACATCATGAATTTCGAGCTCGACCACGAACACGCGATGCTCAAGGAGCTGGTCGGCAAGTTCGTGCGCGATCAGTTGATGCCTTACGAGGCGAGCGTCATCGCACGCGAGAATATCGGGCAGGGCACCTATCTGACCCCCGAGGAGACCGCCAAGGTCGATGCCGTCAGCCGCGAGCTGGGCCTGTGGGGCCTCGACGCGCCCGAGGAAGTCGGCGGCATGAATCTCCCCATGGTGGCGATGGTCGGCGTCAGCGAGGAACTCGGCAAGACCGTGGTGCCCTATTACCTGCCGCCGGACTCGCCCAACCTCAGGATGCTGATGGTCGCGGCCGACGAGCGCCAGCGCGAAGCCTACCTTGCGCCCTATGTACGCGGTGAGACGATCAGCGCGATCGGCATCTCGGAGCCGGGCGCGGGCGCGGACCCGCAGGGGATGCGCACCACCGCGGTGCAGGACGGCGACGACTGGATCATCAACGGCCGCAAGATCTGGATCACCAAGGGCGCGGAAGCCGATTTCACGATCCTGATGGCCGTCACCGACAAGAACCCGAACGGCCGCAACGGCATGTCGGCCTTCCTTGTCGACAAGGGCACGCCCGGCTTCAACGTCACCCGCAAGATCCCGATGATCGACGGTACGGCCACCTACGAGATCGCGCTCGAGGATTGCCGCGTGCCGGGCTGGAAGCTGCTCGGCACACGCGGACAGGGCTTCGCACCGATGCAGGTGCGGCTCGGCACGCGGCGGATCGAGATGGCGTCCTGGTCGATCGGCATGGCGCAGCGCGCGCTCGACATGATGATCGACTATGCGCCGCAGCGGAGCACCTTCGGCAAGCCCCTGTCGGCGCGCCAGACGGTGCAGAACTGGATCGCGGACGCCGCGACCAAGATCCACGCGATGCGGCTGATGACCTATGACTGCGCGTGGAAGATCGACGAGGGGCGCGACACCCGCTCCGAGATCTCGATGATCAAGAGCTTCTGCACCGAGAGCGCCTACGAGATCGTCGACCACGCGATGCAGCTTTACGGCGGCATGGGCATGACCCGCGAGCTGCCGCTCTATCTCATGAGCAACAAGCTGCGCACCATGCGCATCTACGACGGCCCCTCCGAGATCCACAACTGGGTCGTCGCGCGCGGGCTGCTGGGGACCTACGAGTAGGTCTCCCGGCCCCTTCCCGCAGGCGGAAGGGGAGCGGAAATGCGAAGGCCCGGCCACGCGTGTCGCGGGCCGGGCCTTCTGATTCAGCCTGAGGCTATGCTCAATAGCGGGCGGTCACCCCGATGAAGAAGCTGCGGCCCATGCCCGAAACCGGGTACGCCGAGCTCGACAGGTAGGGTTCCTCGTCGGTCAGGTTGTTGATGCCGCCGTAGATCGTGAAGTTCTCGGTGGCGTCGAAGTTGAAGGCGACGTTGTGGATCCAGTAGTCGGGGGCGAAACCGGCCGGGCCGAATTCGCTCTCGATGCGCTCGATCTGCATCACCGAAGCGGCTGCGGTCGACTGGATGTACTGCACCCCGTAGTTCACCGAGAGATCGCCGCGGTTCCAGGTCACCGAGCCGAAGCCCGACCATTCGGGGGCACCCAGCTCGCGCAGGCCGGGGTTGACGAAGTCGGTGCGCACCGGATCGAAGAAGCGATTGAGCCGCTCTGTCCAGTTGCCCACCACCTGCAGGTTGAAGTTGTTCTTGCCCAGGCTGAACGCGTAGTTGGCCTGGAAGTCCACCCCACGGGTTTCGAGCTTCGCGAAGTTGATCTGCACCTGGCGCAGGTTGTTGAACCCGAGGAAGGTGGGCGAGGTCGCATCGCGGTTGCGGGTGAACAGTGCGCAGAAGTCGTTCGGGAAGGTCGGCAGGTCGTAGCAGGTATTGACGATATCCTGCGCGGGGACGGCCGAAATGGCGTCCTCGATCTCGATCGAGTAGTAGTCTGCCGAGAACGACAGGCCCGGGATCCAGCGCGGCTGGACCACCGCACCCACGGTGAAGGTCGTGGCCTTTTCCTCCTTGAGGTTCGGGTTGCCGCCCGACGTGCCCGCGAAGCGTGCGGTCAGCGGGTCGACGAAGCCTGCAGGTACGCCGTCCGCCCGGCAGTTGTTGAGCCGGTTCTGGGCTGCCGGATCATTGGTGGCGAGCAGGCGGTTGATGTTGGCCTGCGTGCACGGGTCGCTCGGACGGAAGAACGCAGTCTGCTGCGGGCTGAACAGTTCGGAGATGTTGGGTGCACGGATGGCTTGGGCGTAGCTGCCGCGCAGGCGCAGATCGCGCACCGGTGCCCACACGCCGTTGACGTTCCAGGTGAAGTTGCCGCCCACGGTCGAGTAGTCGGCATAGCGGCCCGCCGCACCGATGGTCAGTTCCTCGAAGAACGGCTTGTCGGCCAGCAGCGGGATGTTCAGCTCGCCGAACACTTCCTTGACATCGAAGGAACCGCCGGCGTTCTGGGTACGGGTCGCGTCGAAGACCAGCGACTGGTTGGCCGAGATGTTGCCGATGAAGGTTCCGGCGGCACCGGCGGGCGAACCCGCCGGCAGCAGACCGAGCACCAGCGGATCGAAGACGGTGTTCGACTTCTCCTTGCGGTATTCGGCGCCCGCCGAGAAGCCGATCGGTCCGCCCGGCAGATTGAAGAAGCCGCCAGTGTCGCCGTTCAGCATGCCGGTGACGACGGTCTGTTCGAGCCGTGCGTTGGTGGTGGTCGGCGTGGTGATCCAGTTTGCTGCCTGCGGCGTCACCGAATTGACGCCGTTGAACAGGTTGACCGGCACGCAGCCGCTGTTCGCGCCCGGCGTGAAGGTGAAGAAGCCGCCGCGGATGACCGGGAAGAATTGCGATCCCGGGTGCGCTGCCGCCGTCGGGTTGAGGGTCGAGCGGCAGGTCGGGCCGTTCGGGCCTTGGACCACGTCGATCGCCGCGAACAGACGATCATAGAGCACCGAATTGCGGTCGGTCGTCTTGTTGTCGGTCCGGCCGTAGTTGCCGACCAGCTGGTAGCTGAGGTGCGGCGTGATTTCACCGTCGATACCGCCGACGAGGCGATAGGTCTGACGCTTCGATTCGGTGATGCCGGCACCCAGATCGAGGAAGTCGCGGCTGATCCGCAGACCGCGGGCGGCCGTGGCGTCAGCCCGCAGGACCTGCGGAATGAACGGGTTGTCGGCGAAGATCAGCAGGCTGTCGTAGAACGAGTTGTAGTTGTTGCGATCGATCGCGGTGTTGCGCGCATACTTGGCATCGACCCACACCCGCGCCGCGTCCGAGAATTCGAAGCTGGTGCGCAGATTGGCGTAGATGCGTTCCGAGCCCGGGATGAGCGACTGTTCGTTGGTGCGCTCGACCGCGCCGTCGCCGCCGAACTGGTTGGAAGGCGTCGAAACGATGCCGTCCTGGAAGATCTTCACGCCGCCGCCCGGGGTGGTGACATAGCACCCGCCGCCGCCAAAGCCGGTCTGCCCGATGTAGCTTTCATCGCAATCGGGGACGCCGTTATTGTTGATGTCGGCGGTGAAGAAGTTGAAGTCGCGGCGGAAGACGAGGCCCGAGTTGGCCGAGATGGCGAACTTGGGGTCACGGCCGATGACGAAGCCGGGCACGCCGTTGGTGCGGGCGATCAGCGCCTGTTCGGCAGCGGTCAGCGTCGGCGTGGTTCCGAACGCGTCACGGAAACTGGTGGCGAAGTCGGCTGCGCTGGGGATCGATTCACCATAGCGGAAGACGCCCGGCCCGCCGACCGTGAAGAAGCGGGCGAAGTTCGGCATGGTCGTCGGGTTGATGTCGCCCTTCTGGAAGCGCAGCAGCGGGTTCTCGTAGGTGGTCGAGTTGTTCCCGCGGCCGTTGTCGCGCGTGAAGGCGCGGTCACCCATCAGGATCTCGTCGTCCTTGGTGTAGCCCGCCGCGAAGGTGATGTTGCCGCGCCCGTCCGCGAAATTCTGGCCGACCAGACCTTCGATCCGCGCGCTGCGGCCGTCGCCCCGCGAAGAGATGCCCATCTGACCGTCGAGCCAGACGCCCTCGTAATCCTTCTTGAGGACGTAGTTGACCACGCCGGTCACCGCGTCCGCGCCATAGATCGCCGAAGCGCCGCCGGTGAGCACTTCCACGCGCTCGATCAGAGCGCGCGGGATGGTCGAGACGTCGACCGTCTGCGAACCGGCCACACCCGACACGTGCCGCCAGCCGTCAACCAGCACCAGCGTGCGGTTCGCGCCCAATTGGCGCAGGTTCAGCGTGGCCTGACCCACGCCGCCGGCTCCCCGTTCGATCGAATCGGCAACCGTGCCCGAAGAGATCAGCGCAGGGATCGTGCGCAGCGCGGCGGTGGGATCGCTGCCGCCGAAATTCTTGAGGTCGGTCGCGTCGACCGTGCTGATCGGCAGCGGGGCAGTGGCGTTGGGATCGCGGGCGATGCGTGAACCGGTGACGACGATCGGCTTGCCATCCTCTGCGGTGGTGGCGCCCTCTTCGGCCACGCTGTCCTGAGCGTAAGCGGGCGCGGCGGCGACGCCGGCGACGATCATCGCCGCGGCGAGCGCCGGGAGCGAGGACATGTGGAGTGTCGAGTTCTTGATACGCATCTTGTTTACCTCGCGAGATACAAGCCATGGAGCGGTTCGAGACCGCACGCGGCGGCGTCGGTCCTTCATCGCCAGGTGCTCCGCCGTGAGCGAGCCTGCGGCTCACCCGGGGCGGACCCTGTCGGTCCTTCCTGCACGAGTTTCGGTCAGCCGGGCTGTTCGCCCCGTGTCTGCCGCCCCCCCGTTTGCGCCCATCAAAATGATTAGCGCAGGGGCCAGTATTACCTTTGCGACCCATCGTGGTAAGGGGGAAACATTTGATAATGGGGTCTTGGAAAGCTTTTCGCTTCGGGGTGTCACCCGGAAGCAACAATATTGCCGATAAGCATGCAAACCTGCAATAATTTGAAGGGTTCGCATGCGGCCCCGGGCTCTGCTAGCAACCGCTGCCATGACCGACAGTTCGACCAGCGAATGGATCACGGCGGCGCGTGACAGCCTTGTGGCGGCGCGTGCCTATGGTGAGGCGGTGCGTGTGGCGACGGCCGCGGCGGTGGCTCCCGGCGGCGCGCCCGATCCCGCTTTGCTCGCCCGCGAGCAGCACCGCGTCCACGGCTTTGCCTGGGTAGCGGCCAGCATCGCCGCAATGGAAGCGACGCTCGACTGGGCGGTGCGCGCCGAGAAGGCGGGCCGCTTCGGCGCGGTCGAGGAGCTGACCCTGAGGATCGGCTTCGGCGAATATTGCGCGCAGATCGCCAGCGGATTGCCGATGAGCGCGAGCGAGATCGTGCGCCCTTCGGGCCTCGGCACGGCGGATGCCGCGCGCGCCTTTGCCGCCCACCCGGCGGCGGCGCGCTTTCTCGCCGAGGGCAGCACGCCCGAGACCCGCACCGCCTATGCCGCGCTGCTGGCGGACGGCGTTCGCCCCGACGAGGCGCTAGGAGGCTTGGGGGGCGACGATGCGCTGGACCTCGTGCGCGAACAGTTGCGCGCCTTCACCGCCGAAGCGATCACGCCCCACGCGCACCAGTGGCACCTCGCCGATGCGCTGATCCCCGACAGCGTGATCGCCGCAATGGCCGCGCTCGGCGTGTTCGGCGTGTGCATTCCCGAAGAGCATGGCGGGCTCGGCCTCGGCAAGCTGGCGATGGCGGTGGTCTCGGAGGAACTCTCGCGCGGCTGGATCTGTGCCGGCAGCCTCGGCACCCGCAGCGAGATCGCCGGCGAACTCATAGCCGAGAACGGCACGCCGCAGCAGAAGGCGCATTGGCTCCCCCGCATCGCCGACGGATCGTGCCTGCCGACCGCGGTATTCACCGAACCCGACACCGGATCTGACCTCGCCGCGGTGCGCACCCGCGCCGAGCGCCAGCCGGACGGCGCGTGGGCCGTGACGGGCGCCAAGACCTGGATCACCCACGCCGCACGCGCCGACCTCATGACCATGCTGGTGCGCACCGATGCGGGCACGCCGGGCTATGCGGGACTTTCGATGCTGCTCGCGGCAAAGACCCGCGGCACGGACAGCGCGCCGTTCCCCGACGCTGGGATCGAGGGGAGCGAGATCGGGGTGCTCGGCTACCGGGGCATGAAGGAATATGCGCTGGGGCTCGATGGCTTTGCGGTCGCCGCCGACGGCCTGCTCGGCGGGCGCGAGGGGCAGGGCTTCAAGCAGCTGATGCGCACCTTCGAAGGCGCGCGCATCCAGACGGCGGCGCGCGCGATCGGCGTGGCGTGGAACGCCTTCGACCTCGCGCTGGACTATGCGCTGGGGAGGAAGCAGTTCGGCGAGGCGCTGGTCACCTTCCCGCGGGTCGCGGACAAGCTGGCGCTGATGGCCGCCGAGATCGTCATGGCGAGGGAGCTCACCTATGCCGCCGCGCGCGCCAAGGACACCGGCACGCGCTGCGATATCGAGGCGGGAATGGCGAAGCTGCTCGCCGCTCGCGTCGCGTGGAGCGCGGCGGACAACGCGGTGCAGATCCACGGCGGCAACGGCTATGCGCTCGAATACCCGATCAGCCGGGTGCTGTGCGACGCGCGGATCCTCAACATCTTCGAGGGTGCCGCCGAGATCCAGGCGCAGGTGATCGGGCGCGGGCTGCTCGCCGGGCAGAGCCCCATGACGAGGGCATCTGCGGCCGCCTAGAGCACCCGGCGATAGGCCTCTCTCGGCAGCACGGCGCGGTGGGGATCGGGGACCACCGCCTCGCGCAGATCGACATGGCGCGGCCGGTCGCCCCGCAGGCGGATCTGGCGATTGACCCGCCGCACCAGATCGAAGGGCTCGAAAGGCTTGGAGAGGAAGTCCTGCGCGCCGGCGAAGATCGCCTGCGCCTTGTCCTCGTCGCCGTGCATCGCGGTGAACATCATCACCGGCAGATCGTAAAGCTCGGGCGAGCGGCGCAGGCGGCGCAGCAGGGTGATGCCGGATTCGCCGGGCATCCCCTGATCGAGCAGCAGCAGATCGGGACGCTTCTTCTGCACGCAGGTCCAGGCGGCGGCCGCGCTGGTCACCCAGCCGCAGGCGTGGCCCGCATCGATCAGCACCTCGCTCGCCAGTTCGGCGATCAGCTCGTCGTCATCGGCAATCAGGATGCGGGCCATGGAGGGTCTGCTGCGGTTTCGAGGGATGGGAAATGCACGATTAACCACGCACCCGTGTCAGCCTGCCTGCCGCGCCCCCTCGCAATATGCCCTAGGGGCTTGCCCTGAGGCGGGCGCGTGCCCGGCTTGCCCCTCTCCCGAACGCCTGTAAGGGTCCTCCGCGATGACCAGCGATTCTCTCAGGCAGCCGGCCGACGGCGCCCGCATCGGCCCCTTCTACGTCACCCAAGGCATTCATAATCTTCGCGATTATGGCGGCTATACGACGTCGGGCGGGGGCCGGGTGAAGACCGGGCTGCTGCTGCGGTCGGGCCAGCACATGGAGGCCTCGGACGAGGATCTGGCGCTACTCCACGCGCTCGATATCCGCACCGTGATCGATCTGCGCGGGGTGAGCGAGCGCGAGGGCTTTCCCTGCCGCCGCCATCCCCAGTTCGCAGCCCAGGTGATCGCCTATGACGGCGAGACCAGCAACTCGCCGCCGCATGAGGGCGGGGGCGGCACGGTGGTGATGACCCCCGAGAAGGCGCGCGAGCGGATGCTGGCGGTCTATACCCGCATGCCGGTCAACCCGGCGATGATCTGGGTGTTCCGCGAATATTTCAACGCTCTGGACGCCAACGAGGGCGGCAGCCTCGTCCATTGCTTTGCCGGCAAGGACCGCACCGGCATCGCCGCGAGCCTGTTGCTCCACGTGCTCGGCGTCCACCCGGACGATTACATCGCCGAGTTCCTGCTCACCAACGATGCGCCCACGCGCCACGTGCTCGAACGCCAGTCGCTCCCCCGCATGGGGCATTACGGCAGGATCGACCCCGAGGCGCTGCACAACCTGATGGGCGTTCTTCCTGAATATATAGAGACGTACATCGCAGAAGTGACACGCGATCACGGTTCGCTCGATACCTATCTCGACACAATCTTAGGTGTGGACGAGGCAAGAAAAGCGCGTCTCATCGCCAAGCTGGTGGCGTGACAATCGCGGCCGGAATGCCCATATCGCAGACCTGAGTTTCACCCGAGGCAACGCTACCCATGGCCACCCACACCACCAAGATGCTCATCATCGGCTCCGGCCCGGCGGGCTACTCCGCCGCGATCTATGCCGCGCGCGCGATGCTGGAACCGATCGTCGTGCAGGGCCTCCAGCCCGGCGGCCAGCTCACCATCACCACCGATGTCGAGAACTACCCCGGTTTTCGCGACGTGGTGCAGGGTCCGTGGCTGATGGAGGAAATGCGCGCCCAGGCCGAGCACGTCGGCACGCGCATGATCTGGGACACGATCGTCAGCGTCGATCTCGATCACGGCTCGCCGTTCCGTGCGATCGGTGACAGCGGGGATGAATACATCGCCGATTGCGTGGTGATCTGCACCGGCGCGCAGGCCAAGTGGCTGGGCGTTCCGGGCGAGATGGCGCTGGGCGGCAAGGGCGTTTCGGCCTGCGCGACCTGCGACGGGTTCTTCTACCGCGGCAAGAAGGTCGCGGTGATCGGCGGCGGCAACACTGCGGTCGAAGAGGCGCTCTACCTCACCAACCATTCCGACGACGTGACCCTGATCCACCGCCGCGACAGCCTCCGTGCCGAGCGGATCCTTCAGGAGCGCTTGTTCGCCCACCCCAAGATCACGGTGCTGTGGAACAAGGCGGTCGACAGCTTCGAGGCGGGCGAGAACGGCATGCTCCACCACCTCGCGCTGACCGACACGGTGACGGGCGAAGCCTCGACGCTGGAAGTCGACGGAGCCTTCGTCGCCATCGGCCACGCGCCGGCGACCTCGCTGTTCGTCGGCAAGCTGCCGATGGACGAGAGCGGTTATCTGCTCACCGAGCCCGGCACGCCCAAGACATCGATCCCCGGCGTCTTTGCCGCGGGCGACGTGACCGATCACGTCTATCGTCAGGCAGTGACGGCGGCAGGCATGGGCTGCATGGCCGCACTCGACGGCGAACGCTTCCTCGCGGCGCGGGCGCACGAAGTGCAGGCGGAAGCGGCGGAGTAAGGCCAAGGGCCCACCCCCGGCCCCTCCCGCAAGCGGGAGGGGAGAAGGTCGCGCTATCAGTCCCCCTCCCGCAGGCGGGAGGGGTTAGGGGTGGGCAAACGCTACCCTAGAAAACAGCAATCCCCGCGTGCAGGATCAGCGCCATCAGCACCAGCGAAGACAGCGCGAACAGCGCGAAGCGGATCGCCACCTTGTTGACGGTCGCCTGCAGGATGGAGTGCGCCACCCGCAAGCCAACATAGGCCCAGGCGAGCGTGGTGTTCAGCCCGTCACCCTCGCTGATGATCGCCAGCACGATCGCCACCGCGTAGAACAGCGTCGGCGCCTCGTGGAGGTGGTTGTAGTTGTCGGCCTTCCAGCTGACGGTGTCGGGCAGCTGGGCGCGCAAGGAAGCCCCGGTCGAGCCGACCATGCCCTTGGCATCGATCCCCGCCTTGAGCATTGCCGGGATGCGGGTGGCGTACATCCACACCCACATCACCATCGTCCACGCCAGCAGCGCGACGACGGGTTGAAGAATGTCCATTCCGATCATGGTCGTGTCCTTAGATGGGCAGGGCCGAAGGGTCGGCGAAGGCGGTCGCCATCACCGCGCGGATCGCCAGAGCGAGCAGCGCCAAGGTCGAGGTGATGAACAGCAGGAAGCGGACCGGCACCTTGTTGACCGTCGCCTGCCAGATCGAATGGACAATCCGGAGCGCGACATAGGTCCATGCCAGCGCCACATCGACCGGACCTGCGCCCATGATCGCGAGGATCACGACGGTGGGATAGAACACCGTGGGCTGTTCCATCAGGTGGCTGTAATTGTGTGCGGGCCAGTTGATCGGCGGGGCGACCTGCCCTTCCAGATCCTGCCCGCGTCCGCCGGGCCGTGCGCCGAGGTCGATCCCGGCCTTCTTCAACGCCGGCAGGCGGACGCCCGCCATCCAGAACAGCATGACGAGCGACCACACCACCAGCACGGCGGCGGGCGCGAGCATTTGCGCTTGCATCGATTGATCCCCTTGCGAAGAAAGCTCTCCGGCGGCCTTGCTGCAAGAGGCGCGATGGATTGTCAAATGCAACCTATCGGGAGTAGCCTTGCTCCCATGCACCTCGTCCACGATCCCGCCGCGCCGCCGGCCGCAGCCATCACCTTCGACGACTTCCTCAAGGTCGACATCCGCGCCGGGCGGATCATCCGCGCCGAGCCGTTCCCCGAGGCGCGGAAGCCCTCCTTGAAGCTTACCATCGACTTCGGCGAGGGGGTGGGCGTCAAGCGCTCCTCGGCGCAGGTCGCAGAGCTCTACGCGCCCGAGGCGCTGGAGGGCCGGATGGTCGCCGCCGTGGTCAACTTCCCGCCGCGCCAGATCGGCAAGTTCATGTCCGAGGTGCTGACGCTGGGCTTCCCCGATGCCGAAGGGCGCGTGGTGCTGTTCCAGCCTGACAGCGCGGTGCCGCTCGGGGCAAGGCTGTTCTGAACAGGGGTTCGCAGGCGATTGCCGGGCGTCAGACCCGCCCTAGACCCCCCTTAGACCCCCTCCAGACCCCTCCTAGACCCCCGCCAGAGGAGCGGTTTGGCGATGTTCCACGTGGAACATCACGCCGCCGCCGGTATCGCCGGAACGGTGATCGTCCGCTCCCCGCCGAACTCCTCGCGCACCACGATCCGGCCCAGCCGTTCGAGATGGTCGAGCAGCCGCCGAACCCGGCTCGGGGAAGCGCTGCCGTAGAGGCGGCCCAGCTCCTCCTCGTCCGGCATGGGGTGGCCGGTGTGGGCGGCGATGAGGATCGCGAGATAGGGGGCGAGCAGGTCCTCCTCGAGCCCCTCTGCCGCCCGCTGGATGGCGCTGCGAGCGGTGTCTTCGATGCGGTCCAAGCCGCTGATTGCGAACGCGAAAAGGCGGCGGAAACGCGCGAGATCGACATGCGCCGAGGCAATGCCGCGCTGCCGGCAGAGCACCGCGAAGTCACGGAACAGCGCCGCCGCCGGACGGAAGGTCGCGCCCTCGGCCAGCGCCAGTTCGCGCACCACGTCCTCGGGGCCGCCCGAAGGGGAAGGGGCCGCAGGAGGCGTGACGGGCGGGGGAGGGGCGGGAGAGCGCGCCGGAGGAGCCTCGGCGGTAGGAACGACCTCCGGCAGCACGGGGGCGTGAGCGATCGCGTCCTCCACGGCGGCCTTGGGGACCGGCGGCGGGGCCGGGCGGCGCGCTGGCTGAGGCGCGGCGGCGGCTTCGGCAAGCCGCTCGGTCAGCAGCGCCTCCATCGCGCCCTCGGCAGCTTCGGGAAGCGGGATCAACCCCTGACCGCCGCCGCGCCCGGCAGTCCGCACCGCGCCGACATTGACCGCCACGGGCCGCCGCGAAATCGCCGGGCCGAGGCCGAGGAACTGCCCGCGCTGGAGATCGCGAATCCGCTCCGCCTGCCGCCGGTCCATGCCGAGAAGATCGGCGGCGCGCTGCATGTCGATGTCGAGAAAAGTGCGCCCCATCAGGAAGTTGCTGGCCTCGGCCGCGACATTCTTGGCGAGCTTGGCCAGCCGCTGCGTGGCGACAATTCCCGCCAGCCCGCGCTTTCTCCCCCGGCACATCAGGTTGGTCATCGCGGCCAGCGTCAGCCTGCGCACCTCGTCGTTCATCTCGCCCGCCGCGGCAGGCGCGAACATCTGCGCCTCGTCGACCACCACCAGCGCGGGGTACCAATGCTCGCGCGGGGCATCGAACAGGGCGGTGAGGAACAGCGCGGCGCATCGGATCTGCTGCTCGACCTCGAGCTCGTCCAGCGCCAGCACCACCGAGGCGCGGTGCTGACGCACGCGCAGGGCCAGCGCCTCGATCTCGCGCGGGGAATAGGCCGCCGCGTCGATCACCACATGGCCGAAGGCGTCGGCGAGGGTCACGAAATCGCCCTCGGGATCGATCACGATCTGTTGGACTGCGCCCGCGCATTCCTCCAGCAGGCGGCGCAGGAGGTGCGATTTGCCCGAGCCCGAATTGCCCTGCACCAGCAGGCGCGTGGCGAGGAGCTCGGCCAGGTCGATGCCGATCGCCTGCCCGCTCTGGTGGTCGCGTCCGATCTCGATCCGTGCCGTCATGCCCAAGCGATTAGGGGGCGGGGCCCGGGCGGCAAAGGCGCTGGCCCGAGTTTTCCCGCGATTTGCGTTTAGCTGCCCGAAGCAGGCGCGATCAGCAGTTTGGCGGCCTGATCCGACCGCTCCCGAGAGACGGTGAGCGCCGCCGAGGACTGCCCCGCCGCCTCGGCTTGGTAGGTGCCGAAGGGCAGGCCTTCGAACAGCACGAAGCCCTCGAAATCGGTGACCGCGCGCGCCGCCTCCTTGCCTGCCGTGTCGCGCAGCACCACCGGCACGCCCGAGCGCGGGGTGCGCTGGTCACCGGCGACGAGCACCACCTGCACCTCGATGCTGCCCGTGGGGCGCAGGGGCACGGCGACATGGCGGACCTCGCCGGGGCGCAGGGCCAGGCGGTCGCCCGGGCGGGCGGGGCGCAAGGTGAAGTCGGTGAGCGAGGACATCTGCGTCTCCATATCGGTCGAAGGGCCGGGAGCGATCCCGCCGATCAGCACGCGGCCCCCTTCGTCGGTTTCCTCGCGCCGCAGCGAAGCGCCGACGATGAAGCGTCCGCCTGCAACTCCGGCCTCGTCCGCATCGCGCGTCCCGTCACCGTCCTCGTCGACGAACATGTCGGCCATGATCGCACCGCTGCGGGCGACCCCCGAGGGCGCGGTGCGCCAGCGGTCGGGGCCCCGGAACAGCCCGATGGTGAGGCCGATCCCGGCGCGCAGGCCCGAGCCGTCACGCCCCGCCGTGGCGCTGAGGCCGAGCGGGCCGATCTGGCGGGCATAGGTCACCCCGCCGCCCACGCGCCCGCTCTGCGCCTGCCAGTCGAGATCGAGCGCGAGGTTGCCCGATCCGCCGACCCGCCGCGCGGCGCTGAGGTTGGCGCCGTCGATCCGCCACTTGTCGCGTGAGGATGCGGTGATGCCGCTCCGCAGCCGCCAGTCGCCGTGGCGCGCGCTCACGCCCAGCGCGGCGGTGGGGAGCCAGCCGTCGCCGCCCTCGCGCACCCCGCCCAAAGCAAAGTTGGCCTGCCAGTCGGGCATCGGGAAGACCAGCCGCGCAGCTGCGATCTGGCGGGTGTTGCCGCTGCGCAATTCGCCGGTCTGGTAGCGCGCCTGCCAGGGCAGGCTGAGGCGCCCCAGGCCGATGCGGCCCTGTCCGCTCACCGCCATGACGCTGGCGAACTCGCGCACCAGCGGCGGCACGCCGGGGCCGGTGTCGCGGCCATGACGGGCAAGGTCGAAGGTCACGTCCTGTGCGCCGATCCGCCGGGCAAGCTTCATCGCCGCGGCCAGCCCGCCCTCGCGGTCGCGTGCGCCGGTCACCGCCCACAGCCCGCCGCCGAGCGACCCGTTGAAGCCGAGCGCCACGGTGGGCTGGCCGGTCATCCCCGCCCGCAGGTCGAGCCGTGCGGTGACGTCGGACGCGAGGCCGTAGTCGATGCTGGCAAAGGCGCTCGGCCCGGCGGGCTCCGCGGCGAGCGCCTTGCCCATCAGCGGGCGGCCGCCGTCGACGAAGCCGAAGGTGAAGCCGACCTCGTTCTCGGCGTTCATCTCGGTGCCGACGAGGCGCGTGAACACCTGTTCCTCGGTCTCGCCATTGGGGCCGTAGAGGCGCACCACCCAGCGGTTCGCGCCGATCCTGAGCGGCACGTCGCCGAACTGCCACTGGCCCGCGGCGTCCGCCTCGCGGGTGACGGCGACGAGGCTGTCCTCGTGCCACAGCTCGGCCTCCCAGCCTTGCGGGAGGGGGCCGGTCAGGGTGATGGTATCGACGAGGTCTGCCCGCCACGGCGCGCGGCTGGAGATCACGAGTCCGCGCCCCGAAAGGCTGTCGGCGATCAGCGGCTGGGCAGGGGCGGCGATGTCGCCGATCGCGAGGCTGCGCGCCTTCAGCGGCCCGAGGAGGTCGGGGGTGTCGCGCGCCTCGGACAGGGTGAAGCCGGGGGTGAGCTGGCCGGCGTTCGTGACCGCAAGGCCGAAGCGTCCGGCAAGGCCGAACAACCCGCCGCTCGCCAGCATCGCGGCCGACATCTGGCGGCCCTGCGAGGTGAGGCCAATTCCTGCGGCGAGATCGGCGCTCCACAGTTCGGCGGCGTGCTTCGGGCGGGGCAGCAGCGCGAAGGCGGGGCGCAGGGTTTCGGGGTGGAGCCGCGCTGCGCGCTCCTCGCGCTCCAGCCGCATCAGGACAGGCAGCGCGGCGGTGGCGGCGAGGATCAGGCGCTGGCTGACGGCATCATGGGTCAGCGAGAGGGGGAGGTAGGCGGGCACATCGGCCAGCGGCAGGCACAGGCCGCTCGGGCTCGGCAGCACGGCGGCCGCGGGGATGGTCACCTTGCGGCGCGGTTCGGGGAGGGTGAGAATGATCGCCCCGGCCTCGTCGGTGTGGGCGATCTCCAGCGCATCGAGCAGCGGGAGGATCGCGACGCAGGCGCCGCCCGCGGCGCCCAGGTCGTGGAGCGGCAGGGCCTCTGCGATCACCCGGCGATCGGCGACCAGCGCGGGGAGCGCGAGGCCGTCGGCCGCCTTGCCCGCCCGCTCGGCGGCCGGGTCATTGCCGAACAGGCGGTCGAACACGCCGCCATTGTCTCCGGCATCCTGCGCCTGCGCCGGGGCAGGCCCTGTCGCCGCCGCGAGGGCGCACAGCAGGGCCAGCCAGCGGCGGGGCCGGGACGAGGGGCGGGGCATGGGCGAGGACCTGCGCGGCGGACGGCGGCGTCGGTCAGAGGCCCGCGGTCAGGGTGGCGAGGCGCTTGCCGGCGCTGGCCGGATCGCCCGCACCGACCGCGGCGTCGGTCGAGATGTAGTCGATCCGCACCTGCTTGCCGGCGAGCGCCTTGCGCACTTCGGGGGGCAGCGGAATGACCACGTCGCGCGCGGTGTTCGGCGTGTAGATGGCAACGCCGCGCACCACCCAGACGGGCTCCTTGGCGCCCTCGGGCGTGAAGCTGACGTCGCCATAGGTCGAGCGGGTGCCCGAGCGGGTCAGGCGCAGCACCAGCTGGTCGGGCGCGTCCTTGGCAATCGCGGCGTCGTCCATGGTGACGCTCGCCTCGAGCTTGCCCACGCGCAGGATCACGGGGATGGTGATCGAGCGGATCGCGACGAGTTCGATCGAGAGGCTGTTGTCGGTCGGCGCCTGGCCTGCGACCTGGGTGGTCCCCGCACTGACGGGGGCGGACATGAGGCGCAGGTGCGAGCGGTATTCGCCTGGAGCGAGGTCGCCGGGCGAGGTCGTCATGATGCGCACGACCTGGCGCGCGCCGGGTTCGAGCACCAGCTGGCGCGGCGAATAGCGCAGCTTGTCGTCGGCGAAGAGCTCGCCGGCCTCGGCGTTGGGGGCGTCCTCGAGGCTGCCGTCCTCGCGCATCCGGCGGTTCTCGATGCTGATGCGGAAGGCGGCGGTTTCGCTGCCCTTGTTGACGAGCACCAGCTCGGAGGAGCGGTTATTGGGGCTGAGCACGACGCGGGTCGGGGCGACGAGCAGCTCGGCGGCGGCAGGCAAAGGGGTGGCGATCGCCGCGATCAGCGCGGCGACGAGGGGGAAACGGGGCATGGGGGAAGACCTCACATTGGCAGGGGTGGTCTTGGGTGGGGCTGGAACGCCCTCAAGTAGCGAAGCGGTAGGGCAGCAAAAAAATCGGGATCGGGGAGCCGCGCTTGGGGGTGCGCGGCTCCCTTCTCCCCCTGCCACGGAGGGCTTACTGGTATTCCACCGCGACGGTGAAGCTACCGGTGTACTTGCCGGCTTCCTGACGGACGCCCACGTCGAGCGTGCCGCCGACGGTGAAGCTGTCTTCACCCTTGATGAGCTGGCCCTTGTCCTTCGAGCCCGAGAAGTCGGACACGAGCATGGCGTTGCCGTTCTCGTTGACGATCTTGATCGCCTTGGGGAGCGAGACGGTGTAGAAAGCGTTGGCTTCGCCGGTCACCTTGAAGGCCGCCGCGGTGTGGTCGGCGGTCAGGCAGGTCACGGCCGGGCCGCACTTGCGCTCGCCGCCAGCGGTCACGACGACCTGGTCGGCGACGGTCGTCGAAGGAGCGATCGTGCCGAAGTAGAGGTCGGCGACGTTGCTGATTTCGAGCGGGGCGACGATCTTGGCACCGGCGCCGGCATCGGCGGTCGGGATTTCGGCAGCCTGAGCCGAAGTGGCGATAGCGAGCGACGCGAACACGCCGGCAACTGCAAACATCTTGTTCATATCATTGGTCCTTTTGGTCTGGTCAATTCCAGCGGCGAGTTCTGCCGTGGCCCAGCCCCAATGCCGGGCCGGACCTAGCCTGTCATTCGAGCGGGGGGATAGTCGGCGCGGCGGAAGGATGGCGCGGCGCCGCTTTGGGGTTAACGCGGGCGCCCGCAGGGCTAGCAAAAACGCCGGAGGGAGAGGGCAACCTATACGAAAGGATAAGACTTCCTCGCCATAAGGTCGGATTGCGCCAGCAGGACACGCGTGGGACGGGCAGGCTTGCCCCTCTCCCGGCAACCACGCGTCCCCTGAAAGAGAAGTCCGCCGACCATGTCCACGAACCACAACCCGCCTTACCCCTTGGGAAAAGACGAGCCCGGACGGATCGCCGCGCTGCGGGCGCTGGATGTGCTCGACACGCCGGCGGACGCCGAACTCGACGTCATCACGCGGCTTGCGGCGGATCGCTTCGACGCGCAGATCGCGCTCGTCAGCCTCGTCGATTCCGAGCGGCAGTGGTTCAAGTCGCGCTTCGGCCTCGCCGCGACGCACACCTGCCGCAGTCAAAGCTTCTGCACCCACACGATCGCGGGCGAGGGCGTGATGGTGGTGCCCGATGCGCACGCCGACCCGCGCTTTGCCGAAAACCCGCTGGTGACGGGCGAGCCGCACATCCGCTTCTACGCGGGCGCGCCGCTGATCCTTGCCAACGGGCACCGCGTCGGCACGCTGTGCGTCATCGACCCCGCGCCGCGCCAGGCGATGTCGCAGCACGACCGCGCGATCCTCGCGCTGATGGCGAACCAGGTCGTCACCTTCCTTGAAGGCCGCCAGATCCGGCAGGAGCGGCGCATCGCCGACCTCATCGGGCGCACCACCAGCGATGCGATCGTCTGCGCCGATGCGCACAGCCGCATCACGCTCTGGAACCGCGCGGCCGAGAGGCTGTTCGGCTGGACCGCCGAGGAGGCAATCGGCCAGTCGCTCGATCTCATCATTCCGGGCCGTCACCGCCACGGGCACCATGCGGGCGTGGCGCGGATGCGCGACCGCCAGCCTTCGAAGCTGGTCGGCACCACGGTCGAGGTCCCCGCGCTCGCCAAGGACGGGCGCGAAATCCCGATCGAACTCAGCCTTGCCATGTGGACCGGCGAGGGCGAGGGCGTCAGCGTCGGCGAAGCGGCTGGCGCGGCCGGCAACGCGCCTGAGGGCTTTGCCGCGATCATCCGCGATGTGTCGGCCCGCAGGGCCGCCGAGGCCGAACGCGCCGCCACCGAGGCACGGCTCGCCCGGCACCTCGCTGCGGTCGAGGCCTCGGACGACGGGATCGCGATCACCGACGCGGACGGCGCCTTCATCTTCATGAACCACGCCCACGCGGCGATGTTCGGCTATGACAGCCCCGAGGCGCTGATTGGAAAGCCGTGGAGCGTGCTCTACGATGCGGACGAGGCGCAGCGCCTCTCGCAGGACGCCATGCCGATCCTCTTCGCGCAAGGGCAATGGCGCGGCGAGACGCAAGGGTTGCGGCGCGACGGCAGCCCGGTCGAACAGGAAATCGCCCTCTCGCTCAGCCCCGAGAACGGCATCGTCTGCGTCACCCGCGACATGGGAGACCGGCGGGCGATGGAACGCGAGAAGGCGCGCCTTCGCGAACAGCTGATGCTCGCCCAGCGGCAGGAGGTGGTCGGCCAGCTGGCGAGCGGGATCGCCCACGATTTCAACAATCTCATCACCGCCATTTCCGGCACCGCCGAACTGCTCCGCAATCTGAACGACCAGCGCGTGGCGCATCATGCCTTGCGCATCCAGTCGGCAGCGGCGACCGCGGCGCGGCTGGTCGAGAAGATGCTGACCCTCGGACGCCGGGTGCCGCATCCCAAGCTCGTCGATCTCACCCGCATGGTGCGCGACGTGCGCGATCTCGCCGCGCCCGCCCTTACCGATCCGCTCCACCGCATCGAGCTTTCCGTGCCGAGTTCGCCGGTGATGGTGCTGACCGACGATACCGAGCTCAATCAGGTGCTGCTCAACCTCGTGCTCAACGCGCGCGACGCGCTGCGACCCGCCGAGACCGGACGGATCCGTCTCGAGGTCATTCCCGCCGAGTGGCAGGTGCCCGAAGGCAGGCTGGTGATCGGCGCCATCCCCAAGGTGCCGTCCGTCCTGATCCGCATCAGCGATACCGGCTGCGGCATCGAGCCCGAGGAGCTGGGCAAGGTGTTCGAGCCCTTCTTCACCCGCAAGGGTGAGGCCGGAACCGGGCTGGGCCTCGCGGTCGTCTCCGGGATCATCGCGGGTAACAACGGCGCGCTGACCATCCAGAGCTGGCCCGGCGTGGGCACGATCTTCGAGGTGTGGTGGCCGCTCCAGGCCGAGGCCGGCGACGGGGCGATGCAGGGCGACGGGTTCGATCTCAATGCCGCGCTGACCGGCAAGACCGTGCTGGTGGTCGACGACAACCCGGCGGTGGTCGACACCCTCGTGGCGATGCTCGAGGAGGTCGGCGCCGAGCCCGGCCCCTGCCTCGACCCGCGCGACGCGATCACCGCGATCAGGGACGATCCGGGCCTGTGGGACCTTGTGGTCACCGATTACGACATGCCCGGCATGAACGGCGCAGATTTTGCGCGCCGGCTGCGCAAGCTGCGCCCGGACCTGCCGATCCTGCTGCTCACCGCGCTCCCGCGCATCCACCAGCTCCATCAGAAACAGGTCGGGCTGTTCGACGGGGTGCTCGGCAAGCCTGCCGGCACCGCGCAGCTCGCCGCTGCCGCCGCGTCCGCGATCGACGCTGCGCGAGAGAGGACCACTGCATGCGTATCCTGATTGCCGACGACCACGAATTGCTGCGCGACGTGCTGCGCTCCTTCCTCGAGGCCGAGGGCGGCTTCACGGTCGATCTGGTCGCCGACCTCCACGAGGCGCTCGCGAGCATGGCTGCGGCAGAGACGCCCTATGATCTGGTGGTGCTCGATTACGGGATGCCGGGGATGGATGGCTATGCCGGGCTGGAGCAGGCGATTGCGGCCGGCAAGGGCAAGCCGGTCGCGCTGATGTCGGGCCTTGCCCCGCCGGGGGTCGCGGACAAGGTGCTCGGCGCAGGCGCGGCGGGCTACCTGCCCAAGACGCTGCCCGCGCGCTCGCTGGTCAACGCGATCCGCTTCATGGCGGCAGGCGAGACCTACATGCCGCTCGACCTGCACCGCCCCTCGCAAAGCCCGGCGCCGGCACCTTCGGGGCTGAGCCCCCGCGAGGTCGAAGTGCTGACGCGGCTGTGCTCTGGCCAGGCGAACAAGGAGATCGCGCGCGAGCTCAACCTGCGCGAGCCGACGATCAAGCTCCACGTCAAGACGATCTGCCGCAAGCTGGCCGCGAGAAACCGCACCCATGCCGCAATGATCGCGCGCGAACGGGCGCTGTGTTGAGGTTTGCGCGGGGCTAGACCCCGTCTAGACCCCTCCCAGACCCCCGCTAGACCCCTCCCAGACCCGCACAGACGGTGCGTTGCGCCGCTGTTTCACGTGAAACAATCGGGTTGAGGTGATGATGCGGGGGAGGGATCAGGATTCAGCCGTGCGTCGACCCGCCTCCGGTCAGCCCACCACCAGTTGCAAGGGGCCGGGAATCCCCCGTGCGCTCTGCCCACTCGACACGGTAAAGGTCGAACCGCCGATCGCGGAGATTTTGCACCGCACCCGACTGCCGGCTCGTCAGCAGATCGTCGATTGAAAGATCAGCAATTGCAATAGTTTCTGTGTTGGGTGCCGTATCCGCAGCCACGCCATCTCTCGCGAATGGAAAATCGGATGGGGTGAGGATCGCGCTCTCGGCGTAATGGATGTCCATGTTCTCCACGTTCGGCAGGTTTCCGACGACCCCGGAGGTGATGACATAGCACTGGTTCTCCACGGCCCTGGCCTGGCAACAGTAGCGCACGCGCAGATAGCCGCGTCGCTCGTCGGTGCAGAAAGGCACGAACAACAGCATCGCCCCTTGATCCACAAGGTGGCGGGCCATTTCGGGGAATTCGCTGTCGTAACAGATCATTACGCCGATGGGGCCGCAGTCGGTCGGAATGACACTCGCCCCGTAACCTCCGCGGATGTTCCACCAGCGTCTTTCCGACGGGGTCGGGTGCAGCTTTTCCTGCGTGTGCGTCGAGCCGTCGCGCAGGAAGACATAGCTGATGTTGCGCATCTCTCCGGCGGCGACGCGCGTGGGATGGGACCCGCCGACGATGTTGATGTTGTAGCTGACAGCCATGCGTTCCATGAACCGGCAATACCGGGCGGTGTAATCGGCGACCTTCTCGATCGCCTCCACCGGGCCCAGCTTCTTGTCCTCGATCGACAGGAGTTCGAGCGTGAACAGCTCCGGAAACACCACGAAATCCGCATTGTAGTCCGACGCGACATCGACCCAGTATTCGACCTGCTCCTCGAACTCGTCGATCGCGGAAATGCGCCGCATCTGGAACTGCACCGTCGCCACGCGCACCGATGACGGCAGGCGTTCCCTGAAGCCGGGCAGCTTCTTTCCGGTCTCCTGCGGGGCGAGCGGATTGGTCCAGTACATCAGGACGGCATTGCCGCCGCTTTCCTTGTCGGTTGGGATGTAGTTGGCAAGGATGCCGCGGGGCTCATATCCCTCGCCCAGCTGAAACGTGATGACGGCATCGCGCACCTTGCGCGCCAGGACTGCCTGGAGGTAGTCCTCAGGCGTGGGATAGCTCCGCTTGCGCCGCGCGAAACCGGGCATGCGCCCGGCAAAGGCGATGCCCTTCAGCTCAAGCTCCTGACACAGCTCCTTGCGCTTGCGATACAATCGCTGGCCGATGCGCAGCCGGCGGTAATCGGGATCGACACAGACTTCGAAGCCGTAAAGGACCTCGCCGTCCTCGGCAGGCGGACGGCCGTAGCCGCCTGCGCTGATCTCCTCCCAGTCATGCGGAGCGAACGCCTGTTCCGCGGTCAGCACCATGGTGGCGCAGTGGCCAACCACCTTGCCTTCGTATTCGGCGACGAACTGCCCTTCGGGGAAGTTGTTGATCTGGCCCCTGATCTCGGCACGGGTGAACGCGTCGCCCACCGAGTAGACCTTGACCGAGAGACGCGCGATTGCCGGAGCATCGCCGACCCGTGCCTGACGGATGATCAGCTTGGCCTTGCTGGCTGAGCTATTGCTGGCGACTGGTTCGTTCATGTCCGCCTTCTACGTGAAGCCCACAGGGAATCCATGTCTTGAGATTGGACCGCTGATCGTTTGTGCGAGGTCCGGTACCCTTGCCGAAGGTCAAGGCGAATTGTCGGTCTGCCTGTCTGCAACTGTTTCCCCCCCCAGCGCACGATAGAGCGTTACCCGATTGCTTGCTTCGATCAGCTGGGTAGCGAGAAGCGTACGCTGCGCCTGATAGGCCGCGCGTTGCGCATCAAGGCTGATGAGAAAGGAGTCCACGCCGCCGCGGTAACGCAGGTCGGCGAGACGGAAATTGTCATCGGCGGCATCGACAAAGGCGCGGTTGGCGCGCAATTGCTCGGTGATCGTACCGCGCCTTGCTAGAGCATCGGCAACATCGCGGAACGCGGCTTGTATTGCGCCTTCGTAGCCTGCCACCGCCGCGTCACGCTGCGCCTCGGTCTGCGCCACGCCAGCCCGTGCAGCGCCGCCAGCAAACAGCGAATAACGCACGTTCGCCCCGGCCGAAAAGTTGAACGCCGCGCCCGTGAACAGGGTCGAGAGCGCATTGCTCGCCAGGCCCGCCAGCCCCGTCAACGTGATACGCGGGAACAGCGCCGCGCGCGCGGCACCGATTTCCGCGTTGGCCGCGCGCAATTCGTACTCGGCCTGCATGACATCGGGCCGGCGCAGCAGGATCGTCGAGTCGAGGCCGGCGGGCAATATGCGCACCGCATCGTCTGCATCGCTGATCGATAGCGGCAGCAGCGCCTCATCCAACGGCGCGCCGACCAGCAATTGCAGAGCGTTGACGTCTTGCGCGAGCGCCGTCCTTTGCTGCGCAATATCCGACTCCGCCGTCGCCAGGATCTGCTCGGCCTGACGCAAATCGGTGCGCGGGGCGATCCCGCCGTCGAGCCGCAGCCGCGTCAGCTTGACCTGCTCACGCGCATTGGCGGCGGTATCTTCAGCCAGCTTCAGCAGCGACCGGTCAGCCGCGTAGGTGAGCCATGCATCGGCCACATCGCCGATCAGCGTCAGCCGCGTCGCACGGGCGGCGGCCTCGGTGCCGAAGTAGCGATTGAGCGCGGCATCCGAAAGCGACTGGAGCCGCCCGAACAGGTCGAGTTCGAAGGCGGTCGTGCTGACATCGGCGGTGTAGCGGACCCCGGCGGTCGAGGGGCTGGCGGTAGGGTCGTTGCCGATGTCGACATCCTGATTGCGGTTCCGGTTGGCGGTGCCATTGTCGAACTGCGTCCGGCCAGCGGCCGCACCGATTTGGGGCAGCTGGGCCGCGCGCTGGATCCGGAACTGGGCGCGCGCTGCCTGGATATTCGCGGCCGCGACGCGCAGGTTGCGATTGTTTGCGAGCGCCTGTTCGATGACTGCAAGCAATCGCGGATCGGCAAACACCTCGCGATAGGTCATCACCGGCAACGCCGCCTCACTCTGCGCGAGATAGGGGTCACCCGCCGGCCAGGATGCAGGGACAGGCAACGCTGGCTGCACGTATTTCGGCGCCATCGAACAGCCCGATAGCAGCGCCAGCGCGATCAGAACGGAGTGCCTCATGCCAGCGCCTCCGGCGCCTTGCCCGCGCCGACATGAAGCCTCGCCAAGGTATCGCGCGTGGTGCGGCGCACGAGCACGAAGAACAGCGGGATGAAGAAGATCGCCAGCACCGTAGCGGTCAGCATTCCGCCGATCACAGAGGTGCCGATGGCGATGCGGCTGTTGGCGCCCGCCCCGCTCGAGAGCGCCAGTGGCAGAACGCCGAAGATGAAGGCCAGACTGGTCATCAGGATCGGGCGCAGCCGCAGACGTGCAGCCTGCAGGGCGGCGTCGATCACCCGCGCGCCCTGCCGCTCGGCACGCTCGGCAAATTCGATCACCAGAATGGCGTTCTTGGCCGCGAGGCCCATCGTGGTGAGCAGGCCGATCTGGAGATACACGTCGTTCTCGAGCCCGCGCAGGGTCACGGCAAAGATCGCACCCACCAGCCCGAGCGGAATGATCAGCATCACTGCCACAGGGACGCTCCAGCTTTCATAGAGCGCCGCAAGGCACAGGAAGACGACCAGCAGCGAAAGACCATAGAGCAGGGGCGCCTGGCCCGATGACAGCCTCTCCTGGAACGACAGCCCCGACCAGGCGACGCTGACACCTTCAATCTGCTTCGCCAGCTCCTCGATCCGGTCCATCGCCGCGCCCGAACTCTCGCCGGGAACCGCCTGGCCTTCGAACTGGAAGCTGGGATAGCCCTGAAAGCGCGACAAAACCGTCGGCGTTGTCGACCAGCGCGTCTGTGAGAAAGCCGAGAACGGCGCCATCTGTCCACCTGATCCCCGCACGAACCAGTTGCCCAGATCATCGGGTGTCGCGCGATACGGCGCATCGCCCTGCACGAAGACCCGCTTGACCCGTCCACGGTCAATGAAGTCGTTGACATATTGCCCGCCCCACGCCGCCGACAGCGTCGTATTCACATCCAACTGGTTAAGCCCGAGCGCGGCAAGCCGTGCTTGGTCGATATCGACCTGCAAGGTGGCGACATCGGGAAGCTCTCCGAGACGGACGCCCGCCAGCAACGGATCCTCCTCTGCCAATTGCAGCAGTTTGTCGCGCGCGGCCGCGAATTCCTCGCGGGGCATGCCGCTGGTATTCTGCAGCTGCAGGCTGAAACCGTTGGTCTGCCCCAGGCCGCGAATGGCCGCCGGGACCAGCACGTTCACCTGCGCGTCGCGGAACCGCGAAAACGCCTTGCCGGCCCGTTCGACGATAGCATCTGCGGTGTTTTCCGAGCCCTTACGCTCGGACCAGTCCACGAAGTTGACGAAGCCCTGACCGGTATTCTGTCCCGCAGCGCCTTGCCCGCCGCCAGCGACGCTGAACATCACCGCCATATTGTCGGCTTCCTGTTCCAGCATGTATTTTTCGACCGCAAGCTGGACCTCGCGGGTGCGTGCCTGTGTCGCCCCGGCAGGCAGACGGAACTGGACCCGCGCCGCGCCCTGATCTTCGGTGGGCAGAAAGCTGGTCGGCAAACGCACGAACATCGCCACCAGAAGCACCAGAATGATCGCGTAAATCGCAAGGAACAACCACTTGCGGTCCACCACCTTCTGAATGGCGCCAACGTAGCGGTCCGTGCCGCGCGCAAAGCCATCGTTGAACCAGCGCTGCGCCCGGTCGAGCCGGTCCGTCACTGCCGAGAAGCGCCGGTCCAGCCAGCCCTGGGGATGATCGCCGTGTCTGTGCTTCTGGCGCAGCAGCGAGGTCGTGAGCGCCGGACTGAGGATCAGCGCGACCAGCGTCGATAGGATCATCGCCGAAATCATCGTGACGGAAAACTGTCTGTAGATGACCCCCGTCGACCCGCCGAAAAACGCCATCGGCAAGAACACGGCCGAAAGAACGATCGCGATGGCGACCAGTGCAACCTGGATTTCACCCATCGACTGGATGGTCGCTTCCTTGGGCGTCATGTCCGGATTTTCTTCCAGCAGACGCTCGACATTCTCGACCACCACGATTGCATCGTCGACCAGAATGCCGATCGCCAGCACCAGGCCGAACAGTGTCAGCGTGTTGATCGAGAAACCGAAGAGGTAGAAAACCACGAAGGTGCCCAGCAGGGTCACGGGAACCGCAATCGTCGGGATCAGCGTTGCGCGCCAGCTGTGCAGGAACACGAACATGACGATCACCACCAGGATGATCGCTTCGAACAAAGTCCCCACCACCTCGTCGATCGACAGGCGGATGAAGGCTGTCGTGTCGTTGGCATAGGCAACCTTGTAGCCCGGCGGAAAACTGGACTCGGCCTGTCTGACCGCCTCTTTCACCAGGTTCGAGGTGGCGAGGGCATCCGCACCCGGAGCCGACGACACTGCCAAACCTGCGCCGGGATGCCCGTTGATGCGGCTGGACGCGGAATAGTTTTCCGCGCCCAGTTCCACCCGGGCGACATCGGCCAACCGCACGATTGCGCCGCTCTGTTCGGACTTGAGGATGATCGACTCGAACTCCTCCACCGTCCGCATCCGCGATTGCGAGGTCACCGTGGCGTTGAGCTGGTTGCCTTCGGGCTGCGGAAGGCCGCCGACCTCGCCCGCAGCGACTTCGGTGTTCTGGTTGCGGATCGCGGTGACAACATCGCCCGGCATCAACCCGACCGACGCCAGCCGGTCGGGGTCCAGCCAGATCCGCATGGCGTATTGCGAGCCGAATACATTGGTTTCGCCCACGCCCTCGATCCGTGCGAGAGTGTCCTGCAGATTGGTGACGAGGAAATCGGATACGTCGATATTGGTACTGCGATCTGTCTCGTCATAGACGCCGACGATCATGAGGAAATCGGGGTTCGATTTGGTGACGCGCAGCCCCTGCTGCTGGACCTGCTGGGGGAGCCGCACCAGCGCCTGCTGCACCTGGTTCTGCACCTGCACCTGAGCGATGTCGGGATCGGTGCCCTTCTCGAAGGTCGCGCTGATCGTCACCTGCCCGCGAGAGCTCGAACTCGAATTGAAATACAGCAGCCCGTCGATACCGGTCAGTTGCTGCTCGATGATCTGGGTGACGCTGTTTTCCAGCGTTTCCGCAGACGCGCCGGGAAAGGTTGCGCGGATATTGACCTGGGGCGGGGCGACGTCGGGATATTGTTCGACAGGCAGGAGATAGATGGCGCCGAGGCCCGCCAGCATGGTGATGATTGCCAGCACCCACGCAAAGATCGGCCGCTCGATGAAAATGCGCGACATCGCGGAGCCTTAATCTTTCTGGCCGGGCGAGGGTGCAGCAATCACCTGCGGCTTGCCGGCTGGAACAGGCTTGACGGCCGCGCCCGGTCTGATCTTGGCCAGACCCTGCACGATCACCTTGTCGCCCGGCTTGAGCCCGCTGGTAACGACCCAGTCGGTGCCGACCGCGCGCTCGGCCGCGACCTTGCGCTCGGCCGCCTTGTTGCCGGCATCGACCACAAACACGCTCGCCTCGCCGCGCGCGTTGCGCGTTACCGCCGCTTGCGGCACCAGAATCGCGTTGGGGTTGATCGCCTGATCGAACCGCGCCCGCACGAACATGCCCGGCAGCAACAGACCGTCGGGGTTGGGAAAACGCGCCCGGAGCGTCACCGTGCCCGTGGCGGCGTTGACCATGACTTCGGAGAATTGCACGACCCCGCGCGGGCCATATTCGCTCCCGTCTTCCAGGAAGAGACTGACCGAGGCGCTCGCGGCAACGGCACCGCCTTGCGCCAGCGACCGGCGCAGTGCCAGCAGATCGGCGCTGGACTGCTGGATATCGACAAACACCGGATCGACACCCTGGATCACCGCGAGCGGTTCGGCCTGGTTGCCCGTGACCAGCGCGCCCACCGTGAACAGCGAGCGCCCGATGCGCCCGCTGATGGGTGCCGGCACTCGGGTGAACTGCAGGTTGACGTTAGCAGTCTGCACCTGCGCGCGCGCCTGTTGCACCGCCGCCGCCGCCTGTTGAGAAGCCGCCAGGGCGTCGGTATACTCCTGCAGCGACACCGCCTGAGCCTCTGCCAGCGGCTTTAGCCGGTCGGCGCGAACGCGTGTGGCTTTGGCGTTGGCAATTGCACTATTGAGGTTCGCGTTCGCCTCCTGTGTGGTCGCGCGATAGAGGCGAGGATCGATCTCGTAGAGGGTCTGCCCGGCCCGTACGAGCGCCCCTTCGGTGAAGAACCGCTTCCGGATCAGCCCGGTGACCTGCGGCCGCACCTCGGACATCTCGAACGCTGCGATCCGGCCGGCGAGCTCCACGGCGACCGGAACAGAACTCGCCTGCACCACAACGTAGCCGACTTCCGGGGCAGGCGGCGGAGATCGCTTGTCGTTCGTGTTTCCCGCGCAACCGGATAGCGCCAGCAGCGCCAGCCCACTCAGAGCAAGACGTGTGACCAACGACAGTTTGTGGGAAACGGGAAGAAGAATGACAGACTCTCTGAAGGAGGCGCACGGCGCCTGATAGGGGTTGTATCTACGGTGTAAACACCTCGCGGGCTTGGATTGCTTACGCAGGCCGACTTATTTATCTCTCGCATCAGCCTGCCGCCCGACCGGATGCAGCCGACGCGATTTCGCTGCGCCAAGTGAAGCGCTGGGCGAAACAGTGCTTCGCCCGGCCGCGGTCGTGTCGGCTTGTCTTATCGCGGCAATTGAACCATAGGGTCCGCATCGACGGACTCGCGGCTTTGGCGAGTGGCTCGGCCCGGCGCCTATCCCCGGGACAATCCGGCAGCGCTCTGCCGATGATCGTATCTGGACTTCTCATGACATTTTTCGCCACGCTTCGCCGCGATTGGCTATCGAATCCTCGTTCGGAGGTGCTGGCGGGCATCGTCGTTGCGCTCGCGCTGATCCCCGAGGCGATCGGCTTTTCCATCATCGCCGGGGTCGATCCGCGCGTCGGGCTTTACGCCTCCGTCGCAATCGCCATCGTCATATCCTTCACGGGAGGGCGGCCCGGCATGATCTCCGCCGCGACGGCTGCCGTGGCGGTGCTGGTGGTGCCGCTGGTGCGAGACCACGGCGTCGAATACCTCTTCGCCGCAACGATCCTGATGGGCATCATGCAGATTGCCGCCGGCGCGCTGCGGCTCAATCTGGTGATGCAGTTCGTCTCTCGCTCGGTCATAACCGGCTTCGTCAACGCGCTCGCCATCCTGATCTTCATGGCGCAGCTGCCGCAGCTGACCGGCGTCACGTGGCAGGCCTATGCGATGGTCGCAGGCGGCCTCGCCATCATCTATCTGCTGCCCCGGGTCACCACAGCCGTGCCCCCGCCGCTGGTCGCGATCATCGTCCTGACGGGCATCGCGATTGCAAGCGGCGCTCCGGTCAACACAGTCGCGGACATGGGCAATCTGCCCGAGGGCCTGCCGAGCCTCGTGTGGCCCGATGTGCCGCTGACGTGGGAAACGCTGGCGATCATCGCGCCCTATTCGGCGGCGATGGCGGCGGTCGGGCTGCTCGAATCTCTGCTGACCGCGCAGATCGTCGACGACATGACCGACACCGGCAGCGACAAGCGCCGCGAATGTGCAGGGCAAGGCACTGCCAACATCGCCGCTGCGCTGGTCGGCGGGATGGGCGGCTGCGCGATGATCGGCCAGTCGGTGATCAACGTGACCTCGGGCGGTCGCGGACGCCTGTCGACCTTCACGGCCGGCGCGTTCCTGATGTTCCTGCTCGCAGTGCTTGGCCCCTATGTGGGGCAGGTGCCCATGCCGGCGTTGGTGGCGATCATGATCATGGTGTCGATCAGCACCTTCAGCTGGAACTCGATCCCCAATCTGCGGCGACATCCCTGGCCTTCGTCGGTCGTGATGCTGACGACCGTTGCGGTGGTGGTCGGCACGCATGATCTCTCGCTCGGCGTGCTCGCGGGCGTGCTGTTGTCGGGCATTTTCTTTGCCGGAAAGGTGCAGCGGATGTTCGGGGTCGAGCGGACGCTATCGGCGGGCGGCCAGACCGCGCATTACCGCGTTGCGGGCCAGATCTTCTTCGCTTCGGTTGAGCGTTTCGTCGAGGCGATGGACGTCACCGAGACCGCGCCCAATGTCACCATCGACATGACGGGAGCGCATTTCTGGGACATCTCCGGTGTCGCCGCGCTCGACAAGATCGTCGCAAGGCTGCGCCGCGACGGCCGGAATGTCGAAGTGGTGGGCTACAACCGTGCAAGCGCGGACATCGTCGATCGCTTCGCGCTGCACGACAAGACCGGCTTCGAGCTTGGGGTCAGCCCGCACTGAGTGGCAGGGGACGGCTTCTGCGGGTGGTTCGCAGACCCGAGCGTAAGCGCTGTTCTCAGGCCACGTGGGCGTGGGGCAGGAGCTCGTCGATCCGCGATGCCGGGTGACCGTTAGCGAGGCTGGTGAGCGTCGCGGTAAGCCATGTGTGCGGGTTGATGCC
>JAIYAM010000059.1 GCA_027489065.1 Erythrobacteraceae bacterium | reverse complement strand
GTGCCGTTGATGATGAAGGTGCCGTTGTCCGTCATCAGGGGCATGTCGCCCATGTAGACGTCCTGCTCCTTGATATCGAGAACCGAGCGGGTCTCGGTCTCGGCATCGACCTCGAAGACGATGAGACGCAGGGTGACCTTCATCGGGGCGGCATAGGTGATGCCGCGCTGACGGCACTCGGTGGTGTCGTACTTGGGCTCTTCGAGTTCGTAGTGAACGAAATCGAGCTCGGCGCTGCCGGCGAAATCGCGGATCGGGAACACCGAACGCAGCGTCTTCTCGAGGCCCGAGACATAGCCGGTGGCCTTGTCCGAACGCAGGAACTGCTCGTAGCTTTCGCGCTGAACCTCGATGAGGTTCGGCATCTGCACGACTTCGTGAATGTCGCCGAAGATCTTGCGGATGCGCTTCTTGGCGGTCCCTTGGGCCTTGCGGCTGCGGGTGACGGGCGGCTTCGCCTTGGTTGCCATGGAGGAGTGGGCCTCTTCAATTGGGCCGCGCGCAAAAGCCGCGCGGACGGGAAAAATCGCTGACTTCGTCGCAGAAGAATCGCCACCGAGACGCCAAGACGCCGCGTGCCAACCCCGCCTGTCCGGCTGGTGATGGTGCAGCATCTGATTGCATCGCGAGAGTGGCTATCCGCCGCTTCCATTTCGGGACCGATCCCCGCGCTTGAATCGGTCTTGCTCGAAGCTGGCGTGAGGGGCGCATGTAGGAGTGCCTCCCCGCCCTGTCAATGAGGGTGCGGCACCAAAAGCGGCGGCCTGAAAAGCGCACCGCGGGACGATACCGACCATATCGATTTTCAATATTATTGATTGACGATATGCCGTGCATCGTATTAGAGAGGGTTATCGAATATCGATGCGCCCTCAAGGGGGTTTCGCGATGCCCCACTTGTTCGGCAAGTCTAACACCGCCCCTGCACTGCCCTCCAAACCGGGAGCTTTCTCATGACCGATAGCCCTAACGATGTCCTGCTCCGCTTCGGCAAGGTACTGGCCCTGATCCTTCAAGGAATGTGCGCGCTGGCAGGAGGCCTTTTTCTCTTGCTCGTTCCGATTGTCATACTGATCAGCCAGGGCATGCTGCCCGGGCTCTTCGATGCGAATGATCTTCCGGTCGTGGCGAAATCTCCGCTCCCGGGCGTCACCCTTGCTGTTCTGATCGCAGTGAGCCTTGCTGCATTGTTCTTCTTTTTCGCAAAGATGCGCGCCATCATTGGGAGCGTTGGCGAGGGCGACCCTTTCATTCCCGAGAACGCACGGCGCCTCAACGCGATGGCGTGGCTGCTTCTCGTCCACGAGGTTGTGGCCGTGCTGGTCGGAGAACTCCGCGTCTACATTGCCAACCTCGCGGACGCGCAAGGCGGAAACGCAATCGACTACAGCCCCTATGATCTGGATGGTGTTCTGATCGTCATCGTCCTCTTCATCCTCGCCCGCGTGTTCCGCCACGGCGCCGCGATGCGCGAAGACCTCGAAGGGACCGTGTGATGCCCCCCATGAACGACGACCTCGAAGGCACCCGCATCGTGGTCAAGCTCGACGACCTCCTCCATGCCCGCCGGATGACGCTCACCGAACTGGCCGAACGGGTCGGGCTGACGCTTGCCAATCTCTCGATCCTCAAGACCGGCAAGGCCAAGGCGATCCGCTTCTCCACCCTCGCCGCCATCTGCCGCGAGCTGGACTGCCAGCCGGGCGACCTGCTCACCTACCGCGGTGACGACAACTGAAGGAACTGGCCGGGGCAGTGATGCTCCGGCCTTTTCGTGTAGGAAAGCCTCAGTCCGAGCGGACCCGCCCCATCACCAGCGCCGCGATGGCCAGTAGGAGGATCGCGCCGGCCTCGAACACCACGTTCTCCGCCTGCATGTCCTTGCCCTGCAACACGATCAGCCGCGCAATCGCCGTGATGGCGATGAAGATCGGGAAGACGAAGGACGAAGCCTTGCCGGTGTAGAACACCGCGATCATCGCGATCACTTCGGTGTAGAGGAACATCAGCAGGATGTCGGCGAGCACGATGCTGCCGCGCTGATAAACCGCCGCAACCTCTGCCCCGGCCGCGCCCAAGGTCATCAGCGCGGCCACCATCAGCAGCCCCTGCTCGATGAACCGCAGCGCGCGCCCGGCCGGGTTCGGATCGGCAGGCGCGGCGGTATCGGCGGGTTCGGGCGTTTCCATGGCCCTCGCCTATACGGCAAAGCGCCCGCATATCCAAAGCCTTGGTGCATCCGCAATGGAGCATCGGCGATGCTGCGAGGGTGCGCGCGCCGGGACTATGCCCTTGACTCGGCCACGAGCATGGCTAATGGGCCCGACCGACCGGCAAGGCCTATGGCTGATCCGGTCATCCGTCCGAGACAGTTGGTGACCGGAATACGCCGGTCTTAATTTCCAGCCTAGACGGGGAAACGAGATTCCGGCGGCCCGCGCAAGCGGCCGCCTGCGTGCTTGCCATGATGCCGGCACACACCCTCCTTCCCTTTCGACGGACTCGCCCGCGTTCGGAGCCTTGCGGCCCCTAGCGCGGACAAACGTAGCCGGTCGCGGCCGGGGAGCCATTCCCGAGCGCGATCAAATGTGAAGGAGTATGGCATGGATCGTTCGCAGAAAGCCGACGCGGTTGCCCAGCTCAATGCGGTCTTCAACGAGGTTGCCGTGGTGGTTGTCACCCGCAACCGCGGCATGACGGTGGCTCAGTCCACCGCCCTGCGTCTGAAGATGCGCGATGCTGGCGCCACCTACAAGGTTGCGAAGAACCGTCTCGCCAATCTCGCCCTTGAAAACACCGACTATGTCGGGCTCGGTGACATGCTCACCGGTCCGGTCGGGCTGGCCTGGTCGAAGGACCCGGTCGCGGCTGCAAAGGCCGCTGTCGAATTCGCCAAGACGAACGACAAGCTCGAAATCGTCGGCGGTTCGATGGGTTCGGTCGTTCTCGACGAAGCTGGGATCCGGGCGCTTGCCTCGATGCCGAGCCTCGACGAGCTGCGCGCCAAGCTCATCGGTCTGGTCAACGCACCTGCGACGAAGATCGCCCAGGTCGTTACCGCGCCCGCCGCGAAGGTCGCCCGTGTTTTCGCCGCTTACGCGGACAAGGCAGCCTAAGAGACGTTTTTCGCCAGACGAAACAATCTGTTGGGGCCAAGGCAATAGTGCCGTCCGCCCCGCCACAATTTGGAGTGAACCATCATGGCCGATATCGCCAAGCTTGTTGAAGAACTTTCGAAGCTGACCGTCCTCGAGGCGGCTGACCTTGCCAAGGCCCTCGAAGAAGCATGGGGCGTGAGCGCCGCTGCTGCTGTCGCGGTTGCCGCTGGCCCGGCCGCTGCTGTCGAAGCTGTCGAAGAGCAGACCGAATTCGACGTCATCCTGACCGGCGACGGCGGGAAGAAGATCCAGGTCATCAAGGAAGTCCGTGCCATCACCGGCCTCGGTCTGACTGAAGCCAAGGCCCTCGTCGAAGGCGCGCCCAAGGCCGTCAAGGAAGGCGTCAACAAGGCTGAAGCCGAAGACATCAAGAAGAAGATCGAA
Source organism: Erythrobacteraceae bacterium (assembly GCA_027489065.1). Taxonomy (GTDB): domain Bacteria; phylum Pseudomonadota; class Alphaproteobacteria; order Sphingomonadales; family Sphingomonadaceae; genus Erythrobacter. The sequence continues at coordinate 4,074 of JAIYAM010000059.1, read as the reverse complement.
GAAGCCGGCGGCACCGTCGAGCTCAAGTAAGCTTCTTTTGAAGTTTTGCGGGTGTCTTGAAGCACTCGCAGATGGGAGGGCGGCGCCAGCGATGGTGCCGCCCTTTTTTCATGCCGTCGCAAGCCAATGCCGCGTTCATGGAATGTTTCACGTGAAACATTCTTGGCGGCGAGGCGTCGGCGGATCCTCCGCAGAACGGGATCGTGTCGGATCGGGGCCCGTTTCGGCCGCTTTCCTAATGCGCGAACTCGAGCCAGATTCTCATATTTTACAACTTCTTGGGTCGCAACCCCGACAGGTCGCCACCCCTTTTGCCGACCCATCGCTCCCTCCGGTGGCGATCCGGCGTGCAACCGCCGCAGGGCCCTGTGCTGACCCCGTTCAAAGCGGGGCTGGAGCACCCCTGGAGGGGGTCAAGCCGGTATCAAGCACCGACAATAGGACGGTCTGGACCCACCAACAGATTGCCGGCACCTCGCCGTCCGGCAGCGCGAGCGTCCGCGCCGGATTTCCCCTTTCCCCGAATCGCGCTCACGCCTATCCGGTCCGGCTCGCCTGAACGCGGGCATATGAACCGATGACACAGGCACACGCTCTCGAAACGCCCACCTGGGGGCAGGAACTCCGCGCGACGCTGGCCTTGGCCGTGCCGCTCGCGGCGACGAACCTGTTGCAGATGCTGATCCACGCGGTCGACGTGATCTTCATTGCGCGGCTGGGCGACCAGCCGCTCGCCGCCTCAAGCCTCGCCATCGCGATCTTCGGGCTGACGGTGTGGGCGATGACCGGGCTGGTCGGCGCCTGCGCCCCGCTGATCGCGGCAGAACGCGGACGGAGGCTCCATTCGGTGCGCGAGATCCGCCGGACGGTGCGGATGGGCATGTGGGTGGCGGTCGGTTTCGGTCTTGTCGGCATGGGCCTGTGCCTCGGCGGAGAGGCGCTGCTGCGGCTGAGCGGTCAGGACCCCGCGATCGCGGCGCTGGCGGGCGAGTTCCTCGCGCTCCTCGCCTTGGCGATGATCCCGATGATCCTCGCCGGCGTGTTCCGCACCTTTGTCGCCGCGCTCGGCAAGCCGGGTTACGCGACCGCGATCACCCTGCTGGCCTTGGGCACCAATCTCGTCGGCAACTGGGCGCTGGTGTTCGGCAATCTCGGCCTGCCCGCTTTCGGCCTGATGGGCTCGGCCCTGTCGAGCGTCATCACCTCGCTGGCGATGCTGGCGGCCTACGTGGTCGTCATCATCCGCGACCGCACCCTGCGCCGCTATCGCATCTTCGGGCGCTGGTGGCGGCCCGAATGGTCGCGCCTGAAGCAGATCATGGTGATCGGCACGCCCATCGCGCTGACCGTGATGGCCGAGGCCGGGCTGTTCAGCGGCGCTGCGCTGCTCATGGGCCGGTTCGGCGAGACCGAGCTTGCCGCGCACACGCTCGCGCTCAACCTTGCGGCGCTGGCGTTCCAGATCCCGTTCGGGACGGCGCAGGCCGCAACCATCCGGGTCGGCTTCCACCACGGCGCGGGCGACCGCATTGCCGCGGGGCGCGCGGGCTGGGTCGCGATCGCGATCGGCACCGGCTTCATGTGCACCACGGCGCTCGCGATGCTGCTGGTGCCGACCTTCCTGCTGCGCATCTACATCGACCCGGCCGCGCCCGCCAATGCCGCGCTGGTCGCCTTCGCGCTCCAGTATCTGGTGCTGGCGGCGATCTTCCAGCTGGCCGACGGGGTGCAGGCGGTCGGCGCGGGGGCGCTGCGCGGACTGCAGGACACCCGCGTGCCGATGTGGATCGCGATCTTCAGCTACTGGGTGCCGGGCTTCGGCATGGCTGTCGGCCTCGGCTTCTTCACGCCGCTCGAGGGCACGGGGGTGTGGATCGGCCTTGCCACCGGGCTGTTCTTCGCGGGCGCGCTGCTGCTGTGGCGCTGGGCGCGGCGTGACCGGCTGGGGCTGACGGACTACGCGGCCGCTGCGGCCTAACGCGGCGCGGGCACGCCGGTCGCAACCGTGAAGCCGAGCGCGTCGAAGCGCAGCTTCACCTGTTCGTTGAGCGCCCATGACAGGGCGAGATGGTCGCTCGCCTTGCACCACGCCCTCACCCCGACCCGCACCGCATTGTCGCCCAGCGAGGCGACGAAGGCGAGCGGCGCGGGTTCGGCGAGCACGCGCGGATCGCCAAGCGCCAGTTCCAGCATCGCCGCCTTGGCCGCGCCCAGATCATCCTCGTAAGCGATCGGCACCACCAGTTCGAACCGCCGCGTGGGCATCCGCGAGTGGTTGACCACGGCCTTGTTCCACAGCTCGTTGTTGGGGACCATGACATAGAGGCCGTCCAGCTGGAGCATCTCGGTGGTGAACAGGCCGATGGCCTGCACCGTGCCGGCCACGGGGCCTGCGGTGATGTATTCGCCGACCCGGAAGGGCCGCTGGATGAGGATCATCACGCCTGCCGCGACATTGCTCAAGGTGCCCTGCAGCGCGAGGCCGACCGCCAGCGCGAGGCCGCCCAGCGCGGCGATGATGCTGGTGGTCTGCACCCCGAACTGGGTGAGCACCGTGATCGCGACGATCGCCCACAGCGCATATTTGATCAGGTTGCTGAGGAATCTGGCGACAGTCGGCTCGATCCGCGTATTGCCGGTCAGCGCGCGGTCCGCCCATTTCGACAGCACCCGCGCGAGCACCACACCGATCACCAGCACGGCAACCGCGCCGGTCAGGAAGGCGAGGTTCACCTTCACCCACAGCCACGCCTCGTGCGCGACGTTGAGCTCGTCGGTCCGGGCGGCAAGCCTAGCGGGCAGTTTGGGGGCGGACATCGGGCAGTGCGGCTCCTGTGGGGTTGGCGCGGCTGCGATAACCGACGCCAGCGTCGCTGACCATCCCGCCGCACAAGTGGCGCGGGTGCGAAATTTTTGCGCGATGAGGGGTTGATTCATTCTCCCCCCGCGACCAAATGCCGCTCCGTTGGCACTCTCGAGAGGAGAGTGCCAAGCAATCCCTCTTTTTCAGGAAAGGTCATAAACATGGCATTTCGTCCGCTCCACGACCGCGTCGTGGTCCGTCGTATCGAAGCCGACCAGAAGACCGCTGGCGGCATCATCATCCCCGAAAGCGCCCAGGAAAAGCCGAGCGAAGGCGAAGTCATCGCCGTCGGCGAAGGCAACCGTGACGACGACGGCGATCGCATCCCGCTCGACGTCAAGGTCGGCGACCGCGTGCTGTTCGGCAAGTGGTCGGGCACCGAAGTCAAGATCAACGGCGAAGACCTGCTGATCATGAAGGAAAGCGACATCATGGGGATCGTCGGCTGAGCCGACTGACCTCCACCGCCTCTTTCAACCAAGAACAATTTTTCAGGAGAAACAATCATGGCAGCCAAGGACGTTAAGTTCGGCCGCGAAGCCCGCGAAGGCATTCTGCGCGGCGTCGACATCCTCGCCAACGCCGTCAAGGTGACCTTGGGCCCCAAGGGCCGCAACGTCGTCATCGACAAGAGCTTCGGCGCACCGCGCATCACCAAGGACGGCGTCACCGTCGCCAAGGAAATCGAACTCAAGGACAAGTTCGAGAACATGGGCGCCCAGATGCTGCGCGAAGTCGCCAGCAAGGCGAACGACAGCGCGGGTGACGGCACCACCACTGCCACCGTGCTCGCCCAGGCGATCGTCAACGAAGGCATGAAGTCGGTTGCCGCCGGCATGAACCCGATGGATCTCAAGCGCGGGATCGATCAGGCCGTGCTCGCCGTGGTCGAGAACCTCAAGGGCCGTTCCAAGGACGTCTCGGACAGCTCGGAAATCGCGCAGGTCGGGATCATCTCGGCCAATGGCGACCGCGAAGTCGGCGAGAAGATCGCCGAGGCGATGGACAAGGTCGGCAAGGAAGGCGTGATCACCGTCGAGGAAGCCAAAGGCCTCGAGTTCGAGCTCGATGTCGTCGAAGGCATGCAGTTCGACCGCGGCTACCTGTCGCCTTACTTCATCACCAACCCCGACAAGATGACCGTGGAACTGGATAACCCCTACATCCTGATCCACGAGAAGAAGCTGTCGAACCTGCAGGCGATGCTGCCG
>JAIYAM010000041.1 GCA_027489065.1 Erythrobacteraceae bacterium | reverse complement strand
GTTGCTGGTTTCGGTGACGAACATTTTGGGTCTCCTTGAGGTCTTGGTTTGGTGTGTTCCGGGACTGTCCCGGGGATGCCAGCTACTTTGCATCAGGTGTGCCAAACTCGAAAAATGGCGGATTCCTGCGGTTTCGATGCTGTCGCACCGCAAACGACCGGTTCACCGAACCGAAAGCTTGGGAAATTCCACCATGTGTTGGGAGTGCCCGTTTCGCACCGCCCGCTCTGGCCAAACCGCCCCCCTCCCGCTACCCCCGCAAGGGCCATGGGCCTCAGCCGGATCACCCTCGAAAACTTCCGCAACCACGCTGCGACGACCCTCGCGGAGACGGCGCATTTCAATCTGCTGGTGGGCGAGAACGGGGCGGGCAAGACCAACCTTCTGGAGGCGCTGTCGCTGCTCGGACCGGGGCGCGGGTTGCGCCGCGCGAACCTTGGCGAGCTGGCGCGGCGGGCAGCGCCGGGCGATCCGCCGGGAGCCTTTGCGATCGGGGCCAGCCTGACCGAGGCGGGCACGGTCTCGGCGCGGATCGGCACCTATACCGAGGCCGCCCAGCCGGGTCGGCGGCTGGTCAGGGTCAACGGTGCTCCCGCGACGGCTGCGAGCCTCGCCGAATGGCTCGCCACGTCATGGCTCACCCCTTCGATGGACGGGCTTTTCACCGAGAGCGCAGGCGCGCGGCGGCGCTTCATGGACCGCATGGCGCTGGCCATCGCGCCCGATCATGCCCGGCGGGTGAACGCGCTGGAGACCGCCTTGCGCGAGCGGGGCAAGCTTCTGGAAAACCGGGCCGATCCGCGCTGGCTCGATGCTGTCGAGGCGCAGGCGGCAGGCCACGGCGCGGCCATCGCCCGGACCCGCGCCGAGCTGGTGCTGCGGCTCGCCGACGAGCTTTCCGCTCTGCCGCCCGAGCCATTCGCGAGGCCAGCCCTCACCTATCGCCCCGGAGGGCCGCCCGACGAGACTGCACTGCGCGCCGAGCTCGCCCGCAATCGCCCTCGCGACCGGGCCGCAGGACGCGCTCTCACCGGGCCCCAACGCGATGAATTGCAGGTGGAAATGGCCTCCACCCGCCAGCCGGCCGCGTCCTGTTCGACCGGCGAGCAGAAGGCGATGCTGATCGCCATAACGCTGGCCCACGGCATCCTCGCCTCGGCGGGTCGCCCCAGCGTGCTGCTGCTCGACGAGGTTGCCGCGCATCTCGATCCGGTGCGCCGCACCGAGCTGTTCAGGAGGCTCAGGCAGGGCAAGGCGCAGGTGTGGATGACCGGCACCGAACTCGCCCCCTTCGAGGCGATCCGCGGCGAAGCGGCGATCTGGCGGGTGTCCGGCGGGGGTGTGGAGCGGGTCTAAGATTCGTCATTGCGAGCCGCAGGCGAAGCAATCCATGGACTACCACCGCGTGCGAGTGCGCCGTCAATCCATGGATTGCCCGGTGGCGCTTTGCGCCGTCTTCGACTGCACCTTCGGCTCCTCGCAATGACGAAGGTGAGCTACTCCCCCTTCGGCAACGCCCCTTCGACCGTCGGAATCGTCGAGGCTACCAGCCGCTCGATCCCGTCGGCGGTAGGGTGGATGCGGTCCGACTGGAACAGCGAGGGATCGCGGTAGATGTCCTCGAGCCAGAAGGGGATCAGCGTCGCGCCATATTCCTTGGCGAGATCGGCATAGATCGCATCGAACTGCGCCTGGAACTCCGGCCCGTAATTGGGTGGGCTGCGCATTCCCATCAGCAGCACCGGCACCTTCTGCTTCTGAAGGATGGTCAGCATTTTTGCCAGATTGGCCTTGGTCTCTTCCGGCGAAAGCCCGCGCAGCAGATCATTGCCGCCCAGTTCCAGAATCAGCAGCGCGGGCGGGCGGTCCTTCTGCGCGGCGAGCGTGAATTCCAGCCGGTTGAGGCCCGCCGCGGTCGTATCGCCCGAAACCCCGGCGTTGATCACGTCGGCATTGATCCCCTTGGCCCGCAGCGCATTCTCGAGTTTTTCGGGGTAGGCATCGCGCGGGTCGAGGCCGTAGCCTGCGAACAGGCTGTCACCGAAGGCGATGATCACACGCTCGGGCCCCATCACGGGGATCGCGGGGAGCGCCGGTTTGCCGTCCTCGGCCACGCCTCCCGCGGGCGCAGCGGCCTCCTCCGCGTTGTCACCGCAGGCCGCCAACGTCAGCATCGCCGCCGCCACGAGCCCGATTTTCGACCAACCGCCATTGTGCATCCGCGAGCCTTCCATACCTGTAGCTTGTTGCAAATCACCACCTATGCCATCGGAACCCAGTGACAAGTCCCTCTCTCGCGATCAGCGCCCGCAACCTCACCCTCACCCTCGGCAGCAATGCCGCGCCGGTCACGATCCTGCGCGGCATCGACCTCGACATCCCGAGGGGGGAAGTGGTCGCGCTTCTCGGACCGTCGGGATCGGGCAAGAGCTCGCTGATGGCGGTGCTGTCGGGCCTCGAACGCGCGAGCGGCGGCACCCTGAAGGTCGCAGGCGCGGATTTCGCGGCGCTGACCGAGGACGGCCTGGCCGCCGCCCGCCGGGGCCGGATCGGCATCGTGCTTCAGGCTTTCCACCTCCTGCCCACCATGACGGCGGCCGAGAACGTCGCGACCCCGATGGAGCTTGCCGGGATGGCGGACGCCAGCCCCCGCGCCCTCGCCGAACTAGAAGCCGTGGGCCTCGGTCACCGCACCGGGCACTACCCCACCCAGCTTTCGGGCGGCGAGCAGCAGCGCGTCGCCATCGCCCGGGCCACCGCGCCGCGCCCCGACCTGATCTTCGCAGACGAGCCCACCGGCAACCTCGATGCGGCGACCGGCGAGGAGATCATCAAGCTCCTGCTCGCCCGCCGCGCGGAGACCGGGGCGACGCTGCTGATCATCACCCATGACGCGAGCCTTGCCGCGCGCTGCGAGCGGGTGCTGACCATGGCCGACGGGGTGATCGTTTCGGACACGCGGCCCCGTTCCACGGCGGCGGCATGAGCCTCCCCCTGACAACCGCATGGGCCATCGCCCGGCGGGACCTCAACGCGCGCTTTCGGGGCCTGCGCCTGCTGCTGGTGTGCATCTTCCTCGGCACCGCCGCGCTCGCCGCAATCGGGACGCTCTCGTCCGCCATCTCCCGCGAGCTTGCCTCCAGCGGGCAGGAACTGCTCGGCGGCGACCTCGAGGTGGAGGTGTGGCAGCGCGACCTCAAGCCCGATGAACGCGCCGCGCTCGAAGCTTACGGCACCGTCTCGAGCGGCTTCCGGATGCAGGGCATGGCAAGCACGCCGGGGGCGGCTGCGCCCATCGAATTGAAGGCGGTCGATGCGAAATGGCCGATGTTCGGGCGGCTGATGCTCGATGACGGTCGCTCGGTCGGCGCGCCGTCAGGCAACGACGCATGGATCGCGCGCACCGCATTGGAGCGCCTCGGCATCAGGGTGGGCGAGAGCTTCAAGGTCGGCACCGTCACCTTGCGCGCGGCAGGGGTCATCAAGGACGAGCCCGACCGCCTCTCCGAAGGCTTCCAGCTCGGGCCGACGATCATCGTCGCCGCCGATGTGCCCGGCAAGGCAGGGCTGCTCGAACCGGGCGCGCTGTATCAGAGCAAGCACCGGGTCGCCTTCAAGCCGGGTGCGGGCAGCCCCGATACGGCCGAAGAGACGCTCACCAAGCGCTTTCCCAACGCCGGGTTCAACATGCGTACCCGCGACCGCGCCTCGCCCGGCGCGGAACGCTTCGTGCGGCAGATGAGCGATTTCCTCACGCTGGTGGGCCTTGCCGCGCTGGTGATCGCGGGGATCGGCATTGCGGGCGGCGTCTCGTCCTATCTCGACCAGCGCCGCGCGAGCATCGCCACGCTGAAGGTGCTGGGCGCGACCTCGGGCGACATCGTGCGCATCTACGCCATGCAGATCGGCGTCGCATCGCTGATCGGGAGCCTTGCGGGGCTGGCGGCGGGCGTGCTGGTGACGCCGCTCCTCGCGGGCGCGTTGCAGGGCCTCCTCCCGGTCGAGAGCGGGTTCATCATCGCCCCCGGTCCGCTGGCTCTGGCGGCGAGTTATGGCCTGCTGGTGGCCTTCGCCTTCGCCGCCGCGCCGCTGCTTCGGGCGCGGACCTTTCCGGCGATGGCGCTGATGCGCTCCGGCATCGTGCCGCTGGCGCGCGACCGGCGTGCGCTGCTGGCGACGGCGCTGGGCCTTGCGGCGATCTGTGCCCTCGCCCTGCTGACCACCGCGCAGCCGATACTGTCGGGCGGGTTCCTGCTCGCCGCAGGGGCTGCGCTGGCGCTGCTTGCAGGGCTCGGCTGGGCGATTCAGGCAGGGGCGGCGCGGCTCCCCCGGCCCGCCAATCCGCTGCTGCGCAGTGCGCTCGCCAACATCCACCGCCCCGGCGCGCCGACGGGGGCGCTGGTGACAGCGCTCGGCTTCGGCCTTGCTGCCTTCGTGCTGCTCGCCGCCGTGCAGAGCGCGATCGACGGCAATATCGCCAGGCGCGTGCCCACCGAAGCGCCCGACTACTTCGTGCTCGACGTGCCGCAGGACGGCGAGGCGCGCTTCGCTGCCCTGGTGAAGGCCGAGTTCCCCTCCGCCGCGATCCGCGCCGTGCCCACGATGCGCGGCGCGATCCTCGCCTATGGGCCCAAGGACCGGATGACCCGGGTCGCCGACCTCAAGGAGATCCCCGAAGGCGCCTGGGCACTGCGCGGCGAGCGGGGCCTGACCTTTTCGGACACCCTCCCCTCCGGCAACCGGGTGACCGAGGGCGCGTGGTGGAGCGCAGCGCAGGCGGGCGAGGCGCTGGTCTCGGTCGACGCCAAGTTCGCCGCAGCCGTGGGGCTCAAGCCCGGCGATTATCTCACCATCGGCGTCCTCGGGGTGGAGCGCACCGCAAAAGTCGCCAACCTGCGCGAGATCGACTGGGAGAGCATGGGGTTCAACTTCGCGCTGGTGTTCAGCCCGGGCGCCATTCAGGACGCGCCGCACAAGCTCGCCGCGACGATCGATCTGCCCGAGGGCGCAGACTCGGCGCGCCAGGGCAGGCTCCTGCGCGCACTGGTCAAGGACATGCCCTCCAGCTCGGTGATCGAGGTCGGCGGCATTCTGGTGGAGGCGAGGAAGCTGCTCGAACAGATCAGCCTCGCGACACTGGCGGCGGCGGCGGTGACCGTGCTCGCAGGCCTCGCCGTGCTGATGGGCGCAATCGCCGCGGCGCGGGCGGCGCGCACCTATGACACGGTGATGCTGCGTGTGCTCGGCGCGAGCCGGCGGCAGATCCTGCTGTTGCAGCTCGCCGAATACGGCCTGCTCGCCGCGGTGCTGGCAGCTGTGGCGCTGGGCCTTGGCGGGGGCCTCGCCTGGGTGGTGATCACCCGCCTGTTCGAATTCGACTGGCTGCCCGACTGGGGGCAGGTGCTGGGCGTGCTCGGCCTCGGGGTCGCGCTGGTGCTCGCCTTCGCGCTGGCCGGATCGCTGCCGCTGCTGCGGGCGAAACCGGCGCAGGCGCTGCGGGAGCTTTGAAGGCCGGGCTCAAGGGCGCGAGGTTCAGGCGAACACCTCTTCGCCAAAGGGGTCCTTGGGGTCCGGCCCGAAGCGGTTGCCGCCGTCAGTGCCGGGGATGAACATGAACACCAGAAGCGCGATCGCCGGGATCACCCCCAGAAACGGGATGATGCTGGGCACCGCGAGCGCGAGATACCACCATCCCGACTTGTTCTGATCGTGAAAGCGCCGGACGGTGAGCGCGATGCCCGGCACCAGCGCTGCAAGCAGATACACGCCGTAAAGCGAAACCAGTGCCGTCGAAACGGGATTACTGCTGAAATCGGTCTGGAAACTCGCCGAGGCCGAAAAGCCCGCATTGCCGTTCTGGACCTGCGAGCTGCGGGTAGAGGGTGCGAGGAGCGTCGCCGGCACGAAGATGAGCAGAGTGATGATGACGTTGAAGAGCTGGAAGCTCCAGAACTCCTTGCGCCGCGAGCGGCCCGAGAACTCGGCGTAACGCCTGAACGGCAGGATCATCCACGCCATGCTTTGGCACCCTTGCTGCGTGTGAACGCGTTGCGCACCATGACGAGCGCGTATCGCGTTGTGGAGTGCGAGGCCCCTGCTTCAGTCTCTGGCCGATCAGGCGAAGACGTCGTCGCCGTAGGGGTTCTTCGGATCCGGCCCGAAGCGGTTGTCGCCATCATTGCCCGGCAGGACCATCAGCACGAACAGCGCGATGCTCGCCACAAAGCCGATCACGGGGATGGCCCCCGCCACCGCCAGACCGAGATACCACCAACCTGACATGTCGCGGTCATGCAGACGCCGCACGGTGACCGCGATCGACGGGATCAGCGCGGCCAGCCCATAGAGGCCGTAGAGAACGACCCCGATCATCGACAGACCCATCCCGCCCGAGAGCAAGGCCTCGGCAACCGCTTCATCGGAGCCCGGTCCGGTGCCCGCAGCGGCGCTGGCGGTGATCGCGCTGACGGCGAACGGCCCTGCCAAAACGAAAAGGAGAATGATGTTGAGGAGCTGGAACATCCAGAACTCCTTGCGCCGCGAGCGGCCCGAAAATTCAGCGTAACGCTTGAACGGCAAAATCATCCATTCCATGCCCGATCCCCTGATGCATGTGAAGTCGTTGCAAACCAACACACTTGCGCGCCGCTTGCAAATGAAAAAGGCCCCGCACCGGGTGGTGCGAGGCCCTTTCTCAAGTCATGAGCGAACCGCTCAGAAGCGGTAGCGCACCAGGCCGCCCCAGGTGCGCGGCGCGCTCGGGTAGCCCGACACCGTGCCGCCCTGCGCCACACCGTCGAAGTTGGTGAGGATGTAGCGATAGTCGAGCAGGTTGCGCGCGAACAGGCCGACTTCCAGACCGCCGTTGAGCGCCAGCGTGGTCGAGGCGTTCACCAGATTGACTTCGCGATCGAAGATCTGGGTGTTGCCACGCCCACGGTTGAAGGTCGGCAGGCCGTTGTTGATGTTGACGTTGCTCTCGTGGCTGTAATCCACGCGGGTGATGAGCCGCGTCCCGTCGCCGCCGATCTCGAGCGTGTGGGTCGCCGAGGTGCGCAGGTTCCAGGCGGGGATGCCGCCGACCCGTGCGCCCGAAAGGTCGCCGAGCACCGAGCCCGGGAAGCTGTCGAACTTCGGATCGAGGTAGGTCGCCGCGAAGGTGAAGACCAGCGACGGATCGGGCTGGATCGTGGCATCGAATTCGAAACCACGGACCGACTGCGAGCCGGCGTTCTGCAGCGCGAAGCCGAGACCGGTGAAGGCAAGGCTCTGGAAGCCCTTGATCTTCTGGTCGAACACCGCGAGGTTGAAGCCGAAGCCCTGCCACTGGGCCTTCACCCCGACTTCATAGACCTCGGCATTTTCCGGCCCGGCAAAGCGGGTGCCGGTGGTGAGGTTGGGCACCGCCAGACCGCCATTGGTGATCGGTGAGGCCGGCGCGGCAAAGGTCGAACCGAGCGGCCCTGCGGTGTAATCGGTGAGCAGCGGGCGGCTGTCACGCGACAGGTTGACCGAGCTCGCCTTGAAGCCGGTCGCGTAGCTTCCGTAGACGTTGACCTCGGGCGAGACTTCATAGGCAACGCGGAACAGGTAGGTGAACTTGTTGTCGCTGGTCCGGCCCGGCTCCACCGAGTTCGGCACGTCCGGAGAAGGCGTCTGGAACTGCAAGGCGCGCAACCCGAGGAACGGGTTGATCGCCGGGTTGGTGGCGTTGGCCAGCAGCGCCTGCTGGTTGAGAGCCGGCAGTGCCTGGAACTGCGCCCGGTTGGTCACCGTGCCGCCGCTGGCGATACGGATGAAGGCATCGACAAGGTTGATGCTGGCAAGCGGGTCGAGAGCCCGCTGCTGGACCTCGAAGTTCTTCTTGTCGTCGGTGTAGTTGAACCCGCCGGTGAAGACGAGACCATCGACCGGCTCGAAGTCCACCGTGCCGAAGATCGACCACGAGGTGTTGTCGAGCCCGAAGCGCTCATTGGTCAGGAAGTTGCCGCCGAAGATCGAGCCGAGCGGAAGGCCAAGGCCGGCCTCGGCCTGACGCAAGGCGTTTTCACCGGCAGCAATCTGCTGTGCTGCGGTAAGGCCCGGAATGAGCGAACCGGCGAGCAGGCTGCTGCGCGCCGGGTTGAAGCCAGGCGTGCCGGGGGTCGAGTTGTAGAACGAGCCGCTTGCCGCGCTGAAGGCGGCAAATTCGCGGAAATCGCGGCCAACGGTCAGCGAGCTGTCCTGACGGATCGACTCGTCGAAGTAGTAGCCGCCGAGCAAGAAGTTGATCGGACCATCGAAGTCCGAGGTCAGACGCAGTTCCTGCGTGAAGGTGTCGACGCCCTGGTCACGGCTTTCAACGGTGAGGTCGGCGCTGGTGAAGTCGACGTCCTGCGAGAACGCATTGCGCAGTTCGCGGTAGGCGGTGATCGAGGTCACGGTCAGGTTGCCGAGGTTCCAGTCGACCTGGCCCGAGAAGCCGTAGTTCTTGTTCTTGTTGACCGGAATGACGTTGAGGAAGTTGTCGTAGCTGTAGAAGTCGGTCGGGAATACGCCGCCTGCGGCAACGATCGCGCCCGAAGTGCTCGGACCGACCACGAGGTTGCTGGTCTGGCAGCAGACTTCGTCGATCTTGGTGTAGTCGGCGATCAGGCGGACCTTGATGTCGGTGGTGGGCTCGATGAGCAGCTGGCCGCGCACCGACCAGCGGTTGCGGTCGTTGATCTCGGCATTGTTGAGATTGACGATCCGGCCAAAGCCGTCGCGCTTCTGATAGCTGCCGTCGAGCGACCAGGCGATGTTCTCCGAGATCGGCCCGGTCACTTCACCGCGCAGGAACATCTGGTTGAAGTTGCCGTAAACCGCTTCGACCTGACCGCCGAATTCGTATTGCGGCTCCTTGGTGACGATCGAGATCACGCCCGCGGACGCGTTCTTGCCGAACAGGGTCGATTGCGGCCCGTTGAGCACTTCGACGCGGCTGATCATGTTGAGGTCGGACAGGGCCGAGGCGGAACGCGAACGGAACACGCCGTCGATGAACACGCCGACCGAAGGCTCGATGCCGAAGTTGTTGTCGCCGTTGCCGAAGCCGCGGATGATGAAGGTCGTCGCCGAGGAGGTCTGGAGCTGGCTGACGCGCAGCGAGGGAACCACGGTCTGGAGGTCGAGCACGTCGCGGATCTGCGCACGCTCGATGGTTTCGCCGCTGGTCACCGACACCGCGATCGGGGTTTCCTGCAGGGTCTGCTCGCGCTTGGACGCGGTGACGATGATGACGTTGCTCGCCTCGGGGGCGTCAGCAGCCGGTTCGTCCTGCGCATCCTGCGCGAAGGCCACGCCCGGCATTGCCAGAGCAAAGGTGGCGGCACCTGCAAGCAGGGTGAATCGGGTGGCGCCGGCAAAGCCGGTGAATTTCGATTGCATGGAAGCTCCTCTCCAAGTTCCCGCGACATCGGTGCCCCAAGGGCATGCACGTTATCCGTGCGCTCTCTCCCGACGTCACTGGCGGCTCTGATAGTGGAGCGCGGCCTCACCCACAAGCCGGAGACCCGCGCAATCCGTGGGCAATGCCGGATTATGTTGCGCAAGAGTCACACCTGAAATGGCGCCCTTCCGCCCGGCACAGGTCCCTGACCCTTGCCCCGCGCACGCTCCCCTGCTAGGCGCCGCGGCGATGTTGCAACGCAGCACATCTGCGCGATCGACCCGGAAATACAGCGGGCCGTAGCGTCGGATGGTCCGGCTGCCCTTGAACCCTGCCCCGATGCAGCGCGCCCCGCCGCCCTGCCCCCTTGTTGTCTCCCGGATGCACCCCGCGCGTCCGGCCTTTCACCGGAAGTGCCCCGAATGTCGTCCGCCCTCAGAAATATCGCGATCATCGCCCACGTCGACCATGGCAAGACCACGCTTGTCGACCAGTTGTTCCGCCAGTCGGGCACGTTCCGCGAGAACCAGCGCATCGAAGAACGCGCCATGGATTCGGGCGACCTCGAAAAGGAACGCGGGATCACCATTCTCGCCAAGTGCACCAGCGTCGAGTGGCATTCGGAAAACGGCGACACCACCCGCATCAACATCGTCGACACCCCGGGCCACGCCGATTTCGGCGCCGAGGTGGAGCGCATCCTCTCGATGGTCGACGGCGTGATCCTGCTGGTCGACAGTGCCGAGGGCGCGATGCCGCAGACCAAGTTCGTGACCGGCAAGGCGCTGGCGCTGGGCCTGCGTCCGATCGTCGTCGTCAACAAGATCGACCGTCCCGACGGCCGCCCGCAGGAAGTGCTCGACGAGGTGTTCGACCTGTTCGTCAGCCTCGATGCGGCCGACGATCAGCTGGAATTCCCGGTGCTCTATGCTTCGGGCCGCGACGGCTACGCGAGCGAGGATCAGGAGCGCCGCGAAGGCAGCCTTGCCCCGCTGTTCGAGAAGATCATCGAGCACGTCCCCTCGCCCGGCCTCGACCCCGACGCCAAGTTCAGCTTCCTTGCGACCCTGCTCGACCGCGACAACTTCATGGGCCGCGTCATCACCGGCCGCGTCCAGTCGGGCACGATCCGCGTCAATGATCCGATCCACGCCATCGACATGGACGGCAAGGTCATCGAAACGGGCCGCGCCACCAAGCTGATGAGCTTCGACGGTCTGGAGCGCGTTCCGGTCGAAATCGCCCGCGCGGGCGACATCATCGCGCTCGCGGGACTCGAAAAGGCCACCGTCGCCAACACCATCTGCGATCCTTCGGTCACCGAACCGATCGCCGCCCAGCCGATCGACCCGCCGACGCTGGCGATGCGCTTCTCGGTCAACGACAGCCCGCTCGCCGGGCGCGAAGGGACCAAGGTCACCACCCGCATCATCCGCGACCGCCTGCTGCGCGAGGCCGAGACCAACGTGGCGATCCGCGTGACGGAATCCGAAGACAAGGACGCCTATGAAGTCGCCGGGCGCGGCGAACTCCAGCTCGGCGTGCTGATCGAGACGATGCGCCGCGAAGGCTTCGAACTCGGCATCAGCCGCCCGCGCGTGCTGTTCCGCGAGGAAGGCGGCAAGCGCATGGAGCCTTACGAGACTGTCGTGATCGACGTCGATGACGAGCACTCGGGCACGGTCGTCGAGAAGATGCAGCGCCGCAAGGCCGACCTTCTCGATATGCGCCCCTCGGGCCTCGGCAAGACCCGCATCACCTTCTCGGCCCCCTCGCGCGGGCTGATCGGCTATCACGGTGAATTCCTGTCCGACACGCGCGGCACCGGGATCATGAACCGGTTGTTCGAGAAGTATGACGTCTACAAGGGCCCGATCGAAGGCCGCATCAACGGCGTGCTGATCTCGAACGGCGATGGCGAGGCCAATGCCTACGCACTCAACATGCTGGAAGAACGCGGCGAGCTGTTCGTCGGCCCGCAGATGAAGGTCTATGCCGGCATGGTGATCGGCGAGAACGCCAAGCCCGATGATCTCGAAGTCAACCCGATGAAGGCCAAGCAGCTTTCCAACGTGCGCTCCAGCGGCAAGGACGAGGCGATCCGCCTCACCCCGCCGCGCCGCATGACGCTGGAACAGTCGATCGCCTATATCGACGACGACGAGATGGTCGAAGTGACCCCGCAATCGATCCGCCTGAGGAAGGCGATCCTCGACCCGCACGAGCGCAAGAAGGCGCGCCGCCGCAAGGACGATTGAGGCCGGCTTGATCGCTCGCTTCGCCTGAGGCAGTCTGCCTGACGGGAACAGGCAGGGGACTGGCGATGCCGGCTTGGTGGGGTTCACTCAAGGCCATCATCAGCACCGCGATTGCGCTCGCCGCAGGCGCGCTGCTCGCGGTATCATCGACATGGGAGAAGCTGAGCGGGCAATCGGAGATCACGGTCTGGGATGCCTGCACGGCGGCCTTCACGCCGGTGCTTCCGCTGCTCGGCAGCATCGCCGCGATCCTCGGCTTCGTCGGAACGCTGGCGCAGTTGTTCGGGCCCAAACCTGTCACCCACGAGGGTGCAGAGGAGATCGCGGAGCGGCACGGCGAGGCAACCCGGGTGCGCGTTTCGGCCGAGGCTGAAGCGACGCGGGCCGAAGTGGCATCCGGCACGCAGGACGTGATCGCCGCGATCAGCCGGGACAAGATCGCCGCCACACTGGAGGAACTCTCGCGCTCCGATGCCGACCCGGAACTCGTCGCTCAGTTCGAGCGGGTCATCCGCGTGGCAAAGGAACGCAACCTTTCGATCACGCAGGAACAGGCTGCCGGCATCGCCGAAACCGCGGTTCGAATGGACCGTTCGAAGCGGCCCGGAGACGACGAGATCGCGCGATTGATCGAACAGGGCGACTATCGCGGCGCGGCGCGGCGCAAGGCCGAACTTGCCCGCGCGCGACTTGAGGAGACAAGGAAGCAGGAAGCCGCCGAACTGCGCGATGCGGCAACCCTCGCCCTGCCCTTCGCGCCCTCCGAAGCGCGCGACTACCTTGAACAAGCAACTGACCTCGATCCGACGGATGTGTGGGCGTGGATCTTCTTGGGGCGGCTGCGCCAGGCGTATGACGGTCTGGCGGTGGCGAGGCGGTGCTTCGAAGCTGCACTGCAACACGTCGCGCAAGATGCCGATCGCATGGTTCTGCACCATGAATTCGGCGGCCTGCTCCTCCTTGAAGGCATGCTTGGTGAGGCACTCCTGGAATTCCAAGCAGGCAAGCTCATCACGGAAAGCCTTCTTGATGCCCATCCAGACAATCCAACCTTGCAGCTCAACCTTGCCGCTACCTACCAACGCATCGGCGATGTTCGACAGGCAGCTGGCGACTGGCCTGCGGCGCGGGCAAACTTTGTTGCTCTGCTCGAGATCATGCAACGGTTGGCCGAGACAGATTTGAAGAACACTTCATGGCAGCGCGATCTCGCGCTTGCTTACGCCAGGATGGGAGACATCGAGCAGATCGAAGGAAACTTGATCGCAGCGCGAAATGCCTTCTTTGCCAGCCGCGACATCGGCCAACGGCTGGTCGAAAGCAGCCCAACCAACCTCTCTTGGCAGAGCGATCTCGCGATCATCCATGAAAAAGTCGGCGACGCTGCGTATGGGCTAAAGGATTTTGCTTCCGCCCATCTTGCCTACCAGACCAGTCGCGTGATCCGTCGCAACCTTAACGGACAGGATCCATATAACGTCGAATGGCAGCATCAACTTGCAGTGAGCATGTACAAAATCGGCGATGTTGCGCTGGCAAACGGTAATCTGATCGAAGCTCGGAGTGCTTACAGCTCAAGCCATGAGCTGTGCAAACAACTTGCCCAGAGAGACGCGAAAAATGTCTCGTGGCACGCAGATTTTGTGGCCACACAAGTCAAGATGGGCGATGTCGCGACGGCAGAAGGCGATTTGATCGAAGCCGCTCTCGCCTACAACGGTGCTCTTGCAATCGCTGAACGCCTCGCCGAGATCGATCCCCGCAACGCCGATCGCCAGCGCGATGTCTGGGTCGGCTATTATCGTATGGCGAGTATCAGCCATCCAGACTATCCTTGGTCACGCGTGGTGAGGAAGATGGAGGCGAATGAGGCTGCGCAGACTTTAGCCCCAACAGACCACAGATTCCTTGAACAAGCCCGGCAACTCGCCGCGCAGGAGGGCTCGGCACCGCCTTCCGGATAGAATCTGTCGGCGTCTGGCCATCCACCCTCACGCTTGTTACGCCCCCGCCCCATGAACCCGTACACCCTCGCTGCCCTCGCCGCCTATTTCGTGCTGATGCTGGGCATCGGCCTGTTCGCGTGGAGGAAGTCCACCGGCGACAGCGCGGGCTACCTGCTCGCCGGGCGCAGCCTTTCGCCTTCGGTCGCCGCGCTCAGCGCAGGCGCGAGCGACATGTCGGGCTGGCTGCTGCTCGGCCTGCCGGGCGCGCTTTTCGTGGGCGGGCTGGTCGAGGCGTGGATCGCGATCGGGCTGACGGTCGGCGCGGCGGCGAACTGGATCATCGTCGCGCCGCGCCTGCGCGAACAGACCGAGCGATTGGGCGATGCGCTCACGATCCCGCAATTCCTCGCCAACCGCTTCCCGGAAAGCGGCACGGTGCTGCGGGTCGTCTCGGCGGTGGTGATTGTCGGCTTCTTCACGGTCTACACCGCGAGCGGCATGGTCGGCGGGGGCAAGCTGTTCGAAACCGCCTTTGCCGGCGCATTGCCGGTGACCGGCCTCAGCGACTATATGGTCGGCATCCTGCTCACCGCCGGGATCGTGCTGGCCTATACCATAATCGGCGGCTTTCTGGCGGTCAGCCTCACCGATTTCGTGCAGGGCATGATCATGATGGTGGCGCTGGTGGTGATGCCGCTGGTGATCCTCTCCGACATGGGCGGCAGCGCGGGGCTGGACCTCGCCGCAGTGCCGCAGGACGGGTTCCTGAGCCTCACGCGGGGGGCGACACTGATGGGCGTGATCAGCGCTGTCACCTGGGGGCTCGGCTATTTCGGGCAGCCGCATATCATCGTGCGCTTCATGGCGATCGACCGGGTCGAGAATGTCGGACGCGCCGGGGTGATCGGGATGAGCTGGATGGTGATTTCGCTTTCCGGCGCAGTTGCGGTTGGCCTCGCCGGGCGCGCCTATGTCGAGGCCAATGGGCTGGTGGTCGAGGACCCCGAGACGATTTTCATCATCCTTGCCGGGCTCCTGTTCCACCCGGCGGTGACCGGCTTCCTCTACGCGGCGCTGCTGGCGGCCATCATGAGCACGATCTCCTCGCAGCTGCTCGTCTCGTCCTCCTCGCTGACCGAGGATTTCTACCGCCTGTTCCTGCGCCGCGACGCCTCCGAGCGCGAGGCGGTCAACATCGGGCGCCTGTGTGTCGCGCTGGTCGCGGCCGCCGCACTGGTGATCGCCGCCGACCCGGAGAGCGAGGTGCTGGGCCTTGTCTCCAACGCCTGGGCGGGGTTCGGCGCGGCGTTCGGCCCGCTGATCCTGCTCGCCCTGACCTGGCCGCGGATGACCGGCGCGGGCGCGGTCGCGGGGCTGGTGACGGGCGCGGGCGTGGTTGCGGGATGGATCGCGCTGGGGTGGAACGCAAAGCTGCCGGACGCGCTGGGCGGCGGCCCGGGCCTTTACGAAATCGTGCCGGGTTTCGCCGCCTCGCTGGTCGCGATCATTCTGGTGAGCCTCGCGGGCGGCGGACGCGCTCCGACCGATTGAATGCGCCCTGCCGGTGAACGGCAAGACCCTCGAGCAAACATTCCTTAACCCAGTTTCTTGCGCCGGGCTTAAGGTTACCTGCGCAATAGTGCCTAGCGATGAGGCACTTGGCACATCTTTTCAGAGCGGGCTGGCTGGCGGGCGCAATGGCGCTGGCGGGCTGCGGTTCAGTGATCCCCGCAGGCGGCGGCGGCGCGGCGCCGGGCTCGGCGAGCATGGCCGCCCGTGCCCCGGCACGCCCGGCCATGCCGGTCGCCTCGGCCCCGCAAAGCTTCATGCCGCGCCCCGACGAGCGCGGCTGCATCGCCGATCTCGGAGCGAGCGGAGCGCGCTTCGACCTGCTGCCCGACACCTATGCCGCGCCGGGGTGCAACAAGCTCGGCACGGTGCAGTTGATGGCGCTCGCAGGCGACCGTGCGCCGCTCAGCATAGCCAATCTCGGGCCGGTCCAATGCAGCGTTGCCAAGGCGTTTGGCGATTGGGCGCGCTTCGGCGTCGACCGTGCCGCCCGCGCCATCCTCAAGAGCCCGGTCGCGCGGATCGAAACGATGGGCTCCTATTCCTGCCGCAATGTCGCCGGAACCGACCGCCGCTCGGCCCATGCCCGCGCCGAGGCGATCGACGTCTCCGCCTTCGTGCTCGCCGACGGCCGCCGGATCGTGCTCAAGCGCGATTGGCAGGGCGGCGATGCGGCAACGCGCGAGTTCCTGCGGGTGGTGCACAAGAGCGCCTGCAAGCGCTTCGGCACGGTGCTCGGCCCCGACTACAACCCGGCGCACGAGGACCACTTCCATCTCGAGGGCGCCGGCGCGAAGTTCTGCCGCTGAGGCCTGATGACCAGCCATCCCGGATCACCTCCGCGATGACAGCACCGCCATGGCCACAGGCGTGAACAGAGGGGTGGCGGCCCGGGTCATGTGGGGGGTTGAGCCCGGACCGCCTGGGGGAATCATTGATCGCGTGCCTGTGCTCCGCTTTCAGGCGCGCAGCTTCGGCTCGAGCTTGGCTTCCAGCTTCAGCCGCACCGCTTCGGCCGCATGGCGCGCGCCCAGCTTGGTCATCATGTTGGCGCGGTGGATCTCCACAGTGCGCGGACTGATTTCGAGCTCCCGGGCGATCGCCTTGTTGCTGCTGCCCTCGGCCAGCCAGTCGAGCACCTCCCGTTCCCGTGCCGAAAGGGTCGAGATGCGGTCACGCGCCTCGATCATCCGGCGGCGGGCGGCGCCGAACAGTTCGGCCTCCTTCTCGATCCGCAGGAGGCAGCGGGTGAAGCGTTCGGGATCGAGCGGCAGGGCGAGGTAATCGAGCGCACCCGCCTTGATCGCTTCGACGATGCGGCCAGGGCGCGGCTGGACGTCTACGGCGATCAGCGGCAGCCAGATGCCGAGCCGCCCGAGCCGGTCGAGGATCATGCCCAGACCGCCTTCTTCCGCGGTGTCACGGGCGATGATGATCCCGTCGCGCGGCGGGTGCACCGCAAGCTCCGACAAATCGCCGTACACCTCGCAGTGGTGGCCCAGTCCGAAGCCCACTCGGGCAAGTTCGGCGCGCTGGCGGCTGCAGGAATCGATGAAGTGGAGGGATGCTTTGCGTGTCATGCGATTATGTCTGCGCTAACCCACTTAGGGATTCACGCAGGAGCGCCGCCGATCCGGAGGATTTACCATATCCGGTCGGACACAAAGCATTGAAAATATGATATTAAATCTGTCCGGAACGGAGGCAGATCAGGCTTTGCCCCTAAGCGTCATCGCTAAACGTATAGGACGGAAGCGAGTAGAAGGCGGACCGCAGCGCATTGCCCCAACCCGATGATATCGTGGCAAAATAGGGGTCATCCTCGGTCACGCGCGAGGCGTGCGTCACTTCAAACCGGTCCTTGGCGATCACCAGCAGATCGAGCGGCAATCCGACCGAAAGGTTAGCCTTGAGAGTCGAATCGAAGCTGACCATCATCAGCTTGACCGCGTCCTCGAAGCTCATGCCGCGCTCGTAACCGCGGATCAGGATCGGGCGGCCGTACTTGGTCTCGCCGATCTGGAAGAAGGGCGTGTCCCAGCTTGCCTCGATGAAATTGCCTTCGGGATAGATCATGAACAGGCGCGGCTGCATGCCCTTGATCTGCCCGGCGACGATCATGGTCGCGGTGAAGCGGCCCTTGCCGTTGTCGCCATTGACGCGCTGCACCTCCTCGATCGTGCTGCGCAGGATGCGCCCGATCTGGGTAGCCACCTGGAACATGGTCGCGCCCTGGAGGATGCAGTTCTCCCGGTCTTCGGGTGCCTTGGTCCGTTCTTCGAGCTGGCTGATCACCGCCTGTGTGGTGGCAAGGTTGCCCGCGGTCATCACCGCGATCAGGCGCTCCCCCGGCACGCTCCAGTGGTGCAGCTTGCGAAAGCTCGAGATGTTGTCGACGCCCGAGTTGGTGCGGGTGTCGCTCATCAGGACGAGGCCCTTGTCGAGCACCATGCCAACGCAATAGGTCATGCCGTCATCCTCTTCTCGGGCCCGTGACGCTCAGGCCCCTAGCCCGATGCGCTCCCAAGCGCAAAGGGCGGGCCGGGTCTGCCGGGTTTATTGGTTGGACTGGCTCTGGCTCTGGCCCTGACCCTGGCTTTGGTTCTGGCCTTGACCGGATGACGGGCGGGACTCGACCGCCACGCCGACAGTGAGCACCTGATCAGACGCGCCGAAGCTGATGCCGGTGACGGGCGCGGCGTCGCGATAATCGCTGCCCGTGGCGACGCGGACATAGCGCGGATCGGGGCTGATGCCGTTCGAGACATCGAAGCCGACCCAGCCCAGTCCCTCGACGTGGGCTTCGGCCCAGGCGTGGGTCGCTTCCTGCTCGATGCGGTCATTCATCATCAGGTAGCCGCTGACATAGCGCGCCGGAATGCCGCTCACGCGGGCGGCGCTGATGAAGATGTGCGCGTGATCCTGGCACACGCCCGCGCCCTGCCCCACGGCTTCCTCCGCAGAGGTCGTCGAAGTGGTGCGCCCCGCCTCGTAGATCACGCGTTCGCGGATCGCGGCGGACAGCGCGTGCAGGAAACCGAGCGGCGCTTCGTTCGTCGTGCCCTGGATCTCGCGCAGCAGCGCCCTCAGCTTGGGCCCCGGACGGGTCAGCGGGGTCTGGCGCAGGAAACTCCACAGCGGCAGATGCCCCGAATGGCGGCCGATCACCCCGGCATTGTCCTCGGTCTCGACCACGCCTTCCGACGTCACGGTCACCTCGCGCGCGCCGGGGGCGAGGCTGATCAGGGTCACGTGGTTGAAATGCTGGTCGTCATACTGGAGTTCGGCATTCGCGTTGTCGAAGCGCATCGTCCAGTCGATGATGCGCTGGCCGTGGGTCTCCTTGGGCGTGAGCCGGAGGCGCTGGAGCGCGTGAACCACCGGCTGCGCGAAGGCATAGTGGGTGGTGTGGCGGACCTGAAGGGTGAGCTTGCTCATGCGTGGAACCGGTAGTCCTCGGCAATCGCGCGGGCGATCGCGGCGTTGCGGGCGAGGAAATCGACGAGGAATTCGTGCAGGCCCTGCTCGAAGATCTGGTCGACGGTGAGGTGGCTGATCCGCGTGTCGGCCTCGCGCATCAGCGCCGCCGCGCGCCCCTCGACGCCGTGGCTGAAGGCGAGCGCGGCAAGGCACCCGCGCAGCGCGCTCCGGCAGAAGGCGAGGCTGCGGGGGAAGCGTTCGTCGAGCACCACGAACTCGACGATGCCCCGCGCCTCGATCTGTCCGGCGTTGAGCCAGCTATAGGCCCGCGCCCCGGCGACCGATCGCAGCACCTGCTCCCACTGCCCGGTGTCGAGGCTCGATCCGACATAGGAGAGCGAGGGGAGCAGCAAGAAGTACTTCATGTCGAGGATGCGCGCCGAACTGTCGGCACGCTCGATATAGGTGCCGGCGCGGCTGAAGTGGTAGCCCTCGTCGCGCAGGATCGATCCGTCGAAGGCGCCGTGGACCTGCGTGCCCGCGCGGCGGATTGCGGAGAGCACCTCGCCGACCGCCCCCTGCCCCACAGGCCGGGCGAGCAGCTTGTCGAGCCGCATCCAGTTGTCGTTGACCGCTTCCCAGACATCGGAGGAGATGTTGATGCGCGCCGCCCGCGCATTCGATCGCACCGCGCCGAACATGATCCGCACGTTGCCCGGATTGGTGCTCCCCCGCAGCACGAAGTTCCACACCGAGATGCCGTCATAGCTCTCGTGCGCGGCTTCGTAGGCGCGCGTCAGGCCGAGGGTGGCGATCACCGAGCGCCATTCCGCCTCGGCGGTCACCACGTCGCGGGTCAGCGCCATGCGCAGCGCGGCTTCGAGCAGGCGCGCGGTGTTCTCGGCCCGCTCGAGATAGCGGAACATCCAGAACAGGCTGTTGGCGGTGCGGGCTAGCATCGGCTCATCAGTCCTTCAGCACCCAGGTGTCCTTGGTGCCGCCCCCCTGGCTGGAGTTGACCACCAGCGACCCCTTCTTGAGCGCGACCCGGGTTAGCCCCCCCGGCGTGATGTCGATCCCTTCCGGGCTGACCAGCACGAAGGGCCTGAGATCGACGTGCCGGGGCGCGAGCCCTGCGGCGGTGTAGATCGGGCAAGTCGACAGCGCGAGCGTGGGCTGGGCGATGTAGTTCTCGGGCCGCGCGATCAGCTTCTCGCGGAAGGCGGCGATCTCGCGCTTCGAGGACGTCGGCCCGATCAGCATCCCGTAGCCGCCCGATCCGTGCACCTCCTTGACCACCAGCTCGGCGAGGTTGTCGAGCACATAGGCCAGCGCATCCTTGTCGGCGCAGCGCCATGTCTCGACATTGGGCAGCAGGGGCCGCTCGCCGGTGTAGAACTCGACGATCTCGGGCATGAAGGAGTAGATCGCCTTGTCGTCGGCCACCCCGGTACCCGGCGCATTGGCGATGGTGATCCCGCCAGACCGGTACACGTCCATGATCCCCGGCACGCCGAGCACGCTATCGGGGTTGAAGGTGAGCGGATCGAGAAACTCGTCGTCGACGCGGCGATAGAGCACGTCGATCGGCTTGTAGCCGCGGGTGGTGCGCATCTGGACCCGGCCGCCGACCACGCGCAGGTCGCAGCCCTCGACCAGTTCCGCGCCCATCTGGTCGGCGAGGAAGGCGTGCTCGAAATAGGCGGAGTTGTAGATCCCCGGCGTCAGCACCGCGACCGTCGGCTTGCCACCCTCGAAGGCGGGCGGGACACAGGCCGCGAGGCTGCGGGCGAGGCGGCGGGGGTAGTTGGAGACAGACTCGACCGCGATCCGGCTGAACAGATCCGGGAACATCCCCATCATCGTCTCGCGGTTCTCCAGCATGTAGGAGACGCCCGAGGGCGTGCGGGCATTGTCTTCGAGCACGTAGAATTCGTCCGGCCCGGTGCGCACCAGATCGATGCCGACGATGTGGGTGTAGATCCCGCCCGGCGGGGTGAAACCGACCATGTTGGCCAGCCACGCCTCGTTCCCGCGCAGCAGGCGTTCGGGCAGGCGGCCCGCACGCACGATCTCCTGCCGGTGGTACAGGTCATAGAGGAAGGAATTGATCGCCCGCACCCGCTGCTCGATGCCCTTCGACAGCTTGCGCCATTCGGCGGCGGTGATGATGCGCGGCACCATGTCGAAGGGGATGAGGCGTTCCTCCGCCTCGTTCTCGCCATAGACGTTGAAGGTGATCCCGGTGCGGCGGAAGGTGTCGTCCGCCTCGCGGTTCTTGCGGCGCAGGAACGGGGGTGGCTGTTCGTTGAACCAGCGGCAATATTCGGCATAGGCCGGCCGGGTCGCCCCTGCGCCGTCGAACATCTCATCGAAATTGCTGCCCCGCCCGTGCATGGACCCCTGCTTGTTCTGGCTAATTCGCCGCAGATTAGCCGTGCTTTCACAAAAGGAAAGCGGCTGGGGCATTTGACTTAGAAATGCGGCGCGGCGCGGGTGAACCGAAGGGGGGCTCAGGCGCGGGTGACTTCGAGCTCCGCCAACAGGGTGGCGATCACCTGCGGATCGTAGGTGAAGCCCATGTGCGTGCAGCGCAGCGCGATGGCACGGTCGCGCTCGCCCGGCCGGCCGGCGGCACAGCGCGGCGCGATCACGCCGTCATTGGCGCTCCACAGGGCGACCGTCTCGACCGGCGGCTTGGCGCGCAGGTCCGCATCGACCGGCGGGGCATCGACCGAGTGACCAGTAATGAACTGGTAGGCGCGCCACACATTGTTGGCCCGCGGCGACCCCGAGAAAGGCGAGCCCATCGAGATCACCTTGGCGACCGCCTGCGGCTGGCGCTTGGCGATCTCGCGCGCGTAGAGCCCGCCGAGGCTCCACCCGATCAGCACCACCTTGCGCCCATGGCGCGCGTGGAGTTCCAGAAGCCGCGCCTCGATGGCGTCGAAGCGGTCGGGATCGGGGCCGAGGTTGCGGCCCATCCCCCAGCGTTTGGTGATGTGGCCGGCCTGTTCGAGATGGCGGGCGAGATAGCGCATCCGGCGCGGGTGGGCACCGAAGCCGGGGAGGATCATCGCGACCTGCGGGTTCGCCGTAACGGCAACAGGCAGTTTGCGGCGACGGCGGCGGCGGACGGGCTCGAGCAGCACCTGCGCCTCGCCCAGCAGGCGGATAAGCCGCGGCTTGCCGACCTCGAACTCCTCCGGGCACGCCTCGCGCGCCAGAGCGACGCGGCGGGCGAGCTCGGTGGCGGCATAGCGCTGCTGGGCCTGCGCGCCCGCAGCCGACGCGGCCGCGAGGAGCGGCGCGGGCAGACGGGGACGTTCGAAGGCAAAGCGGGCGGCCATGAGCCCGTTTACGCTCCAAGGAGCATGAATGTTCCCTGAAGTGTAACAGATGTAAGGGAAATGACGCAGAAGGCTACTTCGCGGGACACTCCCCGATGCGCTCATGCTTGCTGGTGAAGGTCATGGTGCCGCCGCCCGCGCCTTCGAAGTCCATCGCCATTTTCGCGGTAAGTTCCGCTCCGGTCTTGGTGGTGGCGCCGGTGATCTCCGCGCGGGTATCGCGGCCTTGCGCCTTGCAGGCCATCACCGCGTCGATCTTGCCGCCCGCCACATCGAACCGCTCGAAGGAGCAGTCACCGTTCTGGCCCTGCTTGACGAGCTCGCCGTAGCCTTCTGCCACGGCTTCCTTGGTGAGACAGTTCTCGGTCGTGGTGGTGAGCCCTGCGCCGTGCCCCTCCATCTCGGGGGGCAGGCCCGGGATTTCCAGCCCGGTCATGGTGACGGTGGTGCGATAGAGACCGGGCTCGGGCCGGGCGATGTCCCTGGCCTTTGCAGCCGCTTCCTCGGCGCTGACCTTGCCGCTCCCCTCGCCTGCCGCATTCTCGCCGCCCGAACAGCCGGCGAGCAGCACCGCTCCGGTAACGAGAACAAGGGCCGAAAGGCTGGGGGGCGGCTTCATGGGGCTGGTCTCCTGATTATGTGCAGCCATAACGGACGATGCGGCAAAGCGTGCCCCGAAAAGCGCCCGCGCTTGCCTGCACCGCCTTGCACGGCCCTGCTTTGTTCCCCATATTGGAGACATGTCGCAACTCGTGATCCGCCGCGGACTGGACGAGCCTGAAACGGGCGCGGACTTTACCCCTCACCGTCCCCAGCGCCCCGACAAGTCGATGGGCGGCATCCCCTTCAAGCTGGTCTCGGAATACGAGCCGGCGGGCGACCAGCCGACCGCGATCGCCGAGCTGACGCAAAGCGCGCTGGCGGGCGAGAAGACGCAGGTGCTGCTCGGGGTGACGGGCTCGGGCAAGACCTTCACCATGGCCAAGGTCATCGAGACGCTTCAGCGCCCCGCGCTGGTGCTCGCGCCGAACAAGATCCTCGCGGCGCAGCTCTACGGGGAGTTCAAGAGCTTCTTCCCCGAGAACGCGGTCGAGTATTTCGTCAGCTACTACGATTATTACCAGCCCGAAGCCTATGTGCCGCGGTCGGACACCTACATCGAGAAGGAAAGCTCGGTGAACGAGGCGATCGACCGGATGCGCCACTCGGCCACCCGGGCGCTGCTCGAACGCGACGATGTGATCATCGTCGCGTCGGTTTCGTGCCTCTACGGGATCGGATCGGTCGAGACCTATTCCGCGATGATCTTCGACATCAAGGTGGGCGAGACCGTCGACCAGCGCGAGCTGATCCGCAAGCTCGTTGCTCTGCAATACAAGCGCAATGACGCAGCCTTCACCCGCGGCAACTTCCGGGTGCGCGGCGACAGCCTCGAGATCTTCCCCTCGCACTACGAGGACATGGCCTGGCGCGTGACCTTCTTCGGCGACGAGATCGAGGAGATCGCCGAGTTCGATCCGCTGACCGGCACCAAGGGCGCGCGCCTCGAGAAGGTGCGGGTCTATGCCAATTCGCACTATGTCACGCCGGGTCCGACGATGAAGCAGGCCGCGGCCGCGATCAAGTTCGAGCTGGAAGAGCGGCTCAAGGAGCTGGAGGCGGAAGGCAAGCTGCTCGAACGCCAGCGGCTGGAACAGCGCACGCATTTCGACCTCGAGATGATCGCGGCGACCGGCTCATGCGCCGGGATCGAGAACTACAGCCGCTTCCTCACCGGGCGCCTGCCCGGAGAGCCGCCGCCGACCCTGTTCGAATACCTCCCCGAAAACGCGCTGCTGTTCGTCGATGAAAGCCACCAGACCGTGCCGCAGATCGGCGCGATGGCGAAGGGGGACCACCGCCGTAAGCTGACGCTCGCCGAATACGGCTTCCGCCTGCCGAGCTGCATCGACAACCGCCCCTTGAGGTTCAACGAGTGGGACGCGATGCGCCCGCAGACCTTCGCGGTCTCGGCGACGCCCGGTCACTGGGAGATGGACCAGACCGGCGGCGTCTTTGCCGAACAGGTGATCCGCCCCACCGGGCTCATCGATCCGCCGGTCGAAATCCGCCCGGTAGAGGATCAGGTGCAGGACTGCATCGTCGAGTGCAAGGCGACGGCGGCCAAGGGCTACCGCACCCTCGTCACCACCCTCACCAAGCGCATGGCCGAGGACCTGACCGAGTTCATGCACGAGGCTGGCGTCCGGGTCCGCTACATGCACTCCGACGTCGAGACGCTGGAGCGTATCGAGCTGATCCGCGATCTCAGGCTCGGGGTCTATGACGTGCTGGTCGGGATCAACCTGCTGCGCGAGGGCCTCGACATTCCGGAATGCGGACTGGTGTGCATTCTCGACGCCGACAAGGAAGGCTTCCTGCGCAGCGAAACCTCGCTGATCCAGACCATCGGCCGCGCCGCGCGCAATGTCGACGGGCGCGTGATCCTCTATGCCGACCGCATCACCGGCAGCATGGAGCGCGCGCTGGCCGAAACCGACCGGCGGCGCTCGAAGCAGGAGGAATACAACAAGGAACACGGCATCACGCCGCAGACCATCAAGCGCAACATCCACGATATCGTGGCGCACACGGCGGCGCAGGATAGTGTGCTGATCGACACCGGTGACGACGAGCGCAACAACCTCGTCGGGCACAACCTGCGCTCCTATATCGAGGACCTCGAAAAGCGCATGCGCAACGCGGCAGCAAACCTCGAGTTCGAGGAAGCCGGACGGTTGCGCGACGAGATCAGGCGTCTGGAAGCGGACGAGCTGGGAATTCCCGATGGCGAGAAACGTGCGCCGATCGTGGGGCGGAGCAACGAGGGCAAGCCGGGGACGAGGAAGACCCGATACGGCAAGACGCGCTACAAGAAGATGGGCGGGAAGCCGTGATGATGGTGCTGCGAAAGCCCCGTTGATAGCGCCCGGGGTGCGGTTGACCGCCGCGTGATCACTGACGCATAGAACCGGCGCATGATCACACGCAGTTGGACCGCCGCTCTCGGCCTTGTCGCCCTCGTAGCCACATTGCCGCCCGTCCTCGCGCAGGACCCCGCACCCAAGAGTGAGACTGCCCCCAAGCCCGCCGTCTCGCCCGCCCCGCAGGTGCGCACCCGCGATCTCGTCGGCACCTTCGGCGGGCAGCGCGTCCCCTACAAGGTGACGATGGGCGACACGATCCTGTCGAACGACGACGGCAAGGCGGGGGCGGTGATCGTCACCACCTCCTACGTGAAGACCCCCGTGGACCCGACGCGGCCCGTGTTCTTCCTCTACAATGGCGGGCCGGGTTCAGGCACGGTGTGGCTGCAGATGGGCGCCTTCGGGCCCAAGCGCGTCGCTATCCCCTCGGACGCCAAGGACGACGGCGCCCCGCCCTATCCGCTGCTCGACAACCCCGACAGCCTGCTCGATGTCGCCGACCTCGTGTTCATCGACCCGCCGGGGACGGGCTTCAGCTACCTGACGCAGGGCACCGACCCCAAGAAGTACTATGGCGCACGGCAGGACGGCCGCGCCGTCGCGCAGGTGATCCGCCGCTGGCTCAATGACAATGGCCGCTGGTCCAGCCCCAAGTTCCTGGGCGGGGAGAGCTACGGCACCTTCCGCACCGCAGTAGTCGCCGACGAGCTCGAGGGGAGCACCTACAACGACGTGGGCCTCAATGGGCTGGTCCTGATCTCGACCATCCTCGACTACTCCGGGCGCGATCCCTCCCCGGGCAACGAGCTTGCCTATGTCGGCACCCTTCCGAACATGGCGGCGGCCGCCTTCTATCACGGCAAGGCCAAGGCGCCCTCGGTCGAGGCAATCGTCGAGGAAGCCCGCAAGTTCGCGATCGGGCCCTACGCCAGCGCGCTGCTCAAGGGCGCCGAACTGCCGGCAGACGAGCGCGCCGCGGTGCGCAAGGAGATGGCGCGCCTGACGGGCCTTTCGGAGACCTATCTCGAGCAGGCCGACCTGCGCGTCACCGACCGGCGCTTCTACAAGGAGCTGCTGCGCGACCGCGGCCTCACCATCGGCCGGCTCGACGCGCGCTACACCGGCAAGGACTATGACAGTGCCGGTGAAACGCCCGATGAGGACCCGAGCTTCTACGGCATCGACGCGGGCTACACCGCCGCGATCAATGTCTGGGCGCGCGAGACGCTGGGCTACCGCACCGACCGCGAATACCAGTCGATCGGGCGCGAGCCGGGCCGCCACTGGGACATGAGGCTCGAGGGCGGGGGGCGCGGCCTCTATGTCAACGTCGCCCCGCTGATCGGTCAGGCAATGCGGCAGAACGCAGGCCTGCGCCTGTTCAACGCACAGGGCTGGTATGATTTCGCCACGCCCTTCTTCGGTGCCGAATATTCGTTGAAGCGAACCGGCATCCCGCAGGAGCGGATCACGTGGAAATATTACGACGCGGGGCACATGATGTATGTCCGCGACGAGGACCGGGCGAAGCTCTCGGCCGACATCCGCGCCTTCATCCGCGCCCGGTGATGCGCAGTCCCGCTGTCTGGGCAGCGCTTGCGCTGGGGCTCGCGCTCGCCGGGTGCAAGCCGCCGCCGACCGACAGTGCGGTCGCGCGGGTCTCGCTGGTCACCTCGACGAAGGGGCCGTCGGAGCCGATCGCGTCGCCTGACGTCACCGGGGCGGTCTGGGCGGCCACCGGCAATCCGCTGCGGCTGGTCTACGGCATTCCGGGAAAGCCGGTGCTGCTGGCGCTGGAGTGCCGCGCGCCGGGGACGCCAGAGGCAAGCTTGCGGATCACCCGCCATGCTCCCGCCGACGAGGGCGCGGCGGCGCTGCTGGCGCTGATCGGCAATGGCTGGATCGGTCGCTTCCCGGTCGATGCGACGCCGGTCGCAGGCCAGTCGCTGTGGCAGGGCGATGTCCCCGCCGCGGCGCGCGAGTGGGCGGCACTGAAGCCGGAGCGCGAGTCCACGGTGACGGTGCCGGGCGCCGGGCTGCTCAGGCTCAATCCGAGCCCGCTGCCTATCGCGCTGGTTACGACGTGCCGGGGGAACCCTGCGCCGCCTGCCGCTCCAGCAGTTCCGGGGTGAGCACCTGCGGGAGCTGCTCGGGCGTTGCGGCTCCGGGGGCATACCACAGGTAGAGCGGCACGCCGGCCGCGCCCTGCGCCGTCAGGAATTGCGTGATCGCCTCGTCCCGCCGCGTCCAGTCGCCGACGATGGTGACAACGCCCGCCTTGGCAAAGGCATCGCGCGTGCTCTCGCGCTCGATCGATGAGGCCTCGTTGACCTTGCAGGTCAGGCACCAGTCGGCAGTGAAATAGACGAACACGGGCTTGCCCGAGGCGCGCGCCTTGGCGAGCGCGTCGGCGCTGAAGGGTTGCGCGTTGAGGATGCTGGCCGATGGCGCGGCGCCCTTCGCCTCGTAGACGGAAGGGAGCCCGATGGCGGCAAAGGCCACGAAGGGCGCGGCGACGAGCGCGAAGGCGGGCCACGCCATCTTGCCGCCGCGCTGCAGCTTGCCGACCACGAACAGCCCCAGCAGCACACCGAACACCATCACCAGCGCGATGGCGCCGAAGGGCCGTCCGCCAAGCTGCACTGTCAGCCACAAGAGCGCCAGCGCGGTGAGCGCCATCGGGATCGCCATGATCCGCCGGAACCGCTCCATCCACGCGCCGGGCTTGGGCAGCATCCGGCGCAGCGGCGGGACGAAGCCGAGCAGGAGGAACGGCAGCGCCAGTCCCAGCCCGAGGCAAGCGAACAACAGCAGCGCCAAGGGCACCGGCAGCAGCAGCGCCGCGCCCAGTGCTGCCGCCATGAACGGCCCGGTGCAGGGCGTCGCCACGAAGGCCGCGAGCAGCCCCGTGGCGAAGGCCCCGGTGCGCTCGCCGCCCATGCTCATCGAGATCGAGGGCAGCTCGAAGAGACCGGCGAAGTTGGCGGTGATCGCGGCAGCCAGCACCAGCAGCGCGACCACGACGCCGGGTTCCTGCAACTGGAACGCCCAGCCGACCTGCTCGCCCGCCGCCCGCAGCGCCAGCAGCAGCGCGCCCAGCGCGAGGCAGGCGAGCACCACGCCGGCGGTATAGGCAAGGCCCTCGGCGCGCGCCCTGGCTTCGCTCTCGCCGGCGCGGGCGAGCGCGATGGCCTTCAGGCTCAGGATCGGGAAGACACAGGGCATGATGTTGAGCAGCAGGCCCCCGGCGAGCGCGCCGAGGATCAGGGTCCACAGCGGCGGGGTCATCGCGGCCTGCGGGCCAGCGACCACCTCGCCCCCGGAAGGCACGGCGCCGAGATCGGCCTTGAAGGCCACTCCGCCACCCTCGCCGCCCCCGAAGGCGAGGATGCCGGACAGGCCTTCCGCCTTGCCCGTCCCGTAAGGGTCGAGCGGAATCTCGGCGACCAGCACATCGCCCACGCGGCGAAATGTCTGGGGCGCGGCATAGGCGACCAGCCGCTCGTTGCCGATGAAGACATGCGGATCGCCCAGCCCCATGCTCGCCGGCAGCGGGATCGCCACGCGCAAGGTCTTGCCCGTGATCGCAAAGCGCGCCTTGGCATCGAGCAGCGGCGCCGCCCCCGCCCGCCAGCGCGCGAAATCGCCCCCGGGCTGCGCGGTCAGCACCGCATCCTGCGGCACACAGATCTGGTCGGTGCAGGCGAGATATTCGATATGGCCCTTTACCGGCCCGGCGAAGCTCTTGACACTCGGACCGGGGCGCACCGGCACCAGCACGGTGTAGGGCCCTTCGTAGATGTGGTTCATAAGCCCGCTGATCAGCAGGCGCCGCGGCACCGGATAGCGCGCCTCGCCCACCTCCCAGTCGGGCGGCAGGTCGAGGCTGAGACGCATCCCCTGCCCCGCATCCCCGGGGTTCGACCAGTAGCCATGCCACTCCGGCCCGCTCGGCATGAAGTGCAGCGCGAGCAGCCACTCCTTGCCCTCGACCGGGGCGCCCTCGGCATGGAGCGCGACGGCGATGTTGCTGTCGCCGAACTTCGCCTGACGCGGCGCGGTGCCGGGCGTCTCCTGCGCATGGCCCCCCGCCGCCAGCAGCAGCATTGCGGCGAGCGCAATCACCAATGCAGCGAATTGACGGAAGGCTTGCGGGAAGATTCTTGCGTGCAGCACGGGCTACCCTCTAGGCATGACAGAGATAGTTCGCAATCGGAGCGGCCAAGGTGACAGCGACTTCAGACATTACGCACGCGCCCCGCGATCTGGTGATCCTCGGCGGCGGGCTCGTCGGCATGACGCTGGCGCTGGCGGCGGCGAAGAAGGGCATCTCGAGCCACGTGATCGATCGCGCCGATCCGGCCGAGCTCACCGCCGAAGGATTCGACGACCGCGCCACCGCGATCTCGACCGCGAGCTGGCACCTGTTCGAGAACATCGGCATCGCCGCGGGGCTCGAACAATTCGCCTGCGACATCGCCAGCATCGCGGTCACCGACCAGCAAAAGCCCGGGCGGCTCGATTTCGTCCCCGGCGAAGGCGGCGGCACCCTTGGGCGGATGTTCCCCAATCGCCGGCTCCGACTTGCGCTGTTCGAGGCGGCGGCGAAGGAACCGCTGATAGAGTGGACGTCCCTCGCGACCGTGGTTGAACGCCAGCGCAGCGAATATGGCGTGGCCGCCGTGCTCAGCGACGGGCGCAAGTTCCGCGGGCGCCTGATGATCGCCGCCGAGGGGCGCCAGTCGCCGACCCGCGATGCCGCCGGTATCACGCTCGCCAAGTGGGACTACAAGCACCGCGCGATCATCGCCGGGCTGACTCACGAGAAACCGCACGGCAATGTCGCGTGGGAAATCTTCTACCCCGCCGGACCATTTGCGCTGCTTCCGCTCAACGACGATGCGGATGGCACCCACCGCTCCTCGCTGGTGTGGACGGTGTCGGAAGCCGATGCGGCCGGTGTCACCAAGCTCGGCGACCGCGCCTTCCTCGCCGAGGTCGAAAAGCGGATGGGCGGGGTTCTGGGCAAGGTGCTGAGCGTCGGCCAGCGGTCGAGCTATCCCCTCGGCTTCCACCACACCGCCAAGATCACCGGCGAGCGTCTCGCCCTGATCGGCGATAGCGCCCACGGCATTCACCCCATCGCGGGTCAGGGGCTGAACCTCGGCCTTCGCGATGTGGGCGCGCTGGTCGAAGTGCTCAGCGAAGGCGCGCGGCTTGGCCTCGACCTGGGCGATCCGGAACTGCTCAAGCGCTACGAGACGTGGCGCGGGCTCGACAGCTTCATGGTCGCGCTGGCCACCGATGGCCTCACCCGCCTGTTCGGCGTTCCGGGCAAGACCGCCAGCGCTGTGCGGCGGCTCGGCATGGCGGCGGTGCAGCGCACGCCGATGCTCAAGAGCTTCTTCATGGACGAAGCGCGCGGGGTATCGGGGGACCTGCCGGAGATCCTGCGGGCCTGAACCCTCGAAGTTCTAGGGGCCCACCACAAGCGGGCTCAATTGCCGCACCGGATTGCCTGCCCCATCCCGAAGCCCGCGCTGGTCGAGCACGGCGGCAGTCTCGATCACTTCCAGCGCGTCCATCGCCTTCTTGTAGCGCTCGGCGTCGGCAATCCAGCTTTGCGCCTTGGCGGCGCCGGGCATGCCCCGCACCTCGTCGATCGCCGCTTGGTAGCGCCCTTGTTCGAGGGCCCATCGCGCGCGTTCGAGGCGCTGTTGCGGCTGCGGCGAGGGGGTGGTCTCGCGGCGCACCACGAAAAGCTGCTTCAGCTCGCGCTTGAAGGCGCCCCACGAGGGGCCCTCGTCACTCTCGCGCAGTTGCGGCCCGAGGCCGTCCAGTCGCGCGACGAGGCTGTCGATCCGCACCGGATTGCGCGAAAAGTCGATGATATTGCCGACCGCATTGGGCCACTGGTCGCCGAAGCGCAGCCGCAGCTGGTCGGCGAGATAGCCGAGCTCGGCCCCGCGCTCGATCGCGCGGCGGGTGGCAAACGCGATCAGCAGGCTCTCGGCGCGCGCGGCATTGCCCGCAGCGGCCTGCGCCTGAAGGTCGAGCCGGGTGAGGCGCTGCTCGGCGGCGGCGAGGCGCTGGTCGAGCCCGCCCTGCTGCTCGGCAACCTTGGCGACCGCCTGGCCTGCGGCGGTGACGGCCTGAGGGGTCGGCGAGGCGGCGAGCGCAGGGCCAGCCGAGGCTCCCGCCTGCGGGCTGGTCGCGGCCGCAGCGCGCGGCGCAGTGTCGGAGGCGGAATCGAGATTGTACCACATCACCCATCCCACCACCGCGCCTCCGGCAAGGAAGGCGAGGCAGGCGGCGAGCACCGCGGCGCGGGCCGATCCGGGTTTGCGGGCGGTGCCATAGGGCGATGGTCCCGGTTGTGATGCCATCGTGATCCGTTCTCAGGCGTTGCATGGGTCGCACCGTCGGACGCTTTGGCCCGCCGGTGCTGGAAGGCTCAAGTGGAGCGCGTGGCGCCGCACAAGTCAAATGCCAATTGCATCAGAGTGCCCTCGTCGGGCCGGGCGGCGGTGTGCACGGCGGCCCATCCCTCCCCTGCGGCCGCGGCGATACGCGGGCCGAGCGCAGCGAGCGTGACCCGCGCGCGCGCCAGCCCCAGCCGGTCGCACTCGGCAGCGAAATGCGCGGCGGTGGCAGCCGAGTGGAGCAGCACCATCGCCTCGCCGGATGCGAGCAGCGCCGCTGCCCGATCGAGCGGCAGCGTCACGCTGCGATAGGCGATAACCTCGGCGAACGTCACCCCGGCCGGGGGCGTCAGCGGCACGTGCTCCTCGCCGGCGATGCGCAGCAGGTGGCAGGGGCCGGTCATGGCATCGAGCACCCCCTGAAGGCCCCCGCTCCCGGTCATCGCCACGGTGAACCCGGCCGCGCGCGCGGCGGCGGCGGTCGCCTCGCCGACGGCATAGACGGGCTTGTCGGTAAGTCGCGCGAGATGCTCGCCGCCGTGGAGGATCGCGTTGGCGCTACCGATCAGCAGGCCGTCGATCCCGGCGAGGCCAGGGCATTCCCACGCCACCGCCTCGATCTCGGAAAGCGCGCACCCCGTGATCGCGAAGCCCATCGCCCGGGACCTCTCCAGCGTCGCGGTCAGCCCCGGCTCGGGGCGCAGCGCGAGCAGGTGCAAGCCTATTCCCCGCCCCGGAAATGCGGCGCGATGCCGGGGGTGGCGCGCGCCAGCAGGTCGGCGGCCAGAGCGCGAACCGGCGCATGATCGCCCGCCGCGAAGGTCGCGGTGCCCTCGATCCGCTCCAGCCCGTCGGGGCTGAACAGGGCCGCGCGCATCGTCAGCATGCCTTCGGAAAGTTCGCACAGCACCGCCACCGGCGAGTGGCAGGTGCCGCCCAGTTCGGCGAGCAGCGCACGCTCGGCTTCGAGTTCGGCGCGGGTCGGCGCATGGTCGATCGCGGCGAGGAGCGCGGTGGTCGCGGCATCATCGGCGCGGCACTCGATCGCGATCACGCCTTGGGCTGCGGCCGGAATCCATTCGTCCGACCCCAAGGGATGGCCCACGCCGGTCTGGTCGAGCCGCTCCAATCCGGCGGCGGCAAGGAAGGTCACATCGGCCTCGCCCGCGGCGAGCTTCGCCAGCCGGGTGGCGACATTTCCGCGGAAGGTCACGACCTTGCAATCGGGCCGCAGGTTGAGGAGCTGCGCCGCTCGCCGCGGTGCGCTGGTGCCGACGACAGCGCCTTCGGGGATCGCCCGGATGCTCGCCGCGCCCACCAGCGAATCCCGCCGGTCCGCGCGCGGCAGGAAGGCGGGGAAATGGAACTCGCGCGGACGGATCGTTTCGACGTCCTTGGCCGAGTGCACCGACAGGTCGATGCGCCCCTCGCCAAGCCACTGGTCCAGCTCCTTGGTCCATAGCGCCTTGCCGCCAATTTCGGACAAGGGCCGGTCGAGCACCTTGTCGCCGCTGGCCAGCACGGGGACGAGTTCGACCTCGTCCTCGGCCCAGCCGTGGGCAGCGCACAGGCGGGCGCGGGTCTCGTGGGCCTGCGCCATGGCGAGCGGGGAATTGCGGGTGCCGAGGCGGAGACGCGGCTTCGATGCGGTTGCTTCAGTCATGTTGGCTTGCTCTAGCCCGCGCAAAGACTAGATGGAAGCTGGATGGGATCGTCAACGCACACCTCTGATGCACCGGTGGCGCACCCGCTGGTATTGGGTATCGAATCCAGCTGCGACGAGACCGCCGTCGCGCTGGTGCGCGGCGACCGGACGGTGCTCGCCCAGGCGATCGCCAGCCAGGAGGCCGAACACGCCCCCTATGGCGGCGTCGTCCCCGAGATCGCCGCCCGCGCCCATGCCGAACGGCTGGCACCCATGATCGCAAAAGTGATGAGCGAAGCGGGGGTGAGCCTCGATGACCTCGACGCGATTGCCGCCACGGCCGGCCCCGGTCTGATCGGCGGGGTGATGGTCGGCCTCGTGAGCGCCAAGGCGCTGGCGATGGCGGCGGACAAGCCGCTGCTGGCGGTGAACCATCTCGAGGGCCATGCGCTCTCGCCCCGGCTGGCGGACGCGGCGCTGACCTTTCCCTATCTGCTGTTGCTCGTTTCGGGGGGACATTGCCAGATCCTCGCTGTCGAGGGCGTCGGCCGATACCGCCGTCTCGCCACCACCATCGACGATGCGCTGGGCGAGGCCTTCGACAAGACCGCAAAGATCCTGCATCTCGGCTTCCCCGGCGGACCGGCGGTGGAGCGGCTGGCACTGGAGGGCGATCCGAAGGCGGTGCCGCTGCCCCGGCCCCTGAAGGGTTCGAAGGAACCGCATTTCTCCTTTGCGGGGCTGAAGAGCGCCGTGCTGCGGGCTTCCGAGAGCTGCGCGCACACCGACGCCGATATCTGCGCGAGCTTCCAGCAGGCCGCGGTCGATTGCCTGATCGACCGGCTTGCTCTCGCGCTCGATACCGCAGGCCCCTTCCCGGCGCTGGTCGTGGCGGGCGGGGTGGCGGCGAACAAGACCGTGCGCGCGGCGCTCGAAACCTTCGCCGCCAAGCACGCGATGCGCTTCACCGCCCCGCCGCTGGCGCTTTGCACCGACAACGCAGCGATGATCGCCTGGGCCGGGTGCGAGCGGCTGGCCGCCGAAGGCTGGCGCGCGGGCGCGGATTTCGCGGGCGATCCGCTCGACTTCATGGCCCGCCCGCGCTGGCCGCTCGACCCGGCCGCAGAAGCCGTGCGCGGTGCAGGGGTGAAGGCGTGAGCGGCCCCGAAACCATCGGCGTCATCGGCGCAGG
Organism: Erythrobacteraceae bacterium; assembly: GCA_027489065.1. GTDB lineage: Bacteria > Pseudomonadota > Alphaproteobacteria > Sphingomonadales > Sphingomonadaceae > Erythrobacter. The sequence goes on along the minus strand of JAIYAM010000041.1, from coordinate 38,216 downwards.
CGCGTGGGGCACGGCGCTCGCGCAGATGCTCGCCAGCGATGGGCGTGACGTCATCCTATGGGCCTACGAGCCCGAGGTGGTCGAAGCGGTCAACGCCGACCGCCGCAACCCGCTCTACCTCCCCTCGGCCAACCTCGCCCCGACGATCCGGGCGACCGGCGACCTTGCCGACCTGTCTGCGATCGACACCGTGCTGGTCGTCACGCCGGCGCAGGTGCTCGGGCGCGTGCTCTCCCGCCTGGCGCGGCCCCCGCGCGATCTGGTGCTGTGCTCCAAGGGCATCGAGGCGGGCACCGGCAGGCTGATGAACGACGTCGCGCGCGAGGCCTCGCCTGAAAGCGCCGTCGCGGTGCTTTCGGGGCCGACCTTCGCGCATGAAGTCGCCGCCGGGCTGCCGACCGCCGTCACCCTCGCCTGCGGGGGCGGACGCGCGCAGTGGGAGCGGCTCGCCCCGGCGCTCGCGCGGCCCGCTTTCCGGCCCTATTATTCGGACGACGTGGCCGGCGCGGAGATCGGCGGGGCGGTCAAGAACGTGCTCGCCATCGCCTGCGGGGTGGTCGACGGCCTCGCGCTCGGCCAGAACGCCCGCGCCGCGCTGATCGCGCGCGGCTATGCCGAGATGCTGCGCTTCGGCGAGGCCCTGGGCGCGCGGGCCGAGACATTGGCGGGCCTGTGCGGGTTGGGCGATCTGGTGCTGACCTGCTCCTCGACCTCCAGCCGTAACTTTTCACTCGGCAAGGCCTTGGGCGAAGGGGCCTCCGCCGCCGAACTGATGGCCGACCGGCGCACCGTGGCCGAGGGCGCTTTCACTGCACCGGTGCTCGCCGAACTCGCCGCGGCGCGGGGCACACCGATGCCGATCGTCGCTGCCGTGGACGAGATCCTCAAGGGCGAGGACGCGCGCAATGTGGTCGCCAGCCTGCTCGCCCGGCCCTTGAAGGCCGAACGGGACGCAGGCCTGTGACCCCCTCCCCCGCGCAGGCCAGCGAGGACACCGACGACCTCGCCCAACTCGCCAAAGGCGGGCGCACCAACACGCTTGGCTTCGTCGTCCGGCTGATCGCGCGCATCCCCTTCCTCGTCATCGCCACTCGCCTCTACGGGGCGGAGGCGCTGGGGCGCTTTGCCTCGGCGCTGGTGCTGATCGAGATCGTCGCGCTGGTCTGCTCGCTGGGCGAGAAGCGCGGGCTCGCACAGCGGCTCTCCGAAGGCGCGGGCGAGAACCGGGCCGCGGAGACCAACCTCGTCTATGACGGCATTCTGCTCGCGCTCGCCTATTCGGCCATTGCCGCCGCGATCCTGCTGGTCTTCCCCGAGCCGATGTTCCCCAACGGGATGAACTCGCGGCTCGACATCTGGCTGGTCGCCACCATCCCCGCCTTCGCGATCACCGAGATCCTGCTGGCAGCGCAGGCCTACCGCTTCGACATCGCCACCACGGTGCGCGCGCGGGCGGTGGTCGAGCCGTGGACGATCTCGATCGGCGCGGGCGCGTTCTTCTTCATCCCCGCCACGCGCGAAAGCGGGCTGGCGCTCGCCTACATCGCCTCGATCTATGCCGGGCTGCTGACTGCGCTGTGGCCGTTCGTGCGGACCTATGGCCTCCCGCGCGGCTGGCACCCGCGACCTGGCGCCATGGCGAGGATGTCCTCCCGCGCCTTCCCGCTGGTGGGCGCCGACGCGATCGAGCGGGGCACGCGGCTGCTCGACATCTTCATCCTCGGCCTCTTCGCGCCGCCCACCGCGGTGGGCATCTACTACGCCGCCCAGCAGATCGCCTCGCTCCCGCAGAAGCTCAAGACCAGCTTCGAGCCGATCCTCTCGCCGGTGATCACCAAGAACCTGCGCATCGGCAACATGGAGGCGATCGCCGCGCAGGTGCGGCAGGTGGGGTTCTGGATCATCGCCGTGCAGCTCGGCATCGCGCTGGTGCTGGGCGTGCCGGGCGAGGCGGTGATGGGTCTGTGGGGGCCGGACTATGTCGCAGGCACCGCCGCACTCGCCTTCCTGCTCGCCGCCGAGGTTGCCGCATCGATGGCGGTCGTCTCGGAGAGCGTGCTCGTCTACATCGCGAGGAAGCGCAACCTTGCGATCTCGGTCGGGATCATCGCGCTGCAAGCCGTGCTGACGATCACCTTCATCGAACTCGCCGCCAGCTTCGAGCTCGGGCGCGGCTATCAGGCGGCGGGCGCGGCGGGCGCGCTGCTGGTGGCGCTCGCGGTCTCGAGCCTCGTCAAGGCACTGCTCTTGAAGCACCTCCTCAAGGCCCCCGTCTCCAACTGGCGCTGGGCGCTGGTCTATGCCGCCGCACCCGCGGTGGTGGTCGGCTACGGCTTCACCTTCTTGCCCGAATGGATCGAGCTCGTGTTCGGCGTCCCCGCGATTCTCGCCACCTACGGCTTCGTCATCTGGCGGCGCGGGTTCGGCGAGGAGGACAAGGTGTTGTTCCGCAAGCAGGTCACGCCCGAGGAGTAACCTGCGCTTGGGCCAAGGCCTGCCCGCCTGCTAGAGGTCGCGACTGCCCGTGATTCTTGCCGGAGACGCAATTTCCCATGCCCGCCGACCTCACCAACTATCTGCCACTGATCCTGATCGCGCTCGTCGTGCTGGTGATCGCTGTCGTGCTGTTCATCCGCTCAGGCCAGAAGGCCCGCGTGATCGATGACGGCAGCGCGCCCCCGGTGGGCCGCGACGTGCTCGACGAGGGCGCCCCGCCCGCCTCACGCAACCAGGCGCTGATCGATGCGCCGCGCGGGGTCGAGATCATCCAGGGCGACCTTTCGGCGATGGCCAATGCCCAGGTGACCGCTGCCGCATCGATGGACGCCGACGCCGAGTCGGGTGCACCGATCACGCCCACCGGCACCGCCCCCGAGCCCGCGCCCATCCCAGAGCCCGGCAGCGGCGACGATCTTACCCGCATCAAGGGCCTCGGCCCCAAGCTTTCGTCACTGCTCGGCCAGTTCGGGATCAACCGCTTCGCCCAGATCGCAGCTTGGACTCCGGAAGAAATCGAGCGGATCGATGCACAGTTGGGCCGGTTTTCGGGGCGGATCACCCGCGACAAATGGGTCGAACAGGCCAAGTTGCTTGCGGCGGGCGACGAAACCGGCTTCGCTGCACAATTCGGCAATAACGGATGATATTCTAGGCAGCTGGACGTCCAAACCGTGTTACACTCCTGATTGTGGGGAGTCGTTAAGACGGGAGAGGCCGATGGCATTACGAATTCTGGTCGCCGAAGACGAATTCATCACGGCCTTCGATTTGTGCGATACTTTCGAGGAAGCGGGCTACGAGGTCGAAGGACCGCATGCCGGAATCTCCTCGGTGATGCTCGCGTGCCAGAAGGAAAAGCCGGACCTCGCGGTGCTCGATATCGAGCTTGCCGACGGCCTCACCTATGAACTGGCGCAAAAGCTTCTCGACGAGAACGTGCCGGTGATCCTCCATTCCGAACATGCCGATGCGCAGGAAATCGCCGCCCGCTTCCCGGGCGCGACGATGCTCGCCAAGCCCTGCCCGCCTGCCAAGCTGCTCCAGACCGTGCACCGGGTGCTGACGCCCGCCTGAGGGGGGCTGTTGCACTCACTTCAAAAGCGCACGTCTCCCCCCGGGCTTGACCCGGGGGCCCCGCTGTTCTGCGACATGCTTGCAGTGCGCCTGCGGACAAGAGACATCGGCACCACGGATCAAGCCCGGGGAGACGAAAAGGTCGAGAGCGGGTTCTGCGCCAATCCCTCCCCCTTGCCCCGCGCTCGCAACCCTGCGAAGGCTGGGACAAAGATAACAGGCAGGAGCAGACCCGCGTGGCTGGACGGAGCACAGGCGGTGTGGTGTACAAACCATCCCTCGTCATTGCGAGGAGCCTTGGCGACGAAGCAATCCATGGTCGGCGCGTGCCGAACGACCGGGTCCATGGATCGCCGCGCTCCCTGCGGTCGCTCGCGATGACGACGGGGAGTGCGACATGAAGCTCTACGGCTATTTCCGCAGTTCGACCTCCTACCGCCTGCGGATCGCGCTCAACCTCAAGGGTCTCGCCTTCGAGAGTATCCCCGTCAATCTCGTCACGGCCGAGAACAAGGAGGCAGGCTTCACGGCACGCAACCCCTTCGGCTCGCTCCCCATGCTGGAAGCCGATGGACGCGACCGGGCGCAGTCGATGGCGCTGCTCGAATGGCTCGACGAGGCCTATCCCACGCCCGCCTTCCTCCCGCGCGACATCGAGGACCGCTACACGGTGCGCGAACTGGCCTACGGGATCGCGACCGAGATCCATGCGGTCAACAATCTGCCGGTTCTCAAATATCTCAAAGACCCGCTCGGCCACACGCAGGATGAGATCGACACGTGGTATCGCACCTGGCTGGCGCGCACGCTGGTGCCTGTCGAGGCGCGGCTCGCGCAGCTCGGATCGGGCGATTTCCTCGACGGCGACGCGCCGGGCCTGTTCGAGATCGTTCTGATCCCGCAGCTCTACAATGCGCGGCGCTTTGCCTATGACCTCGGCGCCAGCCCGCACCTCACCCGGATCGAGGCCGCCTGCCTCGCGCTGCCCGCCTTCGCGGCGGCGCATCCCGACAATCAGATCGACGCACCTTGAGAGGAACCCCGGAATGAAACTCGCAACCCTCGATAACGGCACGCGCGATGGCATGCTGGTGGTGGTCTCCAAGGATCTCACGCGCTGCTCGGCGGCGGGCTATATCGCGCCGACGATGCAGGCCGCGCTCGACAATTGGGAGCGGGTCGCGCCGGAACTCGAACTGCTCGCCCGCGATGTCGAGCACGAGACGGTGCCGTGCGAGCGCTTCCACGAGCGGCAGGCGCACTCGCCCCTGCCCCGCGCCTATCAGTGGGCCGATGGCAGCGCCTACATCAACCATGTGGAGCTCGTCCGGCAGGCGCGCGGCGCCAAGGTGCCGGAGAGCTTCTACCACGATCCGCTGATGTATCAGGGCGGCTCGGACAGCTTCCTGCGGCCGCGTCAGGATATTCCCTTGGGGAACCCTGCCTGGGGCTGCGACATGGAGGGCGAGATCGCCTGCATCACCGGCGACGTGCCGATGGGCTGCTCGGTCGAGGAAGCGGCGGGGCACATCCGTCTGCTGATGCTGGTCAACGATGTGAGCCTTCGCGGCCTGATCCCGGCGGAGCTGGAAAAGGGCTTCGGCTTCTTCCAGTCCAAGCCCGCCAGCGCCTTCTCGCCGGTGGCGGTGACGCCTGACGAGTTGGGCGAGGCCTGGGCCGATTGCCTGATCCACCGGCCGCTGATGGTCGACCTCAACGGCAAGCCCTTCGGGCGCGCGAATGCGGGGCAGGATGCGACCTTCAACCTCGCGCAGTTGGTCGCCCATGCGGCCAAGACGCGCAACCTCGTCGCCGGCACGATCATTGGCACCGGCACGATCTCGAACAAGGGCGCGGACGGCGGCGCGGGCCAGCCGGTGGCCGAGGGCGGCGCGGGTTACTCGTGCATCGCCGAGATCCGCATGATCGAGACGATCCGCGACGGTCAGCCGAGCACGCCCTTCATGCAGGCGGGCGACACGGTGCGGATCGAAATGCGCGATGCGGCCAACCACTCGATCTTCGGCGCGATCGAACAGCACGTCGTGGCGGTATAGTCCCCCTCAACACGCGTTCAGACCCTTGCCAGACCCCCGCCAGACCCCACCTAGACCCCCTCTAGCCCGGCGCTGAAGCGGTGTTTCACGTGGAACATCGCCTGTTCGCCGCCAGCCGAAGGACGCAGCCATGACCGCCTATCCGACCCTCAAGATGCTCATCAACGGCGAATGGATCACGGCCGGCGAGGCCGGGACGATGGCGGTGATCAACCCCGCCACCGGGGGCGAAATCGCGCAATGCCCCAAGGCCTCCCCCGCCCAGCTCGACGTGGCGCTCAAGGCGGCGGGCGACGCCTTCCCGGGTTGGAGCCGCACCCCGGGCGCAGAGCGCCACGCCGTCCTGCGCCGCGCCGCCGACCTGCTGCGCGAGCGGGCACTGGAGATCGCCACGGTAGTCACCGCCGAGATGGGCAAGCCCCGCGCACAGGCCATCGGCGAGATCACGAGCTCGGCCGATGTGGTTGATTTCCTTGCCGAAGAGGCCAAGCGCCGCGGAGGTCGCCTGATCCCGACGCGCGGACACCAGCTGATCGCGCAGATGGTGACGCACGAGGCGATCGGCCCGGCGGTGCTGCTCACGCCGTGGAATTTCCCGGTGAACCTGCCCGCCAAGAAGATCGCCGGCGCGCTCGCTGCGGGCTGCACCGCGATCCTCAAGCCCGCCGAGAACACCCCCGCCTCGGCGCAGTTGCTGGTCGAATGCTTCGTCGATGCTGGCGTGCCCAAGGGCGTGCTGAACCTCGTGCATGGCGACCCCGGCCCGATCGCCGAACACCTGATCGCCTCGCCGGTCACCCGCAAGGTGAGCTTCACCGGCTCGACCGCGGTCGGGAAGCATCTGGGCGCTCTGGCAGCCAGCCATATGAAGCGGTTCACCCCGGAGCTCGGCGGTCATGCTCCTGTAATCGTGAGCAAACATGCCGATCTCGACCGCGCCATTGCGCTGTGCGCCGCGACCAAGTTCCGCAATGCCGGGCAGGTCTGCGTCTCCCCGACGCGCTTCCTTGTCGCCAAGGAAATCTACGACAGATTCGTCGCCGAGTTCGCCGCGCAAGCGAGCCGGATCAAGGTCGGCGATCCGGGCGCTGACGAGAGCGTCGACATGGGACCCTTGGCGCACGCCCGGCGAATTTCCGCGATGGAACAGGTGGTTGCCGATGCAGGAGGGAACCGCGGCGAGATCGTCACCGGCGGCTCGGTGATCGAACGCACGGGCTTCTTCTTCGAGCCCACCGTGATCGCCAATCCCGCTCCCGACAGCCGCTTCATGACCGAGGAGCCGTTCGGCCCCATCGCCGGGGTCGTGCCATTCGAAAGCATCGAGGACGCGGTCGGGATCGCCAACGGCTTGCGTTATGGCCTTGCAGTCTATGCCTTTTCCGGCGACCTCGACGAGGCGCACTATCTCGGCCGCGCCCTGCGCGCCGGCATGGTCGGGATCAACCAGCTGATCGTCGCCTCGCCCGAGACCCCGTTCGGCGGGATCGGCGATTCCGGCTTCGGCTCGGAAGGCGGCGAGGAAGGCTACCTCGCCTTCACCGATACCAAGCTGGTGATGCTGGCAAAGTCGGGCGGGTAAGCCCGGACGGAGGTCAGATCATCGCGGCGAGGCGGGAGAGAAATGATCCTCGCGTATCCATGGGTCTTATCCGGCCATAGCGGGCCCGGCGCGAGTGTTCGTCTTGCACGCAGACCGTGCGCCGCATCGGATCGGGTCTGTTGGACCAGATGGTCGGTTTTGCCATGTGCCGTATCCCCGAATCGCTTGTTTTTATGTTGCGTTTGCTAACACAAAAACTGTGGATAAATGGAGTCCTAAAGCCGGTCTGCGCAAAAATGGTCACTTTTGCGTAAACGGCCTGAAAAGACCCGCTTTCCGGGGAGGCAGGTTCAGCGGTCTGTGCGATGCGCCCCTGCGGCGCGCACATCCGCCAAGGTCGGGTAGCCGTTGACCGCCATCAGCAGGTCCGCCTCGGCGAGGATCGAGCGCAGCACCCAGGCCGCGCCTTCCGCTCCGCCGAGCGCGAGGGCGTAGGTGTAGGGCCGCCCCACGCCGACCGCTCGCGCCCCCAGGGCCAGCGCCTTCACCGCATCGGTGCCCGAGCGCACGCCGCTGTCGAACAGCACCGGTGTCTCTCCTGCTGCGGCGACAACGTCGGCCAGCAGATCGATCGTCGCGATCCCGCCATTCGCCTGCCGCCCGCCGTGGTTGGAGCAATAGACCGCGTCCGCCCCGTGATCGACGGCGCGGCGCGCGTCGTCGGGATGGCAGATGCCCTTCAACACGATCGGCAGCTTCGTCACCGATTTGAACCACGCCATGTCGTCCCAGGTCAGCACCTGTCCGAAGGTCGCCGCCCAGGTGAAGATCGCCGCGGCCGGATCCTCTTCGGGAGGTTTGACGAGCAACGAGCGGAACACCGGATCGGTGAAGTAGTTCTGGAGAACCTTGCCCCGGAGCTGGGGGAAGTTCGAGGCGTTGAGATCGCGCGGGCGCCAGCCGGTCACCCAGGTGTCGAGCGTCACCACCAGCGCGCTGTAGCCTGCCTCCTCGGCGCGGCGGATCAGGCTTTCCGCCAGTTCGCGGTTCTTGGGGGTATAGAGCTGGAACCAGGCCGGCGTGTCGCCGCAGGCGGCTTTCACATCCTCCAGAGGGTCGTTGGCCAGAGTCGAAGCGCAGAACGGCACCCCGGTCAGCGCGGAGGCTCGGGCGGCGGCCATATCGCCGTGACGGTCTTGCGAAGCCTCCCCGTTGAGGCCGATCGGGGCCATGAACAGCGGGGTCGGGTAGCGGTGGCCGAACAGCTCGATGGAAAGATCGCGCACCGAACAATCGACCATCATGCGCGGCACCATGCCCCAGTGGTGGAACGCGGCCGCGTTCTGGTCCTGCGTGTGCTCGTCGCCGCAGCCGCCCGCGACATAGTTGGTGAGGCTCGGCCCCAGCGCCTCGTGCGCGCGCTTTTCGAGGGTGGCGAAATCGACCGGCCACGTGGGCAGCACGCCCCTGAGGCCCGCGTTGTAGATCTCGTTCTGCATGGCGCCGAAATAGGTCATGGCGGCTGGTCTCTCCCGTTGTCTTTGACGGGCAGATCAGCCGATGGCGCGGATCAGGGCAAGCGGTTTCTAGGCGAAGAAGCGTTGCAGGCGCGGGCGCACCTTGAGGAACCGGAGGTAAGCTGCCTCAAGCACCCGCAGCACGGCGCGATTGCGCGCAACGAGACCGAGCGGGCGCAGCATGGGGATGGCGCGCCACATCGCCGCGAAGGCGGCAGCACCGCTCAGCATCACGCCGTCCTCTTCGGCATGGAAGCGGGCGAGGACCTGCGCGCGATCGAGCGAGCATGATGGGTCTGCTCCCGCGGCGACGTCGACGAAATCGATCGCGCCGCGCCGGTCGAGCCGCCGCATCAGCGCGATCTCGCGCATGCAGAGCGGGCAGGCCCCGTCGAACCAGACCTTCACCCCGTCGCTCACGGAGCGATCCACAAGCGCAGGAGCCAGGCCACGACGCCCAGCACAGCGACGCTCGCCGCCCAGATGCCGGCCATCCAAAGGAGGCGCTTCCACAGCGGCTCTTCAGGCTCCCTTTCAGGAGGGGCAAGCATCAGTGATAGCCCTCGTGCCCGACCTTGCCGCGGAACACCCAATAGGCCCAGACGGTGTAGGCGATGATCAGCGGCATGGTCAGCGCCACGCCCACCAGCATGAAGGCCTGGCTCCGATAGGGCGCGGCGGCTTCCCAGATCGTGACGCTTTCCGGCACCGCATAGGGCCAGATCGTCACCCCCAACCCGCTCATGCCGAGGAAGAACAGCGCGATCCCGAGCCAGAAGGGCTTGGAATTGCGCTCCTTCAGGATCGCGCGCAGCATCGAGAGCGCGACGATTGCAGTGAGGATCGGCACCGGGGCGACCCAGTAGATCTCGGGCGCGGAAAGCCAGCGCTCGGCATATTCGGCGTTGAGGAAGACGTTGTAGAGGCTCACCGCCCCCATCAGCACGATGGTCGCCGCGCCGGCCCGCAGGGCGAGCTTTCTCGCGTGCGCCTGCTCGTCGCCGTCGAGCTTCCAGATCAGCCAGGTGCTCCCGAGGAGGGCATAGCCTGCAACCGTGCCGAGGCCCGTCAGGAGGGTGTAGGGCGTGAGCCAGTCGAACCAGCTGCCCGCATAGGCGCGGCCCACGACATCGATCCCCTGGAGCAGGGCGCCCAGCGTCATGCCCTGCGCCAGCGCCGCCACCAGCGAGCCTCCGGTGAAGGCAAGGTCCCAGAACCTCTGGTGGCCCGGATCGCGCCAGCGGTACTCGAAGGCGACCCCGCGGAACACGAGGCCCAGCAGCATGGCGATGATCAGCGGGTAGGTAGCCGGCAGGATCACCGCGTAGGCGAGCGGGAAGGCAGCAAACAGCCCTCCCCCGCCGAGCACCAGCCAGGTCTCGTTCCCGTCCCACACCGGCGCGATCGAGTTCATCGCCCGGTCGCGCTCGCGCCCGGCCTGGAAGGTCGGGAAGAGGATGCCGATGCCGAGATCGAAACCATCCATCACCACATAGGCGAAGACGGCAAAGGCGATGATGAAGGCCCAGACGACGGTGAGGTCCATCACGCGGGCTCCCTTTCAGGAGGCGCCTCGGAAGGGAGGGTGTCCTCGCCTCCCGGGTTCTGGGTCGGCCCGGGGGTGATGCCCGCGGTACGGATCGGGCCGACATCGCCGCGCTTGACGCCCTTTTCGCCCGGATGCGGGGCGTGGCCCATGAGCTTCAGGATATACCACACGCCGATCCCGAAAACGGTGAAGTAGACCAGCACGAAGGCGAGCAGCGAAGCGGCGACGGCGGGCGCGGCAAGGGGGCTCGCGGCGTCGGCGGTTCTGAGCAGGCCGTAGATCACGAAAGGCTGGCGCCCGACTTCGGTGGTGATCCAGCCGGCGAGCACGGCCGCGAAGCCGCTGGGGCCCATCAGCACGGCGGCGCGGTGGAGCCAGGGGAGATCGTAGAGCGTGCCGCGCACCCGCCCCCACAGGCTCCACATTCCGATGCCGAGCATCGCGAAGCCGATTCCGACCATGATGCGGAAGCTCCAGAACACAACCGGCACCGGCGGCTCGCGGTCGTCGGGAATGGTGTCGAGCCCGGCCATCGGCGCGTTGAGGTCATGCTTGAGGATCAGCGAGGAGGCCTTCGGAATTTCAATGGCATAGCGTACCGTCTTCGCCTTGCTGTCGGGGATGCCAAACAGGATCAGCGGAGCGCCTTCGGGGTGGCTCTGGTAGTGCCCCTCCATCGCCATGACCTTGGCGGGCTGGTGCTCGAGCGTGTTGAGACCATGCATGTCGCCCGCAAAAATCTGTGCGGGGGTGACGATCGCCGCCATCCACATCGCCATCGAGAACATCGTCCGGGCGTGCTGGTTGGTGCGGTCCTTGAGGAGGTGCCAGGCCCCTACTGCGCCGACCACGAAGGCGGTGGTGAGGTAGGCGGCCATCACGGTGTGCACGAGGCGGTAGGGGAAGCTCGGGTTGAAGATGATCTCCATCCAGCTTTCGCCGGGCAGAAATTGTCCATTCGCGCCAACGAGATAGCCGGTCGGCGTTTGCATCCACGAGTTGACCGAGAGGATCCAGAAGGCCGAGACGAAGGTCCCCAGCGCCACCATCAGCGTCGCGGCGAAGTGCAGGCGCTTGCCCACCTTGTTCATGCCGAACAGCATGACCCCGAGGAAGCCTGCCTCGAGGAAAAAGGCGGTCAGCACCTCGTAGGCCATCAACGGGCCGATCACGGGCCCGGCCCTGTCGGAGAACACCGCCCAGTTGGTGCCGAACTGGTAGGACATGACGATGCCGGATACGACTCCCATCGCGAAGGCGATCGCGAAGATCTTCAGCCAGTACTTGAATAGGTCGAGATACACGCTCTTGCCGGTCTTCAGCCAAAGTCCTTCCAGAACAGCAAGATAGCTCGCCAACCCGATCGAGAAGGCGGGGAAGAAGAAGTGGAAGCTGACCGTGAAGGCGAACTGGATCCGCGCCAGCAGCAGAGCGTCGAGGTTCTCAAGCATAGTGCGCAGTTAGGTCCTTGCCGCCAGCGATCAATTGCAATCGCTGCACCGACAATACGGTTTGGAGCCCAAAGAGTTGCAGCAGACCGTCCAAAAGTCGCTGTCTGGCGGGGGTCTAAGGGGGGTCTGGATGGGGTCTAAAGCGGGTCTGGAGGGGGCCAAGGCCGGGTCTGGACGACCCTAAGCACACCCCTAGGACGCGGAAGGATCGACCGGGCTCGCCAAGGCCGCCCGGAACCGCCGCCGCGCCAGCCACGGCTCGAGCCAGCGGCCGAGCAGATAGAGGGCGAAGAACAAGCCGGCCAGCGCATAGCCCGGCTCAGGCGAATGGCGCCCCTCCTCCTCTTCCTCCTTCTTGTCCTTCTTCTTGCTCGGGTCTTCGGGCGCAGGCGCACCGAGGAACTCGTCGACGGGATTGAGCTTCTTGACGGCCTTGGGCTTGTCCTCGTCGTCCTTCTTCTTGCCCTTCTGCGCGGCCTCCTCGGCCTTGGCGGCGGCCGCCTCGTAGGCGTTGAGCGTCACAGCGAGCTGCGCGAAGCCGAGGAACAGCAGCGGGGCGAGGAAGCACAACAGCAGAGCGTGGCTGAACAGATCGAAGCGCAGCACCGCGCCCGCACCGGCGCGCTCGATCCACAGCCGGCCGCGGGTGAAGGTCGCGAACTTGTCCTGCGCGGCGGGGTTGTGCTTGGCATAGGTGAGCGCGCCGCCTTCCACGCCCAGCGTCGTGCCGGGGGTGTGCAGCAGCGGCTCGAGACGGGCGAAGGCCTCCTCGGGACTCAGGGTCGGGTCGACCGGCACCTCGCCGCGCACCCGCCAGATCAGGTCGACATAGGGAATGGCGAAGCCGCGTGCCGGCCGCGCGGGCCGGCTCGCGGCAGCAGCCGCCACCCACGGTCCTCCGGCGCTGTCGCTCACTCGGCGGGCTCGAGCCCGGCTGCGGGCGGGTTGCTCGCGCCCCCGAGCTTCTTGGCCAACCACGCCTTGCCGTCACGCCAGCCTTCGCGGAAGGGGAAGACCATCGTCTCGCCGATATGCATCCGCCGGCCGCCCTCCATGCCCAGCACCTCAGCCTCGCCATCGACGCAGGTGCCAAAGATCCGGTCCCAGATGATCCACGTCCCCGAATAGTTGCTGCGGGTCGCCTCGTAATCCTGCGAATGGTGGACCGAGTGATGTTCGGTGGTGTTGAAGATGAAACGCCACCAGCGCGGCACGTTGAAGCGCACGTTGATGTGCTGATAGGCGCCGACGGTCATGCCGATCGCGCCCGCCAGCAGGAAGGCGCGCGGCAGGAAGTCGAACAGTCCGCCGATCCCCAGACCGATCAGGAACAGCTCGACCGGATTGCCGACCGCGCCCTTCTGGACGTTCAGCTGGGTGATGTAGTGGTGCGGCGCGTGGGTCAGCCACAGCGGGTGCCAGTTGTGCATCGCGCGGTGCATCCAGTACTGGCCGAAGTCGAAGATCATCGAGATCAGCACCGCCTGCACCAGCAGCGGGAGCCCGGTGAACCAGTCGAACTTCTCCCAGTCGAAGGCGTCGCGTACCGCGCCCAGGATCACCCCGTCGCCGATATAGGCATCGACCATGCCGATGAAGGTCATGCCGAGCCCGACGTAGAAGGCGTCCGTCACGCCCTCCTTCCAGGTCAGCTGCCAGCTCTTGTGGCGCGGATTGACCCATTCCAAGGCAAGCAGCAGCACCGTCCAGCCCAATCGGATCGCGATGGCGGTGGAGGCGACGGCAAGCCAGTTGGGCGCGTAATACCAGAAGGCGATCGCCGCGAAGAGCATGACAGGCTGGAACCAGGTGAAGACGAACTGCTTGATCGGCCCGCCCTCGACCTTGGGAATGTTCTCCCAGCCGACGATCACCGGCGCATCCGCCCCGATGATCCGCTTGCCCACCTGAACTCCAGCCATTCGTGCACTCCGATAGAGAGAAGTCCCCGTCCGCTCCGTCACACAGCCATGACGACCTCGCACGGGCGAGGAAGTGGGCAAATGACGTAATCTCGTGCGAACCCGGCTTTTAGCTCTTGGTCATCTCGAAGCAGTTGTCAGTCGGCCATCAATCGCACCGCTATCGCGGTGGCCGCCGCGCGCGTTTCTACCCCCAGTTTGCGAAACACCTGTTCGAGGTGCTTGTTGACTGTCCGCGGGCTTATACCAAGGATTTCGCTGACCGTCTTGTTGGTTTTGCCATATGATACCCAGAGCAGCACCTCGGCCTCGCGCCGGGTCAGGCCGCCCTGCCCGCGCAAGGCCGCGACCTTGTCGTCCTCGCGCACCTCGATCAGCCGCAGCAGCATCTCGTCCGGACGGTCGCTGTCGAGGCGGGTGAGTTCGATCTCCATGCCGCGCACCATGGCGCGCAGCGGCTGGGCGGGCTGGTCCGGGGCAATCGCGGCAAGGCTGCGCGCGGCGTCTGCGAGCCCGTCTGGCAGCGCACGGCTCTCCGCGCTCCAGGCCGGACTGAGGCGCGCGAACAGCGCCTCGGCCTGCGGGGTCGCCCAGACCAGCGCGCCGTCCCGATCGATCGCGGCGAGGCTCTTGCCGGCCAGCCCCAGCGCCAGCGCCGCACGGGCGGCAGCGCGGGCATTGCCGAGGTGGACCCGGATGCGCGCCAGCAGTTCCTCGATCACCACCGGCTTGCGCACGTAATCGACACCCCCGGTGCCGAGCGCGGCGACGACGTGGTCGGGATCGGTCAGCCCGGTCATGAAGATCACCGGGATGTGCGCGGTCTTCGGGTTGCGCTTGATGGCGCGGGTGGTCTCGATCCCGCTCATGCCGGGCATCACCCCGTCCATCAGGATGAGGTCGGGCTGCGCCTCCTTGAGCAGCGCCAGCGTCGCCTCGCCGCTGCGCGCGATCAGCACGGTCATGCGCGCCGCATCGAGCGTGTCGACGAGGAAGCGCAGCTCGTCGGGATTGTCGTCGACGACGAGGATCGTGTCCCTATGCGGCATCGGACTGCACCCTTCGGGCGAGCGCGGCGAGCGCTGGCAGATCGAAGCGGTCGAGGCTCTCGCGCATCGCATCGGCGAGCGGGGTGGCCTCCGCACCGAGCGCCGCGAGCGCGTCGATCGCGGCCTCGAGCCCCCGGACATGGCCGATCCGCACCAGCCGCTCGATCTCGGCCCCCTGCTGCGCAGCCTGCGCGGCGAGCGCGGGCGGCAGAGGCAGCGGCGCATCGGCGCGGGGGCCTCTGGGGCCGCGCGCAGCCGGAGCTTCGCCGGGGGCGCGCATCCATTCGAGGCCGAGCTCCTCGCCGATCACGGCGAGCAGCGCGGTGAAGTCGAAAGGCTTGGCGATGAAGGTCGCCTGCGGAGCGTCGGCACGCGGTGCCTCGCCCGAGAGCATCACGATACGCATGGCGGCTCCGTGGCGGCGGCGCAGGCGCTCCGCGATGTCCCAGCCGTTCTCGGCCTCCAGCGCCACGTCGCACAGCACCAGATCGGGCTGGACCTGCGCGGTGATCGCGAGCGCGCTTTCGCCGTCGCTGGCGGTGCGCACCTGAAAGCCGAGCGGCTCGAGCAGCGCGCGCACCATCGCGAGGTGCGCCGGATCGTCGTCGATCACCACCACCCAGCGCTCGCGGCCCAGGTAGCCGGTGATCGCGCCCGGTTCGGGCGCGGGGTCGGCCGGCGGGCTCAAGGGCTGCGAGAGCATCAGCTTCACGGTGAAGGTCGAACCTGCGCCGGGCGCGCTTTCGAGGCGGATGTCGCCGCCCATCATGTGCACCAGCGCCTGTGTGATCGCGAGGCCGAGCCCCACACCGGGGCGCCCGGCGGCCGGCCCTGCGACCCGCTCGAAGGGTGCGAAGATGCGCTCTGCATCTTCCGGCGCGATGCCGATCCCGGTGTCGATGACACTGAAGGTGGCAAGCTGGTTACGGTATTCGATCCTGAGCGTGACGGCGCCGGCGTCGGTGAACTTGATCGCGTTGGCGATGAGGTTGATCAGCACCTGCCGCAGCCGCTTGGGATCGGCGTGGACGAATTCGGGGAGGCTCGGCGGCGTCTCCAGCACCAGCGCGAGGCCCTTCGCCTCGGCCTGCAATTCGAGCATGGCGATGACCTGCGCGAGGAACTCGGGGAAGCGGATCGCCTCGCGTTCGAGCTTCAGCGCCCCGCCCTCGACCTGCGCCATGTCGAGCAGGCCTTCGACGAGATGCGCGAGGTGCTCGGCGCTGCGGCGGATCGTGCGCGCGGCGGCGATCGGGTCCTGGCCTTCGCCCCGCTCGATCAGCTGGGCATAGCCGTAGATCGCGTTGAGCGGCGAGCGGATCTCGTGGGCGACGCTGGCGAGGAAGCGGGTCTTGGCCTCGTTGGCAGCCTCGGCGGCGCGCAGGCGCGCGGCGAGGTCGGGCGTCTCGCCGCCCTCCCCCGTCAGCCAAGTCCTGAGCCGCCCCGCCATCGCTTACCGGGAGGCGATGTAGGCGCGCCAGCCGCCGAGGTGGGTGATATCCTCCGCCCCTGTAAGCGCGCGCGGCTCGGCGACGAAGCCCTTGACCGATGTGCCATCGGCCAGCTGGACCGTCCCGATCGCGAGCGGCGGTGGCACCTCGGCGACGAAGCTGCCGAACTCGGCGAGGCCCAGCTCGTAGACCTCGAGCTGGATTGCCGCGCCGTCCTCCGAATGCACCAGCGCGGGCTTGGGCGGCACGCTCTCGGCCATGGCGTAGAGGCGGTAGTTGGGCGCGGTTGTGAAGGCGCCGACGAAGGTCGCCTCGCGGCTGGTGAGCTGCCAGTGCAGCGGCATCCCTTCGAGATGCGCGCCGACGACGGCGAGTTTGATCCTGTCCATGCGGTCTCCAAGGTCGAGAGGGGGTGGTGGCGGAAGGTCGGCGGCGGCGAGGTATTCCTGCGCGAGCGCGACCAACGCCCGGTCAGAATGCGCCGGGCCGATGAGGGTGATCCCGAAGCCAGTGGCATTGTCCCGCGCTCCGGCCGGGACGGCGACCGCGGCCATATCCAGCAGGTTCACGAAATTGGTGTAGCGCCCGAGATTGCTGTTGAGCGCGATGGGCGCGGCCTCGAGCTCGGCGACGCGGTAGGTCGTGCCGGTGGTCGGGAAGGCCAGCGCGTCGACCTCCGCCCACATCGCCTCGGCGGCGCGGGCGAGCTGCGCGAGGCGGTAATGCCCCTCCCACACCTCGACCGCGCTCATGGCGAGGCCGGCGCTGACGATCTCGCGCACCACGGGGTGGATGGCGTCAGGGTTGCTCGCCAGCAAAGGCGCGATGGCGGCGGTGCGCTCGGCCACCCAAGGCCCGCCATAGAGCAGCTGCGCCGCTTCGAGCAGCGGGGTTATGTCGATCTCGACCAGCTCGGCGTCCTGCGCCAACACCGCCAAGGCGCGCGCGTAGAGGTGCTCGGATTGCAGGTCGCCGAAGAACTGGCGCTGGTCGCGGCGCGGCACGCCGATGCGCTTGCCCTTGAGCACGACATCGGCCGGCGGGCGCGAGAAGGCGTCCTCGGGATCCAAGCCCGCCAGCACCGCATCGACCGCAGCAGCGTCATGGAGCGCATCGGTGAAGACGGTGATGCAATCGATCGTCCGGCACGCCGGCACCAGCCCCCGGTTGCTCCAGCGGCCCTTGCTGGGCTTGAAGCCGACGAGGTGGTTGAATGCCGCCGGCACCCGCCCCGATCCCGCGGTGTCGGTCCCGAGCGCAAAGGCGACCAGCCCCGCCGCCACCGCCACTGCCGAACCCGAGGATGACCCGCCGCTCACATAGGCGCGGTTACAGGCATTGCGCAGGATGCCGTAAGGGCTGCGCGTGCCGACGAGGCCGGTGGCGAACTGGTCGAGATTGGTTTTGCCGACGCAAATCGCGCCTGCGGCCTCAAGCTGTTCGATCACCGTCGCCGAACGTTCGGGGCGATAGGCAAAGGCGGGACAGGCGGCGGTCGTCTCCAGCCCGGCAACGTCGATATTGTCCTTGGCCGCGTAGGGCACGCCCGCGAGCGGCAGGTGTTCGCCGGCGGCCACGCGCGCGTCGACAGCGCGGGCGGCGGCGCGCAGGGCGTCCGCCTCGAAACGGCTGATCCACACCTGCGGCTGGTGAGCATCATAGGCGGCGAGGCGCGCGAGAGTGCCTTCGATGACCGCCAGCGCGGTGGTCTCGCCGGAGTTCACGCTTGCAGCAATGGCCGAGGCGCTGAGGCGGCTGAGGTCGGTCACGCGCTCCTCCGCAAGGCGAGCATCGGCGCGCCCGGTGCGAGCGGCTGGCCCTCGGCGATGTACACTGCCGCAACCGAGCCGCTGGCGGGGCTTTCGAAGGGGCATTCCATTTTCATCGCCTCGATCACCGCGATCACCTCGCCTTCCTTCACCGTGTCACCGGGCGCGACGAGCAGCTTCCACACCGAGCCTCCGAAGGGCGCCTCGACCACCTCGGCACCCTCGGGCACCTCGATGGCCGCCCCCTCGCCCGCCCCGGTTTCGGCGGCGAGAAGATCGCTCACCCGGTCGAATTCGCCGCTGGCTTCCCACGCGGCGCGCTCGGCGTCGAACGCCGCCCCGCGCCGCGCCTCGAAGGCGGCGATGCTGGCGGCGTTGTCGGCAAGGAAGGCACGATAATCCGCGAGGCGGAAGGTGGTCTCCTCGATGGTGATCGAGCGCCGCCCGTGAGGAAAATCGCGCCGCCATTCGGTGAGTTCGTCGGCCGAGACGGGGAAGAAGCGGATCTGGTCGAAGAAGCGCAGCAGCCACGGCTTGCCGCCCGTGAAGGCGCCGGTCTGGCGATGCGTGTTCCACACCTGGATGGTGCGCCCGAACAGCTGGTAGCCGCCCGGCCCTTCCATCCCGTAGATGCACATATAGGCCCCGCCGATGCCCACCACATTGGGCGGGGTCCAGGTGCGCGCCGGGTTGTACTTGGTGGTGACGAGGCGGTGGCGCGGATCGACCGGGGTGGCAACCGGCGCGCCGAGATAGACGTCGCCGAGGCCGAGCACGAGGTAGCTCGCATCGAAGATCAGGTCCTCGACCGCTTTCGCATCGGGCAGGCCGTTGATGCGGCGGATGAACTCGATGTTGTCGGGGCACCACGGTGCGTCGTCGCGAACAGCCCCGATATATTTCTGGATCGTCTCCTCGGTGGCGGGATCGCGCCAGCTCAAGGGCAGGTGGACAATGCGCGAGGGCGCCTCGAAATCCTCCAGATCGCCCATCGCCTCCTCGGCGGCCATCAGCGCCTGCAAAGCGCGCGGCTGGTCGAGCGTGGCGCCGTCGAAATGCAATTGCAGCGAGCGGATGCCCGGGGTGATGTCGATCACGCCCGGCAGCGCCATGGCCTCGAGCGCCTGCATCAGCGCGTGGATGCGGATGCGCAGCTCGATGTCGAGGACGATGTCGCCATATTCGACGAGGATGTTGCGGTCGCCCTGCTGGCGGTAGGTGGTGCGGGGACGCGCGGCGCTCGCAGGCAGCTCGGCGAGGATCGGGGTTAGGTCCGCGATGGAGCGGGGCGTCGCAGGGTTGTCGATGCTGACAGGGACGAAGCGCACTCGGTCATCGGGGCTCAGTTGCCCGATCTTCCAGCGGTCGGCGGCGATCACGGTGAAGGGGCACACGAAGCCGCCCAGCGAAGGCCCGTCAGGCCCGAGGATGATCGGCATGTCCCCGGTGAAGTCGACCGCGCCGATCGCGTAGGCGTTGTCGTGGATGTTGGAAGGGTGCAGCCCCGCCTCCCCGCCGTCGCGCCGCGCCCATTCGGGCTTGGGGCCGACGAGGCGCACGCCTGTGCGGTTGGAGTTGTAGTGCACCTGCCACTCGGCCTCGAGGAAAGTGTCGATGTCGGCAGGCGTGAAGAAATCGGGAGCGCCGTGGGGGCCGTAGAGGACGCGCAAGTGCCACTCGCGGGTGAGCTTCGGCAGGGGCGCGGTGGTGGCCTCGCCAGTCGGCGCGTCGCCGAGGTGCAGCACGTCCCCCGCCACCAATCCGCGCGCGGCATGGCCGCCGAATTGGCCGAGCGTGAAGGTCGCCGCAGAGCCGAGATAAGGCACGACATCGAACCCGCCCGCGACGAGGATGTAGCCGCGCATCCCCCCGCCGCTCGCCCGCCCCATGGCGAGGGTCTGTCCGGCAGCGACGGCGATGGCCTGCCCGCGCTCCACCGGCTCGCCGTCCAGCGTCGCGCCGAAATCCACGCCGGTGAGGCAGATGGTCGCAGGCGCCTCGAACAGCAGGGTCGGCCCGCTGGCGGTGACTTCGAGGCCTGCCGTGCCTTCGGGATTGCCGAGGATGCGGTTGCCGAGCCGGAAACTGAGGTCATCCATCGGGCCGGAGGGGGGCACGCCCACGTCCCACAGACCGAGGCGCCCCGGCCAGTCCTGCACCGAGGTCGCAGCGCCTCCGGCATTCACCCGCACCGCACGGCGCTGGTAGCGGACACCCTCGAGCAGCTTGGTGGAGACCGCGCCGCTGGTGAAGCCCTCGTGGCGCACCACTTCGCGCAGCCACCTGAGGTTGGTCTCGATCCCGTCCACCCGCGAGGCGTCGAGGGCGCGCTGCATCGCGGCGATGGCCCCTTCGCGCGTGTCGCCCTTTGTGATGAGCTTCGCCAGCATCGGATCGTAGAAGGCGCTGACCTCGCTGCCCGCCATGACCCATGTCTCGGCGCGGATATCGTCCGGGAAGGCGACGTTGACGAGCGTGCCGGTCGTCGGGCGATAATCGAGCGCCGGATCCTCGGCATAGAGGCGGACCTGCACCGAATGGCCCTGCGGGGTCGGTGCGGGCGCGTCCAGCATCGCGAAATCGCCCGCCGCCCCGCGGATCATCCATTCGACCAGGTCGATGCCCGTCACCTCCTCGGTGACGCCGTGCTCGACCTGAAGGCGGGTGTTCATTTCGAGGAAGAAGAAATCCTCGCGCGCCGCGTCGTAGAGGAACTCGACCGTGCCTGCCGAAAGATACCCGGCCGCCTCGCCCAGCCGCACGGCGGCCGCGATCAGCTCGGCGCGCTTGGCGTCGGAAAGGCACGGCGCAGGCGCCTCTTCGACCACTTTCTGGTTGCGCCGCTGGAGCGAGCAATCGCGCTCGCCCAGGGCCATCACCCGGCCCTGCCCGTCACCGAAGATCTGCACCTCGAGATGCCGCGCGCGCGGCACATAGCGTTCGAGGAAGACGCCCGCGTCACCGAAGCTCGCCTCGCCCTGGCGGACCACGGCGGCCAGCCCCTCGCGCACGGCGGCTTCGTTTTCGCAGATGCGCATCCCGATGCCGCCGCCCCCGGCGGTCGCCTTGAGGATCACCGGATAGCCGATCCGCGCTGCCGCCTCGGCCGCCTCGTCCTCACCGGTCAGCAGCCCGGTGCCGGGCGCGAGCGGGAGCCCGTGCGCCTCGGCGAGCGCGCGGGCCGAGTGCTTCAATCCGAAGGTGCGGATATTCTCCGGCGTCGGCCCGATGAAGGCGATGCCGGCGGCCGCACAGCGTTCGGCAAAGTCGGCGTTCTCGGCGAGGAAGCCGTAGCCGGGATGGATCGCGCCTGCGCCGGTCGCCTTGGCGGCGGCAAGGATTGCCTCGACATCGAGATAGGACTGCGCCGCCGGCCCCGGCCCGATGCACACCGCTGCGTCCGCCGCGCTGACGTGAAGCGAGCCCGCGTCGGCGTCCGAATAGACCGCCACCGTCCGCAGTCCCATGCGCTTCGCCGTGCGGAAGATCCGCGTCGCGATCGCGCCCCGGTTGGCGATGAGGACGGTGTCGAAACTCACGCGGGGGCTGTGACGATCATCCGCACCGGCGTCGGGTTGAAGCCGTTGCAGGGGTTGTTGATCTGCGGGCAGTTGGAGACGACCACGATCACGTCCATCTCGGCGCGCAGGTCAACGGTCAGGCCGGGCGCGGAAATGCCGTCCACGATCCCGAGCGTCCCGTCATCCTCGACCGGCACGTTCATGAAGAAGTTGATGTTGGAGACCATGTCGCGCTTGCCGCGCCCCTCGCGAAGGTTCGCTTCGAGGAAGTTGTCGACGCAGGCATGCTGATGCTTGGTGTGATGGCCGTAGCGCAAGGTGTTGCTCTCGCAGGAACACGCGCCGCCGATGGTGTCGTGATATTCGACGGCGGAATCGACGATGGTCATCATCGCGCGGCCCTCGTTGGAAAGCAGCACGGTGCCGGTGCGCAGGAACAGGTTGCCCTGCGCGGCGACGGTGTCCTGCGCGCTGTAACGCTCGGCATCGTCGGCGGCGGCATAGATCAGGAAGTCGACCGCCTGATTGCCTTCGAGATCGACGATGCGCAGCACCTCGCCCTTCGCCACATGGTGCAGCCACGGCGCGCGGGCGGGCACGATCTCGTCGTGGAGGATGGAGCCGGTGAGGCCGGAGAGGGCCGTGTCGCTGGTCATGGTCTTGCTTCCGGGAGAGAGGTCAACGGCGGTAGTGGTCCTCGGTATTGAGGAAGGCGCGCAGTCCCTCGGGCGAGGCATTGCGCACCGGGTCGGCCTCGGGCGTGATGGCGCCGCGCCATGCGGTCGCGCGCAGCGGGGTGGAGTTCCACTCGGCGCGCGGGTCGAGCACGTGGGGGCAGTTGGCGATCACGAGGATCACGTCCATCTCGAACCGCAGCAGCACCTCGCGGCCCGGCGCGAAGGGCCCGATGATCGGCGTGATCGCCCCGCCCTCCTCGATTTTCGTGCCCTTGAAGAGGTTCACGCAAGGGTGGACATCGCGCCGCGTCAGCCCGTGCTTGGCCGCGCCGAGGATCAGCCGGTCGCGACCGCTGGGGAAGGCGCCGGAGTTGCGGCCCTCGCCATATTTCCGTGCGTTGCTCGCCGCATTGGAGACGCCGCAGAAGGTGTCGTGCGTCCCCGCGCTGTCTGCGAGGATGCTCGCCATCACCCGGCCCATGTCGGAGAGCAGCAACTTGCCCGCGCCCAGATAGGCGTTCCACTGGACCTTGACCGTGTCGGCGACGTTCAGCCGCTCGGTCGGCATCTCGGCGTTGAAGATGTTGAGGCTGGCGCAGGCATCGCCCGCCTTGTCGATCAGCCTGAGCCGCGTGCCCCGCGCCAGCCGCCGCGAGGCGTAGCCGCCGGGCGCCAGGGTTTCTTCCCAGACGAGGTCCTGCCCCGCCACGCCCTCGGGCAGGTCATCGGCCACCGGGGGGAGCACCGGCATGGTCTCGACCCGCGTCCCGCCTTGCGCGCGGGCGTGATCGCGGGCGGCTTTGGGATCGCCAAGCGTGAGATCGGGGGTTCCGCTCATTCGGCGGCCTCCTGCGCCGGGAGCACGTCCTGTTCGTGCAGCGGCGGGAGCAGCGCTGTGGTGGTGACGAGCTGCAATTGCTGCACGCCGCGGATCGCCCGAAGTGCGTCGCACAGCTGCTTGAGCCGCACTGCCGGACCCTGCACCAGCAGCACTTCGAGCGACTGGTCCTCCTCGAGGAAGACGTGCTGCGAGGAGATCACTTCCTTGAGGTAGGCGGTCTGCGTTTCGGCGAGCTGCTGGCGCACCCTCCCGCCGCCGCCCGTGTAGACGATCGTGACGGTGCCCGCGAGCGTCTCGTCCGGGCGGGTCAGCGCCTCGTGCTCGGCGAGCGCATGGCGGATCAGCTCGGCGATCAGCTGCGAACGCGACGGCAGACCGCGCTCTTCCACCATCATGTCGAGCTGGCGGAACAGCTCGGCCGGGAGACTCATGGAGAGTCGAGCCAATCTTGCTGGTTCGGGCCGGGAGGGTTCGGGGGAGGTCATGAGCTGGGCATTTCAGTTATTACCTATCGTGTCAATCGTAATACCCGCAGCCTCCGCCGGGATCGGGGGCAGCGCGTGAGCGCTTTCCTTGCGGGTCAGCGCGAGGTCGTAGACCACGCCTGCGCCGTAGCGGTGCGGGGCGTGCGGATCGTGGCGGCGCTTGTCGAGCGTGAGCACGCGGGTGCCGAGGCCGAAGGCCTCCTTGATATCGTGGGTGACCATGATGATGGTCAGCCCGTGCTCGCGCCACAGCCGGGTGATGAGGCCGTGCATGTCGGCGCGAATGCCGGGATCGAGCGCGCCGAAGGGTTCGTCGAGGAGCAGGATGCGCGGCCGCTTGATGAGCGCCTGCGCGATGGCGAGGCGCTGCTGCATCCCGCCCGACATCTGCGCAGGGTAGAGGTCCTTCGCATCCGCCAACCCGACGGATTCGAGCATCGCCTCGGCTTCGGCAATGGCGGCGCGCCGCGCGCTCCCGAACAGGCGCGCGGCAAAGGGCGCGGCGGCGAATTCCAGGCCAAGCAGCACGTTGCCGAGCACCGTCAGGTGGGGGAAGACCGAATAGCGCTGGAACACCACCCCGCGGTCCGGCCCGCACTCTGCCGGCAAGGCTGCGCCCTCCAGGCTGATCGTTCCGCGTGTCGGCACTTCCTGCCCGAGGATCACCCGCAGCAGGCTGCTCTTGCCCGCCCCCGAAGGCCCGATGATCGAGACGAAGGCGCCCTCGTCGATGTCGAGCGAGATGCGCTCGAGCACGACCTTCTCGCCATATTCGACCCAGATGTTCTTGAGCGCGAGAAACGCCATCAGCGCGCCGCCCCGTGGGCCCAGCCGAACAAGCGGCGGCTCGAGCGCGACAGGGCAAGGTCCATTGCCACCGCGAGCAGCGCGATCCACGCCACGTAAGGAATGATCACGTCCATCGCGAGGTATCGGCGCACGAGGAAGATGCGGTAGCCAAGGCCGACGTCGGCCGCGATCGCCTCGGCCGAGATCAGGAACACCCACGCCGGCCCGAGCGAGAGGCGCAAGCCCTCGAACAGCCGGGGCAGCGCCTGCGGAAGCGCGACGCGCAGCACCACGCCCCAGGAATTCGCGCCCAGCGTCAGGGCCTTGATGACCTGCTCGCGCGGGAGGGCCGCTATGTGCCCGGCAAGGTCACGGATCATGAAAGGCGCGATGCCGATTACGATGAGCGCCACCTTCGCCGTCTCCCCGAGGCCGAAAGTGATGAACAGGATCGGCAGGAGTGCGATCGGCGGGATCACCGCAATGGCGGTCACCAGAGGCCCGAGCGTGGCGCGCACTCGCGGCAGCGCGCCGAGGACGAGGCCGACCAGAAGAGCCGACAGCGTCGCGATCCCGAGCCCCGCAGCCAGCCGCCCGAGGCTCGCCAGCGTATCGGCCCAGAACAGGTATTGGCCCGAAAGCCGGTCCTGCTCGAACACCAGCCCGGCCATCGCCGAGACCATCGCGCTGGGTAGCGGCAGGATCTTGTCGGCGGCGTTGCCGGAATGGCGGGCGGCCGACGCGATGACATAGCCGAGTGCCAGCACCAGCAGCGGCGCGGCCCCGAGCAGGAAGGCACCGCGCCGCCCGGGAACCGCCGTCACCCAGCGCATCGGATTACAATTTCCCGTCGGCGGCGAGCTGCATGTAAGTCGGATCGAAGCGCAGCGTGATCGCCGCCTTGTCGCCGAGCGTCTTGCCGCCCGGGAAACTCATCCCCACCGCATCGGCCGATCGCGCGCCCTGGCCGAACAGGCCTTGGGCAAAGCTGAAATCGCGCACGCGGGTCATGGTGGTGACGAGATCGGGCGAGGCCATCGCCGCGACCGCTGCCTTGGGATCGGTGTAGAGGAAAGTGGTCGCAAGCTGACCCTCGAAGGCCTGTGCATCGGTTCCCGCGAGCTTCGCCATCGCCGCCCGCGCCGCAGCCCCTTCCGCGTCCTGCTTCGCCATCAGCGTCATCGTCTCGAACCAGATCCCGGCGAGCGCCTTGCCGAGATTGGGATTGGCGGCGAGCACCTTGGTGTCGACCACCATCAGATCGAGGATCTCGCCCGGGATATCGGCCGAGGTGAACACGGCCTTCGCGCCGGGGACGCCCTTCATGGTCGTGACCTGCGGGTTCCACGCCACCGCCGCGGTGACATCGGGCGCGCCGAAGGCGGCGGCAATATCGGCGTCGGAGGTGTTCACCGTCTTCACGTCGGTGAGCTTCAGCGCATTCTTTTCGAGCGCGCGCGCCAGCAGGTAATGCGAGACCGACAGCTCGGCGAGGTAGACCTGCCGGCCCTTGATCCCCGCGACACTGTCCGACCCCTTCAGCAGCACCGCGTCATTACCGTTCGAATAGTCGCCGAGGATGATCGCGGAGGTGTCTTTGCCGCCCGCCGCCGGGATGGTCAGCGCGTCCATGTTGGCGACCGTCACCCCGTCGAGCTTGCCCGCCGTGTACTGGTTGACGCTCTCGATGTAGTCGTTGACCTGCACGAAGCGCATCGTGATGCCGTACTTGTCGCCCCACTTCTTCACGATGCCGGCCTGCTCGGCATAGGGCCAGGGCATCCACCCGGCATAGATCGACCAGCCGATGTCGAACTCGGTGCGGGGTGCGGCGGCCTCGTCCTCGCCGCCCGAACAGGCGCTTACCAGCAGCGCGCAGGCGAGGAGGAGGAACAGGCTTGCGCGTTTGGCCAGATGGAGCATGATTCGTCCCCGATGTTGCGGCTGCGAACATCTGCCCGTGCGGGGCATTTGTCCACCCGAATATTACGATTGATTGCAAACGTAATATAAGAGAGATTGTTCCTGTCAGCAGCGGATGCGGCGCCCGTGCATGGGGGTGCGGGGTCGGCCCCTGCGCCCGCATGAAAGGCCGCCTCACATGAAGCCTGCAGCTGCCCGTCCGCTGGCCCTTGCCCTCGCCGCCACGCTCGGCGCCGCGTCCTGCTCTGCCGAGCAGGGTCCGCCGCCCGACGATGCCGTGGGGCCTGTGCCCGACCTTTCCGAAAACGCGATGAAAGTGCCCGGCTTTGCCGACTTCATCGCCATCGACGGCGACACGGCCTGGGTCACGAACGACGGGCGGGTCGAGCAGTGGTCGACGACCGGCAAGCGCGCCTCGGCCGAAGTCCCGCGCCCCTGCGGCACGATGGCGATTGCCGCGGGATCGCTGTGGGTCGCCAATTGCAAGGGCGGCGAGGTGTGGCGCATCAACCTCAAGACCGCCGCGGTCGAGGCGAAGATCGCGACCGGCCTCGCCAATCCCAAGGGAGAAACCAACGTGATCGCCGGCGCGGGGTCGGTGTGGGTGCCCAGCGACCCCGAAGGCAAGGTCGCACGGATCGACCCGGCCACGAACAGCATCGTCGCGACCGTCAGCGTCGTGCCCGAGACCTGGTACCTCGCCTGGGGCTTCGATGCCGTGTGGGCGGTGTCGAGCGAGGGCAAGCTGCTTCAGAAGATCGACCCCGCCACCAACGCGGTGACCGGCACGACGCAACTGGGCGACACCCCGGGCTTCCTCGCGGCTGGCGAAGGCGCGGTGTGGGTGCAGGAACAGGGCGACGGCACGGTCGCCAAGGTCGATCCGGCGAGCCTTGCCATCTCGGGCCGCACCAAGGTCGGCGACAACCTCAAATGGGGCGACATCGACACCGGCGACGGCGCGGTGTGGCTGCGCACCACCGACGTTCAGACCATGGTGGTGATCGACCCCGCGACGCTCAAGATCCGCGCCCGCATGGGGCCGGCCGTGGGCAGCGGCGCGCTGCGCTGGACGCCCAAGGGCGTGTGGACCTCGGCTCACGACAACCAGACGCTGTCGTGGTGGAGCCCGCCTGCGAAGGCTGCGCCACCCGCGACGCCGGCGCCCTGAAGCGCAGAAAAAGGAAAGCGCGCGGGGAGGGTCGCAAACCCCGCGCGCTCCTTCATGATCCCGGACGGGATCAGAACTTGTAACCGAGCTCCACTCCGAACCGCTGACGCCCGCCGGGCGAGATGAACGAACCGCCGAACTCGACCGCGGTGATCACCTCGTTGAGGTACTTCTCGTTGAAGAGGTTGTCGGCATAGGCGATCACCGACCATGTCTCGCCCTCGAACCCGACCCGCAGGTCCATGACCGCAAAGGTATCGCGCTGTGCCACCGAGTAGTCGGCCAGGCCAAAGGAGGCCGGGAGCGCCACGGTCGAGGTGGGTAGCAAGCCGGTGAACAGCGTGGGGTTGGTGTCGTTCTGGAGCGTGTGGAACCATGTCGGCCCGGTGATGCGGTAATCCGCGCGGGTGACGAAGTCGACGCTGTCGGTCACCGGCAGATCGAGCTGGGTGCCGAGGTTGATCGTGTAATCGGAGGTATAAGGCGACTTGTTGCCGACCGTGCCGGGGCGCGAGGCGTTCTGCTTGATCTCGCTGCCGGTGACATTGCCCGAAGCGAACACCGACCAGCCCTTGACGATCTCGGCATTGAGGTTGAGCTCGCCCCCGTAGACCTCGACCTTGTCGATGTTCGAAACCACGCGCAGCAGGCCGAAGCCGCCGACGAAGAACTCGAAGAACTGCATGTCCTCGACGCTGGTGTAGTATCCCGCGAGGTCGAAATTGACCTTGCCGTCCAGGAACGAGCCCTTGACCCCCGCCTCGAAGGCGCTCGAGACTTCCTTGCGGTACTTGTCGTTGATCAGCACGTTGGTGCCGATGAACTGGTTGAACGCCGAATTGACGATCGCCGCCGAGCCCTGGTTGTTGAACCCGCCCGATTTGAAGCCGACGCCCCAGTTGCCGTAGAAGTTGATGTCGTCGGTCAGCTCGTAGCGCAGCGAGATCTTGGGCTGGAACTGCTTGAAGGTCTCCGACTGCGGTCCGATCGGCTGGACGACGCCGCCCACCACCGCCTGGCCGGGGTTGATCGGGCCGCCGGTGATCGGATCGCGCACCGCCGGAACGAGGCTGCGCACCTGGCGGTCTTCGATGTCGTAACGGCCCGCAACCGAGAGGTTGAGGCGATCGGTGAGATCGCCGTCGGCGGCCGCGAAGACCGCGTAGACATCGGTCTTGAAGCCGTCGTTGTAGAGCTGGGTCGTCGGGTTGTCGGTTCCCGGCGCATTGTACAGCCGCGGAATGATCCCGCGACCGAGGTCCGCGCCGATGCTTACCCCGACCTCGCGGTCGATGTGCAGGTAATAGGTGCCGACCTGCCAGTTGATCGGCCCGTCACCGTTCGAGGACAGCCGGATCTCGCCGCTGATGTCCTTCTGCTGGCGCGACTGAAACTGGGTCCCGTCGCAGGTGGTCGGGCTGTAGGCGCCGAAGGTCGATCCGGTGGCCGGGTTGAAGATGAAAGGAACCGGGCTCGTGCCGATGAAGGTCGGCTGGTTGAGCGGAAAGCCGGCCAGCTGCAAGGTCGACGCCGCGCAGGCATTGGCCGCGGCGACCGAAGCCGGGGTCGCGCCCGGGAAGGTGAAGCGCGCGAAGTCGGCCGACGTGCCGTCGGCGGTCAGCGACTGGTCGACGTCGCTGTAGAGCACCCACGCGGTGAGCGTTGCGCCCTCGAACTTGTGCTCGATCTTGGCCGAGGTCTCGAAGGTCGTCTGATCGTTGGTCGGACGGATGTTCGAGTAATAGGCGAAGGGATGCTTGTTGACGTCCTCGAAGAAGGCCGGGTTGAAGGCGGCGAAGTTCACCAGGTGGAAACTGGCGTTGAAGTTGATCGAGGCGCCGCTCAACTTGGCGTAGCGCGCCTTGACGTCGACTTCGGTATCGGGGCCGATCTCGGCCACGAAGCGCCCGTCGACGCCCCATACTTCCTGATCGTCGACCGTCTTGGAATTGCCGAGGAAGCGGTTGCGGAAGAAGCCGTCGGTGGTCGAGTAATTGCCCGAGAGCACGAGACCCGCGCTCTCCCCGACCGGCGTGGAGATGTAGCCGTTGGCAAGATAGGTGTTGTCCTGCGCCGCGCGCACCAGCACGCCGCCTTCGAGACGGTCGCCCGGCTTCAGCGTCTGCATCACGATCGCGCCGGCCGCGGCGTTGCGGCCGTAGAGCGCGCCCTGCGGGCCCTTGAGGATTTCGACCTGGCGCAGCGTGCCCTGGTTCTGGTTGAGCTGGGCGGTGTTGGTCTTGAGGATCCCGTCGACCACCAACGCCACGGAGCTTTCCGCATCGCGCGCGCCGTTGATGCCGCGAATGTTGATCTGGGTATCGCCGGCTTCCGCGGTGCCGGTCACGATCGTCACGCCGGGGGTGAGCTGGATGAATTCGTCGGCGCGCTGCACGCCCGTCTTGGCGAGGGTCTCGGCCGTGAAGACGGTGACCGAGGCGGGAACTTCCGCAAGCGTTTCCGACTGACGGCGCGCAGTGACGATGATGCCGCCCTCGCCCTCGGTCTGGGCAGCCTCGTCAGCGGCGGGAGCGCTCTGCGCAGAAGCGGGTGCAGCGAGCGCGATGGCGCCGAGCGCCGCGCCGGAGGCAAGAAGCAGACGGACATTCATAAAGCGGCTCTCCTGGGAAAAACGGGTGCGGGACGAACGGGCGGCCGGAGCCGTGCCAAGACGGACCGTGCGGCAGAAATGGCGGGGACGCGGGGGCGCGACGGGCACAGCTCGGACGGGCTGGCCTTGCCTGAAATGATTGGCGCTGGTTCCCCAATGCGGTTCACGGGCACTCCCCTGTTGCCTGTGGGCCGGTCGTTATTGTATACAAATCCCTCTCGTCAAGCGATTTGCTCGGTCCGGATGAACGTGGGGAGGGAAGTGTGTTTTTGCCGCCGCACAGACTTGCGGGGACCAAGGGCGAGGCGCAGATAGGATCAGCATGAACGCGCACGCTTTCTTCACCCGGCCCGAATCGGTCACCCGATGAGCCGCGCATCCGAGCAGGCCTATTCCAAGATCCGCGCACATCTCTTGAGCGGCGCGGTCAGGCCCAACGAGCAGCTCACCGAGGACCAGCTCGCCCAGATTACCGGGGTGAGCCGCACGCCCGTGCGCGAGGCGGTGCGGCGGTTGGAGGACGAACTGCTGCTGGTGCGCTCGGACACCAAGCGATTGTTCGTCGCCGATTGGAGCCGCGACGACATCGAGGAGATGTTCACTCTCAGGCAGATGCTCGAATGCCACGCCGCCGAGCGCGCAGCCGAACGCCTGACGCGTGACCAGATCGGTCAGCTCGAGGCGCTCAACCGTGACCTCAAGGCGGCGATCGAGATGACACCGCCCGACGTGACGTCTTTCCTCGAGGCGAACAGGGCGTTCCACGAGGTGATTATCGAGGCTGCGGATTCCCCCCGGCTCGGCCAATTGCTCGCCAAGCTGATCGAGGCGCCCGTCGTGCTGCGCACCGCGCGGACCTATTCGCAGGGCGACTTGCGCCAATCGGCGCGCGACCATGACGAGCTCGTCGCCGCCTTTGCCGCGCGCGATCCCGAATGGGCGCGGGCCGTGATGGGCAGTCACCTGCGCCGCGCCTTCCACACTTTCGTCCGCTCGGTCGGCCCGGCAGCCAATGATCAGGGCCCCGCGCAGACCTGAACCAGCCGATCCGCGCTGCCATGCCTGATTGCAATTGTATACAAAGCGGGTAATTGGGCAGCGAAGCTTCCGCAGCAGCAACAAGCGAGTCACCATGGCAGGCCCCATGTCCTTCGAGAGGATCGAACTGGTCGAGGTCGGCCCGCGCGACGGCTTGCAGAACGAACCCGATATCATCGCGACCGACGTCAAACTCGCGCTGATCGACCGCATGATCGGTTACGGTGCGCGGCGGCTCGAGGTGGCAAGCTTCGTCCACCCGCAGCGCGTGCCCCAGATGGCCGATGCCGAGGCGGTGATCGCCGCCCTTCCCGACCGCGCAGACTGCACTTACGTGGGCCTCGTCCTCAACAAGCGCGGCGTGATGCGCGCGCTCGCCACGCGTGAGAAGGGCGCCAAAGATGGCAGGGGACGCGGGGTCGATCAGGTCGGCTGCGTCATCGTCGCCAGCGACACCTTCGGGCAGAAGAACCAAGGCCAGACCATTGCCGAGGGCCTCGCGGAGACGCGCGACATGCTGCGCTTCGCCCGCGCGGAAGGAATGCGCGCCCAGGTCACGATCAGCGCCGCCTTCGGCTGCCCATTCGAGGGTGAGGTCAAGCACGCGACGGTCCTCGCCATCGCGGAGGAACTCGCCATCGAGAACCCTGAAGAAATCGCGCTCGCCGACACGATCGGCGTCGGCACGCCTTGGGAGGCGGGCGAGCTTTTCGGCAAGCTTGGCGAGGTGCTTGGGCCACACATCCCGATGCGCGCGCATTTCCACAACACCCGCGGCACCGGCATCGCCAATGCCTGGGAGGCTTACAAGGCCGGCGTGCGCATCTTCGACGCGTCGCTGGGCGGGCTCGGCGGCTGTCCCTTCGCGCCGCGCGCGACGGGCAACATCGCCACCGAGGATCTTGTCTACATGATGGGCCGTTCCGGGGTGGACACGGGCATCGATCTCGAAGCCGCGATTGCGGCGAACAAGTGGTTTGCGGAACTGCTGGGGCGGGAACTCCCCTCCGCGGTTGCCCGCGCGGCATAAGAAGGACAGGGCATGACGTACAGGTTGGGTGTCGATGTGGGCGGGACTTTCACCGACCTCCTGCTGTTCGACGAGGCAAGCGGCGCCTTCTGGCGGCACAAGACGCCTTCGACCCCGCATGATTCGTCCGAGGGCATCCTGACCGGGGTGACGGCGATCACCGGACAGGCAGGGATCACCGCCGCCGACATTGCCTATTTCCTCCATGGCACCACGGTGGCCACCAATGCCGTGCTCGAGGGCAAGGGCGCCAAGGTCGGCCTCGTCACCACGCAGGGTTACCGCGACATCATGCAGATCGCGCGCAGCTTCGTCCCCGGCGGCCTTGCCGCGTGGATCGTGTGGCCCAAGCCCCAGCCGCTCGCGCGATTGGAGCACACGGTCGAAGTGCCGGGCCGCATGGATGCCCAAGGCCGCGAGGTCGCCCCGCTCGATGAGGACGCGGTGCGCGCGGCATTGCGCAAGCTGAAGGGGGACGGGATCGAGGCCCTGACCGTCAGCCTGATGAACGCCTACCTCAACGGCGCGCACGAGAGCCGCATCGGCGCAATCGCCGCCGAGGAACTGCCCGGCATCCCGGTCTCGCTAAGCCATGAAGTCCTGCCCGAGATGCAGGAATACGAGCGCACCCTCTCGACCGTCGCCAATGCCGCGGTGCGCCCGGTGGTGAGCAAATATGTCTCGAACCTGCGCACCAAGCTCGCCGACGAGGGCTTCGGCGGTCGCTTGTCGCTGCTGCGGTCCGATGGCGGCTTGATGAGCAGCCAGAAGGCCGAGGAGCACCCGGTCAACATCCTGATGTCCGGCCCCGCAGGCGGCGTGACCGGCGCGCTGTGGGTGGCGAAGAACGCAGGCTTCGAGAACATCCTGACGCTCGACGTCGGCGGCACCTCGACCGACGTCGCGCTGATCCAAGGCCTCGAACCGCGCCGCCAGCGCACCACCGAGGTGGGCCACCTCTCGGTCCGCGCCTCGGCATTGGACGTGAAGACCGTGGGCGCAGGCGGCGGGTCGATCGCCCACGTGCCGCAATTGACCGGCGCGCTGCGGGTCGGCCCGGAAAGCGCAGGCGCCGTGCCCGGCCCCGTCGCCTACAACAAGGGCGGCACGCTCCCCACGGTGACCGACGCCAATGTCGTGCTCGGATACCTCCCCGAAGACCTCCTCGGCGGCAGCTTCAAGCTCGACCGTGAGGGAGCGAAGGCCGCGGTGCAGACCATCGCCGATGCGCTGGGCGTGAGCCTGATGGAGGCTGCGCGCGGGATCATCGATATCGTCAACGAGAACATGTTCGGCGCCCTCAGGATGATCTCCGTCCAGCAGGGCTACGACCCCCGCGAATTCGCGCTGATGGGCTTTGGCGGCGCGGGTCCGCTCCATGTGAATGCGGTCGCCCGCCTGATGGGCAGTTGGCCCGCGATCTCGCCCGTCTCCCCCGGCGTGCTCTGTGCGCTCGGCGATGCGACCACGCGGATGCGGACCGAAACCGCACGCAGCTTCTCGCGCCTTGCCCGCGACACGAGCATCGCCGACCTCGTCAGCGTGCTTGACGACATGGCCGAACAGACCCGCGGTGAGCTGGTGGCGGACGGCATACCGGAAGAGCAGATCACCTCGCTGTTCGAGATCGACGTGCGCTATGCCGGGCAGGCTTTCGAAGTGCCGCTGACCATCACGCAAGCCGTGCTCGAGGCGGACGGGATCGAAGGCATCCTCGCCCGCTTCGACGAGGAGCACCTCAGGCTCTTCACCTTCAACATGGACACCCCGCACGAGATCGTGAACCTGCGTGCGGTCGCTCAGGGTCAGGCCCCTGCCCTCCCCGCATCCGAACTGCCCAAGGGCGACGGCAACCCCGAAGCGGCCAAGATCCGCGATCACACGGTGTGGATCGAAGGCGCCGAGCGCCCCGCGGTGATCTACGACCGCGCGCGGCTACGGCAGGGCGACATCATCGAAGGCCCGGCGATCATCACCGAGATGGATTCGACCACGCTGGTCGAACACGATTGCCGCGCGGTCGTCGACGCTGTCGGCAACATCCTCATCACTCTCAAGGCGAAGGGCTAAGACCATGCCGGCTCGCATCATCGAACCCAACACCACCCCGTTCGCCAAGGTCACCATCGACCCGGTGACACTCGACATCATCGAGAACGCGCTCCGCAACGCGCGCATCGAGATGGACGCGACCCTCGTGCGCACCGCCATGTCGCCCGGCATCCGCGAGCAGGGCGACGCCTTCCCGCTGATCTCCGATCCCGCCGGCAAGATGATCGTCGGCCAGTTCGGCAGCTTCATCGACGGCTTCCTCAAGCAGTTTGACGGCACCATCGAGGACGGGGACATGATCTTCCTGTCCGATCCCTATTCCTGCGGCGGCGCGGTCAGCCACTCCAACGACTGGCTGGTGCTGCTCCCGGTGTTCAAGGACGGGCGTCTGCTCGCCTATACCGCGATGTTCGGCCACCAGAGCGATATCGGCGGCTCGGTCCCCGGCTCGATGCCCATCGGTGCCTCGTCGATCTTCGAGGAAGGCGTGCGCATCCCGCCGGTGAAGATCTGGAAAAAGGGCGAATACAACGAAGACCTGATGAAGCTGGTGATGCACCAGACCCGCAAGCCCGATTGGTGCCAGGCCGACCTCAACGCCCTCATCGCCAGCTGCCGCGTCGCCGCGCGCCGCGTGGTCGAGATGGCCGACCGTTTCGGCGACGATGTCTACGTCTCGGCCACACAGGAGCTGCTCGCCCGCAACCACCGCGCGATGAAGGCGCTGCTGGCGATGGCGGTGGCCGAGGAGCCGGTCAGCTTCGAGGATTACATCTGCGACGACGGCAAGGGCTACGGACCCTACAAGATCCGCTGCACCATGTGGCGCGACGGGGACAAGGTGGTGCTCGATTTCGAGGGCACCGATCCGCAATCCGCTGCCTCGATCAACTTTTTCCTCAATGAAAACATGTTCAAGATGTTCTTCGGCATCTACATGATCATGGTTTTCGATCCGCAGATCCTGTTCAATGACGGGTTCTACGATCTGATCGAAGTGCGCATTCCGGAAGGCTCGCTTCTGAAGCCGCACTTCCCCGCCGCGCTCTCGGGCCGCACCCATGCGCTGGGCCGGATTTTCGACATTCTCGGCGGGCTGCTGGGTCAGAAGACGCCGGAGTTCTTGAACGCCGCCGGCTTCTCCTCCTCGCCGCACCTGTTCTATTCCGGCTGGGACGCGCGCGAGGACGGGACGCGCGACTGGTTCCAGCTGTTCCAGATCGGCTTCGGCGGCATTCCGGGCCGCCCCTTGGGCGACGGGCCGGACGGGCACTCGCTCTGGCCGGGCTTCACCAACGTGCCCAACGAATTCCTTGAGCGCTACTTCCCGCTCAGGATCGAGCGCTATTCGACCGCGCCCGACAGCGGCGGGGCGGGCCTGCATCGCGGCGGCAACGGCATCCACATGACCTACCGCTTCCTCGCCGACGGCGAGATCGCCATCCATGACGACCGCTGGTTCGTGCCGCCGTGGGGCGTCAATGGCGGGCATCCCGGGGCACGGGCGAGGAAGGTGCTGGAGCGCGCCGATGGCACCTCCGAAATCGTCGGCAACAAGGTCGAGAGCGTCGCCGTGAAAGCAGGCGACCTCCTGCACTTCATCACCTGGGGCGGCGGCGGCTGGGGCGACCCGCTGGCACGCGATCCGGAGCTGGTAAGCCTCGAAATCCGGCAGGGCCTCGTCACCCCCGAAGGCGCGCGCGCCTATGGCGTGGTGGTGACGAGCGATGGCGCGGTGGACTATGTCGCCACCGAAGCCCTGCGCGGCGAGATCGAGGCCGCCCGCGGCGAACTGCCGCTGTTCGACTATGGCCCGGGCATCGACGCCCTGCGCGCCAATTGCGAGGCCGAAACCGGCCTCCCCGCTCCTGTCCAGCCGGTCTGGAACGCCCATCCCGGCCTGCGGGAGGCGGCGGAATGAGCGCTCTTGATGGGATCAAGGTCG
Organism: Erythrobacteraceae bacterium; assembly: GCA_027489065.1. Classification (GTDB taxonomy): domain Bacteria; phylum Pseudomonadota; class Alphaproteobacteria; order Sphingomonadales; family Sphingomonadaceae; genus Erythrobacter. Next base: position 2,252 of record JAIYAM010000041.1, on the reverse strand, counting down.
TCGAAATGGGCCAGCTTCTCGCCGGCCCGTTCTGCGGCCAGCTGCTCGGCGACATGGGCGCCGATGTCGTCAAGATCGAGCCGCCGGGTGCGGGCGATCCGATGCGCAACTGGGGTCAGGGCGACGAGAAAGTGCAGTGGGAAGTGATCGCCCGCAACAAGCGCTCGGTCACCTGCAACCTGCGCGTGCCGGAGGGGCAGGCGCTCGCCAAGCGCTTGATTGCGCAGGCCGATGTGCTGATCGAGAACTTCAAGCCGGGGACGCTGGAACGCTGGGGCATGAGCCCGGCAGAGCTCCATGCCGAGAACCCGGGCCTCATCATCGCCCGCATGTCGGGCTATGGGCAGGACGGGCCGTACTCGGACCGCGCGGGCTTCGGCGGGATCGGCGAGGCGATGGGGGGGTGGCGCTATATCGTCGGCGAACCCGACCGTCCGCCGAGCCGCATGGGCATCTCGATCGGCGACACTCTTTGCGCGACCTATGGGGCGATGGGGGTGCTCGCCGCGCTTCACCATCGGTCCCGGACCGGCGAGGGTCAGGTGGTCGATTCCGCGCTTTACGAGGCGGTGTTGCAGGTGATGGAGGGGCTCGTCCCAGAGTATGATCGCAACGGCGTGATCCGCGAGCGTTCGGGCTCGGTCCTGAAGGGGATTGCCCCCTCGAACGTCTATAGCTGCAAGGACGGCAGCTACATGATCGGGGCCAATGGCGACGCTATTTTTGCCCGCCTTTGCAAGGCGATGGGCCGACCGGAACTCGCCACCGACGAGCGTTATGCGACCCACATCGCCCGCGGCATCCATCAGGACGAGCTCGATGCGCTGATCAACGACTGGACCGGGACGCTCACGGTCGACGAGGTCGATGCGCTGATGATCGCGCATTCGATCCCCGCCGGCCGGGTCTACCGCGCGCCCGACATGCTCGCCGATCCGCACTTCCAGGCGCGCCGGGCGATCATCGAGGTCGAGACGCAGAACCGCGGCAAGATCATGATGCAGAACGCTTTTCCCAAGCTTTCGAAGACCCCCAGCACCATCCGCCGCCCCGCCCCTGCGGCCCCCGGACAGGACAATGCCGAGGTCCTGGCCGAGCGGTTGGGGCTGGACGAGGCGGAACTGGCCCGGCTCGCCGAGGCGGGCATCATCTGATGGTTGGAGCCACGCCCGCCGATTCCTACGCCGGCGTGTTCGAAGGGCGGCTCCAGCCCGGCTCGCGCCCGGCGCTGCTGATCGTCGATGTCGTGGCTGCCTATCTCGGCGCAGGATCGCCGCTGTTCATGGACACTGCCGCTGCGGCAAGGGACAGCAATGCGCGGCTTGCCGAGGCTGCGCGGGGAGCCGGGATGCCGGTTATCTTCACCAATGTGAGCTACAGGCCGGACGGATCGGACGGCGGCGTGTTCTACCGCAAGGCTCCGGTTTTGCAGGCCTTTACAGAAGGTTCCCCGCTCGGTGCCTTCCCCCCGGAGCTTTCTCCGCAGCCCGCCGACCGGGTGGTCACCAAGCAATATCCCAGCGCCTTCTTCGCCACGGGTCTGGCCGAGGCGCTCCATGTCGAGGGGGTCGATACGCTGCTGATCGGCGGCTATTCGACCTCGGGCTGTGTCCGGGCCTCGGCGCTCGACGCCATGCAGCACGGCTTCGTTCCGCTGGTGGTGCGCGAGGCCTGTGCCGACCGGCACCCTGGGCCGCATGAGGCCAATCTCTTCGATCTTCAAGCCAAATATGCCGAGGTCATCTCCGAGGCCGAGGCGCTGGCCTATATCGCTGCGCAAAGCGGCCCCGAAGGCGGCTCTGCGCGCCTCTAGGAGGGGTCTGGAGGGGGTCTAAGGGGGGTCTAACCCCGGGCAAACGGGGGCTACGGACACGCGTTTTCGCGCCCTTCCCCTTGAAAAGGCCCAATTTCCTTCGATATGCGAAAAATCCGGCGCGAAAACGGGAAAGCACCCGCGTTTTCTGCTGCCCGCTCACCTAGCCCGCGCCCGCTCCCGTAGGAAAGCCGCGCGGCGCATCGGGCGAAGTCGCAAGCCCGGAGAGCGCCTTCGCCAACTATTCGGACAAATTCCTAACATTTGTTTCGGGCCGACTGCGCGCCCAACTCCCGACAGCACCGAAACCGCAGAAATCGGCCATTTTTCGAGTTTGGCACACCTGATGCAAAGTAGCTGGCATCCCCGGGACAGTCCCGGAACACACCAAACCAAGACCTCAAGGAGACCCAAAATGTTCGTCACCGAAACCAGCAAC
>JAIYAM010000011.1 GCA_027489065.1 Erythrobacteraceae bacterium | reverse complement strand
GCCTGGCACGACACCTCGGACAAGATCGGCAAGCTGACCTTCCCGTTCCTCGGCGACCAGAACCACGTGCTGTCGAACAACTTCGGCGTGCTGCGTGAAGGCGCCGGCCTTGCCGACCGTGCGACCTTCGTGGTCGATCCGGACGGCGTGATCCAGATCATGGAAATCACCTGCGAGGGCGTGGGCCGCAATGCCAACGAAATGACCCGCAAGATCAAGGCGGCCCAGTACGTGCGCGCCAACCCCGGTCAGGTCTGCCCGGCGGCGTGGGAAGAAGGCAGCGACACGCTGGCTCCCTCGCTCGACCTGGTCGGCAAGATCTAAGCCTTACACCATCGGCCGGCGCGCAGGCTCTCCCCCCTCCCCCGCAGCCTCGCGCTGGCCGCAAATCCCGAGAGCCGATTTCTGAGCCCTCGGGTCGTAGCCGGGACCGGATGCCCGCCCCCTCCCCCCTATCGGGGCAGGGCTGTCCGGTCCCGCGTTACCTGACCACAGAACATACCTGATTTCTCGCGCGGCTCTTTTGCGCGCTTCGGAGGAACTACCCATGCTCGACGCCGCCATGCAGGCCCAGCTCAAGACCTACCTCGCCAACTTGCGCGAAGGCGTGGAACTTGTCGCCTCGCTCGACGACAGCGAGAAGTCGCGCCAGACCCGTCAGCTGATCGAACAGATCGCCTCGCTGCACGAGTCCGTCACCGCGCGTTTCGACGGGACAGACGCCCGCAAGCCCAGCTTCGTCATCCGCCGCGCGAGCGATGCGGAGAAGTGGGTGCGTTTTGCGGGTCTGCCGATGGGCCACGAATTTACATCGCTGGTGCTCGCCCTGCTGTGGGCCGGCGGCCACCCGCCCAAGGTCGATGCCGACCTGATCGAGCAGGTCCGCGCGCTGGAAGGCGACTACAATTTCGAGATGTTCTTCTCGCTGTCGTGCCACAACTGCCCCGACGTGGTGCAGGCGCTGACCCTGATGGCGCTCGAGAACCCGCGCGTCACCGCAACCCTGATCGAAGGCGGCACCTTCCAGAGCGAAGTCGAGGCCCGAGACATCATGGCGGTCCCTGCGACCTTCCTCAACGGCGAGAGCTTCTACAACGGCAAGATGGAACTGGCCGAGATCCTCGCCAAGCTCGACGTCAACGCCGGCGCGAAGCAGGCGGAGAAGCTTGCCGCCAAGGCGCCCTTCGAGGTGCTGGTGGTCGGCGGCGGCCCGGCTGGCGCGGCGGCGGCGGTCTATACCGCGCGCAAGGGCTTCAGCACCGGCATCGCGGCGGAACGCTTCGGCGGGCAGCTGATGGATACGCTCGGGATCGAGAACCTCCCCGGCACCCCCTACACCGAAGGCCCCAAGCTGACCGACAGCCTCAAGAAGCATGTCGGCGAATACGAGATCGACCTGATGGACCTCGCCCGCGCGGTGGAGCTGCGCGCGGCGAAGGACGTGGGCGGCTACCACGAAGTCGTGATGGCCAACGGCGCGAGCCTCAAGGCGCGTTCGCTGATCCTCTCCACCGGCGCGCGCTGGCGCAACCTCGGCGTGCCGGGCGAAGCGGAGTATCGCAACAAGGGCGTCGCCTATTGCCCGCACTGCGACGGCCCGCTGTTCAAGGGCAAGCGCATCGCGGTAATCGGCGGCGGCAACTCCGGCGTCGAAGCGGCCATCGACCTTGCCGGGATCGTCGGCCACGTGACCCTGATCGAATTCGACGTGAAGCTGCGCGCCGACGAAGTGCTCCAGCGCAAGCTGCGTTCGATGCCGAATGTCGAGATCATCACCAACGGCCAGACCACCGAAGTGCTGGGTGACGGCAAGCGGGTGAACGGCCTCGTCGTGAAGAACCGCGCCAATGGCGAGGAACGCCGCATCGTCCTCGAAGGTGTGTTCGTGCAGATCGGCCTCGTCCCCAACACCGAATGGCTGCGCGAGACGGGCCTCGAGCTAAGCAAGTTCGGGGAGATCGTGATCGACGATCACGGCGCGACGAACATCCCCGGCATCTATGCCGCGGGCGATTGCACCACCGTGCCGCACAAGCAGATCGTCGTCGCGATGGGCGAAGGCGCGAAGGCGGGCCTCGGCGCCTTCGACTTCCTCATTCGCAACGAGCCGGTCGAGGAAGTGGCGCAGGCGGCGTAAGCGCCAGATCGCCAACTTGAAAAAGGGCGGGCTCTCGACTGGAGAGCCCGCCCTTTTTTGTTCGTCATTGCGAGGAGCCGAAGGCGACGCGGCAATCCACGGATCGACGGCCCGACTTGCAGGAACGGCAGGCCATGGATTGCTTCGCCTGCGGCTCGCAATGACGAGATCAACTAATCGCCCCACTCAATCAAAATCCGCGCATTAATCGATTGGACGCTCCATCCCGAAAGCGTCATCCTCCGCTCATAGGCTACGCTCACAGGCGAGTCTGATTTCGAGAGGAGAGACGATCATGGACGCCAAAACCGGAGATATGAGCGGCGGCTGCCCGTTCCACGGCAGCAACCAGATGCGCAGCCTGCTGGGCCGCACCAACCGCGACTGGTGGCCCGAGGCCATGCAGCTCGACATCCTGACCCAGCAGGGCAAGAGCGCGAACCCCTATGGCGAGGACTTCGACTACGCCGAGGCGTTCAACACGCTCGACTATGCCGCGCTGAAGGCCGATCTCACCGCGCTGATGACCGACAGCCAGAGTTGGTGGCCGGCGGATTACGGCCACTACGGTCCCTTCTTCATCCGCATGGCATGGCACGCGGCGGGGACCTACCGCACCGGTGACGGGCGCGGCGGCGCGAACTCCGGCCAGCAGCGCTTCGCCCCGCTCAACTCCTGGCCCGACAACGGCAACCTCGACAAGGCGCGGCGCCTGCTGTGGCCGATCAAGCAGAAGTACGGGAAGAACATCAGCTGGGCCGACCTCTTCATCCTCACCGGCAATGTCGCCATCGAATCGATGGGCGGCCCGGTGTTCGGCTTCGGGGGCGGCCGCGCCGACGTGTACGAGCCTGAGAGCGTCTACTGGGGCACCGAGGAGCAGTGGGTCAACGAAGGCGTCGCCACCCGCATCAATGCCAAGGAAGGCAAGGCGCTCGAGAACCCGCTCGCCGCGATCCAGATGGGTCTCATCTACGTCAATCCCGAAGGGCCGCAGGGCAACCCGCATGATCCGGAAGGCATGGCCCGCGACATGCGCGAGACCTTCAGCCGCATGGCGATGAACGACGAGGAAACCGTCGCGCTGGTCGCCGGCGGTCACGCCTTCGGCAAGGCCCACGGCGCCGAGCCTTCGGACACCTTCGGCAGCGCGCCGGAGGGCATGGACCTGCACCTCATGGGCTTCGGCTGGCTCAACGACGAGAAGGAGATCGAGCGCGGCCAGATCACCACCTCGGGGATCGAGGGCGCGTGGTCGAACAACCCCACCAAGTGGGGCGGCGACTACTTCCGCATCCTGTTCAAGTACGATTTCGAGCTGGTGAAGTCCCCGGCCGGCGCGCACCAGTGGCAGCCGATCAACCCCGATCCGGAAGACATGGCTCCCGACGCGCGCGACCCGAACAAGCGCGTGCCGACCATGATGACCACCGCCGACATGGCGCTGAAGCGTGACCCCGGCTACCGCGCGATCTCGGAACGGTTCCACAAGGACCAGGCCGCGCTCGACGATGCCTTCGCCCGCGCGTGGTTCAAGCTGTGCCACCGCGACATGGGGCCCAAGGTCCGCTACCTCGGCCCGGAAGTGCCGGAAGAAACGCTGATCTGGCAGGACCCGGTTCCCGCCGGCACGACGCCGTCCGACGCGGAGGTCGCCCGCTTCAAGCAGGCCATTCTCGGCAGCGGGCTTTCGGTGCGCGAGCTGGTCAAGGCGGCCTGGGCCTCGGCCTCGACCTACCGCAACTCCGACCACCGCGGCGGGGCCAACGGCGCGCGCATCCGGCTCGAGCCGCAGCGTAACTGGGCGGTCAACGATCCGGCGGAACTCGCCAAGGTGCTCGACACCATCGAGCAGCATCGCGGCAGCCTCTCCATGGCCGACGCGATCGTGCTGGCGGGCTCGGCGGCGGTCGAGAAGGCGGCGCGCGATGCTGGGCATGACGTGACCGTGCCGTTCCTCGGCGGGCGCGGCGATGCCACGCAGGAGCATACCGATGCGGCAAGCTTCGAGCCGATGGAGCCCTTTGCCGACGGCTTCCGCAACTACCTCAAGACCAAGGCGCAGGTCCGCACCGAGGAGATGCTGATCGACCGGGCGCACCTGCTCGGCCTGTCCATCCCCGAACTGACGGTGCTGGTCGGCGGCCTTCGCGCGCTGGGCGCGGTGAGCGATCATGCCCACCACGGCCACCGCATCGGCGTGCTGACCGAAACCCCGGGCAAGCTCACGCCCGACTTCTTCCGCAACCTCCTCGACATGGGCACCAAGTGGTCGCCCGTGGACGAGAGCGGGGACGAGGAATATGTCGGCGTCGACCGCGCGACGGGCGAGGAAAAGTGGCGCGCGACCCGCACCGATCTCGTGTTCGGATCGAACTCGCAGCTGCGCGCGCAGGCCGAGGTCTATGCCGAGAACGGGAACGAGGGCAAGTTCGTGTGCGACTTCATCTCGGCCTGGAACAAGGTGATGAACGCGGACCGCTTCGATGTGACCTGGGCGAAATACCACGCCTGAGGGGTGACACGCTGAAACAGGAAAGGCCTCCGGTGGGGACACCGGGGGCCTTTTTCTTGGCCCTTAGATCCAGCGCGCGTCGCGCAAATCGGCAATCTTGGCGCGGGCGACCGGGGCCTCGATCCCGCGGGCGAGCCTCAGGCGGACATTGCGCCCGTCGCGGATCACATCGTCCACCGCGCCCCTCGCGACCCACCAGCTGCGGTGGACCTGCATCCCCTCGATTTCCGCGACCAGCGCCATCGCATCGCGCAGCCGCATCAGCACCAGCGCCGATCCCAGCGCGGTATGTACACGGACATAGTGGTCCTCCATCTCGAGCGCGACGATGTCGCTGCCAAGCTCGGCGGGAAGCTGGTCGATGAGCGGATTGGGCGGCGGCGGGGCGGGGACGGGCGCGGGAGGCGGGCCCGCAGCAGGGGTGGGAGCCACCACCGGCGCAGGCACAGGCACCGGCATCACCACAATCTCGCGCGGGCGCCCCTGCACCAGGTTGAACAGCACCGTCACCGCCCCGCCGATCACCAGCACCGAGAAATAGGTGCCCATCACCCCCTCGAGGCTCGGCCAGCGCCAGTCGTCGGAGCCGAGGCGGCTCACCGCGATCACGGCGAGGGTCATCGGCACCGTGCCCACCAGAACCGCCGCCGCCAGCACCCCCCAGCGCGGCAGGGCGAGCACGCGCTCCCCCCAGCTCGCCACGCTCTGCATCGGGCGGTAGCAGGCATAGCCGAGCCACGCGAAGCCGAGCCATGTCACCAGCCGCTCGGGCAGGGGCGCGGCGATGCTGCCGAACGGGCCGAGAATGGCGAGGAACACGCCGATCGCGGTCATCGCCGCCAGATCGACGATGATCCGGCGCACGAGCGCGTGTCGGGGAGAGGCCGGCGCGGCGAACGGTTCGGCGGTCATGGCACTTTCCTGACGGCCCGTTCGCGCTTCGTAAAGTGGCAGAGCGGCGGATGTGCGGACAATTCGCGCATGGCGCGGCCCGCCCGCGAAGGCGCGATTGCCCGCGAACGGGGCCGAGGCACACCGGTCCGGCAACCACTCACCCGTTCGAGGAGACCCGCCATGAATGCCATCACGCTCCCCCGTTTCGCCCGCACCGCCGCTGCCCCGAAGGCAACCGCGAAGGGCAGCTTCGACATCGGACCGGCGACCCGCACCGCCGTCAGCCTCGCCTGCTTCACGATGAGCTTCATGATCGTGTGGGCGCTCGGCCGGACGGCGCTGGGCATGGCGCCGGACGTGAGCACCTATGCCAAACTGCCGGTCATCCTCCACGTTGCCGCGGTCCTGCCGACGATCCCGCTGGGCGGCTGGCTGCTGCTCGCGAAGAAGGGCACGCCGGCCCACAAGCAGCTCGGCAAGGTCTGGATGGTGCTGATGCTGATCACCGCCACCACCGCGATCTTCATCAAGACGAGCGGCAGCTTCAGCTGGATCCACCTCTTCGTGCCGCTGACCTTCCATGCCGCCTGGAAGGTGGTGGCGACCGCGCGCAAGGGCGACATCGCCGCGCACAAGAATCACCTCGTGCGGACTTACCTGCTCGCGCTGATGCTCCCCGGCATTGCTTCCTTCATCCTGCCCGGCCGGTTGATGAACGTGCTGCTGCTGGGCTGAGGCGGCAGCCCTCAGGCAGGCAGGGCGAGGTGCTTCGCGCCGAACACTGCCTGCCAGCTCGCGATCTCCTCGACCACCGCCTCGTCCAGAGCGTGGATCAGATCGGCGGCGGCGGCATAGGTCAGGGCACTTGTCGCGCCCGAGAGCAGCAGCTCGGTCCGCTCCTCGATGGCGCGCAGCTTTTCCGCCGCGACGTGCGAGATCGCCCCGAACCGCTCGAAGTCGCCGAAATAGCGGATGCCCGAAAGGTTCGCGCCCAGCGTCGGGAAGGCGACGCCGCAGAAGGTGAAGAAGGGCGAAAGATCGCTCGCGAGGTGCCCCGGCACCAGACCCGCCGCGCCTGCTCCCTTCAACACGAGATAGGCCGTCACCGAGGCGACCGCGAGCGCGAAGCAGCTCTCGGCGACCTTGTCGAGACGGTGGTGGACGGTCTCGAGCCGGTGCGCCTTGGCCGCGTGATAGGCGCGCTGGGCCGCGACGTGGGGCAGCACGGCGCCGGCCAGACCGACCCTCAGATAGTCCTTCGTCACCGCCACCCGCGGCAGGCCGACATCGCGCAGGGCATGGCGGGCGAAGTGCTCCGGCCACTGGCCTTCCGCGCCTCTCGGCCAGCGCCCCGTCGGCCGGGTCACGCCGAGCAGCAGCAGCGCGGGCGCGTGGCGCAGGTATTCCGCGACGCGCCGCATCGCGAACCAGCGGCGGTGCCAGCCGAGCCGCGATCCCGCCGCGGTCAGCACCAGAATTCCGCCCAGCAGGAGCAGCTCCACAGCCGCGAAGACCCACTTCACCTCGCCCAGCCCGAGCGGCAGGTAGGCCACCCCGATGATCACCGCGAGCGTCGCCAGCACGAAGTTGACGATCTGGCCGCTCCTGTAGGCATCGGCCAGACGGCTCGCGATCCCTTCGGCCCAGGCGAACAGCGGGAGCACCTCTTCGGCGAGCTGGCGGGTCACTTGGGGATCGCCGGAAGGCATCGCTTCGGCCGCAGCGACCACGCCCGCGCCCGAACCGGCGACGATCGCGTCCGGTGCCTCGTAATCGACCCGCAAGGAGCCCAGCGCCCTTCCCCCGCCGCCGAACACCCGCTCGATGCGGCGGTAGAGCCCGAAGGCGCGGCTCGAACGCGGGCGCCATTGTTCGGCAGCGAGTTGCGCCGGGCTCCAGCCCTCGGAGACGACGGCGGCGTGGATGATCGCGGTGAGCCGCGCCACATCGGGCTCCCCCGGGGCGGCGGGCTGGCCGAGTTCTTCGGGCCGCCCGAGGATCCGCCAGGTGCCGGGCATCGCCGGGTCGATCAGCAGCACCGGCGCGCCCATCGCCAGCGCCGCGGCGACGGTGTGGCCGGTCCCGCCGGGGAGGTTGGCGACCTTGCCGTCCCACACCGCGATGACCAGATCGGTGCGCTCGATCATCACCCGCCCCGCCAGCGCGACATTGTCCGAGGCCAGCGCCTCGAAGGCGCGCAGCGCGGCGCGGTCGTCCGGATCGGCGAGGCTCGCGCGCCACAGCGCCCGGACTTCCGCGTCCCGATCAGCGAGCTCGAACAGGCATGCCCGCCCGGTGACCGACCGGATCGCGGCCGCCTTGGCCTCGACCGCCGGATCGCTTGCCGCCGCCCCCGCCAACAGCGCGTCGGCATCGGCGAGGGTTTCGGGGTGGGCATTGATCGCGCAATTGAGCGCCGCGCCGAAGGGCAGCGGCACCGCCAGCTCCCACCCGCGGGCCAGAGCGCGCTCCGCGGCGATCTGGTCGGTCCCGTCGACCAGCAGGCTGTGCAGCCGCACCGCCCCGCGCGTGCCGGGCAGCGCCCCCGCAATAGCGTCGATCTGCGCAAACAGCCCCTCGAGCGCAGCGCCGATCGCCTCGGCATGGGCGCGATACGAAGGGTTCGAGGCGCGGTGTCCGGTGATCCCGAGCGCCAGATGCGGCTGCCAGCTGTCGCTGACCGGAGCGGGCTGGCTGGCTGGCATCGTGTGTCGTCTCTCCCCCCGGCGCGCGCAGGCACCTTGCGCCCGAATGCTTAGTCGTTCGCGCACGGGTGTTACAAGCGGCTTGCTGGGCCGCCATGCGCGCGGCCCCGCCGGTTTGACCGGAGAGGGCGAAAACGGTAATTTATGCAAGGGCTTTGGGGAGAGCACGGCGATGACCAGGCGATGGGCTATCCTTCTGGGGGCGAACCATCTGGGAGCGATCCTTCTGGCGGCGCTGCTGGCGAGCATCGCGGCGACGGCGCAGGCGCAGGCACCCGCCGCCCCCTACCGGTATGACACCAGCGACGGCCCCAGACGCGCACCGCTCGACAAATCTGCGGGCATGATCGCGCGCGAGACGGCCGCCGCCGCCGAGGCCGAGGCGCGCTGCGAGGCGGGCGATCAGGCGGGCTGCGCAGACCTCGGCCGGGCCTATCTCTTCGGCGAGGGCAAGCCCCAGAGCCGCCCGGTCGCCGAGATCCTGATGCGCGAGGCGTGTCTGGCAGGCGCAGGCGCAGGGTGCTTCGAACTCGGCACGTTCTTCGCCACTTCCAGCAACGACGATTGGCGCGGCGACGGGGCGGGCCTGTTGCGACGCGGCTGCGATCTCGGCACGCAGGACGCCTGCGCCAGCCTCGCCGACCTTATCCAAACCGGCATCACCCCTGACCAGAAACCCGATCCCGGGGCCGCGGCCACCCTGCGCCGCCAGGCCTGCGCGGCAGGATCATGGGCGGCCTGCGCTGCCGAGGTCGCAGGCTCCCTCGACGAAGGACAGCCGCCCGAGACCCGCGAAGCAGGCATCGCCGTGCTCGGGAGGCTGTGTGGCGGCGAAGGCTACGCACCGGCCTGCGCCCAGCTCGTCGAATACGCGAGCCGGGCGAGCAACAGACCCGACGGCGCCAATGTGCGGCCAGCACGCTCGCTGCTCGATACGGGCTGCCGCGCCGGGGTCGCCGAGGCCTGCACCCGGCTTGGCCTCATCGTCTATGCCGAGGGCGAAGGTCCGCCCGAAGCGCGCAATGAAGCGCTCGCGCTGTTCGACCGCGCCTGCGATCTCGAGACGACCGAGTGCCGGAGCGTGCGGGCGATCCGCGCCCGGCCCGCGCTCGCCCAAAGCTGCCAGAGCGGCGATCCGGCCGCCTGCGCCGCGCTCGGCGATCTCTACAGCGACAGCGCCTCGCCCTTCGCGGACTGGAGTGAGGCGCTGCGCCTGATGGGCACCGCCTGCGAGGCGGGCGAGATCGAGGCCTGCGGCAAAGCGGCGGGCATGCTCGGGGGCGGATCCCGCCGGCTGGCGCAGGACGATGCCGACCGGGTGATGCGCTGGTCGCTCAAGGCGTGCGACATGGGCGACGCGCAGCAATGCGAGATTCTCGGCGAACGGCTGGTGCGCGGCGACGTGTTGCCGCCCGACCGCAGGCGCGGTCTCGAACTCGCCTCGCTGGCCTGCGAAGGCGGTCGCCGGATCGCCTGCGAGACGCTCGAAGCGGCGGCGCAAGAGGATCCCGAGGCGCCGCTGCCCACCGCCAGCAGCCGCCTCCGGCCGCCGATGAGCGAGGAAGAGGAAGCGGCGTATAACGCGGCGCAGTCCGAAGAGCGCCGCATCGAGTTGGAACGCGACCGCGCCAAGGCATGCACGACCACCGCAGTCGCGTTCCGCGGCACCACCTACACCGACACGATCTGCGATTCCGTGCAGCGGATCAGGCGCGGCTTCCCTGCCCGCGCCGGCGAGGCCCCGTGGCAGGCGCTGGTGTGGCGACCGCAGCGGCTCGGGGACTATTCGCTGACCCGCGCCGAGCGGGTCCAATGCGGCGGTGCGCTGATCAGCACCGGCTGGATCCTGACGGCTGCCCATTGCCTCGAGGACGAGCTCGTCAAGGGAGAGTTCTTCCCGATCGCGACGAGCGGCCACCGCATCCGGCTCGGGGTTGCCAACCCGCTGGCCGACGAGGGCGTCAGCTTCCCGATCACCAGAGTGATCCCGCATCGCCTCTACAATCGCAAGGGCCTCGCCTTCGATATCGCGCTGATCCAGTACGATCCGAAAGCCGGGCGCCGCGGCGCGGTGGTGCGACCGATCGAGCGGATCAGGCTCGATACCGCGCCGGCCTCGCAGCGCAGGATCCTCACCCGGATGCCGGCCTACACCTACGGCTGGGGGTCCACCGCCTACGAGGGCGGCGGCGAACCGCCCGATACCCTGCGCGGGGCGCGGCTGGAGCTGCGCGATCAGGAAACCTGCCGGAGCATCACCGGCCTCGAAGGCGTCTGGCGCGATTCGGTGCTGTGCGCGATGGGCGCGCGCGGCGAGCAGGCGTGCTTCGGGGACAGCGGCGGGGCGCTGATCGATTATGGCCGGCCGAACGATGCGCCGATGGTGATCGGGGTGGTGAGTGCCGGGGTGAAATGTGGAACAACCAGAGTGCCGAGCCGCTTCACCCGTCTCGGCCACGAGGAGGTCCGCGCCTTCCTCGCGCAGCACCTGCCGGGATACAGATCGGGTCAGGCAGGACGGTGACGGGACCAGACCGTGGGCAGACCCGTTCTAGACCCTCGTTAGACCCCCGCTAAACCCCTGCCAGACCCTCTTCAGGCCCTTCCAGCGGGGTGTGAGGGCCACTGTTTCACGTGAAACAGTGGCCCCCCGTGCAATTGCGGTCAGACTTACTCGGCAACCGCCCCGTCGCTCGCGGCTGCATCCGGCGCGCCGACCTTGGCCGGGCGAATCGGATTGCTGGTCGGGTCGAGCGTCTCGGAAGCGGTCGGGGTGTCGGAGGCGGCCGGTGCCATGACCTCGGCGCTGGCGGTTTCGGGGGCCGCGGGGGCCTCGTCCTTCTTGCCACACGCGGTCAGCGCCAGAGCGCCGGTTGCAACCATCGCAAAAGTCACAATTTTCTTCATGATGATAACCCCCTCAGGGCGCCCCCGATGGGCGCGCGAAAGGTGGTATCACGAGCCAAGCCGGATAAGCAAATCCTTGAAGCGGGGCTCCCCCCGCAGCGGATCGAGCAGCGGATCGTTGGGCGCCCACAGCACCCCTGAATCGCGCATGGCGAAGGCCTTCTCCAGCGCCGCCAGAGCAGGCTCCACCGCGGCCCGCTGGGCTTGGATCTGCGCCTGCTGATAGAGGCTGGCATCGCCGTAATCCCGTACCACGGCCGCCAGCGAAGCATCGGCTTCGGCGGTATCCCCCTGTTTTGCCGCGGCAATCGCGGTTCCGGTCAACCTGAAGATCGGCACCGGCTCCTGGGCGGCGGCCGCGAGTCCCCCGGCAGTATCGCCTTGCATCAGCCGCGCGATGGCAATGCCGAAATGGGCGCCCGGGTTGCGGGGATTGAGCTTCAGCGCGCGCTCCATCCGGTCGACGACAAGGGGATAATCGCGCGCAAACAGGGCGATGAACCCGGCCGCCTGGAAGGCCCGCGGATTGATCGGATCGAGGGTCAGCACCTTCTCGATCATCTGCCCGGCCAGCGCCTGATCCTTGCCATAGGACTGGAAGGTCGCAGCCCCGCGCAGCACATCGGCGTCGCCCGGCGCGAATTGCTGCGCCTTGCGGTAATGCTCGGCCGCAGCGGAGCGGCGCAACTGCCCGTTGTTCAACGCGAACCCCAAGGCGAGATGCCCCAGCGCGAGCTTGGGTTCGATGGCAATGGCCCGCTCGGCCGCAGCAATCGCATCGGCATAGAAGCGCCGGTTCGCTTGAGCATCGCTGGCGGCATTGGCAATCGCCGCCAGCGCCGTCGACCGCATGGCATAGGCCATCGCGTAGGACGGGTCCTCCGCAATGGCCGCATCGAATTGCGCCAGTGCGGCCCGGTCGGTCTCTTCGCCGACCGACAGGTTGTAGACCGCAACCCCGCGCAGGAACGCCTCGTAGGCGGCAACCGACTGCGTGCCGCCGATATCCTGCTGCGCCGCCACGGCGCGCCGCGCCTCGTCCTGATCGGCGACCTCGGCAACCAGCGAGAGCGCGACGGTTTGCGATATGTCCGTCTGCACCGCAAAGACATCGTCCAGCGCCCGGTCATAGGTTTCGGCCCAGCGCACCAGCCCGCCCTCGATTGCGACGAGTTCGGCGGTGATCCGCAGCCGGGCGGTGTCGCGCTGGACGCTGCCGCGCAGGATGTGGTCCACGCCCAGCTTCGCGCCGATCGCGAAATCGTCCTCGCCTTCAATCGCGTTGGTCGAGGTGGGGGCCGCGACCCTGAGCAGCGGATTGCGGGCGAGAACCGTGCGCAATTCTCGCGCCAGCCCGTCGGAAAAGTACTTCTTGGCCGGATCGCCCGTCTCGTTGGCGAAGGGCAGGACCACCATCGAGATGGCTGCCGAGGCAGGCGATCCGAACAGGCCGAACTGCCACGCGCCAAGCGTTCCGGCGACCGCGACCGCCCCGACCCCGCCGGCCAGCACACCACGGCGCGACAGCGAAAAGCCGGGCGTTCGCCGGGCGGCGGGCGCCGGATCGGGGCGGGTCTGCGCGACGCCGGGCGCAGGCGAGCCCGCCCCGGTCTTGGCTCTGACCGCGACGAGGATGCGCGCTGCCTCGGCGCTCGTCGCAGCCCCGTCCCAAGCGCTGATATCGAGGAGCTGGAACTGCCGGAAGCCGAGCGGGGCCATCGTCCCGTCGATGGTCAGCGGCACGAGGCACCCGCGCTCGCGCCCGCGCTGCGCCTCGTCGCGCACCCAGTGCGAGGCAACCGAGGTCGCCGACCACAGCACCACCACGCAATCGGCCGATTCCAGCGCGGCCTCGGTCGTCTGGAGGTAATTCTCGCCGCCTTCGAGCCGGCCGTCCCACCACACGTCGAAGCCCTCCGCCTCGAGCAGGTCGATCACGGCGCGGGCCCGGGCGAGATCGCCGCGCGAATAGCTGACGAACAGGCGGGGCCCGCCTGCGCTTTCGAAGCCAACTTCGCCGTCGCCGCTCGTCACTGACTTCGCGCCCCCTCGCCGCGCCTGCATCCGTGGGACTTTGCTACAGCCAAACCGCCCCCGACGCCAAGGGGCGATGCACGAAGGCTCCGCCCGTCGCGCGTGCGAAACCGCTTGACGAGAGCCTCATCTGATATAAATGCGATATCACAATTATATCGCAATGGAGATTCGTCATGTCCCCAACTGATACCCCCGCCCTCAATCGTAGCCGCGAATATGCGGCCACCACCCAGAGCGGCTATGTCATGCTACTCGTCAGCCTCGCGCTCGTCGCAATCGCGGCCTGGCTGTTCATCGGCGCCGTGCAGGGCGAGGGCCCGCCCGCCGGCCTGCCGCTGATCGGCGCGCTGGTGCTCGGCTTCCTCGGCCTGCTGATCCTCACCGGCTTCTACATGATCAACCCCAACGAAGCCGCCGCGATCCAGCTGTTCGGCGCCTACAAGGGCACCGACCGCAACGAGGGGCTGCGCTGGGTGCTGCCGTGGCTCGCCCGCAAGAAGATCGCGGTGCGCGCCAACAACGTCATCTCGCAGACCATCAAGGTCAACGACGCGCGCGGCAATCCGATCGAGATGGGTGCGCAGGTCGTGTGGCGGGTCACCGACACCGCGCAGGCGCTGTTCGACGTCGATGACTACCGTGAATTCGTCAACGCCCAGATCGAGGCGGCGGTGCGCGCGATTGGTTCGCGCTATCCCTACGACGACATCGAACACCTCGAGATAACGCTGCGGGGCAATCATGACGAAGTCGGGGTGGAACTGCGCTCCGCCTTGATCGAGCGGCTGTCGGTCGCCGGGATCACGGTCGACGAATGCGGCCTCACCCACCTCGCCTATGCCCCCGAGATCGCCGGCGCGATGCTGCGCCGCCAGCAGGCCGAAGCGGTGATCTCTGCCCGCAAGAAGCTGGTCGAAGGCGCGGTGACGATGGTCGAGATGGCGCTTTCGCAGCTCAGCGAGCGCGGCGTTGTCGACCTCGACGACGAGCGCAAGGCGGCGATGGTGTCGAACCTGATGGTCGTGCTGTGCGGCGAGCGTGACACCCAGCCGGTGGTCAATGCAGGATCGCTCTACTGATCGTCCGATGGCCGAGAAGAAAGCCTTCCCGCTGCGCCTCGATCCGGCGCTTCACGATGCGATACAACGGCTCGCCGATGCCGAGCTGCGCAGCGTGAACGCCGAGATCGAGGTGCTGCTGCGCGAGGCCCTCGCGCGGCGGGGGGTCAGGCCCGAACGCAGCCAGCCGGCGCGGCGCGGGCGACCACCTGCGGGCCCCATTGCCAAAAAAGACAAATTCTGAGACAGATCGTTCACCTAAATTAGTTTTGGTGTGCTGCCGCGCTGATAGCGCTGGCCCGGAACGCAGGTCACCGCGGGTTAGCCGCGCGGCCCAATGAGAGAATAATGCGGGACAGGGACAAGCCCTTCATCGTGTACCGGGGCGGAATGAGCCCCTTCAGACTCGTCCCGCGCGGCATCAAGGGCTGGGCGCAGTTTGGCGTCTGGATGGGCGTGCTGGTGCCAGCGGTCGCATGGCTGGCCGAACATCTCGACACCCGCCACATCAACGCGGACTTCGGGGCCGGCATCCTTCTGTTCTGCATCGGCATGATCATTTGGCTGGTGGCCGGGCTGTGGTGGATGCATGCCCATGCCGAGGTGGTGAATGTCGTCGAGGTCGAACGCCAACGGCAATGGGATCGTCGCAAGCTGGAGCGTGAGCGCGAGCGCGAGCTGCAGCGCGCCGATGATCTCGAGACCGAGCACAGGGGCTAGGAACAGGCTCTCATCGCTGGCATTGCCGCAGCATGTCGCGAAACCCCCTCCTTGCGCTGAGGCCCTCACTCGCGCTGATCGCTTGCGCTGTGCTCGGCACGCCGCTTTGCGCCGCGACCGCGCAGGTGAGCGAAGCCGCTCGGCCCGCCCCAACCCCCGCCCCCCTTGTCGATGAGCTTGTGCTCGAAGGCGACAATATCGTCACCGTTCTCGTCAACGGCGCCCCGCTCACGCTTGAGGTCAGCGCCGAAGCGTTCGGCCCGCCGGTGCTCAACCCCGAGGTCGCCGCGCGGCTGATGCTCGCCGCGACATCGGCCCGCGGCTGGCGCTTCGGGCCGGTGGTGGTGAACGGCAGCGCGGCCACGGCGCTCGTCGACGCAGGTGCGGGCCCCGTGCCGCTGGCCGTCACCTGGGCCGACCGCGCCGCCTCGGCAAAGGCCGACGGCGTGATCGGGGTGCACCACTTGCCCTATCAGCGCGTCACCTTCGCCCTGCATACCGCCACGCCAGGCGAGAGCGTCCTGCGCTTCACGATGAAGCGCGCGGGCGGGACCAGCAACACGCGGCTCGGCACCGAGGTGAAGGTCGGCAAGAAGCGGCTGATGATGATCTTCGTGCCCGAGCGGCCCGAGAACCTCGTCACTGCGCCTACCGCCAACTTCATCGCCACGCACCAGGACGGCGGCTTCGAACCCGGATCGGACGCGGTTGCGGTGATGGACTTCAGCGTCGAGCGCCCCACCCGGACGATGCGCATCGCCGTGCCGATCGAGCTCGGCGGCCTCGTGGTGGAACGCTTCGCGGTGCGGATCGAGGACTATGGCGAGCCGCGCAACGTGGGCGAGATCGCGGCGAACGATCCGCGCTTCGAGAAGGACCGCATCCTCGTGACCCGCCGCAAGGGACGCGGGCGGCCCGATCTGCTGACGCGGATCGGCAGCGACCAGATCGCGCACTGCTCCTCGATCACCTATGATCTGGCGGGCGGCGAGATCCGCCTCAGCTGCGCGCCGCACCCCGACTGATCGCGTAAGCGCGGCGCGGAGGGAATCCCTGCCCGGCCTCGGTCATGCGGCAGGTGCAGTCGCCGGCGACCAGCGCGCGGTAGAGGCGGGTGAAGACCGCCGCGTACCACGCGAACAGGCTCTCGGGCGGAGGGATGCTGTCGTCGGCGATGCTGCGATCGATGGTGAACCGCCACGCGCCCACCGGAGCGAACCTGCCGCCGCCGATGAAGGTCCAGGCGTGCTTGCGGATCGCCGCCATCAACAACGGCGCGGCGAGAGCGGCAGGCACATGGCGCAGCAGCCACGCGGCGGGGCGCGGGATACGGTTGGCGATGATGTAATCCGCCGTCCGTGCGCCCGCTTCCTCGGCAATGACGAGCGCGCCCAGCGGATCGTGTAGCGCCAGCCAGCGGTGGAGCCGGAGCGCCTCGATCTCGGGAATCATGTGCTCGCCCGAGGGCAGGCGCGTGATCTGCGCATCGGCGAGTATCGCCTGCGTCTCGGTGTGCCCCAGCCGCTCCTCCATCACCGCCACCGCCTGCAGCACCGCATTCGGCCCGATCAGTGCTCCGGGTTTGCGGCGCGCATGAATCCGCGCTTCAATCGACATCGATCCGGTCCCGCCGGCGTTCTTCACCCCGCTGCTTCATCTGCGCACGCACCGCCTCGCGGCGCTCCTGCGCCTGCGCGGCCTTGTCGGCATTCGTCACCCAGTCGGTCGCGGCATCGGCAGCGGCGGCGCGGCTCTCGTCGAAATGGAACTCGACGCTCTTCTTCGTCTGCGGGCCCCAGTAACCCGCCTTGCCCAGATCGTAGAAGCTGCGCTTGAAGCCGGCGCGCAGGAAGGCCCACAGGCATCCCAGCAGATAGCGCCGCCGGAAGCCGGTGCCGCGCCACGGATAGTGGAACAGCGCCTTGCGGCTGTAGAACCGGCGGTAGTTCTTCATCACCCCGTCGAGCAGCTCGCCCCGCTCCATCGCGGCGGGCTTCATGATCGGGGTGACGAAATTGTACTTGGAGAAATCATGGACCTCGACCTGGTCCTTCAGCGTCTCGAACAGGGGCGTGTAGGGCCACGGCGTGTACATCGCCCAGTTGGCGAGATCGGGCTGCCAGTCCCACGCCATCTGGAAGGTCTCCTCCAGCGTCTCGGGCGTCTCGTTATCCAGCCCAACGATGAACTGCGCCTCGACGAAGATGTCCGCCGCGCGCAGCAGCCGGATCGCTTCCTTGTTCTCCTCGACCTTGGTTTCCTTGTTGAACCGGTCGAGCTTCATCTGCGCCGCCGCTTCCGTGCCGAGGCTGACATGGACGAGGCCGGCCTTGCGGTAGAAGCCCAGCAACTCCTTGTCGCGGTAGATATCGGTGACGCGGGTGTTGATCCCCCACTTCACCTTGTCGGGCAGGCCGCGGTCGATCAGCTCCTGGCAGAACCTGATGAAGGTCTTGCGGTTGATGGTCGGTTCCTCGTCCGCAAGGATGAAGAAGCCGACGCCGTGCTTTTCGTGGAGCTCCTGGATTTCGTCGACGACGTCCTTGGGATCGCGCACGCGGTAATCGCGCCAGAACTTCCATTGCGAGCAGAACGAGCAGGTGAAGGGGCAGCCGCGCGCGAGGTTGGGGATGGCGACGCGGGTGCCGAGCGGGATGTATTTGTACTGGTTCCAGTCGAGCACGTCCCAGTCGGGCTTGATCGAGGCCATGTCCTTGATCGTGTCGGCGGCCTCGGTGGCGATGACCTTTTCGCCCTCGCGGTAGGCGAGTCCCTTGATGCGCCACGCATCCTGCGGCCAGCGGCCTTCCTTGATCGCGGTGAACAGCTCGACCGCAATCTCCTCGCCCTCGCCGCGCACGATCACATCGATGTGGGGAGCCTCGGCGAGCACCTGCGCATACATGAAGGTCGCGTGGATCCCGCCCAGCACCCGCACCGCGCTGGGCACAGTGAAGGCGGCGACCTCCAGCACGCGTTCCGCCGCGTAGATCGAAGGGGTGATCGCGGTGGTGCCGACGATATCGGGCTGGAGCGCGGCCATCCGCTCGGCGAGCTCCTCGTCGCTCAATCCCTCGGTCATCGCGTCGATGAAGGTGATGTCGTCGAAGCCCGCGCGCCGCAGCGGCCCGGTCAGATAGGCGACCCAGGCGGGCGGCCAGGTCCCTGCGATCTCGGCCCCGCCCGAGCGGTAGTTGGGATGTACGAACAGAATGCGCATGGGCGACTCCCCCTCCTTGGATGGTGCCAAGGTGAGGGAGGCTGCGGCCTCGCGCTTTGCGT
The DNA here is from genome assembly GCA_027489065.1 of Erythrobacteraceae bacterium. Taxonomy (GTDB): domain Bacteria; phylum Pseudomonadota; class Alphaproteobacteria; order Sphingomonadales; family Sphingomonadaceae; genus Erythrobacter. The sequence continues at coordinate 29,717 of JAIYAM010000011.1, read as the reverse complement.
CAGATCAAAAGAGGCAGAAGCCCACCCCCAGCCCCTCCCGCAGGCGGGAGGGGGGCGACAGGTCAGCCCTTGGCCGCGTGTTCGGCTCGCGCCAGTTCGTGCAGCCAGTCGGCGTGGCGCGGGGCGGTCTTGGTCTGGCTCCACTCCTCCAGCATCACCGGGGCGACGCGGGCGAGTTCGGCATATTGCTCGTCCGTGCCGATATCGGCGGCGAGCTCCACGCGGTGGCCGTTCGGATCGAAGAAGTAGATCGACTTGAAGATCCCGTGATGCGTCGGGCCGAGCACGTCGATCCCTTGCGCCTCGACATGCGCCTTGGCCGCCAGCAGCGCCTCTTCGGAAGGCACCTTCAGCGCGAGGTGCTGCACCCATGCAGGCGTGTTGGGGTCCTTGCCCATCTCAGGCTGGTTGGGCAGCTCGAAAAAGGCGAGGATGTTGCCGTTCCCCGCATCGAGGAAGATGTGCATGTACGGGTCGTACTCGCCGGTCGAGGGGACGTGATCCTCGGCAAAGGCGGTGGTGTAGGTCATGCCCAGCACGCGGGCATACCACTCCACGGTCTCCTTGGCGTCCTTGCAACGATAGGCGGCGTGGTGGATGCCGGCCAAAGCGACGGGGTGGGTCATAGGGGTCTGCTCTCTCACTCGGGATGGCGTTCAAGGATGATGTCGCGGGTGACGGCCCAGCGTCCGGCTGCATCGCGGGTCGTCTTGACGATGCCGTTTCCGCCCTTGTTCGTCATGCTGCGGCGATAGGCGTCGGTCACGCCGAATTCGCCATCGAACACGATATCGTCGATCCAGTAAGGGCGCTTGCCGGGTTCGAGCACGGTGAAGTGTACATGCGCCGGGATCGTGTCGTCGGGGTAAGGCGCGGGCTTTATCGTGTCGAAGCTGTAGCGCCCGTCCGCGCCGGTCTTCACCCAGCCCCGCAAGCGGCCGTGGCGGCGTGAGGCCTCAGTGCCGGGCTTCCCACCGGCGTAGAGCCCTTCGGCATTGGTCTGGTAGGCGTAGATCACCACGCCGGGCATGGGCGTCCTGCCGTCGGTGGCATAGACCGTGCCGTCGATATGCAGCGGCTCGCCGGGTTCGCCGAGCCCGGATATCTGTGAGTGCGGCGTCAGTTTGTCCGCATCCGACTCGAGCGCGCCTTCGCAGCCCTCGCACTGGTAGAGGTCCGCGCGGGCCTTGCCCGAGGTCGTCTCCGCCTTGTCGGCCTGTGCGCCCGCGACGCTGCACCCGGCAATGCCGAGCGCCAGCAGCGCGGCGATCACAGGCCGTGCGCTCACTCCGCCGGTTCCTCGACAGTCAGCACGCCGCGGATGATCTGGTCGCGCTCCATGCTTTCGAACAGGGCCTTGAAGTTGCCCTCGCCGAAGCCTTCGTCGCCCTTGCGCTGGATGAACTCGAAGAACACCGGCCCGACCTGCGCCTGGGCGAAAATCTGAAGCAGCAGGCGGGGCGAGCCGCCTTCCGTGGTGCCGTCGAGCAGGATGCCGCGCATCTTGAGCGCATCTACATCCTCGCCGTGACCCGGCAAGCGCTCGTCCAGCATCTCATAATAGGTGGCGGGCGGCGCGGTCATGAAGGGCACGCCGAGTGTCTGGAGGCGGTCCCAGCAGGCGGTCAGATCGTCGCAGATCAGCGCGATGTGCTGGATGCCCTCGCCATTGAAGGCCTTCAGGAACTCGTCGATCTGGCCCTTGCCGCCCTCGCCCTCTTCGTTGAGCGGGATGCGGATCTTGCCGTCGGGCGCGGTCAGCGCCTGCGAGGTGAGGCCGGTGTACTCGCCCTTGATGTCGAAGAAGCGAATCTCGCGGAAGTTGAACAGCGTCTCGTAGTAGTCCGCCCAATACTTCATGCGCCCGGTGTAGACGTTGTGGGTGAGGTGATCGATGGTGTGGAAGCCCGCGCCGACGGGGTGCTTGTCCACGCCGGGCAGATATTCGAAATCAATGTCGTAGATGGTGAGGCTGTTGCCCTTGGCCGATCCGTCATACCGGTCGACCAGATAGAGGATCGCCCCGCCGATGCCGCGGATCGCCGGGATGCGCAGCTCCATCACGCCGGTCTGGACGGCGACCGGTTCCGCGCCCTTGGCGATGAGGTGATCATAGGCCTTGGCGGCGTCACGCACGCGGAAGGCCATGCCGCAAGCCGACGGGCCGTGCTCGCGCGCGAAGTACCATGCGGCGCTGCGCGGTTCGTAATTGGCGATGAGGTTGATGCCGCCCTGCCGCCACAGATGCACGTCCTTGGAACGGTGCTGGGCCACGCGGGTGAAGCCCATCGCTTCGAACACCGGTTCGAGCATGCCCTTCTCGGGCGCGCAGAATTCGACGAATTCGAAGCCGTCGAGACCGGCGGGGTTGTCGAAAAGATCCTTCGTCGGTGCGTTCATGAGCGGGGTTCCTCGGGCGCGGAAGATAGTTTCAATTGAAACCAGTTACCGCAAAGAAGCGAGTCGCGCAAGGCTTGGGCGGGGCGGCGGGCATGACTTGCGGTGACGGGGAGAACGCGGCAGTCTCGCGGGCCCGAGGGAGACAGGATCATGCTGACGACGAAAGGCATCAACCACATCGCGCTGGTGTGCCGCGACATGGCGGAGACGACGCGGTTCTACACCGAGGTGCTCGGCATGCCGCTGTTCAAGACGGTCGAGCTGCCCGACGGCGGGCAACACTTCTTCTTCGACGCTGGCGGCGGCAATGCGGTGGCGTTCTTCTGGTGGGCCGATGCACCGCCGGCAGCGCCGGGAGTCGCTTCGGTAAGGAAGTTCCCCTTCGACGCCAAGACGGCCGTCGGCTCGATGAACCACCTCGCCTTCCACATGGATGAGGCCGAGCTGGAGGCGGCGTTGGGGCGGCTGAAGGAGGCGGGCGTCGAACACACCCACATGGTCTTCAACCACGACGACAGCCCTTCCGGCTATGCGCGCGAGATGCACGAGGGCGTGTTCGTGCGCTCGGTCTACTTCACCGATCCCAACGGCATCATGCTCGAGTTCGCCGCGACCACCCGCGCCTTCGGGCCGGAGGACGTGCGCCACGAACCCGCCACCATCGGAGCGCCCGCCTGATGCCGCGCCTGAGGGAAGTGCCCCGCGCCGAGGCGGACGCCAAGGTCGCCGCTCCCCTTTACGCGGCGCTTTTCGGGGAGCGCGATCCCGTCGCCGAGCCCGGCACCGCGACCGGCACGCGGGGCGACTGGTGGACGGTGTTCGCAAATTCCCCCGACACCTTGAAGCACGCCGCGCAGGGCTTCGCCTATTACCGCTCGCCGGAGCGCAAGCTCGATCCGGTGCTGCGCGAGCTGGGGCAGACCTGGGCCGGGTGGGCGACAGGATCGCAGTTCGTCTTCTCGCAGCACTGCAAGTCCTTGCGCGGGCTGGGCGTGAGCGAGGCCAAGATCGCGGCCCTTCCGGTGTGGCAGACGGCGGAGGTGTTCGACGCGAAGGAGCGCCTCGTCCTCGCCTATGCCGACCGGCTGGTGTGCCACGCGGGCCGCGTGCCGGACGCGCTGTTCGCGCAAGTGAAGGCCGCGTTCAGCGACGAGGAGATCCTCGAATTGACCTACATCACCTGCCTCTACCAGATGCACGCAGTAATGAGCCGCGCCCTGCGCACCGAGTTCGACGACCGCGATGATCCGGTGGTCGAGGTCGCCGCGCCCGAGGGCTTCGATGCGATGGATTTCCTCGGCGGGACTAGGCGCTGACCCGCCCCAAAGTCCGACCGCGCTCGTCCTGCCTCAGCGCCAGCCGCAAGCCGAACGGCTCCCCGCCCTCGAAGGCCGCCGCGGTGGCGGGGTCGGTGAGGTCGGCGTTGGCGATCACCCGCTCGCCCGCGTCGCTCCGGCCGATCACCACCGCCTCTGCGCCCTTGGGGCCGCGGTTGATGGTGTAGGTCTCGACCGTCGCGCTATCGACCGGTTCGCGCGCCACCGGCACCTTGTCGGTCGCCTTGGGGAGCCTGGCGAAGCGGTCGTTGCCGCTCCAGTCGGCGGGGTCGGTCGAGTAGACGCCGGTCGCATATTTGCTCATCCAGCCGCCATTGGCGCCCACGAGCGCGTAGGAGCCGCGATCCGCGCGCACCCGCTGCACGGCTTCGGCGATGGCATGAGCCGAGTAGTTGTTCCCCGCCCCTCCGAAGAACGGAAGGCCGCCGGTGAGGGTGAGGCCCCTCGGATCGTCCGCAGACAATCCGAAGTGGTCGCACTGGTTGAACACCGGAATCGCGAAGCACGAATAGAAGTCGATGTAGCGCATCTCGGCGATGCCCTTGCCCGCCCGCGCCAGCGCCGCATCGACGCTCGCGAGCGAGGCGGGATTGCCCGCCAGATCGGGACGCTGCGAGAGCTTCAGCTCGGTCGCGGCGGTGACGGCGTGGATGTGCACCCACTTGTCCTCCGGCACGCCCAATTCGCGCGCGAGCCCTGCCGAGGCGACGATGATCGCCGCCGCCTGATTCACCTGATCGCGCGCCACAGTCATGCGGGTGTAGGGCTCGGCGACGATCCGGTTGCGGTCGGTAATGGTCGCCAGCTCCTCGGCGCTGCGCTCCACCGGAGCCGCCGAGTGCGGGTTCGCCGCGGCGACTCGCGTGAAGGGCGCGAACAGCTGGCCGATCTGAAGCCGGTACTCCTCCAGCCCCAGCCCGAGCTTATGCCGCCGCGCGTTCTCGGCGAGCGCATAGAGCGGGATCGCCCCGCTCGCGCCGTGGGCGAAGAGCACGGGCTCCATCAGTTCCTCGACCCCGAAGCCCTGATCCTCGAAATCGCCTTCGATTTCCTCCGACCAGTCGGGGATCTCGCCCTTGGCCGTGAGCGCGAGCACGGTCGAGATCGCCTCAGAACCGACGATCACCGCACAGCGGCTGTCCCCGGCTGCGATGGCCGAAGCGAATTCGCCCACCAGCTGCTGGTTGGTCTGCCCGCCGGTCGTCGTCAGGATCGCCCGCTCGGGATCAGCGCCTACCCGCTTGGCAATCGCGCGCGGCACATTGTTCGCCGCACCGAACGGCGGCTTGCGATCAGGCCGCGACATCTCGAAGGCACGGATCGCGGCGAGGGTGTCGATGGCCTCGGCCACCGAACCCGTCGCCCCGCTATCCGCAATCGCTGCCCCCAGCGCCCGTCCGGCGAGGTCCATATAGGACAGGGCTTCGTAGCCGGGCTCGCCGACCCGTTCCGAATATTGCCCGACCCCGATGATGACGGGCGTGTTGTCAGCGATCATCTGTGCCGCCTCAGTCGACGAAGCCGTCGACCCGCTCGACGATGATTGCCGGGGCCATGCCGCCCGCGGCGCACATCGTGACGAGGCCGTAGCGCCCGCCGCGACGCTCCAGCTCGTCGATCACCGTGCCGATCAGGATCGAGCCGGTCGCGCCGATCGGGTGACCCAAGGCGATCGAGCCGCCGTTGACGTTGACCTTGTCCCAATCGAGTTCGAGATCGCGCACGAACTTGGCGGCGACGACCGCGAAGGCCTCGTTGATTTCATAGAGGTCGATGTCGTCGGTGGTCAGCCCGGCCTTCGCCAGCACCTTCTTTGCCGCCGGGACCGGCGCGTTGAGCATCAGCGTCGGATCATCGCCCATGTTGGCGGTGGCGACGATGCGCGCACGCGGCTTCAACCCGTGCCTTTCGGCATAGGCCTTCGAGGTGATCAGCACGGCAGCCGCGCCGTCGACCACGCCCGAGGAATTGCCGGCGTGGTGGAAGTGCTGGATTTCCAGATCGGGATACTTGTTGTTGATCAGCTTGCGGAAGGTCGTGCCCTCGGCGTCCAGCGGAACGTCGGCGATCTTGGGGAAGGCGGGCTCCAGCTTCGCCAGATCCTCGCGGGTGGTCTGCGGGCGCGGATATTCCTCGCGGTCGAGCAGCACGGTGCCGTCATCGGCGACAACCGGCACGACCGACTTGGCGAAGCGGTTCTCGGCAATCGCTTCCGCCGCGCGCTGCTGCGAGCGGTAGCCGACCTCGTCCAGCTCCTCGCGGGTGAAGCCTTCCTTGGACGCGATGGCATCGCCGCAGATGCCTTGGTGCGACTGCGGGTGCACCTTTTGCAGACGCTCATTGTAGCTGCCCATCATCGGCGGCTTGATCCCGGCGCGCATCTTCTCCTGGCTCATGGCGGCGGTGAGGCTCATCATCTCTGTGCCGCCGGCAACGACGCAATCTTCCATCCCGCTCATCACTTGCGCAGCGGCGAGCGCGACGCTGGTGATGCCGCCGCCGCAGAAGCGGTCGAGCGTGGTGCCGGAGGAGGTGATGTCATAGCCCGCGTCGAGCGCCGCCATGCGGCCCATGTCGCCCGCCTGCATCCCGTCCTGGGTCGAGACCGACCAGATCACATCGTCGACCGTCTTGGTGTCGAGATTGTTGCGATCCTTGATCGCCTTCAGCACGGTCGCGGCCAGATGCTGGGGGTGGCAGGCGGCGAGCGCGCCCTTGCCCTGCTTGCCGATCCCGCGCGGGGTGCGCACTGCGTCGATGATGTAAGCTTCGGCCATGATGATCCTCTCCGATCTAGCGAAATTGCGGTTGACGCGTCCGTAAACCGACTGCACCAGTGGCACAAGAATTGCGTTTCAAATCGCAATCACAATTTCGATAGGAGAGAGAGCGTGAGCGAGACCGCCGCACCTGAAGTTCTGACCGAAGTGGAGGACGGCGTCCTCATCGTCACCATCAACCGCCCCGAAGCCAAGAACGCCATGACCCGCGCTGCGGCCGAGGGAATCGCGGCGGCGATGGAGCGGCTGGACAGCGACGATGACCTGCGCGTCGGGATCATCACCGGCGCGGGCGGGACGTTCTGTTCGGGGATGGACCTCAAGGGCTTCCTGCGCGGCGAAACCCCCTCGGTCGAGGGCAAGGGTTTCGGCGGCGTGGTGCAGGCCCCTCCGGCCAAGCCGCTGATCGCCGCAGTCGAGGGCTATGCGCTCGCCGGGGGCCTCGAGCTGATGATCGCCTGCGATCTCGTGGTGGCGCACAAGGACGCCAAGTTCGGCATCCCCGAAGTGAAGCGCGGCCTTGTCGCAGCCGCCGGCGGCGTGATGATGCTGCCCGACCAGATCCCCGAGCGGATCGCGCTGGAGCTCGCGCTGACCGGTGATTTCATCGGTGCCGAGCGCGCCTACCAGCTGGGCATGATCAACGAGGTCACCGAAGGCCCGGCGCTGGACGGCGCCAAGGCGCTCGCGGCGAAGATCGCGGCCAATGGCCCGCTTGCCGTGAAGGTGTCCAAAGCAGTGATGAAGCAGTCGCGCGGCTGGGCGATGGAAGACCGCTACGCCAATCAGGGCAAGCTGATCGGCCCGGTGTTCGTCAGCCACGATGCGCGCGAAGGCGCCGCCGCCTTTGCCGAGAAGCGCAAGCCGAACTGGACGGGCAAGTAAGCCCCAGGTGGCCGCTGGCGGGGTGTCAGCAGCGTTTTGATGCGCCCTAGACCCCCGCCAGACCCCCTCCAGACCCCCCTTAGACCCCCGCTCGGGCCCGTGTTTCACGTGAAACATCCGAGCTGACGCCGATCACCAGGAGAGAGAATATGCCCGTCATCGACGTGCCCCAGCCCGCCTTCATGGAAGACGAGGAAATCGCCATCTTCGCCGACGCGGTCGGCAAGTTCTACATGCAGCACGCCCCCCAGAAGCGGGTCGAGAAGTGGCGCGAGGACGGGATGGTCGAACGCGAGTTCTGGCGCGAAGCCGGCGCGGCAGGCCTGCTCGGCGTCTCGGTCCCCGCTGAATATGGCGGCCACGGCGGCGACTTCCGGCATGACATGGTGGTGATCGGCAAGCAGGCCGAACACGGCGTGGACGGCTTCGGCGCCTCGCTCCACAACACCATCATCCTGCCCTACCTCGTGCGCCATGGCACTGAGGAACAAAAGCAAAAGTACCTTCCCCGGCTGGTGGCCGGCGATCTCGTCAGCGCGATCGCGATGAGCGAACCCGATGCGGGGAGCGACCTCCAGTCGATCAAGACCACCGCGCTGAAGGACGGCAACGGCTACCGGCTGAACGGGTCGAAGACCTGGATCTCGAACGGGCAATTGGCGGACTTCATCATCGTCGTCGCCAAGACCGATCCGGCCGAGGGCGCCAAGGGGATCTCCCTGCTGCTGCTCGAGACCGAAGGTGCCGAGGGCTTCCAGCGCGGCAAAAAGCTCGACAAGATCGGGCTCGATGCGCAGGACACCTCCGAGCTGTTCTTCGACAACGTGTTCATTCCGGCCGATAATCTGCTGGGCGGCGTGGAAGGCCGCGGCTTCTACCAGCTGATGGGCGAGCTGCCGCAGGAACGCCTCGTGATCGCGATCAACGCCATCACCGGGATCGAAAAGGCGCTCGACGTGACGGTCGACTACGTCAAGAACCGCAAGGCCTTCGGCAAGACCATCTGGGACTTCCAGAACACCCAGTTCACTCTCGCCGACCTCAAGGCGCGCGGCACCGCGGCGCGGGTGTTCGTCAACGATTGCATCGCCAAGCTGCTCGAGGGCAAGCTCGACGTCGCAACCGCGAGCATGGCGAAGTACTGGGTGACCGAGCTCCAGAGCGAAGTGGTCGACAAGTGCCTGCAATTCCACGGCGGCGCAGGCTACATCAACGACTACGCCATCGCCCGCATGTACCGCGACACCCGCATCGCGCGCATCTACGGCGGCTCGAACGAGATCATGAAGATGTTGATCGCACGTTCGATGTAAGACCTCGCCCAAAGCGGCAAGACGACAAAGGGCGGCACGCTTCGGCGCGCCGCCCTTTTTCTTGCGCTGACAGGTTCTTAGGCAAAAAAGAAGGGGCGGCCCGCTTGCGCGGACCGCCCCTCCGTTATGCTCCGTCGGGCCGGAGCAAACCTGTCAGGCGCCTTAGAACTTGGCGCGCAGCGTCACGCCGTACTGGCGCGGCGGCAGGGTGAAGGCCGAACGCGAGTTGGCCGCGCCCGAGCCGCGCAGCGTGGTGTTGAAGGTCACCCCGCGCACCACTTCGTCGGTCAGGTTGTTGACCCAGCCTTCGAGCGCGTACTTGCCGCCCGCAAAGCGAAGGCCAGCGCGCAGGTTGACGAAGGCCTTGCCGTCCTGGATGTCGGCGACGATCTTCGGCGCGGTGGCCACCGCCGCCTGGACCTGAGCCTGGGTGGGAACGGTCCCCGGCGGGAAGCTCGGCGGCACGATCGCCTGGGTCGAAGTGCGCTGATCGTCTTCCACGCGCACCTGGCCGGCCGCGAAGAACTCGATGTCGTCGGTGATCGGCGTCTCGTAGTTCACGCCGGCAAGCGCGATGATGCGCGGCGCGTTGGTGAGGTCGTTGCCGCACAGCGAATTGACCTGGATCGCCGTCTGGGTGCCCGCGCAATCGTCGGGATAGGACGCTTCGAGGAAGGTCGCCGCGAGGTTGAAGCTCAGGCCGGTGGCCGGACGGATCAAGCTTTCGATTTCCACACCGCGCGTGTTCGCCTTGGGCACGTTGAAGGTCTGGAACGCGGTCCCGGTGAATTCGAGCACCTGGAAGTTGCTGAACTGCTCGATGAAGCCGGCCACGTTGACCGTCACCGAGCGATCCGCGGTCTGCGCCTTCACGCCGATTTCGTAGGCATCGACCTCTTCCGACAGGAAGCGCGGGTCGGCACCGCCGTTGCCGGCGGTGGTATCGAGGTTGATCCCGCCCGCCTTGTAACCGTGGGTGAAGCTCGCATAGGCGTTGACCGTCGGGCTGATCTCATAGGCGATCTTGCCGGTGTAGATCAGCTCTTCGTCCTTAAAGTTCGACTGGAAGGTGCGCGGCAGCAGGCCCCTCAGCGGGAAGGCGGTGTTTGTCGCCTGCGGCAGGTTGACCGGCGCGGTGAAGCCGAAGCAGCCCAGCACGACGAAGGTCGGAGCAAGCGACGCAGGAACCGCGCCGAGCGCGCCCAAGGTCGCCGGGCAGACGGTGTTGTTCACGTTTGTCTGGGTGAATCCGCCGGTCTTGTCTTCCCACGAGTAGCGCAGGCCCACGGTGAGTTCGAGACCGTCGGTGATCTCGAGGCTGTTGTGGGTGAAGATCGCGTAGCTCTTGGCGTCCTGCTGGAAGCGGTTGGTGTTGCGCGATCCGGCGGGGTTGATCCCCGTCAGGCGCTGCAACGGACGCGGGCCGAAGAAGAGCGGCGAGGCAGGATTGAGCGAAGCCCCGCTCGTGGCCCCGGCGATCAGCGCGCCGACGTTGAGGTCGTAATCCGCACCCAGTCCGAACCCGACCGACTGGTCGATCTGCTCGTCCGAGTAGAAGCCGCCGACCATGTAGTTGAGCGCGCCGCCCATCGTTTCGCCCTGCAACCGCAGTTCGGCGGTCCACGTGTCGATCTGGAGATCCAGACGATCGACATTGAACAGGTCGAGACCGGTGAAGTCGGAATCGTAGGCTTCGAGGCTCTGGAACTTGCGATACGAACCGATGAAGATCAGGTTGGCGTTGTCGGAGATCGGGAATTCGAGCTCGCCGGTGATACCGAAGTTGTCGACATCCGAGGTCGGAACGCGGTTGGCCGAGATGACGCGGTTGTCCATCGCCCGCTCGAAGCCGCGCTGGTCGTTGGTGCCGGTCGAGGTGAAGGGCTGGCCGTTGCCGCCATTCGCTCCGGCTCCGATGGCGCCATAGATTCCGGCGGTTACCAGCGGCGACTGGTAGAGCTCGATCGCGCCGCAGCAGCTCGACTGGCTCTTCGAATAGTCGGCGATGATGCGGCCGCGCAGACCACTCTCGGTGTCCCAGCCGATCTGGCCGCGCACCAGCCACTGGTCGACATCGTTGGTCTCGCCGATCTTGGTGCCGGTGCGGTTGACGACGTCGAGGAAGCCGTCACGCTCGCGATAGGCACCTGTCAGGCGAAGGGCCACCGTGTCCTTGACGATCGGCACGTTGACCGCGCCCTGCAGGCTCTTCTCGTTGAAGTTGCCGTATTCGGCGTTCACGAACCCACCGAACTCGGTCACGTCCGGGCGCACGTTGGTGATGTTGAGAGCGCCGGCCGAGGTGTTGCGACCGAACAGCGTGCCCTGCGGGCCGCGCAGCACTTCGACGCGTTCCACATCGACGAATTCGCTCAGGGCCACGCCGGGGCGCGACTGATAGGCGCCGTCGATGAAGATGCCGACCGCGCTTTCGAAGCCGATGTTGTTCGAGGTCGTCCCGATGCCGCGTACTCGCAGCACGACCGATCCGGATGCGACCTGGGCTTGGCTGGCGGTGAAGCTGGTCGCGAGCGCAGCCACCTGCTGCACATTGACCACGCGCTGCGCTTCAAGTTGCTGCGGCGAGATCGCGGTCACGGCGAGCGGGATGTCCTGGACGTCCTGCGCGCGGCGTGTCGCGGTCACGATGATCACACCGTCGTCGGTGGCGGATGCTGCCGCCTCGGCGTCGGTCTGAGCGTCTTGGGCAAAAGCGGGGGTGGTCAGTGCGCTGCAGGCCATCAGGCCGCAGGCATAGATTGCGAACTTGCGCGTCATATTTTCCCTTCTCCACATACCAGCCGGTCTTGATGCCGGACTTGGGTTAGCGGGACGAAACCTATCAGGGTGACACTTCCTAACAAGAGTGAGAGGAAAGTTCTGGGCGACCGTAGCAAAAATGCCACATCCGTGCGTGCAGCGCACGATTATGTCGCGCCCTATCCGGTGAGCTTTCGCCGGGTCAGAATCCGTAGCGCAGGCCCAGCCACGCGGTGCGCGGTACCCCGAGATCGATCGATCCGCCCTGATTGCGGGTGACGATGCGCTCGCCCGTCAGGTTCTCGGCCCGCAGGACGAGCGACAGCTTGCCCGTCAGCGGCGCCGCCAAGAATGCGTCGAGGGTGGTCGCGGGCGGCAGGCGGTCGATCTGGCGGTCGTCCTCGAACTGCGCGGCGACATGGCGCAGCGTCCCCGCAATGCGCCAGCCGCGCGCGAGCTCCCAACCCAGCGTCAGCGTGGCGGCCAGATCGGGACTCTGGGCCGGGCGCTTGCCATCGAGCTCGGCCGACACGCCGCGTCCGCGCACCTCGGCATCGGTCCATGCCAGAGCGCCATCGAGGCTCACCGTGCCGACCTTTGCCGCCACACTGGCCTCGATCCCGCGCGCGGTGATTGCGGGCAGGTTCGCCCGGCGGCGCAGGTTGGGGCCGACGGTGACATTGGCGATGGCGTTGTCGACCGTGTTGTCGAAGGCCGTGACCGCGATCACCAGCGCCTTGACCGGCTGCCAGTCGAGCCCGACCTCATAGCCCTTGAGCCGCTCGTTGCGCAGCGCTGCGTTGGCTTCGGTAACGACAGGGAAGACCACGAAGGGCCGGTAGAGCTCGTTCAGGGTCGGCAAGCGCAGACCGGTGTAGGCCGCTGCGCGCAGGTTCAGGCGGCGCGTGGCGTAGAACAGCGCGCCTGCGCGCCAGCTCACCGACCAGTCGGAGCGATCGGGGGCCTCGATCGTGGTGACGGGGACGCCGGTGGGGCTCACCGCGCGGTAGAAGCCGCCCGTGATGCTGCTGCGATCGGCGCGCAGGCCGCCGTTGAGGGTCAGCGGGCCGATCTGCCAGTCATCCTCGAGGAAGACCCCGAGATTGTCCGTTACCCCGCCCGCGGTCCGGCGCTCGGTGACGCGGCCGGTGACGGCATTCAATACCTCTTCCTGCGTCTCGCCCTCGGCGCGGCGGTAGTCGGCGCCAATGCGGATGTCGTGGCCTTCGAGCAGCGGCGGGCGCAGCTCGAACTTGCCGCCGATCCCGGTCGAGGGAGTGGCGCGCTGGTTCAGCGTCGGGGTGAAGCGGGTCGAGGAAATGACGACGTTCGAAAAATCGCGCGCCTGAACATAGGCGAGCGCATCGAATTGCCAGCGCCCCCGCCCGACGAAGCGGATCGAGGCCTCTTGCCCCTCGCTGGACGACACCGCGCCCCTGAAGCGCAGCGTGCGGTCGTCGCGGAAGGCGGCGACGCGGGCCTGCACCTCGATATCCGCGGTGAGCGGGGCGACCGCGCGCAGAGCGACGTTCCAGCTTTCGAAGGCGGCGCGTGCCGTTGCGGGGACACGCTGATCGACGGGCGTCGTGAAGAAGCCCTGACCCCGGTCGTAGCGCCCGCTCGCCACCGCAAAGCCGCTGCCGAGGCGCTGGGTGAGCACCCCGCTCGCCTCGGTCTCTGCGCGGTCGTTGATCGCTGCACTGCCGAGGAAGCCGCCCGCCTGCCCGGGTTCGGCGCTTTCCAGCTCGATGGTTCCCGCGAGCGCGCCTGCGCCGAACGGTCCGGAACCGCCGCCGCGCGTCACCCGGACCGTGCCGAGGGTCTCGGGCGCAATCGCGGAAAGCGGAATGTAGCCGAAAAAGGGATCGGCGAGCGGCACTCCGTCGAGCAGCACCAGCGCGCGGCTGGTGGCATTGCCGCCGAGCGCGCGCAGCGTCACACCTTGCGCGCTGGGGTTCGACGAGCGGCTGTCCGAGCGGCGGAACTGCTGGAAGCCCGCGACATTGCGCAGCACGTCCTCGATCCGGCCCGAAGGCGCGGCGAGGATCGTCTCGCGCTCGAGGGTGGTGGTGGCGTAGATCCCCGCCGACAGCGCCGGATCGAGCCCGCGCCCGGTGACGATGATTTCTTCTGGGATCTCTTCCGCGATTTCTTCCGGGGTCCCCTCCTCGCTCGCCTCCTCGTCCTGCGCCGCGAGCGGCACGGCGACGGGAAGCAGCAAAACGCAGGCGAGCAGGCGGGCGCGGAAGGTCATGGGCGGCGCCTTAAAGCGGCCGGCCCGCTGCGTCACCACAAACTCAGTTGCACTTTGCCATTCAGACTCGCTTTTGCTCGGGCCTTGTGGTTACATCAGTGTCAATTAGGGAGAGAGAGACCCGCCATGTTAGCCACACCGCCAGACTTCGACGTGCTGATCGTCGGTGCCGGAATTTCCGGCATCGGCATGGCCGCGCACATGGAGATGAAGGCGCCGCAGCACAGCTACGCCATCCTCGAACGTCGCGACAATCTTGGCGGGACGTGGGACCTGTTCCGCTACCCCGGGATCCGCTCGGACAGCGACATGCACACGCTCGGCTTCGATTTCGAACCGTGGACGCACGAGAAGAGCATCGCCGATGCGCCCGCGATCCTCGACTATCTCGACCGCATCGTCGACGAACGCGGCATTCGCCAGCACATGCGCTTCGGCCACAAGGTGGTGAGCGCCGACTTCCACCATGACGACGCGCGCTGGCATGTCGAGTGCGAGAAGGCCGATGGCACCCGCACCCACCTCACCGCGAACTTCCTCTACCTCGGCTCGGGCTACTACGATTACGACGAGCCCTATGACCCCGGCTTCGACTTCGGCGAGTTCGAAGGCCAGGTGCTGCACCCGCAGTTCTGGCCCGAAAATCTCGACTACGCCGGCAAGAACGTCGTCGTGATCGGCTCGGGCGCGACGGCGGTGACCATCGTCCCCTCGATGGCGCGCGAGGCGGGGCATGTGACGATGCTCCAGCGCACGCCGACCTGGATGTTCACCCGTCCCGCCAAGGACGCGCTGGCGAACTTCCTGCGCAAGATCCTGCCCGAAAAGCTCGCCTACCGGGTGACCCGCTTCAAGAACATCAAGATGCAGGACTTCAGCTTCAAACTGGCGCGCGACAAGCCGCAGAAGGTGAAGGACGCGCTCTACAAGAAGATCGAGAAGGCTCTGGGGCCGGACTTCGACCGCGAGACCTTCACCCCGCCTTACAACCCGTGGGAACAGCGGCTTTGCCTCGTGCCCGACGAGGACCTCTTCACCGCGATGAAGGCGGGCAAGGCGGACGTCGTCACCGGCCATATCGCCAAGTTCGAGAAGGGCGGCGTCAGGCTTACCGACGGCAAGTTCCTGCCCGCCGACATCGTGGTCACCGCTACCGGCCTGAAGCTCGCGGTCGCGGGCAAGATCGACGTGCGCGTCGATGGCGAGCCGGTGAAGTTCAACGAGCGGTTCTATTACAAGGGCTGCATGTTCTCGAACCTGCCCAACCTCGCGGTGGTGTTCGGGTACCTCAACGCCAGCTGGACCCTGCGCGCCGACATCAATTCGGACTATGTGTGCCGCGTGCTCGAGCACATGCGCAAGACCGGCACGACCATCGCCACCCCGGTGCTGACAAAACAGGCAGAGGCCGCCATCGTCGAAGACGACGTGTTCGACTTCTCCTCTGGCTACATCCAGCGCGGCAAGCACATCATGCCGAGGAACTCGATCGCCTATCCCTGGCGGCTCAACCAGGAATACGTGGTCGACCGCAAGCGCATGCGCGACGATCCGCTGACCGACGGCTTCCTGACCTTCACGAAGCCCGGTGCGAACGCGACATCCGGCGAGGAGCAGCTGGAGGCGGCGGAGTAGGCTAACGCCTCGTCATTGCGAGCCGCAGGCGAAGCAATCCATGGACTGACGTTTCGACACGCGAAAGCTTGAGCCATGGATTGCCGCGTCGCCTTCGGGTCCTCGCAATGACGAAGTTCTTCCAGTGTCCGCCAATCTCCCCTAACCTCGCGCCATGACCTCTCCCGACAAGATCTGGACCGCCGGGCTCATCGTCATCGGCGACGAAATCCTCTCCGGCCGCACCCAGGACAAGAACATCGCGCAGATCGCGAGCTGGCTGCAGGTGCAGGGCATCCGCCTCGCAGAAGTACGTGTGGTGCCCGATATTGAGGCACGCATCGTCGCTGCGGTGAATGCCCTGCGCGCCGAGCATGACTATCTTTTTACCACCGGCGGGATCGGCCCGACGCATGACGACATCACGGTCGATGCGATCGCGGCGGCGCTCGGCGTGCCGGTCGTCATCCATCCCGAGGCCCGGGCGCTGCTCGAAGGCTACTACGCGACCCGCGGCGGCCTCAACGAAGGGCGTCTCAGGATGGCCCGCGTGCCCGAAGGCGCGGAGCTGATCCCCAACCGCATGTCCGGCGCGCCCGGCATCCGCATCGGCAACCTGTTCGTCATGGCCGGCGTGCCGCACATCACCGCCGGGATGCTCGACGCGCTGACCGGCCAGCTCGAAGGCGGCGCGCCGCTGCTCTCGCAAACGCTCGGCTGCTGGGTCGCCGAAAGCGAGGTCGCCGACCTGCTCCGCCAGACCGAGGCCGCGCACGAGGCTTGCCAGATCGGCTCCTACCCCTTCTTCCGGGAAGGCCGCGTCGGCGCCAATTTCGTGGTGCGTTCGGTCAGTGCCGGAGACCTCGAAGCGTGCTGCGAGGCGCTCACCGGTGCGCTCGTCACGCAAGGGCTCACGGTCACGCCGGGCGGCATCTGAAGCCCGAAAGAGACATCATCACCTCGTCTTAACCCTACGGCGCTATAGCCGAAGCCATGACGGCGCGGGTCTTCATCACGATCGACACCGAGTATTCCTCGGGGCTCTACAGCGGGCCGGGGGCGGCCGACCGCGCCGAGAACTTCGCGCGCTCGATCGCCTGCATCACGAGCGAGGGGGCTTCGGGCATCACCCATAAGCTCGAACTGCTCCAGCGCTACGGTCAGAAGGCGGTGTTCTTTGTCGATCCCATGCCCGCGCTGGTGTGGGGCGTGGCGGCGATCGAGGACGTGGTCGGCCCGATCATCGCGGCCGGGCAGGACGTTCAACTGCACTGCCATACCGAATGGCTGGCGCTCGCCGCGAGCAGCAGCGCGCTGCCAACCAAGTTGGTCGGCAAGAACCTCTTCGATTTCCCCTTCGAAGAGCAATGCGCCATCCTCGACTATGCGCGCACCGTCCTTGTCGCCGCCGGAGCGCCGGCGCCGGTCGCCTTCCGCGCCGGCAACTACGGCGCCAACGACGATACGCTGCGGGCGCTTTCCGCGATCGGCCTCCACTATGATTCAAGCCATTGTCCGGCGATCCGCACGGGCGCGAGCCGCATCGGCCTGAGCTCCGACGACCGCGATCCGGTCGGCCACATGGGCGTGATCGAGGTGCCGGTCGGCGCGATATCGACATTCGGCGGGGGCCTGCGCCACGCCCAGATCACCGCCCTGACACTTGCCGAGATGCTCGCCGCGATCCGCCATGCGCGCGACACGAGGCACGACAGTTTCACGCTGGTGAGCCACTCCTTCGAGCTCATCAACCGCCGCAAGCAGGCCGTGAACCACGTCGTGCGGCGGCGCTTCGCCGGGCTGCTCGCCGGGCTTGCGCGGATGGAGCGGGTCGAGACCGGAACCTATGCCGAAACGCCGCCGCAGCTGCGCCTGACCGGCGGCAATGCCGCGCTTCCTGCAAACCCGTTGCGCACCGGCATCCGGCTTGCCGAACAGTTCATCTCCAACGCGCTCTACGGCGCGCGCTGAGCCTCCCGGAGCCGGCGTTGAGTGCCATCGACTTCACATTGGGCTCGCGCCGCCTGGCGAGCGTGCCGCGTGCGCTTTCGACATGGAGCTTCACCCTTGAAGACGTGCTGGCCGGAACGCTCGGCCCGGCCCCGCAGAGCGGGCGCGACGGGGTGCGGGTGCTATCGGCCCCGACCGCGCGCCTAGCCGACGTCGCGGCGCGCTACCCGGGCTTCGTTGGCGGGGCGCGCCAGGACTATCGCCGCCACTATATCGACATGACCTCGGGGTTCGAGGCCTATCTGGCGCGCTTCTCGGGCAAGACCCGCTCGACGTTGCGCAGGAAGGCGAAGAGGCTGGCCGAGGAAGCAGGCGGCTACACCGTCACCGAACACCGCACCCCGGCCGAGATCGAAGCATTCCTTGCCGCCGCCCTGCCGCTGTCCGCGCGCACCTATCAGGCGCGGCTGCTCGATGCGGGGCTGCCCGATACCCCCGAAGCCCGGCGTGCGATGCTGGAGGCGGCCGAGGCCGACCGGATGCGCGCGTTCCTGCTCCACGCGGGCGGCGAGCCGGTTGCCTACCTCTCGCTCCCCGTCACGGGCGCGACGCTGGTCTATGCGCACCTCGGCTACGACCCGGCATGGGCGCGCCTGTCGCCGGGGACGGTGCTGCAGATGGACGCGCTCGAGCGGTTGTTCGGCGAAGGGCGCTACCGCTGGTTCGACTTCACCGAGGGCGAAGGCGCGCACAAGGCGATGTTCGGCACGCATTCCGCCGAATGTTCGAGCCTCGTGCTGCTCGAGCCCACGCTCGCAAACCGCACCCTTCTCGGGGCGCGTGGTGCGTTCGATGCGGGAGTTTCGGGCGCGAAGTCGCTGGCGACGCGCTCAGGGGCGCTCGGCCGGATCCGGTCGCTGCTGCGCGGCTAGGCCGGTGCGCGCTTCGGCGCTGCGGCGGTTGCGGCTGTGCACTTGCGCGCTCTCGACGATCGAGGTGCGGATCGAGGGCACACCGCTCAGCGAGCCGAAGCGCACCGCGACATAGAGCCAGATCACCGCAATGACACCGAACAGCGCGCCCGCGGCAAGGCCGAGGCGCAGGTCGAAGTTCACGAGCAAGGTGAAGGCGGCAAGCGCAACCGCGCCCACGATCCACTTGGGCGCGAGCCAACCAGCCAGGCGTTCGGAAGGAACCGGCATGCGTGTAGACCTCTCAAGAAACAGCGCGCAGCAGGGAGGAGGAGAGTTGCTGCGCAGCTTCTATAAAGATGGGCTGTTGCAGGAGAAAGACAAGAGGCAACAAACATTTCCGCCGCCGCAATGACGAAGGGGCCGGAAGCGATGTGCTTCCGGCCCCTCGTTAACCGCAGAGCGGATCAGTCGGAAAAGGCTTACGCCCCCTCCACCTCGCTCAGGTCGACCTTGAGGCCCGGGCCCATCGACGAGGTCACGGTGACCTTGCGGACGTACTTGCCCTTGGCACCTGCCGGCTTCGACTTCACCACGGCTTCGGTCAGCGCCTTGAAGTTCGCCTTCAGCGCGTCGTCCGAGAAGCTGAGCTTGCCGATGCCGGAGTGGATGATGCCCTGCTTTTCGACGCGATATTCGACCTGGCCGCTCTTGGCGTCCTTGACCGCCTGAGCGACGTTCGGGGTGACCGTGCCGAGCTTGGGGTTCGGCATCAGGCCCTTGGGACCGAGGATCTTGCCGAGACGACCCACGACGCCCATCATGTCGGGCGAGGCGATCACGCGGTCATAGTCGAGGTTGCCGGCCAGCATGTCTTCCATGAGGTCTTCGGCACCGACCTTGTCGGCCCCGGCAGCCAGCGCCTTTTCAGCGTTGTCGCCGCGCGCGAACACGGCGACCTTGACGTCCTTGCCGGTGCCCGAGGGCAGCGACACCATGCCGCGGACCATCTGGTCGGCGTGGCGCGGATCGACGCCGAGGTTCATCGCCACTTCGACGGTCTCGTCGAACTTGGTCTTGTACTGGCGCAGCGTCGCCAGCGCTTCCTCGACGGTGTAGAGCTTCTCGCGGTCGAGAGCGGCCAGAACCTTCGCCTTCTTGGTGATCTTGGTCATGTTCTTAGCCCTCCACCACTTCGAGGCCCATCGAGCGGGCCGAGCCGGCGATGATCTTCATCGCCTGATCCACGTCGTTGGCATTCAGGTCGGCCATCTTGGCTTCGGCGATCTCGCGGATCTGCGCGCTGGTGACGGTTCCGGCCGAGATCTTGCCCGGCTCCTTCGAGCCCGACTTGAGGTTGGCGGCCTTCTTGAGGAAGTAGGACGCCGGCGGGGTCTTGGTGATGAAGGTGAACGAGCGATCGCCATAGACCGTGATCACGGTCGGGATCGGCATGCCCTTTTCCATTTCCTGCGTGGCGGCGTTGAACGCCTTGCAGAATTCCATGATGTTGACGCCGCGCTGACCCAGCGCCGGGCCGATCGGCGGCGAGGGCGTTGCAGAGCCCGCGGGCACCTGCAGCTTGATATAGCCTTCGATTTTCTTGGCCATGTGGCCTTACTCCTGTCGCACTGTTGCCCGGCTGTTTCCATCCGGACTCATGTTGAGCGGTCAAACGCCCCGGCTTGTGCATTGCCGCGGGCTCCCGCACGGAATCACTCAGGCAGGCCCGAGCGAAGGCGCGCCGTTAGAGGGGCCGGCGCGAAAAAGCAAGGCGGTTGGGACGGGTCCCTGACCTCCCTCACGAGGAAGGGCGGAGCGGCGGACGCGGCACGCGCAGCCCCTTGGTCCGGCTGGTGAGGTGGAACTGCTTGCACAGCGCGCACTTGTATGCGCGCAAGGTGACGTCGGCGTGCAGCGCGACCGCCTCCGCCTCCTCGCGGGTGGCGTAGCGGCGCTTGCGCTGGCAGATGCCGGGGCGGGTCTTCACAACCGAAGATTAGCCGCGCCGGAACGGTCTCGCCAGAGCCCGAGAGCGCACACGCGCGAGCCGCAGGCGCTCAAGGCCGCAGGGCTTGAAACAGCGCCGAGGACGTGCCCGCGGCGGCGGGCACGCACACAAGACAAGCTTACTTGACCAGTTCGACTTCCTCGAAGCCGAGTTCCACCGGGGTGGCGCGGCCGAAGATCGAGACGCTGACCTTGACCCGCTGCTTGTCGAAATCGAGCTCTTCGACGATCCCGTTGAAGCTCGCGAAGGGCCCGGCGTTGACCTTGACCGAATCGCCGATCTCGTAATCGACGCTGATGTCGCGCTTCGGGGTCGCCTGGGCCTCGGCCACGCCCCCGAAATAGCGCGAAGCCTCACGCTCGGAGATCGCCTGCGGCTTGTTGCCCGAGCCGAGGAAGCCGGTCACCTTGGGGGTGTTCTTGACGAGGTGGTAGACATCGTCGGTCATGTTGAGCTTGGCGAGAACGTAGCCGGGCATGAACTTGCGTTCGACCTGCACCTTCTTGCCGCGCTTCACTTCGGTCACGGTCTCGGTCGGGACCTGCACTTCCTCGACGCCGTCCGACAGGCCGAGGCGTTCGGCTTCGGAGATGATCGCGTCGCGCACCTTGTTCTCGAAACCGGAGTAAGCGTGGATGATGTACCAGCGAGCAGCCATGGGAAGTCCTTGGAAATGGGGTCTGACGGGCAGAAGGGGCGTTGGCCCGGGCCTTACTGAAGCAGGCCGATGAGCGCGCGCACGATGGCGCCGAACAGGCTGTCGATGCCGAGGAAGAACACCGACAGGATCATCATGAAGATGAACACGAAGATCGCGGTGCGCACGGTTTCGTCACGGGTCGGCCAGACGATCTTGTTCGTCTCGGCCTTGACCTGATTGAAGAACTCGCCGGGCGAGGTCTTGCGCTTCTTTTCTTCGGCCCCGTCCTTGGGAGCGATCATCTTGTCGGCCATGCCAGCCTTTATCCTTCGCGTAATGCCTTCACGTCTCGTCCGGCCGGCTTTCAGGTAGGGCTCCGCGCCGCCCGGGACAAGGTCGCCGGAGGGGCTGGAGAATCTGCCGATGTCGGAAAGACGGAGACGCCATTACGCGCGCGGCGGCGCGAATGCAAGATGCTCGACCGGGTGCACCGGGACGGGTGCGCTCAGCGCAGGCCGAACAGGCGGGCGATGAGGCCGGGTTCGTCATGCATCGGCCGCAGCGGCCCGTGGATCGCCGCCAGCCGGGCCGGATCGCGGCTGGGGCGCGGGCTGACCCACTTGTCGGGACGCGAGGAACGGAAGGTGTAGGCGCTCATCTGCGGATCTCCTGTGCCAGGGCTCAAGGGAACTCGGCTCGTCGACGATGATACACGGCTCGTCTTGCGCCTTGATGAATGGATCGCAGCCATCGCGCGCCATCAAAAGATGGAACGGCAAGCCTTAGCGGTGGACAAGGGGGAGCGGTTGGTCGCTAGCCGGCGGTGTGAGGCCCGATTGTCACGCTTGCGACCAGCCGGGATGCGACGCGCCAAGCAGCGCAATGGCAGGGGTGTGCGGACTCGAACCGCAGGCCCTCGGTTTTGGAGACCGATGCTCTACCAACTGAGCTACACCCCTGCAGCGCGTTGGAGGGAGGCCTTTATCGAAGGTGCCCTTGATAGGCAATCCTCTTTGCTTGGGGCCAGCACGCCTGTATCATCCAACTCCATCATGCACGCGCCCACCCGCCCTCCGGTCCCGGTCGAGACCCTGCTGCTTGCCTATCGCAGCGGGATCTTTCCGATGGCCGACCGGCGCGAGGATCCCGAGGTGTTCTGGGTCGAGCCGCGCGAGCGGGCGGTGATTCCGCTGGACGGGCTGCACCTCTCCAAGAGCCTGCGCAAGGTGATCCGCGGGGACCGCTTCACGGTGACGGTCGACCGCGCCTTCGAACGGGTGATCCGCGCCTGCGCCGAGCCGCGCCCCGAGCATCCCGAAACGTGGATCAGCGAGCGGATCGTGCAGAGCTATATCGGCCTCCATCGCGCCGGCCACGCGCACTCGGTCGAGTGCTGGCTGCCGGGCGAGGACGGCGCGCCGCCCGAGCTGGTGGGCGGGCTCTACGGGGTCAATTTCGACCGGGTGTTCTGCGGCGAATCGATGTTCAGCCGCGTTCCCGATGCGAGCAAGGTCGCGCTGGCCTGGCTGGTCGCGGTGCTGCGGCGCGCGGGCTTTGCGCTGCTCGACTGCCAGTTCATGACCGAACACCTGCGCTCGATGGGCGCGGTCGAGATGGCGCAGGCCGATTACCGCCGGCTGCTCGAAGGCGCGCACGGCCAGCCGCACACCAGCATCGGCATGGCGTGGCGCTGGTTTGCCGAAGGCTATGCCGGAGGTGTTGCAGCAGCGGCGGGAGCGGGCGCAGCCTCGGGTGCCGCCGCGGCCGACGGGCTCGCGGAAGGCTTGGCCGAAGGGTCGGCCTTGGGCGAAGCCGGGCCTTCCTCGCCCGGGAAGCGCATCACGCAGTCCTTGATCCAGACGTCGTAGATCGGGTGCTCGACGACATTGAGGCTGGGGCTTTCGAGGAACATCCAGCCCGAAAAGACGCGCGCGTGGTTCTGCTGGCCGCGTTCGCGGATATCGACCTGCACGAAGGCGCCGGTCTGCTGCGGCATTTCCCACGGCGCGGTCCGCTCGCAGGCGGAAACCCGCACGATCACCGGGCCGATCTCCCTGGCCTCGCCGGGCTTCAGGCGAATCTCTTCGGAGACATTGTTGCGCTTGTTGAGCAGTCCCAGCACCGCCACGCGCTCGTTCATCGGGGTCGCGCCGTAAGTGCCCGCGGGCGCAGTCCCGGCGGCGACGGGCGCGGCAGGACTCGCGTCACCCAGCGGAACCTTGACCGTCTCGGCCTGCTTCGGCGCGAAGTAATCGCAGGCCGTAAGCGAGAGCGCCAGCGGGAGGAGAGGGACGAGCGCCCGCACCGAGCGTCTCAGTCTGCCGACCCAGGGGTCCAGGCCTCGTAATCGCCCACGGCCTTGGCGCGCACGCCGCCGCGCTCGAGCGCGCCTTGCGGGCGGTATGCGGCAGCGGTGCCGGTGGCGTTGGGGGTGTAGTCGACCTCCCAGATCTTGGCAGGCGGCAGGTGGCTTTCGGGCACATCGTCATAGGTGCCGTGGAGCCAGCCGTGCCATTCCGAAGGCACGCGGCTGGCATCGTTGGCGCCGGCATAGATGACCCAGCGCTTCTCGCGGCTGGTGTAGGAGCCGGTCGGCCGGCCGGTGTGCGTGGTCGCGGCGCGGTAATACTTGTTGCCCGCCGCATCGGTGCCGACATGCTCGCCCTTGGCGCGGGCGGCCCAGAGGTGGGTGCCGATGGTGGCACCGTCCCACCAGGTG
The DNA here is from genome assembly GCA_027489065.1 of Erythrobacteraceae bacterium. Classification (GTDB taxonomy): domain Bacteria; phylum Pseudomonadota; class Alphaproteobacteria; order Sphingomonadales; family Sphingomonadaceae; genus Erythrobacter. The sequence goes on along the minus strand of JAIYAM010000011.1, from coordinate 6,143 downwards.
AAGATCTTCATCAGGATTCCCATGGGCGAGCGCCTAGCGGAATACGATCACAGCGCCAAGGGAGTCTTTGTGTGCACACCCCGCCTCCGCGGTTGCTTTGCGATCGAACCAGCGCCCGCCCCAAAACCTCCTACTTCGGCAAAATCCAACTCACCCGATCCCCCGGCACGATGCCCAGCATCGCGGACCGTCCGGCGCGCAGTTCGAGCACCGCGCTGGCATTGCCCTTCGAGCTTACCGAGGCGAGCGAATAGGGTTCGGTGTTGGCGGCGATGTTGAGGATGCGGCCGTCTGCCCCAATGAAAATGATGTCGAGCGACAGCGGCGTGTTCTTCATCCAGAAGCTGCGCGGCTCCGGCACGGCGGAGGGGAAGATCATCCCCTCGAAATCGCCCAGCGTCTCGCGGAACATCAGCCCGCGCGCCTGCGCTTGCGGCGTATCGGCCAGCTCGACCTTGAAGGGGATGCGCTTGCCCCCGCGCTCGACCACGAGGTCGATCACCTTGAGCCCCGACACCGGGTGGACCGCCGCGCCCGACTGTGCCGGCGCGGGGGTCTGCGCGCTGGCGGCCGCCCCGTCCCCGGTCGAACATCCCGCCAGAGCCAGCACCAATGCGGCCGCAGCCAGAGCGTGCTTCACCATGTTCCCTCGATCCCTTCCTCGTCGGCACTCTCGCCGACCCATTCCTCGACATCATCGACGCTTGCTGCGGCGAGGATGACCTTCACGTGCTCGTACTGGTGGCCCGCGCGCAGCATGGCTGCAACGGCTTTTTCGTGCGCCTTCCTGCGGGCGAGCGGATCATTGCCATCGTTCGGCGCACCATATGGCCCCAGCCGCCGCTTCTGCGCCATCGTTGCTGCCGCCCGGCGGCTCGCCGCCTCGCCCGGAGCATGCTGGCGGCGCAGGACTTCGCCTACGCCTGCGTGCCGCAGCGTCTCCTCGACCCGCCGCGCGCCGTATCCTCGCGAGCCGAGATCGCGGGCGCGCATCCGGGCATAGGCATCGTCATCGACATAGCCGAGCTCCACCAGCCGGGCGACGAGCGCGGGCACATCGACCTCGACCGTGCGCCCATCGGCGTCCTCGGCAAGCCCGCGCTCCCGGATCTTGCGGACAAGATAGCCTTCCAGCCGCGCTCCGGTGGACGCGAAGCGGGCGGCGTAATGGAGCGCCAGATCGCGCAGTTTCGCCTCTGTCAGCGGGGTCTGGACCCGCTTCGCGCCCCGGTATTTTCCGGTGCGATCCTCCCCGGCCGCGCGACCGGGTGATGACGAATTCGCTGGACCTGAAACCATTTCGCCTTATTCGTGCCACTTTCCTTATCAAATGCGAAATATTCAAAACCGCCGGGGTCTCGCCCGGTGAGCAGGGGTTATGCCAGAGCGCGTACGGGGACGACACCATGAAACGCGCCGCAACTTACGGGTATCGCTGAAAACATGACTGAGGCCGTTCTGACGCCGACGCCGAATGATTGCGACCTGCCGCGGATCCGTGCGCAGTTTGCGACCTTCAACGAAGCGATCGACTATGCTGCGCGCAGCCGCAAAGGGCTGAATTTCCACGACATGCGCGGCGAGCTGGCGCGGGTCTATCCCTATTCGGATATGCGCGAGGATGCGCTGGAGATGGCCCGCCGGCTGGTCGCGGCAGGCATCGGCCGCGAGGACCGCGTCGCGCTGATCGCGGAAACCGGCGCCGAGTTCGCCGCCCTGTTCTGCGCCTGCGTCTATGCCGGTGCCTGGCCGGTGCCGCTGCCGCTGCCGACCACCTTCGGCGGCAAGGACAATTATATCGACCAGCTGGCGATCCAGCTGATGAGCTCCGACCCCAAGCTGCTCCTCTACCCCGAGGAGATCGCCGAGATGGCGTCGGCCGCCGCGGCGCGGCAGGGCTGCGCTGCGGAAAGCTGGCAGGACTTCGCAAAGCGCGAGGCCCCGGCCTGCGAGCTGCCCGAGGCGAGCCCCGACGATATCTGCTACCTGCAATATTCCAGCGGCTCGACCCGCTTCCCCACCGGCGTCGCCGTCACCCACCGCGCGCTGCTGCACAATCTCTACGGCCATTCGACCACCATGGAGCTGGGCGCAAACGACCGCTGCGTGAGCTGGCTGCCGTGGTATCACGACATGGGGCTGGTCGGCTGCCTGCTCTCGCTGATCGCCAACCAGGTCTCGGGCGATTACCTCAAGCCCGATGCCTTCGCGCGCCGTCCGCTCGCTTGGCTCGACATGATCAGCCGCAATCCGGGCAACACGCTGAGCTACTCGCCGACCTTCGGCTACGACATCTGCGCGCGCCGCATCTCCAGCCAGTCGAGCGTCGCGGAACGCTTCGACCTGTCGCGCTGGCGGATCGCGGGCAATGGCGCGGACATGATCCGGCCCGATGTCATGCAGAACTTCGTCAACGCCTTTGCGCCCGCCGGGTTCAAGGCTTCGTCCTTCACCCCCTCCTATGGCCTCGCCGAGGCGGTGCTGGCGGTGACGGTGATGCCGCCGGGCGAAGGCATCCGGGTGGAACTGGTCGAGGAAGAGCGCCTCTCGGGCGCCCCGCGCGATCTCTCCCGCCCCGCCCGCTACCGCGCGATCGTCAATTGCGGCAAGGCGCTCCCCGACATGGAAGTCGCGATCCGCGGCGAGGACGGCAGCAAGCGCGGCGATCACCAGATCGGCAAGGTGTGGTGCCGCGGGCCGAGCGTGATGCACTCCTACTTCCGCAACGAGGAAGCGACGAACGACTGCCTCGCCGCCGATGAAGATGGGAACGTCTGGCTCGACACCGGGGACATGGGCTACACCGCCAACGGATACCTGTTCATCGTCGGCCGGGCGAAGGACATGATCATCATCAACGGCAAGAACCACTGGCCGCAGGATATCGAGTGGGCGGTGGAGCAGCTGCCCGGCTTCAACCACGGCGACATCGCGGCGTTCTCCATCGAAATGGAGAATGGCGAGGAGGCCCCCGCCGTGCTGGTGCACTGCAAGGTCTCCGACCCGGAAGAGCGCGTGCGCTTGCGCGACCAGATCGCCGACAAGGTGCGCTCGGTCACCGGCATGAGCTGCATCGTGGAACTGGTGCCCCCGCGCACCCTGCCGCGCACCTCCTCGGGCAAGCTGTCGCGGGCGAAGGCGAAGAAGCTGTATCTCGCCGGCGAGATCGTCCCGATCGATCTGGCGGCCTAGACTCTCAACCGTCTCCCCGGACTTGATCCGGGGCCCCGCTGCCTTCTTCCTGAGCGGACCGTGCAAGAAGAAGCGGGATCCCGGGTCAAGCCCGGGAAGACGAATGTGTGGTCCATCCCACTTCGTCACCCCAGCGCAATCTGCGGCCCAGCGCATCACAGGACAGCGCGAGCCGCCCCAGGTCCCGGCGTTCGCTGATGACGGGTAGCGGCAGGTTACGGCGTTGCGCCGAACTGACGGGAATGGTCGGGATTGGGTGGTTAGCGGTCGTGCAACACTGAGCGAATTATCTGTCCGATTGCGTAGCCGCCGATCGCTCCAAGGCTCGGCCAAAGTGGGCCGAAGATGAACTCGAGGGCGCTGGTAGAACGGAGGTTCTCAGGATGCTCGGCCTGCCACCAACCCACGAAGAAAATCATCGCTACCGGCACAACAAACAGAAGCAGGCAACCAACCTTGGGCCGTGCAGCAAAGATGCCTACAAGCAGTCCCGCTATGGCACCAACCGCCATTGAGCCTTCGATCGTCAGAAGCAGCTTTTCTACGAACATTGAACGAGACTATAGCCGCCCCCTAGCGTCCGCAACGGGATAGCAAGCCGAACGGCAGCTTTTGTCCGAGCCACCGCCAAAGCGGAACGCGCTATTCCTCCTCGGCCCATCCGGCCCGCAAGGGCGCAGGGCCGGTGCGGAGTGTGACCGCCACGCCCCTCTGGCGCAATCCCTCGGCGGCGGTCTCGGCTTCGTCCGCCGGGCCGGTGAGCAGCACGCCGCGATTGAGGCGCAGGGCGGCCCATGCCACCAGATCGAGCGCCGCAGCGCCTGCCTCGTTCGGCGCCTCGCCGTCGAAGGGGATCGCCGCCGCCAGCGCGCTCGCAGGCGGGATCAGCTCCACTGTCCAATCGGTCTCGTTGCCTGCGATCCGCGTCTCGAGCGCGCGGTAGGTCGCAAGGCCCGCCCCGTCGAGCCGTCTTGCCCGGACGAGCGCACGGCGGCGCGCCTCGTCGATCAGCACCTCGCTCTCGGGCACCCCGGCCGCCAGCGCGAGCCGCAGTGCCAGCGCCGCGGATCGGCTCACCCCGCCGCGCTCGTCGCGGTCGCGGGCGGAGGCGAGCTGGGCGCGCTCGGCGGCGGTGGGATTGGTGCTGACCTGATACTGGACCAGATCGAGCGCGACATCCTCCCCCAGCCGCTCGGCGAGCGCGCCCTGCACCGCGCTTTCGATGCCCGGCTGCAAAGCGGGCGTGAACACCACCGCATGGACAGCCACGGGTTCGGCGGCAAAGTCGATCTCCAGCGCATCGAGCTGCGAGCGCGGGTCGAACCGCTCCCGGATCTCGGCGCGCACCAGCCGCTGGGCGTTGGCCTCCCAGGCGATCCGCTGCAGCGCCAGGCCGAGCGGCACCGCCAGCGCAAGGAACACCAGCACCACCATGATCGTCTGCACCTGCGAGTGGGTCTTCGACAGATTGGCGCGGAACCCGTAGAGCCGCGCCATCGCGAAGGCGGTCAGCGCGATGGTGATGAAGTTCGTCACGAACAAGAGCAGCGCGCCCGAGAACACCGTCCAGTTCCAGGTGGCAAGGCCATAGCCTACCACCGCGAGCGGCGGCATCAGCGCGGTGGCGATGGCGACGCCCACGATCGCGCCCTCGCGCCCGCGGATCATGGCATAGGCTCCGGCCAGCGCCGAGAACAGCGCCACGAACAGGTCGAACAGATTGGGCCGGGTGCGCGCCGCGATCTCCGAGGTGACGCCCTGAATGGGGGAGACGAACACCAGCGCGGCGCACAGCAGCACCGCCATCGCCGCCCCGATCACGAGGGTGCCGAGGCTCGCCTTCAACCAGTCCCAGTCACCGATCGCCAGCGCAAAGCCCAGCCCCATGATCGGGCCCATCAGCGGCGACAGCAGCATCGCCCCGATCACCACCGCGGGCGAGGACAGCAGCAGGCCGAGCACGGCGATTGCCCCGCTCATCGCGGTCATGAACAGGTAGTGCTCGGAAAGCTTGCCGTCTTCGCGGCGGCGCTCGGTGACCTTGAGCTGGTCGACCTGACCGATGACATGCACCTGCCACCAGTGGCGGATGCCTTCGATTCCGCCACGCAAACCCGTCGGCCCGGAGGTCTCGTTCATCTGCTCTCCCTTGCCGATCAGCCCGCCGCCAGCCCGGGATAGCCCGTAAGCGACGGAAATGCCAAGCCGGACGAAGCAAGCGCGATGGACGCGAGAGGCCATTCGGGCTTACGATGCGACCGCGCGCTTGAAAGGCGTGTTTTAGATCACTAATACAGTGGGGATTGCCTTCGCGCCGCGGCGCGGGGACCTGAGGGAGCACGAGGCACGGACATGAGCACCGAAACGCAGACCGTCACCGCAACGGAATTCTCGCTGACCCCGCCCGATCCGGTGCCGGTCGTCGCGCCCGAACAGGCCGCGGGCCTCGTGCCGGTCACCTCCGAGCAGAAGTCCAAGCTCGACAGCAAGGTCGATGCCTTCGTCAACGAGCTGGTCGTCGCCGATGCCAATTCGCCGGCCTTCGGCGAGAAGGTCGACCAGATCACCCGCATGGGGCAGGAACAGATCCGCGCCGCCGCCGCCATGTCCAACCGCTTCCTCGATCGCCCGGTGCGGGCGATGGATGCCGATGGCTCGGTGGGCAAGGACCTCGCCGAACTGCGCCGCACGGTCGAGGATCTCGATCCCGGCCGGCAGGGCAAGCTTTCAGGCCCGCGCAAGATCCTCGGGATCATTCCTTTCGGCAACAAGATCAAGAACTACTTCGACAGCTACACCAGCGCGCAGGGGCATATCTCGTCGATCCTCCAGCGGCTCGAAAGCGGCAAGAAGGAGCTGCATCTCGATAACGCCGCGATCGATACCGAGCGCCAGAAGCTGTGGGCGGCGATGGGCGAGCTGGAGCAGATGATCCACATCGCCAAGACGCT
>JAIYAM010000037.1 GCA_027489065.1 Erythrobacteraceae bacterium | reverse complement strand
AGATGCTTGTGGAAATAGGCGTGCTGGGTGAAGCCCGCCTTGTTCACCATGTAGGGCGATCCGCCGACATTATTGCCCTCGACATCGATCTTGACGAGGTTGCTGGCGGTCACTTCGCTGTAGAGCAGCCCGAAGGGGTTGATGAGGAAGGTGTCCTCCTCCCCCGGCACCTTGAGCGAGATGTGGTTGTAGATCGATTCCGACCAGCCGAGGTGATCGAAGATGCGGTAGCACGCCGCCAGATCGAGCCGCGCCTGCCACTCTTCCTTGCTGCATTCGATACCGGGTTTGAGCTGGGTCGCCATGGCAGTGTCTCTCCGTCTGTCCTTGCCCTCGCTATCGCACGCGCGGGGAATGCTTTGCAAGCCGTAGCCGGCCCCGCTAGGCCTCGTCAGGAATGACCGCGCCCAAGCCTTCCTCCGCCCGCCCCTCCTCCGCCAAGCTGGTCAGCGGCTCGATCCCCGGGCACCTCGTCAGCCAGACAACCCCGGCGGTGATCGGCGTCGCTGCGATCATGTCGATCGGGATCGTCGATGCCTATTTCATCGGCCAGCTCGGCCGGGACGCTCTGGCGGCGATCTCCTTCATCTTCCCCGTGGCGGTGGCGAGCACTTCGCTGGGCGTGGGCGTGATGGTCGGGATCAACTCGGTGGTGGCGCGGGCGCTGGGCGAAGGCGACTTCGCCAAGGCGGCGCAGCGCGCGAATTTCGGGATCCTCTTCGCGGTCGGCTGCGGGCTGGTGATGGGCCTCGCCCTATGGGCGCTGATCGATCCGATCTTCGCCGCGATGAACGCGCCGCCCGCGCTGATGCCGCTTATCCGCGCCTACATGACGCCCTATGCCTGCGGCTTTCCGCTGAGCCTTGCGATCATGGGCTTCAACGGCGTGCTGCGCGGGCAGGGTGAGGCGAAGCGGACCAGCACCGTCTCGATCACCTATGCCGCGGCCAACTGGGTGCTCAACCCGATCCTGATCACGGGTGCGTTTGGCTTTGCGGGCTTCGGCATCGCGGGCGCGGCCTATGCGACCACGATCGGCTGGGCGATGGGCGTTGCCATGGCCCTGTGGCTGCTGCGCGGCACGCCGCTGCCCTTGAACCTCGGGATGCTGCGGGACGCGAACCTGCTCGATCCGGCCAAGGCGATCATCCGCGTCGGACTTCCTGCCGCTTTCTCCAATGCCATCAACCCGCTGGGCCTTGCCGTCCTGACCGCTTTGGTGGCGCTCGAGGGCGAGGCGGCGGTCGCAGGCTTCGGCGCGGCGGGCCGCTTGCAGAGCTTCGTGATCGTGCCGCTGCTCGGCCTGTCGGGGGCAATCGGGGCGATCGTCGGGCAGAACTGGGGCGCGGGCCGGTTCGACCGGGCGCGCGAGGCGGTGCTCTATGCGGGGGGATTCTGCATCGTCTGGGGCCTGATCGTCGCGATCGGCGTCATGGCGGCAGGGCAGGATTTCGCGCGGGTTTTCACGAGCGATCCCATGGTGATAGCCGAGTTCGACCTGTATCTCAGGATCGCCGCCTGGGGCTATGCGGGGTTCGGCCTACTGATCGTCGGCAACGGTATCATGAACGCGGTCGACCGGGCGGGCTATGCCCTCACCCAGTCCGTGGCACGGGTGTTCCTCGTCATGCTCCCTGTTGCGCTGGTGCTGCGCCCTGCGATGGGTTCCTCGGCCATCTACACCGCCGAACTCGCCGCCAACCTGTTCGGCGCGCTCTCGGCGGTGCTGCTGGTGCGGTACATCTTCGCGCAGGCTGCTCCCGCCCCCGCTGCCGGAGCAACGGCACGCTAGTCGCCCACGCTAGGCGGATGTTAACCAACCCTGCCGCATAGCCCACCCTTGAAAGGGCAAGAGGGCACTTCCCGGATGGACGATCTGCTGGCGGATTTCATCGCCGAGACCCGCGAGATGTTGGAAGCTTCCGGCGGCGAACTCGTCGCCTGGGAGGCCGATCCAACCGATCGCGCGCGCCTCGATACGATCTTCCGCTTCGTCCACACGGTGAAGGGCAATTGCGGCTTCTTCGATTTCCCGCGCCTCGCCAACCTCAGCCACGCTGCCGAGGATGCGCTGGCCGATTGCCGCGCGGGGCGGCGCGATCCCGACCAGCAGCTCGTCACCGCGGTGCTTGCCGTCATCGACCGGATCGCGGCGATGATCGACGCCATCGAAGCCAATGAACCGATCGACGACGGCAATGACGACGACCTTATCGCCATGCTCGATGTTTCACATGAAACATCCGAAACCGGGGGTCTGGAGGGGGTCAAGGAAGGGTCTAACCCCCATCTGCACGCCCCTGCGAGCACTCTACTGGCGAGCAACGACGAAGCAAACGCCCCCAGCCGCCGCGCCGATCCGGCCGCGCAGCGCACCATCCGCCTGCCCGTCGAACTCCTCGACCGGGTGATGAGCGGCGTCAGCGACATGGTGCTGGCCCGCAACGATCTGGCCCACCGCCTGCGCCAGGCCGGCACCCAGCCGACCATCGACGGGCCGTTCGAACGCCTGACCACGATCCTCTCGGATGTGCGCGACGCGATCACCCGGATGCGGATGCAGCGCATCGAGACGCTGTTCGGCGCCCTCCCCCGCCTCGTGCGCGACCTGTCGACCGAGCTCGGCAAGCAGGTGATGGTCGACATGGACGGCGGCGATGTCGAACTCGACCGCGAGATGATCGAGACGATCCGCGATCCCATCACCCACCTGATCCGCAACGCCATCGACCACGGCATCGAGGCCCCCTCGGCGCGCCTCGGCCAGGGCAAGCGCGAGATCGGGCTTCTCGCCATCGCCGCGCGCCAGTCGGGCAACACCATCAGCATCGTCATCTCCGACGACGGGCGCGGGCTCGACGAGGAACGCATCGCGGCCAAGGCCGTCGCCACCGGCCTCGTCACCGCTGCCGAGCGCACCGCGATGACCCGCGAGCGCATTCTCAACCTGATCTTCGAGCCGGGCTTCTCGACCGCCGAGACGGTCAGCAACGTCTCCGGGCGCGGCGTCGGGCTCGATGTGGTGCGCCAGAACCTCGAGAAGGTCGGCGGCAGCATCCGCGTCACCAGCCAGCCTGGCGAGGGCACCAGCTTCACCCTCCACATCCCGCTCACGCTCAGCATCATCGCCGGGCTCACGGTCGAGGTGGCGGGCCACCGCTTCGCGATCCCGCAAAGCTATGTCGAGGAGATCGTCCAGGCCTCCTCCAAACAGCTCGATTTCACCCGCATGGGCGAAACCGCGCTGGTCACCTTCCGCGGCAACCGCGTGCCGTGCCTGATGCTCGGCGAAGTGCTCGGGCTGCCGGCCTGCGAGGTCGCCGCAAGGGAACCGACGCTGGTGATGCTCCGCCTTGCCAGCGGCGATCTCTTCGCGCTCGCGGTCGAGGGCATCCACGGTCACGGCGATCTTGTCGTCAAGCCGCTTGCGCCTGCGGTGATGAAATCGGGCTTCTATGCGGGATCGACCCTGCTCGATGATGGCCAGCCGGTCCTGCTGCTCGACGTCGCCAATATCGCCGCCGGTGCCCGGCTCGTCTCCGATACCCGCGCCCGCGTGCTCTCCGCGCTCGAGGACAGCGCGGCCAAGGTCGCCGTGCAGGCCGACCGGGCGATGCTGTTCACCGATTTCGCGGGCCGCCGCTCGGCGGTGCGGCTCGAGCTTGTCCAGCGCATCGAAACCGCGCCCGCGAGCGCCATCGACCGGTCCGGCGCGCGGCCGCGGGTGGTGATCGACGGAATGATCCTGCCGCTGGTCGGCCTGCCCGAAAGCCCGCTCGCCCAATCGCGCGTGCGCCTGCTGCGCCTCTCGGACGGGGCGTGCGAGCTGCTCTACGCGGTGCGCGAGGTCGAGGACGCGGTGGAACTGACCGAGGCGCTGCATCCCGTACCCGAGGACCCCTTCGCCGAGGCGATCACGCTGATCGCGGGCCAGCCGGTGACGCTGGTGGACGCGCACGAACTCTTCGCCCGCCACGGCGAGCCGCCGATCGCCGCCGAACGGCCGCGCTGCACGCTGCCCGAAGGCGAATGGGCGCGCACCATCCTCTCCCCGCTGGTCAGCGCGGCGGGCTACGACATCGTCGCGGAAGGCGAGGCCGGGCCGAACACGCTCGGCATCCTCTTCGATGATGTCTACGAAGTCGCCGAGGCGCTGGGCCGCCCGCTGCCGCAGCAGGTCATCCGTCTGCGCGACCAGCCCGATGCCCCCGCAGGTTCGGGCACCATCTACCGCTACGACCGCGAGAGCCTGCTCGCCGCGCTCGCCGCAGCACGCAAGGGAGTGGCCGCATGATCGGGGAACTGCTCGTGGTTGCGCGCATCGCGGGCCGCGCCTGCGCGCTCTCGGCGCTCGACGTCAAATCGGTGATCGAGATCGGCACCGTCACCCCGATCCCGCGCGCGCCGGTCTGGATCGCCGGCATCACTGCGCTGCGCAGCCAGGCGCTGACCGTGATCGACTGCCGCCGGGCGATCGGATTGCCCGAATCGGAGTGGCCCACCGATCACCGCGCGATCGTCGTCGCGGAAGGCGGCCATTCCTACGCGCTGCTGGTCGACGCGATCGACGACATCACCACCGGCGCAAGCGAGGCCGGGCAGGTGCCGGGCGGATTCGGCCCGGAATGGTCGCGCATCGCCACCGGCATGGTCGAGACGATGGCCGGCCCCGCGCTGCTCGTCGATCTTGGCGCACTGCTCGCCGGGCCGGACGCCATTCGCCAAGAAATCGAGGCGGTTGTTTAATCCAATCCTTACCAAATGCTCCCAAGGTTGAGCCCGCAACCGCAGGATGCCCCATGAAAACATGCCTCATCGTCGATGATTCCCGCGTCATCCGGAAGGTTTCGAGACATATTCTCGAGACCCTCGGGTTCGCCGTGGAGGAAGCCGAGAACGGCAAGCTCGCGCTCGACGCCTGCGCGGCGGCGATGCCCGATGTGGTGCTGCTCGACTGGAACATGCCGGTGATGACCGGCATCGAATTCCTCGTCCAGCTGCGGGCGCGCCCCGGCGGCGATAGCCCCAAGGTGGTGTTCTGCACGACCGAGAACGACGTGGCGCATATCCGCCAGGCCATTCAGGCCGGGGCGGACGAATATGTCATGAAGCCCTTCGATCACGAGACGTTGCAGATCAAGCTGCAGCTTGTCGGGTTTGCGTGAGCCGCCCCGCCTCCCTGCCGCAACCGGTTAGCGCAGGCACCAGTTCCGCGCGGCCCTTCGCCCGTCCCGGCGCCGCAGCTGCGATCCGGGTGATGGTGGTCGACGATTCACTGACCGTCCGCACGATCTTCAAGCGCATGGTCGAGAGCGATCCCGCGCTGGTGATCGTCGGCACCGCTTCGAGCGCCGAGGGCGCGATCGCCCAGCTCGCCGCGACGCCCGCCGACGTGGTGCTGCTCGACCTGGAAATGCCCGGGATCGGGGGCCTGAGCGCGCTGCCGCAGATCCTTGCGACACCGGGCCATCCGCAGGTGCTGGTGGTCTCCTCGCTCACCATGGACGGCGCCGAGCATACGCTGGCCGCGCTCCAGATGGGCGCCGCCGACACGCTCGCCAAGCCGCGGCCCGGCGGCTTCACCGAGGATTACCGCAGCCAGCTTCTGGGCAAGATCCGCGCGCTCGGGACGCGGCCTGCCGACGGCGCGTCCGACAGCCTCGCGGCCCCGGCACCGCGTCCCGAACCCTCCTTCGCCCGCCCCGGCCTTGCCCGGCGCACATGGCGCCCGCAGGCGGTGGCGATCGGCGCTTCGACCGGCGGGATACATGCCCTGGGCCTGATGCTGCGCAAGCTGCCGCGCGATTTCGCGGTGCCGCTGCTCGTCACCCAGCACCTGCCCGCCTCCTTCATCCCGGTCTTTGCCCGTCAGGTCGAAGGCGCCTGCGGCCGGCCCGCGGACATCGCCATGGACGGCATGGTGCTCACCCCCGGCCGGATCGTCATCGCGCCGGGCCACGGCCATATCGTGGTGCGCCGCAAGGGCAGCCTCGGCCTCGTCGTCGAAGTCAGCAGCGCGCCTGCACCGAGCGGCTGTCTGCCCTCGGTCGACCCGATGCTCTCCAGCCTCGCCGAAGCCTGCGAGGGCCGCGCATTGGGCGTGATCCTGTCGGGCATGGGCCGCGACGGGGCGCTGGGGGCCAAGGACCTCGTCGAGGCCGGCGGCGCGATCTATGCGCAGGACGCCGAAAGCAGCGCGGTGTGGGGGATGCCGGGTGCCGTCGCCCGGGCCGGGCTCGCCAGCGTCATCGCCTCGCCCGAGCGGTTGGGCGACGCGGTCATGGCGCAAGCCGCCGCTCCCCTCCACCCTGCCCCGGCACCGCGGCCATGATCGACGGCAGCGAAGCCTCGCACCAGATCATTGCCGACCTGCTGGAAGCGCGCACCGGCCAGCACCTCACCGAGAGCCGCCGCTGGCGGGTCAATTCGGCGCTGGCGGGGATCTTCCGCGCGCATGGCATCTCCAACGTCGACCAGCTCGTCTGCCTGCTCGCCGCGCCGCCGGGAGGCCCCGAAACCCCCGACCTCGCGCAGGAGGTGGTCGAGGCGCTGCTCAACAACGAGACCTATTTCTTCCGCGACAAGCCGACCTTCGACCAGCTTCCCGCCGAGATCCTCCCCGATCTCCACCAGCGCCGCCGCGACGTGCGCCGCCTGTCGATCTGGTCGGCGGGCTGTTCGACGGGGCAGGAGGTCTATTCGCTCGCGATGCTGTTCGCCGAACAGGCCGAGCGCTGGCAGGGCTGGACGATCGACATCCTCGGCACCGATGTCTCGCAACGCGCCATCAACGCCGCGCGCAGCGGCCTCTACAGCCCCTTCGAGGTGCAGCGCGGACTGGGCGTCACCCAGATGCTGCGCCACTTCGACGAGACCCCGCGCGGCTGGCAGGTGCACGATGACGTGCGCGCGATGGTGCGCTTCCAGCAGCACAATGTGCTTGGCGGACACCACCCCGGGCGCATCCCCTTCGATCTGGTGCTGTGCCGCAACGTGCTGCTCTATTTCGACCGCTCCACCCGCCGCGAGGCCTTCGCCAAGCTCGCCGGCGCGGTGATGCCCGACGGTTTCCTGATGCTCGGCGCGGGCGAGACCGCGGTCGGCCAGACCGATCGCTTCGTCCCCGCCGCGCGCCGCGCCAGCTTCTTCGAGCCGGTCGCCGCGCCCGCCCCAGCGGTGCTGCGCCGATCCGCCTAAGCCCGCCGTTCTGGAACGGTCTGCCTAAGTGTCTTGAAGGCCGGGGCTTTACCCTTCCTTAGCCGCTTCCCTTTAGGACGTTTCACGGTCGCACCACGTTTTCAGCGCGGACCCGGGATAGAGCTATCGTGTTCAAGGTGAAGCACCCCCTACATCTGACCTCGGCGGGGCTCGTGGTGATCCCGATGACGGTCTCGAGCCTGATGACCGGCGCACTGGCGCTGGCGCTGGTCGTGACCGGCAGCTGGGCGAGCGCCTCCAAGAGCGCGCTGATGATCGTCGCGGTGCTGATCTACGCGCTGGTGCTGTTCATCCTCGGACGCAGCGGCTTCGCCAATATCCGCGGGCTCGAGATGCGCGCCGTCACCGACCCGCTCACAGGCCTGCCCAACCGCCACGCGCTGCACGACGACATCACCCGCCTGTCGCGCAGCGGCGACGAGGTGGCGCTGGCGATGATCGATCTCGACAGCTTCAAGCAGGTCAACGACCACTATGGCCACGCCGTCGGCGACCTGCTGATCGCACGTTGCGCGCAGGAAATCCGCAGCGTGTGCGGCGGCGAGGCGCGCTGCTACCGCCTCGGCGGTGACGAATTCGCCGCTGTGATGACAGGCAAGGTTGCCGGCACGATCCTCGAGGGGATCTGCCGCACGCTGCTCGAACGGCTCGGCACGCCGCTGACCCTCGACCACCGCCACATCCCGGTCGGCGCAAGCATCGGCCTGACCCGCTCCACCGCTGACAATCGCATCGCATCATCCGAAATGCTGCGCCGCGCCGACGTGGCGATGGACATGTCGAAGCGCGGCGGGAAAATGCGCTGCACCTGGTTCAACGAGAGCTTCGACCGCCGCCGCGAGCGCGTGCGCGAGATCGAGGAGGACATCCGCGCCGGAATCACCGCAGGCGAATTCAGCCTCGCCTACCAGCCGCTCGTCGATGCCGACGACAAGCGCATCGTCGCGGTCGAGGCGCTGCTGCGCTGGGACCGCGGCACGCGCGATCCGCTCGGCCCCAATGTGTTCATTCCGATTGCCGAGGATTCGGGCCTCATCAATCCGCTGGGGATGTGGGTGCTGCGCCAGGCGGTCTGCGACGCGCTGCGCTGGGGCGATATCACCCTGTCGGTCAACATCTCCGCCGCGCAGCTGCGCAATGCCGAATTCCCGATCCGGCTGGGCGAAGTGCTCGAGGAGACCGGCTTCCCGCCCCACCAGCTCGAACTGGAAGTGACCGAAACCTGTCTTGTGCTCGATCCCGTCGTCGCCGAGCGCACGCTCGACGTGATCCGCAGCTTCGGCGTGCGCATCGCGCTCGACGATTTCGGCACCGGCTATGCCTCGATCGGTTTCCTGCGGCGCTTCCGCTTCGAGAAGCTGAAGCTCGACCGCAGCCTCGTCGAACTCGCCGGGGTCGATGACGGCAGCCGCGCCATGATGCTCTCCTCGATCGCGCTCGCCCGCGCGCTCGACATGGGGGTGACAGCCGAGGGCGTCGAAACCGAGGAGCAGGCCGAACTGGTGCGCCTCGCCGGCTGCGACCAGATTCAGGGCTGGCTCTATTACCGCGCGCTTCCGGCGGGCGAGATCGACCGGCTGATCGCCGAGCAGAATGCGGCCTTGCGGCCCGGCGGCGAACGCGCGGCATGAGCGCGCTTCAGGACATCGCCATGGATTTCGGCGCCGAGAGCGCCGCAGCCGCGCCGCTGCCGGCCGCCGCTGGGTCCGGCAGCCGGCTGTCGCGCGCGCGCCACAGGTTCGCCGCGCTTCCGGTGGGCGCCAAGATCACCGCCTTCTTCAGCCTCAACCTCGGCTTCGCGCTGCTCGCGGGGCTGTTCGTGGTGGGCGGCTATGTCGAACTCGGCCAGCGCGCCGAGCGCATCCGCGCCACCCACGGCGCAGCGCTCGCCGCCGAACGCCTGCTGGTGCAGATCGGCGAAGGCCAGCGCCATGCCGAGATGCTCGTGGCTGCGGGCGATCCGGGCCGCGCGCGTGCCGCGAACGAAGCCCTGACCCGCGCCGCCGTCATCGCCGCCACCCTGGCCGACCGCGCCGAAGCGAGCGGTACCGAAGCGCAGGCCGAACTTGCCCTGATCCGGGCGGAGATCACCGATCTCGGCCGCCAGGTGACCGGTTTCGACAGCCAAGCCCCCGACCGGAGCCGCACGGCCGCGGACATGGCCGCAAGCGAGGGCGCCCTGCTCGCCGCCGGGCAGACACTCGCCGCACGGCTCGGGCAGGAGGCCGACGGCATGGCCGACAGCGGCGCGGCGCTGATCGCGCGGCTCCTGCTGATGTGGATAGGGCTCGCCTGCGTCCTCACTCTGATCACGCTGTTTGCCCAGCGTTATTTCAACCGCACCGTGGGCGCGACGCTGTCCGCCATGGCCCGCCAGATGAGCCGTATCGCGGCCGGCGAACGCGACGTGGCCATCAGCGGCAAGGATCGCGCCGACGAGATCGGCGCCATGGCCCGCGCCACCGAGGTCTTCCACCGCGCCGGGCTGCGGCTCGAGAAGCTGAGCCGCGAACGCGCCGAACACGCCCGCGCCGAGCTCGACGAACAGGCCCGCCAGCAGAGCCTCGCCGCAGAAGCGAGGGCCGAACGCGACCGCGCGATCCATTCGATCGCCGACCAGTTCGAACGCACCGTCGGCGAGGTCGTCACCGGGGTCGTCGCCGCGTCGAGCCAGCTCCAGTCGACCGCAACGCTGATGTCCTCCACCGCCGAGGACGCCTCCACCCGCACCGGCGAGGCCGCCGCGGCGATGCAGGAAGCCACCATGGGCGCCACCGCCGCAGCCGCCGCGAGCGACGAATTCGCCATGTCGATCGGCGAGATCAGCCGTCAGGCCGCCTCGTCTGCCGAGCTCGCCCGCGAGGCGAGCCTCTCGGCCCGGCAGGCCGACAGCACCATCGGTGCGCTTGCCTCTTCCGCCGAGGAAGTCGGCCAGATCGTCGAACTGATCCGCACCATCGCCCAGCGCACCAACCTGCTCGCGCTCAACGCCTCGATCGAGGCGGCACGCGGCGGCGAGGCCGGGCGCGGTTTCGCGGTGGTGGCGAGCGAGGTCAAGGAACTCGCCAACCAGACCAGCCGCGCGACCGAACAGGTTTCGGAACAGATCCGCGCCATGCAATCGACCACCGGCGCCAGCGTCAACGCGCTGCGCGCCATCGCCGCGCAGATCGAGCAGCTCGAGACCACCGCCGTCTCCATCGCCACCGCGGTCGACGAGCAATCGGTCGCCGGGCACGATCTGGCCCGCAGCATCGACCTTGCCGCGCGCGGGACCGAGAAGGTCGCGGGCCATGTCGATACGGTGCGCGCCCTGTCGCTTTCGACGGGCGCGGCGGCCAGTCAGGTCCTGTCCAGCGCCACCAGTCTCGAGAACCAGGCCGCCACCTTGCGCGAGCAGGTCCACGGCTTCCTTGCGAGGGTCCGCGCCGGCTGAACCGGGCCTCCGGAGCTTCCCCTACGTTATCAAGCTTTTTTAAGGTTTATCCTTCATGAAAGCTTGCAAACACACCCCGGGGGATTGCGGCATGAACATGATGAGCTTGCAGGAGCGTCGCGAGGAACAGGCTGTTCCCGATTTCGTGCGCGACCTGCGATCGGATTTCGGGCTCGAGGATGAAGCCTTCGCCGCGCAGCCAGCGCCCGCGCCGCGCAGCACCCTGCTCGAACGCCAGACCTGGTTCCGCAACCTTTCCCTCGCGCGCAAGATCAACACGGTGTTCGGCGCCTTCCTCGGGGTCGGCCTGTTGATGGTGCTGGTGCTCGGGGCGGGGCTCGGCGAGCTGTGGAACCGCTACAATGCCTCGGCGCGCGTGCAGGAAACGCTTGTGGCTGCCGGGCAGCTGCAATCGACCGCAGGGGCGCTGCGCTACCACTCGGTGCGTGTCCTTTATGACCGCAGCCCCGCCCTGCGCGAGGCGCAGCGCGCCGCCGCAAGCGATGTTCTCACGCATGTCGCCGGGCTCGAGACCGCGGTGACAGCCGACGCGCCCGAACTCGCCGCCCGTGTTGCTGCGGTGCGAGAGGAAGTCGTGCGCTTCGAGACGACCTTCGAACGCGCGGGCGAAGCCGCGCGCGGCGGTGGCAACGCCAATGCCGCAGCAGAAGCCGTCTCGGCCCAGGGCAATGCGCTGATGGGCGCCAGCGAAAAGCTCGCCGCAGAGCTCGCAATGCGCGGTGAAGCTCAGGAAGCGAGCGGCATCGGCTACTTCTTCAACATGATTCTGATCCTCGGCGTGTTGGCCGTGGTGGGCGCTGCGGTGCTGCTGCTCGGCCTTGCCTACCTGTCGCGCGATTTCTCGCGCAAGATCGTCGAAATAACCGACGCGATGACCCGGCTTGCGGACGGGGATCGCAACTTCGATATCGCCGGCGCCGACCGCGAGGACGAGATCGGCGCGATGGTCCGCGCCCTCGACCTGTTCAAGCGCGCCAGCCGCCGGCTCGAAACCTGGGCGCGCGAGCGTTCGGAGAAGGCCGAACAGGAATTGCAGCTCCAGCAGGAGCGCGAGCGCGAACGGCTCGAGGCCGAGGCGAAGAAGGCCGCGCTGCTCGACGAGGTCGCCCGCCAGTTCGAACGCACCGTCGGCGACGTGGTGAGCGGCGTGGCCGCGGCCTCGAGCCAGCTCCACACCACCGCCAGCCGCATGGCCACCAGCGCCGAGGAAGCCAGCCGCCGCACCGGCGAAGTCGCCGCCTCGATGGAGGAGGCCAACGCCGGCGCCACCGCGGCCGCCGCAGCAAGCGACGAATTCGCGCTGTCGATCAGCGAGATCAGCCGCCAGGCCGCCTCGTCGAGCGAACTCGCCCGGCTCGCCTCGGAAGCGACCGGCGAAGCGGACGAGACCATCTCGGCCCTCGCCGCTTCGGCGGAGGAAGTCGGACAGATCGTCGAGCTGATCCAGACCATCGCCCAGCGCACCAACCTGCTCGCCCTGAACGCCAGCATCGAAGCGGCGCGCGGCGGCGAGGCGGGCCGCGGCTTCGCGGTCGTCGCCAGCGAGGTCAAGGAACTCGCCATGCAGACCAGCCGCGCGACCGAGAAGGTCGCCGACCAGATCCGCGCGATGCAATCGACCACCGGGGCCAGCGTCAAGGCGCTGCGCGCGATCGCGGGCCAGGTGAAGGAGCTTGAATCCACCGCTGTCTCGATCGCCACTGCCGTCGACCAGCAGTCGGTCGCGGGCCGCGACCTTGCCCAGAGCATCGACCTTGCCGCGCGCGGGACCGAGAAGGTCGCAGGCCACATCGAGGACGTGCGCCAGCTGTCGCTGTCAACCGGCGCGGCCGCCAGCCAGGTGCTCTCGAGCGCCAACGAGCTGGAGGCGCAGGCCTCCCACCTCGGCGATCAGGTCCGCGGTTTCCTGCGGACCGTTCGGGCGGGCTGACGGCCGAGCGTGCAGCGCGTCGTCAATTAGGGGAGCAGATGTAGCCAAGCTGCGAAGCTCTGAATATTGCTTGCGTTCGGTTGTCTGCACCAAGCTTGAGGAAAATCCTGCTGAGATGGTAGCGTACCGTGCCGTGGCTGAGATCAAGAATTGTAGAGATCTCGGTATCAGTTTTGCCAAAGGCCACCCACCGAAGGCATTCGGCTTCTCTCAGTGTGAGGGCGACAGGACGCGGCAGATAGGCGTTTTCGAGCGTTGCCGCCACATAAGTGGTCAAGAAACGACGGCTCAAGCCTTCCAGAACGACACCGAGCTTTGCGAATTCTGACGAGAGATCAGTTCGCTTCCGGTCCTGACTGACGAAAATTGCTGCAGCGATTTGCCCGAACGGCAGGTGCACCGGAATGACGATCGCAGCCTTCGGAAATGAGTCTTCGGACAGCTTTCGGAGATCGATCTCGGCCAGGAATGGGTTGAATGTCCGCGTGGTAAACCCCGCAGCGTTCACCCAGAATGCCTCTCCTTCCACGCGGGATGCGCGAATGAGGGGAGAGCGAATTGCCTCATCATGATCTTTCCAAATGCCATGGCACCCTGCCTCCCAGCCGAATACAAGTTCATCAAGAGCATTGCCATCGGCGTCGGTCATCTTTTGTCGCGAAGTAACATCGTGACATAACATTACGCGCAATTCACAGTCTGCTGCAAATTCAGACAGAGCTCTTGCCGCACTCAATATGTCTGATTTTCTTCGGACAGTGACGCGCTCAACCAGATCTTCTGGATCTGATGTCTGGCCCGGGATTTTGAACTCTATGACTTTGCTGGCCATCCAGACACCCCTCACCCGTCCATTTTTGCTTTGATCGAAACCCCCGCCTGAGGAGAAAGCCTCACCCCATGGTCGGGATGACGAAGGCGTTCGACCCGTCGGGCGAGCCGTCGGGCCAGCGCTGGGTGACCTTCTTGTTCTTGGTCCAGAACCTGAGGCCTTCGGTGCCGTACTGGTCGATGTCGCCGAAGCCGGAACGCTTCCAGCCGCCGAAGGAGTGATAGGCGACCGGCACCGGGATCGGCACGTTGATGCCCACCATCCCGACATTGACGCGCGCGGTGAACTCGCGGGCGACGTGGCCGTTGCGGGTGAACAGCGCGACGCCGTTGCCATACTGGTGTTCCGAGGGCAGGCGCACCGCCTCCTCGAAGTCGGCAGCGCGCACGATCTGGAGCACGGGGCCGAAGATCT
>JAIYAM010000049.1 GCA_027489065.1 Erythrobacteraceae bacterium | reverse complement strand
CGGTGCTGCTGCGCGAGACCGAATACTTCATCAACCCCACGGGCAGCTTTGAAATCGGCGGCCCCGATGGCGACGCGGGCCTCACCGGCCGCAAGATCATCGTCGACACCTATGGCGGCGCCTCGCCCCACGGCGGCGGCGCGTTCAGCGGCAAGGACCCCACCAAGGTCGACCGCTCGGCCGCCTACATCACCCGCTACCTCGCCAAGAACGTGGTCGCAGCCGGCCTTGCCACGCGCTGCACCATCCAGATCGCCTATGCGATCGGCGTGTCGAAGCCGCTGTCGCTGTATGTCGACACGCATGACACGGGCACCGTCGGCGACGACAAGATCGAAGCCGCGATCCTCGGCATCGCCAAGCTCGGCGGGTTGACCCCGCGCTCGATCCGCACGCATCTCGGCCTCAACAAGCCGATCTACCAGCCGACCGCAGCCTATGGTCACTTCGGCCGCAAGGCGACCGGCGACCTGTTCCCCTGGGAGCGGCTTGATCTCGTCGACGATCTGAAGGCTGCCCTGGGCTGAAATTGCGGTTAGGGTGCCGTCCGTGACGGCACCCTCCCCCACCACCCACCGCATTCTTGCGCTCGATGCCCTGCGCGGCATCGCGGTGATCGGCATCGTGGCGATGAACGTCATCGCCTTCGCCATGCCGGGTCCGGCCTATTACAACCCGCTCGCCTATGGCAGCGTCGGGCCGGCCGATTACTGGGTCTGGCTGGGAAGCTTCGTCTTCGTCGAGGACAAGTTCCGGACGCTCTTCGCGATGCTGTTCGGCGTCGGCTGCCTGATCCTGATCGAGCGGGCCGGTGCCAGGGGGCAGGCGAGCCCGTGGCGGGCGCATTACGCGCGGATGATCGTGCTGTTCGCGATCGGCCTCGTCCATGCGACCCTGTTCGCCAGCAATGATGTGCTGCGGGCCTATGCGATGGCCGGGCTGTTCCTGCCGCTGCTGGCGGGGCTCTCGGCGCAGGGGCTGCTTAGCGTCGCTTTGGGCCTCGTTTGCGTGCACCTAGCCCTCGGTTTGGCCGTGCTTGGCCCCCCTTTGCTGGCGTTTCACGTGAAACATCTGGGGTCGGATGCGGTGCTCTGGGCCAATCGGCAGTTCGGGACCGATAGCGCCGCAATCGCCGCGCTGCTCGAACAGGGGCGCGAGGGGCTGGGCGAACGGGTGGTGCGGCGCGCCGCCGCAATCCCGGGGCAGCTCGGCACGCTGGTCGCCGCCCTCCCCTTGAACCTTGCCGCCATTGCGCTCGGCATCGGCCTGTGGCGCGCCGGGATGCTGAAGGGCGAATGGCGGACCTTCCGGCTGCAGCGCGTCGCCGGGATCGCGGCGCTGATCGCGCTGCCCGGCCTGCTGCTGCTCGCCGCGTGGCTGGTCAGCGAGGGCTTCCCCGGAGCCTTGGCGGGGCTGGTGGCGCTGGTGATCTCGGCGCCCTTCGACATGCTGCTGGCCCTCGCCTACGCCGCGCTGACGATGGCTTTCCTGAGCAGGGACAGCGGTTTGACGCGGCGACTGGCGAAGGTCGGGCGCTTGTCCCTGACCAATTACCTGATGACCAGCGTGATCCTCTCAGGCGTGTTCGCCTCCTGGGGCCTCGGCCTGTTCGGCGAAGTCACGCGCTGGCAGGCGGTCGCGCTGGGGCTGGTGCCGGTCGCGGGGATGCTGCTGTGGTCGCCATCGTGGGTGGCGAAGGTGGGGCAGGGGCCTTTCGAGCGGCTGTGGCGCGCCGGAGCGCGTCTCCTCGCCTAGCCGTGTTCGCCGTGGATCGGCGAAGGCCGGTCGAACGCCAGTTCGGCATCGGAGAAGGTGAAGGGGCTTCGCACTCCCGCCATCCCGCCGAGCTCCACCCGGAGCCCCCGCGCGATCACCTGCGGATCGGCAAAGACCTCGTCCAGCCGGTTGATCGGCCCCGCCGGAACACCCGCCGCATGGCACGCATCGAGCAGGCCCTGCTTGGTCCAAGTGATTGCGGCTGCAGCGATTTCCGTGTCGAGTGCAGCGGCGTTCGCGGTCCGCTCGCCGTTGGCGCGGAAGCGCGGGTCGTCGCTGAGGTGGCCGAGCCCGAGCACCCCCATCAGCTTGTGGAACAGCCCGTCGTTGGCCGGGGCGAGGATCACGTGGCCGTCGCTCACCGCAAACACGCCATAGGGCGCGACCTGCGCATGGGCGTTGCCCATGCGGGGCGGATTATGGCCGGTGGTGAAGAAGTAGCTCGCCTGGTTGGCGAGCAGCCCGACCGAACAGTCGAGCAGCGCCATATCGACTTGCTGACCGAGTCCTTGCCTTGGGCCGGGGCGCGCCCGCATCAGCAGCGCCGCCTGCACGCCGTTCGCCGCCCAGACGCCGGTGGCGAGGTCCGAGATCGAAATACCCATCTTCACCGGATGCCCCTCGGGCTCGCCAGTGAGCGACATCAGCCCGCTCATCCCCTGCGCCACGAAGTCGTAGCCGGCCTCATGGGCGCGCGGGCCGGTCTGGCCGAAGCCAGTGATCGAGCAGTAGACGAGCCCCGGATTGGCGGCGGACAGGCTGGCGTAATCGAGCCCGAACTTGGCGAGGCTGCCGGTCTTGAAGTTCTCGATGACGACGTCAGCCTCGCCGCACAGTGCGCGAACCTTGTCGAGGTCGGCGGCTTCACCGAAGTCGGCGATGATCGAGCGCTTGCCGCGGTTGCAGGCGTGGTAATAGGCGGCCTCGCGGTGGACCTTGCCTGCCGCATCGGTGCGCTCGACCCAGGGCGGACCCCACAGCCGGGTGCCGTCGCCTTCCGGGCTCTCGACCTTGATCACGTCCGCGCCCAGATCCGCGAGGATCTGCCCGCAGAAGGGCCCCGCCAGCACCCGCGCCAGCTCCACGACCTTGAGCCCCGCGAGCGGCGCATCGGGGTTGCGGGGCTCGGCGAGCCACATGGTCATTGCCCCAGATGCTTGCGCAGGAAGGCGACGCTGTCGGCGAGCACCGGGCCCTTCTTCCGGAACGGCACGGAGAGCGCCATCACCACCTCTTCGTGGTTCAGGGGGCCATAGTTCTTGACCTCGACAGGTGCGCCCAGTTCGCGAAGCTTTGCACCAAGGTTGTTGGCGTTCTTCGGACGCACGGTCTCGTCCCCGTCGGACGTCACCAGCAGCAGCGGGGGCGCATCGGCGCGGGCGAAGGCGATCGGCTGCGTCTCCAGCGGCCGCGGCCACTGGCTGAAGGCCGCGATCGAGCGCGGCTTGTCGAAGGGGTAGAAGTCGTAAGGCCCGGATAGACCGACCGCCGCCTTGACGTTCGCCGGATCGGCCCCGGCCGCCGTCAGCCGCTTGGCATCGAGCGCCAGCATGACCGCCTCATACGCTCCCGCCGAGTGGCCCATGAAGGCGAGGCGCTCGGGATCGCCGCCGTGCTGCGCAATGTTCTTCTCCACCCAGGCAACCGCCGCGGCACCATCGTCGAGGAAGGCGGGGAAGCGGACGTCCGGCACCTTGCGGTAGTCGGGGATCACCACGAGGAAGCCCTCGCGTGCCAAGGCCCGTCCGGCGAAGGCATAGGAGGTGCGGTCGCCCTTGGCCCAGCCGCCGCCGTACCAGAAGATGACGACCGGGAGCTTGCCGGCCGGCATCGGATCGGGCGCCCAGATGTCGAGGCTCTGCCCGTGGCCGCCGAAACGCGAGCCCTCCGCGATCTGCCGGGCGCCCGCTGTCCCGCCCGTCACCCGGTCATAATGCGAAAGCAGCCGCGGAGGCGAGGTGAAGGCGAGGAAGCCGGCGATCACGGCAACCACCAGAACGAGGCCGAGAACAATTCCACGCTTCATCAGACGACGTAATGCGCGGTGGTGGTGGCCGCGATGTCGGCCTCGGTCACGCCGGGCGCCATCTCGATCAGGCGGAAGGGCGAAGCGTGGTCCGGTCGCTGGAACACCGCGAGGTTGGTGATGATCATGTCGACCACCCCCGCCCCGGTCAGCGGCAGAGTGCACTGCGGGATGAACTTGGGGCTGCCGTCCTTGGCGGTGTGGTCCATCACGACGATGATCTTCTTCACCCCCGCGACAAGGTCCATCGCCCCGCCCATGCCCTTGATCATCTTGCCCGGGATCATCCAGTTGGCGATGTCGCCGTTCTCGGCGACCTCCATCGCGCCGAGCACGGTGAGGTCGATATGCCCGCCGCGGATCATCGCGAAGCTGGTCGCGCTGTCGAAGTAGGCGCTGTGGGGCAGTTCGCTGATGGTCTGCTTGCCCGCGTTGATCAGGTCGGGATCGACCTCGTCATCATAGGGAAAAGGCCCGATCCCGAGCATCCCGTTCTCGCTCTGGAGTGTCACCAGCATGCCTTCGGGGATGTGGTTGGCGACCAGCGTGGGGATGCCGATGCCGAGGTTGACGTAGTAGCCGTCGCGCAATTCTCGCGCCGCGCGCGCGGCCATTTCGTCGCGGGTCCAGCCCGTGGGAAGCGTGGTCATGTGAAGTGTTTCGTCCTCAATTGCCGAGCAGCGGTCCGATCAGGAACCACCCGTCACCGATCAGTGTCTCGATTGCGGCTCCGGCTTCGGGATTGCGCAGGTACTTGAAGCGCATGTCGAAATCGGGCCGCTCGTCGCCGGCGATGGCGACAATGCAGGTGATCGCGCCGAGACTGGCCTTGCGCTGGTCCTTGTTGTCCGCCTCCTCGCGGCGCAGCGAGACGATGTCCTGGCCGCGCGGGTCGAGCCCGGACTGCTCCAGCGCGGTGCGCACACTGCCGGAGCGATCGGTGGCGAGGTCGGAGAGCCAGGCGATTTCGATGCCCGCCTCGCGCAGCACAGCCAGACCGAGCGCGATGCCGGGGTCCTTCGCCGGGGTTGCCGGGGGCGCGAAAAGCCCCCCTGCGGGGTCGAGGTCGATGACCGCGACGAGCTGCTCGCCCTTGGCGCAGCGGCGGCGCTTGCCGTCGAGCGCAATCGCGTCCGCGAGCATCGCCGAGGGCAGTTCGGCTCCGCTCGCAGCCTGCCGGGCCGATGCCTGGGCGTAGCGCACGAAGCGGGCGAAATTGGCCTGCTCGGGCGCCAGCGGCCTTGCCGGATCGGGATAGGCCGTCACGGGCGGAAGACCCGGAGGCGCCGCTGAAGCGGTCGCCGGAGCCGAAGCCGCCGGCCTCGGCGCAGGCACAGGCGCCGGCGTGGGAGCGGGAGCGGGCGGCACCGGCTTCCCGGCTGCCGCTACTGTCGACACGGGTGCCGGGGCAGGGTTCGGTACGGTAGCCGCTGGCGCCGGAGCTTGCGCCGGAGCCGGTGTCGGTTTGGGCGCGGAAACGACGGGTAAGGGTGCGGGTGCGGGTGCAGGCCGCGATACCGCGATCGGGGTGGGAGCGGGCTTCGGCGCAGGGGTGGGCGCAGGGGTCGGCTTCGGGGTCTGTGCAGCCGTCACCTCGGTCTGGTCTTCGCCTTTGCCGATCTGCGAGCCGGCCATCCCCGCACCGGCAATCGCAGGAATCGCGATCGCCACGCAGCCGGACAGCGCGGTGCTGGCCAGCGCCAGCGCCGGAATGAGGAAAAGGTTCTTCCTGTTCATCACGCGGTCTCCCTTTCGCGCACGGTGCGGAACTCGATCTTCTTGTCATAGGGGGCGCCGAGCACGATCCGGTTCACGAACACACCTGGCAGGTGAATCTCGTCGGGATCGAAGCTGCCCGCCGGCACGACTTCCTCGACCTCGACCACGCAGACCTTGCCGCAGGTCGCGGCCGGCTGGTTGAAGTTGCGCGCGGTCTTGCGGAATACGAGGTTGCCGGTTTCGTCCGCCTTCCATGCCTTGACGATCGCGAGGTCGGCGAAGATCCCGTGTTCGAGGATGTAAGTCTGCATCACCCCGTCGCGGTCGGGGAAGTCCTTGTGCTCCTTGCCCTTGGCGACTTCGGTGCCGACTCCGGTGCGGGTGTAGAAGCCCGGAATGCCCGCACCGCCCGCGCGCATCCGTTCGGCGAGTGTGCCTTGCGGACAGAACTCGACCTCGAGCTCGCCAGCCAGATACTGCCGCTCGAACTCCTTGTTCTCTCCCACGTAGGAGCTGATCATCTTCTTCACCTGCCGGGTGCGCAGCAGCTTGCCGATGCCCTCGTTGTCGATCCCGGCATTGTTGCTGGCGAAGGTGAGGCCTTTCACACCCGAATCGCGGATCGCGTCGAGCAGGCGTTCCGGCAGGCCGCACAGGCCGAAGCCCCCGGCGGCGATCAGCATGTCATCGCGCAGCACGCCGGCAAGGGCGCTGGTGGCATCTGGGTAGAGCTTTGTCATCGGGCCTTCCTGCCTCTTCTCGTGTCGCGCACTCGCGACCAATCCCCCTCGCGGGATCGCCTGCCTGATTAGTGCGTTACCGGGGCGCTGTCACCACTGGCGAGTCGCAGAGTCGAATCACCTTTCATGTTGCGTCGCAAAAGAGTCACAGACGTGTGATTCGCTCAAATTTGGTGCACATGCCTCCAGAACGGGCAGATATTTGCACGATATCGCACATAAAATCACCATTCCGGAGATAGATTGCGCATTTTGCAATCTAAACTGCTTCTTTCGCACTTGCACAATCAACTCCGGTGGGGCATTTGGGACGTGCCTTTCAGGCATCCTCTCCCAAACTTTCCGAGCCCGGCCTCACGGCCGGGCTTTTTTCTTGTCTGTCACACGCGCCGACCTGCGTACCGCGCCGGGCGCCGCCTTGCGGATTGCATTCGCCAATCGCCGTTCCTAGCTTCCGGTCTCGGAGCAACGCTCTACCCGAGAACAGGAACCGCCCGATGGCCGATGCCGAAGCCGAAATCCCCATCCGCACCACGCGGCTGCAGGTTGCGCCTGCCCGCCAGGAGGAATCGGGGGCCGGCATCGCGCGCATGCCGCGCACCGCCTTCCAGAAGCTCGGCATCACCGAGGGCGACGTGGTGGAGATCCGCGGCAAGCGCACCACCGCAGCGATCGCCATGGCCGCCTATCCCGAGGATGACGCTCTCGACGTGGTGCGGCTCGACGGGCTCCAGCGCGCCAATGCCGAGGCCGGCTCGGGCGAGCATGTCGAGATCGCGCGCGGCGAATCCCGTCCCGCGACCCGCGTGGTCTTCGCCCCCGCCCAGCGCGAGATGCGCCTCCAGGGCCCCACCCAGGCGCTGAAGCGCAACTTCTTCCGCCGGCCTCTGGTAGCAGGCGACGTCGTCGCGACCACTGGCCAGCAGCCCGTCCAGAACATGCCCGCAGACGTGCGCCAGCTCCTGCGTGCGCCCGCCTATGCCCTCACCCAGATCCGCCTTACCGTGGCGTCGACCAGCCCCAAGGGCCTCGTACACATCGACGAGAACACCGAAGTCGAGCTGCGCGCCGAGTTCGAGGAGCCGCGCGATGGCCGTGCGGTCGTCAACTACGACGATGTCGGCGGCATGGAGGAAACGATCCGCGCCCTGCGCGAGATGGTCGAGCTCCCCCTGCGTTACCCCGAGCTGTTCATCCGGCTCGGCGTCGAGCCGCCCAAGGGCGTGCTGCTCCACGGCCCGCCGGGTACCGGCAAGACCCGCCTCGCCCAGGCCGTCGCCAACGAGAGCGACGCGGAGTTCTTCATCATCAACGGGCCGGAAATCATGGGCTCGGGCTACGGCGAATCCGAAAAGCGCCTCCGCGAAGTGTTCGAGGAAGCGGCCCGCGCCGCGCCCGCAATCGTGTTCATCGACGAGATCGACTCGATCGCCCCCAAGCGCACCCAGGTCCCCGGTGAGGCGGAAAAGCGCCTCGTCGCCCAGCTTCTGACCCTGATGGACGGGCTGGAGAAGCGCGCCAACATCGTCGTCATCGCCGCCACCAACCGGCCCGATGCCATCGACGAGGCGCTGCGCCGCCCCGGCCGCTTCGACCGCGAGATCGTGATCGGCGTGCCCGACCAGCGCGGGCGGCGCGAGATCCTCAGCATCCACACCCGCGGGATGCCTCTCGAATCAGCAGTCGATCTGGATGAGCTCGCCCGCGTCACACACGGCTTCGTCGGCGCGGACATTGCTGCCCTCGCCCGCGAAGCCGCCATCGAGGCCGTCCGCCGCATCATGCCGCGCCTTGACCTCGATGAACGCACCATCCCGCCCGAGGTGCTCGAGGACCTGTGCGTCTCCCGCGACGATTTTCTCGCGGCGCTGAAGCGCGTCCAGCCCTCGGCGATGCGCGAGGTGATGGTGCAGGTGCCCAATGTCGGCTGGGACGACATCGGCGGGGTAGGCGAGGCCACCGAGCGGCTGCGCGAGGGGATCGAGCTGCCGCTCAAGAACCCCGAAGCTTTCCGCCGCCTCGGCATCCGCCCGGCCAAGGGCTTCCTGCTCTATGGCCCGCCCGGCACCGGCAAGACGCTGCTCGCCAAGGCCGTTGCCAAGGAGGCGGAGGCGAACTTCATCTCGATGAAGTCCTCCGACCTCCTCTCGAAGTGGTACGGCGAGAGCGAACAGCAGATCGCCAAGCTTTTCGCCCGCGCCCGCGCGGTCGCGCCCTGCGTCGTGTTCATCGACGAGATCGATTCGCTCGTTCCGGCCCGTGGTTCGGGCCAGGGCGAGCCGCAGGTCACGGGCCGGGTGGTCAACACCATCCTCGCCGAGATGGACGGGCTGGAGGAGCTGCAATCGGTCGTCGTGATCGGCGCCACCAACCGCCCGACGCTGGTCGATCCCGCGCTGCTGCGCCCCGGCCGCTTCGACGAGCTGGTCTATGTCGGCACCCCCGACAAGGCGGGGCGCGAGCGTATTCTCGGCATCCACACCGCCAAGATGCCCCTGGGCGATGACGTCGATCTGGCCGCCCTCGCGAACCAGACCGAGCGTTTCACCGGGGCGGACCTCGAGGATCTGGTGCGCCGCGCCGGCCTTGCCGCGCTGCGCCGCGTGGGCGGGGATGTGAGCACGGTCGAGGCGCAGGACTTCGAGGCGGCGCTCAAGGATTCGCGTGCGACCGTGACGCCCGAGATGGAGGACGAATACCTCAAGATGCGGGGCGAGCTGAAGAAGCGCGCCGCCGCCGTGCAGCCGATCGGCTTCCTCTCGCCCGACATGCTGACCCCGACGCGGGAGAAGAAGCACGATTGACGTTCGCCCGATGTTTCACGTGAAACATTGCCGAAAATGCCCGCGCGAGGGGAATCAAGTGCGCTCTGGCAGGGGTCTGGCAGGGGTCTAGGCCCGGTCTGGACCGGCCTGCGCCCGCCCTGCGCTAGTGCGCCGCGTCCCAGCTCGGGCCGGTGCCGATATCGATCCCGAGCGGCACGGTCAGTTCCACGGCAGGTAGCGCCGCTTCGGCCATGACCTGCCGGATGATCGGGGTCGCAGCCTCGACGCGGTGCTCGGGCAGTTCGAACACCAGTTCGTCGTGCACCTGCAACAGCATCCGCACATCGTGTAGCCCCGCATCGCCAAGCGCCGGGAGCATCCGCGCCATCGCGCGCTTGATGATGTCGGCGCTGGTGCCCTGGATCGGCGCGTTGATCGCCGCGCGCTCTGACCCCTGCCGCTCGGCCTGGTTCTTGGAGTTGATCCGCGGGAACCACGTCTTGCGGCCGAACAGCGTCTCGGAATAGCCGCAGCCGCGCACGCTCTCGAGCGTCTCGTGAATATACCGCTGGATGCCCGGGAAGCGCTGGAAATAGGTGTCGATCATGGCTTGCGCCTCTTCCGCCGACACCTCGAGCCGCCCGGCGAGGCCCCAGCGGCTGATGCCGTAGAGGATCGCGAAGTTGATCGTCTTGGCGCGGCCGCGCGTGTCGCGGTTGACCTCGCCGAACATCTCCATCGCGGTGCGGGCGTGGATGTCCTCTCCGGCGGCGAAGGCCTCTTTGAGGGCGGGCACATCGGCCATGTGCGCGGCGAGCCTGAGTTCGATCTGCGAGTAGTCGGCGGCGAGCAGCACGTTGCCCTCGCCCGCCACGAAAGCCTCGCGGATCTGGCGACCGATCGCGGTGCGAATCGGGATGTTCTGCAAGTTCGGGTCGGTCGACGAGAGCCGCCCGGTCTGCGCGCCGACCAGGCTGTAGCTGGTGTGGACGCGCCCCGTCTCCGGGTTGATCGCCGCTTGCAGCGCGTCGGTATAGGTGGACTTCAGCTTCGCCAGCTGCCGCCACTCCAGCACCTTGCGCGCAATCGGCGCTCCTTCCACGGCGAGCTTCTCCAGCACCGAAACATCGGTCGAGTATTGCCCCGTCTTGCCCTTCTTCCCGCCCTTGTAGCCGAGCTTGTCGAACAGGATGTCGCCCAATTGCTTGGGGCTGCCGACGGTGAATTCCTGCCCGGCGAGCGCGTGGATTTCGCCCTCCAGCCGCCCGATCTCGATCGCGAATTCCTCCGACAGCTTCGCCAGCCGCGCCCGGTCGACGCGGATGCCTTCGCGCTCCATGCGGGCGACCACCGGGATCAGCGGGCGGTCGACGCGTTCGTAGACCTTGCTCCCGCCTTCGATGGCGAGACGGGGCTTGAGGTGCGCGTGGAGCCGCCACGTGATGTCGGCATCCTCGGCGGCGTAATGCGTGGCGCGGTCGAGGGGGACTTCGTGGAAGCCAATCTGCTTCTTGCCGCTGCCGCACACGTCCTTGAAGGCAATCGCGGTGTGGCCGAAGTGGCGCAGGCACAGCTCGTCCATGCCGTGCCCGCCGCCGATGCCTTCCTCGCCGCGCCCTGCATCGAGATCGAAGCTGATCACCATCGTATCGTCGATCGGGGCAACGTGAATGCCGCGCCGGGCGAGGATGTTGAGATCGTACTTGCCGTTGTGGAACACCTTGAGGACCGCCTCGTCCTCGAGCAACGGCTTCAGCGCGGCGAGCGCCGCTTCGGCCGGCACCTGTTCGGGCTTCTCGGCGAACATGTCGCTGCCGCCGTGGGCGAGCGGGATGTAGCAGGCGTCGTTGGGGCCGAGCGCAAGGCTGATGCCGCACAGCCCGGCGCGCATCGGATCGAGCCCGGTCGTCTCGGTGTCGACCGCGACCATCTGCGCGGCCGAGGCGCGGGCGATCCATGCCTCCAGCCGCTCCATCGTCTGCACCGTCTCGTAGGCGGCATGATCGACAGCGGGGAAATCGGGAAGCGGCTGGCGGTTCGCCTCGCCCGGCGCGGCGGCGGGGGCTCCGGGCGTGCTGGGCTTGGCCGGGTTCAGTTCGGTGGGACGCGAGGGGCTGCCGTGGCCGCCATCCAGACGCCGGAGCAGCGAGGTGAAGCCGTGGTGTGCGAGGAACGCCGCAAGCGGCTCGGGCGGGACGGGGCCGAGCACCATCTCGTCGAGCGGCTGGGGGAGATCGCAATCTTCCTTCAGCGTGACGAGGATCTTGGAGAGCTCGGCATCGCCGCGCCCTTCGATCAACCGGTCCCTGAGCTTGGAGGGCTTCATGGCGGGCGCGGAATCGAGCGCGGCGGTGAGCGAGCCATGCTCGGCGATCAGCTTGCTCGCGGTCTTGGGACCGATGCCGAAGATGCCCGGCACGTTGTCCACGCTGTCGCCCATCAGCGCCAGCACGTCGCCGACCAGCTCCGGGCCGACGCCGAACTTCTCCTCGACTTCGGGAAGCCAGATGCGCTGGTTCTTCATCGTGTCGAGCATGTCGATCTTCGCGCCGTCCACCTCGCCGATCAGCTGCATCAGGTCCTTGTCGGAACTGACGATGGTGACGTCCCAGCCCCGCTCCTGCGCGCGGCGCGCATAGGTGGCGATGAGGTCGTCCGCCTCCAGCCCCGGCACTTCGATGCAGGGCAGGCTGAAGGCGCGGGTCGCGTCGCGGATCAGCGGGAACTGCGGGACGAGGTCCTCGGGCGGCTCGGGGCGGTTAGCCTTGTAGTGCTCGTAGAGGTCGTTGCGGAAGGATACCCCGCTCGCATCGAGGATCACCGCAAGGTGCGTCGGGCCGTCGGCCGCGTCGAGATCGGCGGCGAGCTTCCACAGCATCGTCGTGTAGCCATAGACCGCGCCGACCGGCGTCCCTTCCGGGTTCGTCAGCGGCGGGAGCCGGTGATAGGCGCGGAAGATGTAGGACGAGCCATCGACGAGGTAGAGGTGCTGCTTGTCTGCCATGCCGCCTGCTAGCAGGCGTGGGGGCGTGCGGGTAGGGGTTTGCCGCGCAGAACGGGGGTGCGGCGGGCGTACCGCGAAATGTGTCGAAATTGCGGCAGAAAAGGGCGCTTGCCGTGTGCTGCGCCTTGTTTCGCGGCGGCGCGGTCCCTAGTTTCGGTTGGTTGCGGTTCACCTATTCCGAACCGGACCCGGGCGCCCCCGTCAGGCGGGCGCCGCATCGCAAAAAGGACAAAGACCCATGCGCAAGATCATCCTCGCCGCCGCCATCGCCACCTCGGCGCTCGGGCTTGCGGCGTGCAGCAACAACACCGAAGAAAAGTCCGAAGACACCGTTGACGCCATGGCCGCCGATGCCGAGGCCAATGCCGACAATGCAGGCGAGGCCATCGAAGGCACTGCCGAGCAGAGCGCGCAGAGTGTCGAGGCCGCTGCCGACAGCGCCGCGGACGCCGCCGTCAAGACCACCGACGAAGTGGGTGACGAGGCCGAGCGCATCGCCAACGAAGCTGACGCCGAGGCGACCACCGCGGCTGAATAAGGCTGCGCGCTTACCGATACGCCAAGGGCGGCACCTCGCGGTGCCGCCCTTTTTGCTGCCTCCCGTCAGGCATGTTGACTGGGGGGTGGTGCTAGCCGCCGGTGTCGTAAGGCGCGCTCGCCCAGTTCTTCACCGGGTTGGCCTGCGCACGCACCGCAAAGCCATCGTAAAGCGCGCGGGCGATTGCGGCGATGCGTTCTTCGCGGGCCTGCTTGGTGCCCTGCCCGGTGACGTAGATCGCGACCGCGATCGTCCGCCCGTCGGGGCACTCGATCAGACCCACGTCGCTCGACGTGTTGTTGAGCGAGCCGGTCTTGTGGCTGACCCGCGCTTCCAGGGGGATGTTCGCCGGGATGCGGCGCTTGCCGGTCACGGTGCGGCTCATCGCGGAGAGGATCACCTGGCGGCTGTTGTCGGACAGGAACTCGCCCTTGTAGAGCCCGGACAGCAGGCGGACCATCGCCTTGGGGGTCGCGGCGTCGCGGCTATCGACGTAGGTCGCCGGGTTGAACTCGCCGTCGTCACGCACCAGCGTGGCGATGTCGCGGTTGATCGAGAACTGGCCGATGCCCTTGCGGCGCATGAAATCGTTCACGGCAGAAGGCCCGCCGACTGCCGCGAGCAGCGCGTCGGTCGCGGGGTTGGAGGAGCGGGTGATCATGATCTCGATGAGGTCGATCGCCTGCATGTACTGCCCGGGGCGCACGGGCGCCTTCGACGAGGAAAACTTGGCCGAAGCCACCGGCAGCATCAGCGGAAATTCGGAAGTTAGCGAGTACTTCCCCTTCTCGACCATCTCCATATAGGTCGCCGCGATCGCCACCTTGCTGGTCGAGGCCATCGGGAAAAGCTGGTCGCCGAGCACCATCACTTCCTCGCCCGTGGCAAGGTCGACGGCGGCCACGCCGATGCGGCCCAGCGCCGGATCGGCGAGCATGGCGATGCGCTGTTCGAAGGTCGAGGCGTAGACCGCATCGAAGCTCTGCGGCGCGCGGGCCTGGGTGCCGAGCGTGCTGTCGAAGGTCGCCAGCAGATCGTCCTCCCGCGCCGCGGCTGGGGTGGCCATCGCCGCGAAGGCAGCGGCGAGGCCCGTCAGGGCGGCGAGAAAGCGGGGGAATGCCATAGTCGCAAAACTACTCCGACAGGGTTGCGGCGGGCTTAACGCGCATCTTATCCACGCTCGTTCCACCGCTGCAAGCAAACAGTTGATCGCTTGCGGTAAACGGTGCGTCCCCAGCGACCGGACCTGCGTGGGGGACAGCGCGGGTCCATGCGGCTGCTCGGATGCTGTCACACATTCGTCGAACAACGTCTTGCGGGCGCGCGAGGAGACTTGACTGCCCGGCCCGCACAGGCAGTCTGGCGGTCAATCGTCGATGCGCCATCGATCCAAGGGGACAATCATGACCGATACCGCCACCAACGCGCGCACCTCGCGCGCCGCTCTTGCCGCTGCCCTGCTGCTGTCCGCTTCGGGCATCGCCCATGCCCAGAGCACGCCGGCTGCGCAGATCGTCCAGCCCGGCGCGCCCGGCAAGGCGACCAAGACGCTCACCGCCGAGCAGGCGACGAAGCTGGCGCAGGCGAGCTACACCGCCGAGGACGTGGGCTTCATGCAGCACATGATCGTCCACCACGGGCAGGCGCTGGAGATGGCGAAGCTCGCCAAGGACCGCACCAACAATGCCGACCTTCTGACCATTGCCGGCCGCATCGACGCCAGCCAGGCCGACGAGATCGCCTTCATGCAGACCTGGCTCAAGGAGCGCGGCGAGCCCACCGAAGACCCGAAGATGGCCGGCCACGGCGAACACATGCACCACATGATGAAGGGCATGGCCTCGCCCGAGGACATGAAGGCGCTGGCCGCCGCCAAGGGTGCCGATTTCGACCGCATGTTCCTGAGCCTGATGATCGCCCACCACGAAGGCGCGGTCGACATGGTGAAGGAGCTGCTCGACGAGGACGGCACCGCTGCCGATCCGGTGCTCTTCCAGTTCATCAGCGACGTCGAGAGCGAACAGAAGGCCGAAGTCGGCAAGATGGACAAGCTGCTCGCCAGCCTCTCCACCGACCCGCGCGTCGGACTTGCCGCTGGCTTCGACAATGCGGGCGAGGCGATCATGGGCATGACCAAGATCGCGACGCTGGCCAAGCCCGCGGGCTTCTTCAACCCCGCCAACCCCGCCGATCTGCGCCCCGTCGTGCCGCCGAAGAAGGACAAGAAGAAGGACGGGGACGACAAGCAGGCCGCAGAAGCCAAGCCCGCCGAGGCCGCGCCCGCCGCCGCTGCTGCTGCCGTTCCCCCGGCAGCCGGCGCCGCGACCCCCGCGCGCGAGGAAGAGGACACCCTCACCGAATTTGCCGAGCGGTCCGGCCTGCTCGATTTCGCCAACACCGACCTTGCCTTCTTCGGCAATGTCATGGTCGCCGGCTCGTATCACGGCTTCAACATCTACACGCTGGGCGCGGACGGCATTCCCGCCCTCAAGAGCTCGGTCGTCTGCCCCGGCGGACAGGGCGATGTCTCGGTGGTCGGCAACCTCCTCGTGATGAGCGTCGAGCAGACCCGCGGGCGCACCGATTGCGGGCTGGAAGGCGCGCCGGGCAAGGTCAATCCCGAGCGCTTCCGCGGCCTGCGCATCTTCGACATCTCCGACCTTGCCGCCCCGCGCCAGGTCGGACAGGTGCAGACCTGCCGCGGCAGCCACACCCATTCGGTGGTCAGCGCCGACGACAAGCGCCTGATCGTCTACAATTCGGGCACCGCGGGCATCCGCGATGAGAAGGAGCTGGCCGGCTGCATCGGCGGCACCCCGGGCGACACCCGCACCGCGCTGTTCTCGATCGACGTGATCGAGATTCCGATCGCCGACCCGAGCCAGGCACGCATCGTCAAGAGCCCGCGCGTCTTCGCCGATCCGACCACCGGCGAAATCGCCGGCCTGTGGAAGGGCGGCGACCACGGCGACGACACGCAGAACACCGCGCGCACCGACCAGTGCCACGACATCACCGTCTTCCCCGCGCTGAAGCTGGCGGCAGGCGCGTGCTCGGGCAACGGCATCCTGTTCGACATCGCCGATCCGCTGAACCCCAAGCGCATCGACGTGGTCACCGACACCGGCTTTGCCTACTGGCATTCGGCAACCTTCAACAATGACGGCACCAAGGTGATCTTCACCGACGAGTGGGGCGGCGGCGGGCGGCCGCGCTGCAAGGCGTCGGACCCCAAGACCTGGGGCGCCAACGCGATCTACGACATCAAGGACGGCAAGCTCGTCTTCCGCGCGCACTACAAGCTGCCCGCAGCCCAGACCGACAAGGAAAACTGCGTCGCGCACAACGGCTCGATCATCCCGGTCCCGGGCCGCGATCTGTTCGCGCAGGCGTGGTATCAGGGCGGCCTTTCGGTGATGGACTTCACCGACAGCGCCAACCCCAAGGAGATCGCGTACTTCGACCGCGGGCCGATCGACGCCAAGCAGATGGTGGTGGGCGGCTACTGGTCGACCTACTGGTACAAGGGCCACATCTATGGCGCCGAGATCACCCGCGGGATCGACGTCTTCACCCTGAACCCGAGCAAGGACCTCACCAAGGCGGAAATCGCCGCCGCGACCGCCGCCAAGTACGAGGATGATCGCTTCAACCCGCAGACCCAGACCCGCGTGACGTGGGACGCAGGCGTGGTGAAGGCGGCTGCGGCGAGCCGCAAGTCGAAGTAGGTTCCGGCTACCCTGTCCGCCGTCCCGTGCCTGGCGCGGGGCGGCGGCGCGCGGCGACCCGGTCGTTCACCGCGCGGCAGAAGGCGTCGAGTTCGTCGACGTCGACATCGAGCAGCTCCTCCCACGTCGCCAGCGTCGCCTCGATATCCTCGCGGGTGTGCGTCGTGCCCTCGTCCGCCGCAGGAGCGGGCGCCGCGGGGGCGACCACGTGCGGCCAGCGGTGGCCGGTGAGATTGTTGTAGGCCCAGCCGGCCAGCGCCAGAGCGAAGACGTTGGCGGCGATCGGCGCGAGGTGGACGAAGCCCCAGTGCTCCGGGCCCGCTGCTCCCAATGCGCAGAGCAGCGCGCAGGCGCCGCCCGGCGGGTGGAGGCAGCGCGCGAAGGTCATCACCGCGATGGCCGCGCCGACCGCGAGGCCTGCCGCCACCAGCGGATCGCCGATCACTATACCGAGCGTCAGCCCGAGCGTCGCCGAGACGAGGTTCCCGCCGACCACCGACCACGGCTGCGCGAGCGGGCTTGCGGGAACGGCAAAGACCAGCACGGCGGAGGCTCCGAGCGGCGCGACCAGCCACGGCAGACCGGCAGGCAGGTCATGGATGAAGAGGCTCGTCGCCAGCCCCGCCGCAAGGATGGCGATGGCCGCGCCGAACGAGCCGCGCAGCCAGCCGAGCGGTCCGAGCACGGCTTGCGGCAGGAGCGAGGCGGGATGCTTGTGGGGCGTTTCGACCATGGGCCCGCCTTCGCCGCCACGCAGCGCGCCGTCAACCGGCGCGGGGCGCGGCAGCGCGGTGGAAGCACCATGCGCTCACCGACCACAGGCCTGCAAACATCGTCAGCACGCCCCACTCGGTCGCGTGGCCCGGCATCATCCACAGCGAGGCGATGCCCACGGCGAACTGGCCGACCGCCAGCGCCGCCGCGATCCAGCGCATCGCGCCCGGGCGAAAGCGCATCACGGCGCTCAGGAGCAGGCCTGCGATCACCATCAGGAAGAAGAACTGGTTGACCGCGTCGTCATCACCGATGATCC
This sequence comes from Erythrobacteraceae bacterium, assembly GCA_027489065.1. Lineage (GTDB taxonomy): Bacteria > Pseudomonadota > Alphaproteobacteria > Sphingomonadales > Sphingomonadaceae > Erythrobacter. The sequence goes on along the minus strand of JAIYAM010000049.1, from coordinate 5,492 downwards.
CGACTGCGGCGTTCGACCACAAGGTGAAGAAGGCGGTGAACCCGGCGAGCAGGTAGCCGACCCGCGCCGATCCCGACCGGGCGAAGCGCGCGGCAAGCTCGACCACGCCGCCGAGGAAGCCGAGCAGGATCGCGGCGAACACGAAGTCGCTCGCGGTCCAGTCGACCTCGCGGGTGAACTGCATCGCGAGGGCGGGCAGCAGGAGCAGGGCGAGCAGGCTCCCCCAGCCGGCGATCCGCCAGCCATTGAGAAGCGGGCGGCGGGGTGTGGACGTGGTGTTCATGATGGCGTCTCCGTTGGTCTCGAATGACACCGACCCTGATCCCGCCCGGTATGAAAGGCATGAGCAATTCCTGAGCAATCGCTGAAACCCGCACCCGCGGCTTGCCAGCGACGGCGCGGGGCAGCAGACCGCGCATGAACATGGCAGACCGCCTCCCCACCTTGCGCTTCGACGCTTTCGAGCTCGACCAGACCAACCGGCAATTGCGCCGCGATGGCGTGGCGGTGGAGCTCGGCAGCCGCTATTTCGATGCGCTGGCGCTGCTGGTCGGGCGGGCCGGGGAGCTGGTCTCCAAGGACGCCTTCATGCGCGAGGTGTGGCACGGCATCCCGGTCACCGACGAGGCGCTGACCCAGTGCATCCGCACCCTGCGCCGCGCACTCGACGACGACGCCGCCAGCCCGCGCTTCATCCAGACCGTGCCCAAGCACGGCTACCGCTTCATTGCCGCGGCCTCATCCCCCGAGGCGCCCCCTGCCCGCGATGCCGAGGCGCGCGCACCGGTTTCGCTGGTCGCCGGGACCGCGACGCTGGCAGGTCTTGCAGCGGGGGTGTTCGCGGGGCTCGTCTATGGGATCATCGCCGGGACGGGCGGCGGCGGACAGGTGCTGATCCTCGCCGCGATGGTCGGGGCGCTCGGGCTGCTTGCGGGCGCGGGGCTCGGCATCGGCATGGCCGCTGCGATGACCTTACGCAGCGGCAGAGACGGGTGGACGGTCGCCGGCGGCGCGCTGGGCGGGCTGTGCGTGGGCGCGCTGGGCAACCTCCTCGGGCGCGAGGGCGTGGGGCTGCTCTCGGGCCTTGTCATCGGCGCGGTGACCGGGCCGTTCGAGGGACTGATCCTCGGCACGGCGACGGGCCTTGCGGCCTTGGCGGTGTTCGCGGGACGCGGCCCGCGCGCCGTGCTCGGCGTGGCTCTGCTGTCGGGCGCGTTCGCGGGGGGCCTGATCCACGTGTCGGGCGGGACGCTCCTTGCCGGATCGCTGCATGCGCTGGAGCAGGGCCTCCCCGGCGCACAGCTCAGCGTCGGGAAGGTCGGGCGGCTGTTGGGCCAAAGCGGATTTACGCCGACGATGCGGGCCGTCACCGCCGTGGCTGAAGCCGCCGTGTTCGTCTGCGCAATGGCCGCGGCGCTGCTCGCCCTGCGCCGCCGCCACGGTCGCTTCGACGCGGCCTAGCCTTCGGCCCCCTTGCGCTTCTCGAGCCACGGGCGCAGCGGGAAGAGCCATTGCTCCGCGATCGACAGGCGCCTGCGATCATCCTGCCCGACGATCGCGCTCTCGCCTTCCTTGTAGGTGCCGAACACGCGGTCCCAGAAGATCACGCTGTTGCCGTAGTTGCAGCGCGTGTCCTCGTAGCTGGTCGCGGTGTGGTGCAGCGAGTGATTGCGGATCGTCGTGAAGAAGAACCCGTACCAGATCGGCGGGTTCGCGCTGACATTGGCGTGGGCATAGATCGCGATCGCGCCGCCGACGGTGAAGCTTGCGAACAGCGGCCTCAGGTCGAAATCGAGCAGCGCGATCACGCCGATGCTGATCAGGAACAGCTCGATGGGATTGCCGATATAGCCCTTCATCGCATTGAGCTGCGTGATGTGGTGGTGCGGCGCGTGGGTCAGCCACAGGGGCGTCCAGTTGTGCATCGCGCGGTGCATCCAGTATTGCCCGAACTCGAAGACGAACAGCGCGATCATCGCCTGCACGAGGAAGGGCAGCTCCTTCAGCCACGGGGTGTCGATGCCCCAGGCCTCCTTCAGCGCGCCGAGCGGCGAGTTGATCAGCGTGTCCGAAAGCCAGCCGATCACGAAGAAGAAGAAGGCGAAGTAGAAGATGTCGGTGGCGAATTCACGCCAGTTCATGCGCCAGCCTTCGTGCCGCTCGAACACGAATTCGAGGAGCTGAACGAAGACGACCGTCCCGACCCCGATCGCAGGCAGGGCCCATGGCGCTTCCACCCATGCGGCGGGCGCGAGGCCCCAGAAGGCAAGGATCGCCGCCAGCGTGGCGGGCGGCAGCAGGTTGACGAGCGACTGCTTCACGGCAGATTTTCCCCAAGGCTTGCAGCGACCCTCCCACTAGGACCGCCGTGCCGTGCAGGAAAATACGCGAATCGGCGCAGGCCGTCGAGAGGGCCTCGCGCCCCGCCCTTACGCGGCCTTACGGCTTGGCGAGTTCGGTGCGGATGCCCGGCCACGTGTTGACCGAAGCCTGCGCGCCGTTGATCTCGAAATGGGGTGTCCCGGGGATCTTGCGCGTGCCCCAGGCATCGTTCGCCTGCGCGATCAGCACGTCCTGTTCGGCCTTGTTGGCGAGGCAGGCGGCGCCCTTGGCCTCGGTCACGCCGAGCGGGGCGACGAGGGCCAGCAGGCCGCTCCCCTTGGCGAGCATCAGCCGCGCCTGATCCGGGCTCGCGGCCTTGAGAGCCGTCTGATTGGCCGCGATGTAGGACTGCGCCTTGCCCATCCATGCGCCTTGCCCAGCGAAGATCGCATGCGTCGCGCCGAGGAACTTCGACGGCCCGCCGCACCGTGCGAGCAGCGCAGCGGTGAGGTCCACCGAATCGCGCAGCGCGTGGCGGAATTCGAGCCGGACCTTGCCCGCCGCGATCTGCTGATCGAGCTCGCTTGCGGCCTCGACCGAGAAGTCGGCGCAGTGGCTACAGGTGTAGCTGGCATATTCGACGAGCGACTTGGCGGCCTTGGGATTGCCGACGACGAAGGTCCCGTCGGCGGAGGTCGCAACCGTCTTCGACCAGTCGGTGGCGGGCGGCGCCGCGGCAGCCAGGAGAATCGCGCCAAGGGCGAGGATGAGCTTGCGCATGGTGTTCTCCAGCCGGGGTTTCGCGCCGCGGGCGACGCGCGCGGGAGGATCCTATGCCCGCGCAGCCACCTCGGCGGCGTCGAAATAGTGGATGCGCAGTTCCTTGAGAAGCCCTTCTTCGAAGCACCCCGCCTCGCAGATGGTCTGGGTGAAGGGTTCGGAGCCGTCCTTGGGGTGCATCGTCAACCGGATGACCATGACCGCCCAGGTGTCGCCCCCCGTGCAATCGAGCATTGCGAGCTGCGTGTCGGCCCAGGTCCCGTACATCGCCGCAGCACAGCGCTGGAGCGCGTCCTTGCCCCGCCATTCGCCCGCGAAGGGGAGAGAATTCGCCTCGTAGAGCACGAAATCGGGGTGGATCAGCGCCTCGACTGCATCCCAGTCGCGGGTGCCGGCGGTGGCATAGACCTTCGCCAGCATCTCGCGCGGAGAGAGTCCTTGTTGCCCTACCGCTTCGCTACTTGAGGGCATTACTCCTCGATGGTGCCGATCAGATCGCCGACCTTGTAGACCGCGCCTTCCTCGCCGGTGGGATGGATGATCCCGCTGGCCTGGGCTTCGATCTCGGTGGTGCTCTTGTCGGTCTCGACGGTGTAGATGATGTCGCCCTTCTCGACGCGCTCGCCGGGCCCAAACATCCATTCGACGAGGGTCATTTCGACAGCGCTCATGCCGAGCTTGGGGATGCGGATTTCCGATGCCATTCTAGTGCTTACCTACCGATGCCTTGATCTGTGCGACGATGTCCGACTTCTGCGGGATCCATGCCTGTTCGAGGTGGCTGGCGAAGGGCACCGCGGAGAAGGTCCCGCCGATGCGCCGCACCGGGCCCTTGAGGCTGTCCCAGCACTTTTCCTGGATGTTCGCGGCGAGCTCCGCCCCGGTGCCGAAGGGACGGACCGCTTCGTGCAGGGTGATCGCGCGGCCGGTCTTGCGGACCGATGCGAGCACGGTCGCCTCGTCGTAGGGGGCGATGGTGCGCAGGTCGATCACCTCGACCGAGATGCCTTCCTTCGCCAGATCGTCGGCCACCGCCAGCGCGTCCAGCACAGTGCGGCCATAGGTGATGAGGCTGATGTCGGTGCCCTCGCGCGCAATCGCCGCCTTGCCGAGCGGCACGCGGTAGCCCGGGCCGGGATCTTCCGCCTTGAGGCCGTAGCACAGGATGTTCTCGATGAAGATCACCGGGTCATTGGCGTCGATAGAGGCCCGCATCAGCCCGCGCGCGTCGGCGGGGTTGCTCGGGGTGACGACATGGATGCCCGCAACGTGAGCGAACCACGCTTCGAGCATGTCCGAGTGCTGGCCGCCGAAGCCGACTCCGACCCCGGTGGTGGTGCGGATCACGATGGGGCACGGCGTCTGCCCGCCCGACATGAAGCGCAGCTTGGCCGCGTGGTTGACGATCTGGTCCATGCACACGCCGACGAAGTTCATCAGCATGATCTCGGCAATCGGCCGCTGGCCGGCCAGAGCCGCGCCTACCGCCGCGCCGATGATCGCGGTCTCCGAGATCGGCGTCGCGCGGATGCGGTGTTCGCCATACTTCTCGGTGAGGCCCGAAGTGACCTTGAACACCCCGCCGCCCTGCTTGGCGGAAACGTCCTCACCAAGGCAGAACACGCCCGGATCGTCGGCCATCGCCTCGTCGATGGCGAGGTTCAGCGCCTGGGTCATGGTGATCTGGGCCATCAGGCGGTCTCCTCGAGCACGTCTTTGTAGATTTCGTCGGTATCGGGCAGCGGCGCGTCGAGTGCGTGCTGCACGGCAGCGTCGATCTGCGCGTTGATGTCGGCGACGATGGCGTCCAGCTCCTCCTCGGTGAACTGGTAGTCGAGCATCACCTGCCGCAGCTTGGGCAACGGGTCCTCGGCCTTCATCTCTGCGATGTGCTCGGGCGGCATGTAGCTGAAGTCCGAGCCGAAGAAGTGACCCATCATGCGGTAGCACATGGCCTCGACCAGCGTCGGCCCCTCGCCGGCACGGGCGCGGGCGACGGCTTCCTGCATCGCAGGGTAGATCTGGTGGACGTCGTTGCCGTCAACCGTCACGCCCTTCATCCCGTAGCCCGCCGCGCGGGTCGCGATGTTGGGGCTGTCGGTGTGGTCGGCGTAAGCGGTGTGCTCGCCGTAGCGGTTGTTCTGGCACAGGAAGATGACCGGCAGCTTGTAGAGCTGGGCCATGTTCATCGCTTCGTGGAAGCCGCCGATATTGGCCGCACCGTCCCCGAAGCTCACCAGCGTCACGCGGCCATCGCCATTGTTCTGGCTCGCCATGGCGAGGCCGTTGGCGATCGGGAGCCCCGAGCCGACGACGCCGGTGGTGACCATGATCCCCGTCTCGGGATCGGTGATGTGCATGGTCCCGCCCTTGCCCTTGCAGGTGCCGGT
>JAIYAM010000019.1 GCA_027489065.1 Erythrobacteraceae bacterium | reverse complement strand
GTAAGCGCTGTTTGGACCCCACCTTGCGCTGACGGCTGATTGGTTCAGACGCTTGGAGCCATGGAACATGGCATCCTTACGAGCAGACTGGACACCAGGTCTGGAGTGGGTCTGGAGCCTATGGGGCGTGCCGAGGTCCTGCGTGCTATGGCAGGCCGTCGGCGGACTTGGACGCTGGAGCAGAAGCTGGCGATGGTCGCGCAGATGGAGCGCTGCGGCAACGTCGCGGCCTTTGCCCGCGAGCACGATGTCCGATCGTCACTGCTCTACACGTGGCGCCGTGAGCTGCGCTATGCGCTCGAGGCGAGCCGTCCAGTCGAACACGAGACGGGCCCGGCTTTCATCCCGGTGGTTGCGGATTGCCCTAAGGCCCTTTCGGATGATGTCGCGATCGAAGTTGAGGTAGCGGGCGCAGTGGTTCGGATCGGACGCGCAGCAAAGCCCGTCCTGGCAACTGCCGTGTTGAAGGCATTGCAGGTGCAACGATGATCGGCCCAGCACCTGGCACGAGGGTGATGGTGGCGACGAAGCCCGTGGATTTTAGGAAGGGAGCGGACTCGCTCGCGGCGCTGGTAGCGGCCGAGTATGGCGGCAAGCCCTACTCGGGCGTGATCTATGTGTTCCGCGCCAAGCGCGCCGACCGGATCAAGCTCGTCTGGTGGGACGGAACGGGTCTGTGCCTGATGGCTAAGAGGCTCGAGCAAGGCACCTTCCATTGGCCTCGGATCCAGGAGGGCGTGATGCGCCTCACAGCCGCGCAACTGGGTGCTTTGCTCGAGGGTCTGGACTGGCGCCGCGTGCATGGCGGGCGCCGTCCGATTGCGCCCCAGATTGCTGCTTGACGGGGTGCGCACAGACTGATTCAACCTACACATGCTGATGGAAGCGGACCTTCCCGATGACGTTGATGCACTGCGCGCGCTCGTCCTCGAACAGGCCCGCGCACTGGCCGATCTCAGCGATGCCAAGAGCAAGGCCGATGCCCGGATCGAACGGCTGCAGGCGATCATCGAAGCGTTCCAGCGGCACCGTTTTGGCCGCAAGTCCGAACAGCTCGATCCCGATCAGTTCGAGCTGGCGCTGGAAGATATCGAGACCGCGCTCGGCAGCGCGCAGGCTGCACGTGATGCCGCGGTGCCCAAGGCCAAGGGCGAACGCCCCCGCAAGACCAACCGCGGATCGCTGCCCGCCCATCTCGAGCGGATCGAGCAGATCGTCGATGTCGAGGAGAAGGCTTGCACGTGCTGCGGCGGCGCGCTCCACCAGATCGGCGAGGATGTCGCCGAACGCCTCGATGTCGTGCCCACCACCTTCCGCGTGCTGGTCACCCGGCGTCCGCGCTATGGCTGCCGTTCTTGCGAGAACGCTGTCGTGCAAGCTCCGGCGCCGGCACGGATCGTCGAAGGCGGCATCCCCACCGAAGCGCTGATCGCGCAGGTGCTGGTATCCAAGTATGCCGATCACCTGCCGCTCTACAGGCAGGCGCAGATCTATGCGCGGCAGGGCATCCAACTGGATCGCTCCACCCTTGCCGACTGGGTCGGACGCGCAGCCTGGTATCTGCGCCCATTACGCGACCACATCCTCGATCGATTGCGACGATCCGAGCGACTGTTCGCTGACGAGACCACCGCGCCCGTGCTCGAGCCAGGGCGCAAGCGAACGAAGACCGGCCAGATCTGGGCCTATGCCTGCGACGATCGGCCGTGGGGCGGCAGTGATCCACCGATGGTCGCCTATGTCTACGCTGCCGATCGCAAGACCGAGCGACCTGAAGCGCATCTGCATGGCTTTGCAGGCATCCTGCAGGTCGACGGCTATGGCGCCTACGCGGCGCTGGCCCGGCGGCATCAGCAGATCCGCCTCGCGTTCTGCTGGGCCCACGTGCGCCGCAAGTTCTACGAGCTGGCCGAGAGCTCGCCGGTAGCGACCGATGTCCTGCGCCGCATTGCGGCCCTCTACGCCGTTGAGGACGAGATCCGCGGTCTATCCGCTGACGAGCGTCACACCGCCCGTGACCAACGCAGCCGTCCGATCGTCGACGACCTGCACAACTTCCTCGAAGCACGCGGCCGGCAGGTCAGCGCCAAGAGCCGCCTCGGAGAAGCGATCCGCTACACGCTTCCGCGCTGGGACGGTCTCATCCGCTTCCTCGACGATGGCCGCATCGATCTCGACAACAACGCCGTCGAGCGCGCCATCCGGCCCCTCGCTCTCAACCGCAAAAACGCCTTGTTCGCAGGCTCAGACGAGGGCGGCGATAACTGGGCGGTGATCGCCACGCTCATCGAGAACTGCAAGCTCACCGGCATCAACCCGCACACATGGCTTACCGCGACGCTCACCAGCCTCGCTAACGGTCACCCGGCATCGCGGATCGACGAGCTCCTGCCCCACGCCCACGTGGCCTGAGAACAGCGCTTACCGTCAGTCCAGTCGCAGCGCTTGCCAATGCCAGTGAATACCTCGAACTGCCGAGCACCCTTGCTCACAGGATCATCACCAGAGATTATCATAGGAGAAGCACCACACGCATTAATTGGGCGCGGAAACTCGGCGCCGCAGATGAACCGCGCAAGGTGGGCTCGGGACTTCGCTTACAATCTTGAGGCCAGAAATGAAACGTTCACCGCAGCATCCGTCATCAGAGCCGGGTGCAACTCCGCAGAGTGTTTCGCAGCACGCCAGCAGAATTGTCGAGTGACGCCTCGCCTTCCAAGCGGCCGTTGATACGGAGCATCACTGTCCCACTTTGCTGCATCAAAAGCGGAACGAGCTCAGTGCCAGACAATCCGCCAATCCATTGCGTCCCGCCCGAATTGGCGCGCTCGACCGGAATGTTTAGGAGCCGACCGGAAAAATTCCAGGTCAACGTCATCGTGTTGGCTGTAGCAGGCTTGTTGAGGAGCATCGCCATGAACGGCTTGCCGCCTTCGCAATAGAGGCTGAGCGCCTCGATGTTCGGCGACGCGGCGGCGCTGACATAGGCAATGGGAGTGCGCCCCGGCACAGGCACGACTTCCCACGGGGTGCCAGGCAAGGGCACCGCCGTTTCCGGCGGACTATTGTCCAACATCTTCTTGATGTCCGGTGCTACGGGCAACCGTGTCCCGCTGGCCGGAGAGTAGACGGTAAGCTTGCCTCGCTCCCAAAGCCCCACCTGCACCTCACGGCGTGCTGGATCGATCATAAGATAAGCTTGCTCGACGCCCCCCTGATGCGGGGCGTTCCCGGAAACATAGAAATAGCGTCCCGCGCGCTGAAGGGGCGAGACAGCCGACAGGTTTCTCTGAAATACAGCCATTTTCGGCCCGAGCAGAGTCTTCAGGGCGGCTGCCACGGTGCCTTTGCCGAAGATGTCTATGTTATCTTTCGAATATTCTCCGGGGTATTTCCCGACGAGACTTGCGAGATTGTTCCAATCTGCCGGGATGCCTTGAACTTCAACTGCCGCCTCTGGCTGAGGTGGTGGGGGTGTGCCCGCAGGGACGCTGCCCTTGCACAAAGTGAAAATGCCAGCATTCGTGAAAACCGCATGGAACGGATCAGGGCGTTCGCCACGCGGAAGATCGGCATCAAAACGGATGACGCCGCGCTTCTCGTCATCATTCACGAACATGATGACCCGGCCATAGTCGTTGCTGCTGACCGGGAAGGGGAAGAAGACAGCCGTAATGCCCTCGTAGCTCGGGCCCAAAAAGGTAAGCGAATGCTCTATCCTCTGCGGCCTAACCTCGCGGTCATTGGCGCGAAAGAGCATGCCATTCTGGTCAATGACGACGCGTGGTTCTTTCGAGCAGTCTCCGCCTAGCGCATAGCTGCCGAAGATGTGGTCGACGCCTTGGCCCTTGAGATCGGACAAAGGGAGGGCATGGCAGTTCGCCGAAGCGAGTACCGAAAGGCTGGCGCCTGCCAATGCCAAACCAAATCGGCGAGCTTGTGCCACTTGAAAGTGTCGCGTCCGCATAACCACTCCCCTTTAGCTGGTAGATACGCGTCCAATCGCTAATCGACTTCGAAGCAAATTAATATGCGGCAGCAACGTTAACCTGCATCTACCTCAAAGGTCAAAGCGCTAAGCCTATATGTAATCCGTGCGTGTTGCGCTCCAAGTATAAGCTGTAGGCAAAGAACGTGAGAGAGTAGAGAGATCGTTTCTGGTTTCGCTTCAACCACCTGCATACGGGCCCCGACGTGCCCCAACGACCGCTTAAAAGCGCACTCATAAAAGTACTCCTAAAGCGCAAGCTACCAACCCACCCAAGGCGGCCATCTGCCGGATGGACCCTGTAGCGTCAATTTCTCGAACTTGATCACCAAGTCGAAAGGCGAGCGCCGCCATTGCTGCGAGCGCTCCGCCCCGAGAAATCAACAGTTAGCTTCTTCTAGGCGCCCACCTGAAATCTCCTAAAGGCGAGCCCGCCATAGGTTAAAGGTCGACGCGCGACGGTTAGACAGCGCCCGTTCGGCAGCTTGTGATTCAAATCCAGCATCAGAAATTGAATCCAACGGCGATGCCATACCTGCGTGGGTCGAGCGTATAGATGTTGGTAAAATTCCCAGAGGAGGCATCTGTGAGATAAAGTCCTGTCACAGAATTACTATCAAATATGTTCTGGATGAACCCACGCGCAAACCAGCGTTCATCAGCACTATTGAGTTGAATGATAGCATTCGCCTGAACGAAAGGCTCGATCCGATTGATCCTTCCATTAAAGATATTGCCGTATTGTTCTCCGGTCAGGGCAATATCAAAACGAGGTACAATCGTCATGCCGTTCTTCAATTCAGCGGTATACTGCACGCCAACGGAGACTTTCATCTCGGGGGCTTGGGGCAATTTGTTGCCGTTGATATTCACTTCGACCCCAGGGCTAAGTACCGCAATGCCGCTGTTTGACGGCACGGCACCAGCCAAAACTTCGCAAACGCTGAAAGCACCGCTTGATGCAATATTCCCGTCGCCAGGGAACTCCTGAGGAGCGCGGAGACCCAAGGCTGCGTTCACCCCCGCAACAAAGGCATCCGCGACGCCCGGCGCGGGACCGGTCACTGCACAATGCGCACCATTGCTGATGTCCTTGATGATGACGGCGTCCGGATCGCCGCCTCCGGGATCGCGAGGATTTGAGAAGAATTGATCTCCAGCTACCTCTGCGTTGAGATAGCTGAAGGTCAAATTGATGACCCAATCGGGATCGGGCCTTATTACTGATTCGACTTCAACTCCCCATATGTTCGCGTCAATCGTATCATTAACTGAAGTCCGGGCAACAATCCTGCTGAGCTGCAAGCCACTATATTTATAATAGAATGCGGTTGCATTGAGTTGTAAGGCCCCATCTGCAAAAATATTTTTCGAACCGATTTCAAAGGCGTCAATGGTTTCCGATCCAAAGCTTTCGGCCACCGCAAAAACCGGGGAAAGTGGCGGATTGATTCCTCCTGATTTGTAACCTCTGGAATACGATGCATAGAACGAGTTATCAGTCGTCGCCTCAAAGTTCAGAACAGCTCTGCCTGTGATTTCATCAAATCCAACCTCTCGGAATTGGAGTAGCTGCTGCCCGGGCACTCCAGGATCGGCATCAAAGAGCCCTGAAGGGCCCACAAGGGGTGTAATCGGGCTGTCGAACGGATCGCCATCATTGGCGTAGGGATTGAGGAAACTGATCAATGTCGTCCGTGCAGAAACGTTCTTCGTGTCGTCATTGTAACGTAGACCGCCAGTGAAGGTCAGCCGGTCTGTAAGATCGAGGTACACCTCGCCGAACAGTCCGAAACTTTCCAAATTGGCCTCAAGAGAATTGTTGTTAAACATTGACGTGGCAAAATATGAAGGTGGAGCACCGGCGGACAACGTAGAAAATGACCCCAGCATTGCGCTTGCGTAATCGAGCGCGAAGGAATTTACATAATAACTGTTGTCTGTTGTTTTTGAGCGGGCATAGATGCCGCCCAGAAGAAAATTGAAGCTGCCATCAAAATCACTAGAGAGAAGAACCTCCGCGCTCCATGACTTTCGGCGCTCCGCCGATCTATCGAAGGAGAGTGGCGTTTCAGAGCAGCGCGAGTTGCCTTCGAATGCGCCCCTATTACCGTCATCATTGTCGGAAGTGCATAACACGCCCTGTGGTCCGCTCGGTATGAGGGCTTGGGCGATTGGTGCGAAGTAGGCGGCGGAGCCGGGAACAACTGCGGGCGCCGGCGCAGGAAGACCTGTTGGTATGCCAACAGTCGCAAAACTGGATAGCGCATTCAGAGCTGGAGCAAACGTGCTGCGATTCTGAATGCCAAGAAAGTAATCCTGACGGGAGTCGACTTGTGTGTCTTGGTAAATTCCCGTCACAGATAGAGAGAGATCCCCCAACCTCTGCTCCAAACGGGCCTGTAACTGTAACTCATCAGCAAAATAAAAAGGCGTATATGCTGTATTGACCACGCGGACATCACTGGGTTCGTTAAACCCGCTGAACGCGTCTGGGCCGTACAGGCTTCCGAGACCCAAGGCAGACGGAATGCCCTGAAGGGCGAAAAATTCTCGTGAGCTAAGCGTAGCGCCGACCGTTGAGTTGGCGTTAGTGATATCAAAATCACGCCGATTGTTCAGGCAGCCAAGAACACCAAGAGGATCACGCTGACAAGTTTGCTTTTGGTTGCGCAGTCGATTATCTTTTTCACGGAAGTAATAGCCCATCAAGTCTATTGTAGTATCGACAGTTGGTTCGAACCTTAAAGAGCCTCGGAAGGCATACATATCACGGTCATCAATGTCCGTTCCGTCGAAGACATTCGTGGTATACCCGTCCCGATTGAGATAGAAGCCGGCCAATCGGACACCAATCGTGTCGGTGATTGGAGCGTTAACCATCCCTTCGACCCTGATGCTGTTGTAGTTGCCATATTCCAACTCACCGGACGCTCCGAAGGCCCCCAGGTCGGGTTTCGCTGTAACGAAATTCACCACCCCGGATGTCGCATTACGTCCGAACAGCGTTCCTTGCGGCCCGCGCAGAACTTCCACTCTTTCTAAATCGAAATATTCTGTTTCAAATAACCGTGTTCCAAAGAGCGGGGAACCGTTCACATGAATAGCTGTTGCCGCATCACATGTGACGCCTACGCATAGATCACCAATTCCGCGTATTGTAAAAGATGCGGCGGTGAAATTGCCCTTTGAGAAGGACACGTTTGGCAGTGTTAGTTGTAGATCCGACGCATTTTCAATTTGCTGGCTTCCGAGCGCTTCGGCGTCGAAAGCGGAAACAGCAATGGGTACCTCTTGAAGGCTTTGCGACTGCCGTTGCGCTGTGACGATGATTACAGAGCTATCCGCATCAGGGCCGCTTTCAGTATTCTCCTGCGCATTAGCCGCGTGCGGACAAGCCACAACAACTGCGGCACTCGCCAGTATCATCGCCCTAGTTTTCATTTTGTATCCTCTCCGTTCGTCGGCTGAGACGTTCTACCTCGCAGCGGCTTGCGATGCTCAAAAGCGCCCACCTTTGGATCGCCCTGAAGCTTTCTTGAGGAGGGGAGAGAGTGCCATCCTCGCAAGTGAGAAGCTATGCGAAGATTTGAAATTAGTAAAGCCATTTAAGGTTGGTGTTGGATAGCTTGATAGAGCGGAAGCAAGGCACGGTCCTTGCAGAAATGTCGACCCGTCATGAGAGCACACAAGCCATTGAGACAGCGCTCTCTCCGTCTCCCGTGATGGTCGAATGAGGTCGCTGGCCTAGTCGGTTGTAAAGTGCGCGGGTAAGGTTGAAAACAATAAGGGGGCGCCCCGTTCCCGGAGCGCCCCATCCTTGTTCGCCTGTGGCCGACGTCGGTTGCAATGCAATCGCAGGGCCAAGCGGCCGCCCGCAGCGACGCGACCTTCAGGTCGCGTGAGCAAGCATATCGCACCCCGCTTAGGGTGCGATCATTAAAACTCAAACAGAGCTTCGATACCCACGTTCCGGCCACGCATCAGCGGTGAGAAGGTGCCGGCGGTGGGTTGCAGTCCGAACGGACGGCGCACGCCAGTCGAGGTTGAACCAGGGAAGGTCGGACCGAAGGGTACCTGTGTGTCGCCCCCTTCCTGCACCTGATCGAGCAGGTTGCGCCCGTAGATTGAGAGCGACAGCCCGTCGACCGGTGTGTTCCAAGTAATGTTGGCTTCCAGCATGCTCAAATCGTTCAGCCATCCCAGGTTGTCGTCCGTGTAGGCCGCTTTGTCGCGATACTGGTAGTTCACCCGCGTGAGGATGTTACTGCTCCCGAGGTCGAGTTCGTGGATGAAACCGGCACCCACAGTGACAGGCGAGACGCGCGGTATGCTAAGGCCCAGCGAATCCGCCGGATTACCGGTGATACCGTCGGAACTGCCGATATTGAACAATAGGCTGTCGTATTCCGCGTCAATCAGGCCGAGGTTGGCGGTGAAAACCAGCGAGTCCGACACCCGCATGCGGGCTTCGGCATCAATGCCCATGATGGTGGCATCGGCAGTATTAACAATATTCTGAACGACGCCCGAAGGGCCTGCCGTGTTCACCTCACGCTGCATATTGCCGATCTTGGTCACATAACCAGCAAGATTGAGTGTAAACGAACGGTCGGCCGTCTGGAACTTGCCCCCGACTTCGTAGGTGTCGACCTGCTCTTCGTCGAAGCCCAGCGCGCCATCGGTAGCAGCAAGAATGCGATTGAACAGCGCGACGTCGGTTATGCGGAAGTTGTAGCCACCCGAACGGAAACCGCGGCTCCAGTGCCCATAGACCTGGCTGTCCGCGAACTCGTATTGTAAACCGAGCTTTGGCGAGACGTTGCGGAAACGCACGCGATCTGTGAAGCCGTTGCTCTCTCCGGGAACGAAGGGGTTGGTGCCCGATGTCGGGCAGGTGCCTTGGACCACCGAACAGGTTGGCCGCGGACGGATGAAGGTGACGCCTGCATCCTTAGTTTCCTGATTCCAGCGGATGCCCGCGATCAGCGACAGATTGTCAACAAATTCCCACTGGGCGTTGGCGAACACACCGATCACTTCGTGGTTCTGCGAACCGCCGCCCCAGAAGCGCGGGGGTTGCAGGTTCACCGGCAGGTCACGGCGCAGGCTGCGTTCTTCGGTGTAGGCAAGATCTTGTTCGAACCAAAACCCGCCAACGGTCAAGTCTAGGCTGTCGAGCGAAATGGCATAACGCAGCTCGTTTGAAAATTGCTCCTGTGCCGTTTCGGTAAAGGAATGGAACAGAAAGAGAGGTGTGGCGTCGATATCGCCGAGGGTGGTGGCGTCATACTTGCGCCAGCCAAACACGTTGGTCAGTGTGCCGGCACCGATATCAACCGTCGCGGTAAGTGAACCGGTCCAGATTTCGTTCGCGTAATTGCCCGGCTCATCAATCGAGAAATCGAACGAATTTCGGTCAAAAAGAGCCCGGTTCTGGCTGGACGGGCCGTCGCCGTCGCTCTCGAAGTAGTCGAGCTTGCCGAGCAGGGTCAGGCCGCCGAGGCGGGCTTCCAGCGCGCCACGCAGGATCTTGGTTTCGGCTGCACCGTGGTTCGAATTGTCGAACAGGTTCGTGAAGTAGCCTTCGTCCTTGTTGTAATAGGCGCCGACCTTGAACAGCAGCACGTCCTCGACGATCGGGCCGGAGATCACGCCGCTGACGGTGTAGTTGGCGCCGCCGCGGCCGCTGTCGATCGGGCCGTCGACCGCCGCGCGGAACTTGCCGCGGAAATCCTCGGTCGGGTTGCCGGTGTTGATCACCACCGCGCCGCCGGTGACGTTGCGGCCAAACAGCACACCCTGCGGGCCGCGCAGCACTTCAACGCTATCGAGGTCGAACAGGTCGAACACCACGCCCCCGTTGATGCCGAGATACACGCCGTCAACGAAGACGCCCACGGTCGGGTCGATCGAGGGGATCGACGAGTTGATGCCGACGCCACGGATCGTGAAGTTGGCCGCGCCGCGGGTCGTGCCCACATCGTCGAGACTGACGCTCGGCGCTTGAAACGAAAGGCCAGCGATGTTGCGGATCTTGAAAGCTTCGAGTGTACTGGCGTTGAACGCCGTAACGGCCAGCGGCACGTCCTGCACGTTCTCGGCATCCTTGGTCTTGGTTCCGGTAACGAGAATTTCGTTGATCGCGTCGAGCGAGTTAGCACTCGTCTCTTGCTGGTTTTGCGGCTCGGCGTCCTGAGCGTGCGCGGCAAATGGGCTTATGGCAGCCGTGGAAAGCAGCAATGCCAACGAGCGCCGGAACAGCATATGTTTCTGCATGATGACCTCTCAATTCTTGTCTGTTTTGGCTATTGCGTTTTGCGGATGCATCGTTTCGCGTCAACTGGACAGAGCAACCAATTTCACACTGTGACCAACCTGCAACATCAAGGCCGCCCAGCTGCACGCGAGACGGCGAGTCGCATGCGCGATCCTGGCGACTACTTGCCCGGGTCCGCCTTTGGCTCGGCCTGCCCTGCCGTTATTGTGCTGGGAACGGTTAAAGGCCGGCCAAGGGGATACGCCGTGGAGCTAATGGCAGACCGCGATCGCTCTGAGCATGCAGTCTTGGCAAGAATCTCTCACTGACAGGACTGATCGCTTCTGATGCAGCAGAACAGGATTCGCGGTGGGCGGACCAGAATGTCTCAGCATTTCTTACCGGTCTGCGAAGAAAGGCGTGAGCTGGACCGCAAAGGGGGGGGCATGACTAGGGCGGCAAAATTTCTGCTGCCTTCAGGAAAAAATCCGTGCGTGCTGCGATCATCTCGCGCGAGGTTGTCCCTATCACACCATAGCTGAATGCCTGCCTTTGTAGATCGGTTGAGAACAAGCTCATAAATTGATCCGCCAGAAAATCAGGAGTACCCTGCATGGAGTATCCTGCTTCTTGCCAACGCGCGAATAGCTCGCGCATTGCGTCCCTCGTACGATTAGCGGTACGTTCGAAGAACCTTCTTGCAAATCGAGGGTCGCTGACACTTCGGCCAATAACGATGCGAACGATTGCCACTACGTCAGGGTGAAGAAAAAGCTTCTGAAGCCCTTCGGCCACCTGATGCAGCGTGGGACCTGGCGCCAAGCCGGCTTCCATAGCGTCGCGAACAATTGCTTCGCCTGAGGCCGCATTTTTTAGCACGACTGCCTCGAGAAGCCCGTCTTTATTTCCAAAGAGCTTGTATACGGTCGATAAAGACCCGCCCGAACGATTAACGATTTCGGCAAGCGTTGTTTGCTCGAAACCGTTCTTGATAAACAGGTCCCGCGCAGCCGCGACGATAGCCCCCTTGCGGCGCTCCAAGCGACAGTTTTGAGACGATTGCTCCATCACGGGAACCATTCGGACTTTATGTGGTAATTGACAACCGTGTAATAGCCATTACACCGATTCATCCATAAAAACAGAAGCCGAAGGATCCTCTCCCATGTCGCGCTGCTTCACGGCCCTCTTGGCCCTGCTGGCCTTTGCAGGATGTTCAGGCCGGAACGATCCACCGTCGCCGCCGCCGCCGCTTCCGGTTGAAGTCGTGACCATTGCGCCGCAAGCCGTGCCGAACGTGATTGAGCTGCCAGGCCGAGTTGAGCCCGTTCGGATGGCTGAAGTGCGCGCGCGTGTCACGGGCATCGTGCAGCGGCGGCTTTACGTCGAAGGAACCGATGTCCAAGCTGGTCAGCCATTGTTCCTTATCGACCCGAGGGAATTGAGGGCCACTTTTGCACAAACTCGTGCTTCGCTCGAACGAGCAAAAGCCACCGCAGCCAACGCCCGAGCGGTGGTGGAAAGATACAAACCCCTCGTTGCCGAAAATGCCATCAGCAGTCAGGAGTATGATGCAGCCCTTGCCGCAGCGCGAGAAGCCGAAGCAAATGTCGCGCAGACCCGCGCCCAGCTCGAAGCGGCATCCCTACAACTGAATTACACCACAGTCCGCGCACCGATTGCCGGGCGAGCAGGGCGCGCCGAAGTCACCGAAGGCGCGCTGGTGAGCCAGACCGAGGGAACACTTTTGACGCGCATCGAGCAGAGTCGGCCAGTTTATGTAAACTTCGCCCAAGCTGCCACCGAAGTTCTTGCATTACGCCGCGCTGTCTCGAGCGGCAGATTGGCTCTTGACGAAAATGGGCGGGTTGAAGTCAGGCTGAGCTTCGCCGACGGGTCCGAGTATCCCATTTCTGGGTATATCAATTTTCTGGCGCTGTCCGTCGATGAAGAGACGGGTACCGTCGATCTGCGCGCCGAGTTTCCTAATCCAACCGGCGTTTTGCTCCCTGGCGAATTTGTTCGGGCAAAGCTGTTCATTGGGCAGTTGAAGGAAGGCATTACCATCCCACAACGTGCTGTTGTGCTCTCCGAGCGGGGTGGATCCGTATTCGTCGTCGACCGCACAGGGGCGGTGGCCAACCGCCCGATTCGATTAGGTGCACTGATCGGGGGTCGATGGATTGTCGAAGATGGCTTGAAGCCAGGCGATAAAGTGGTTGTCAGCAATATCCAGAAGCTGCGCCCTGGCGTGGCTGTAAAGCCGATAAACGCGGCTCCAAGCAATGTGCCGCGCGTGGTGCCGGCGAAGGAGCGTTGACCGATGGCGCGCTTTTTTATCGACCGGCCCATCTTTGCCTGGGTTGTGTCGCTTGGCATTCTGCTTGCGGGAGTGCTCGCTCTCAGGGCTCTTCCTGTAGAGCAGTATCCGGAAGTTGCTCCTCCTTCGCTGACCATAAACGTAGTATATCCCGGTGCCGACGCGCAAACCATCGAACAAAGCGTCACGCAGGTCATCGAGCAGCAATTGAACGGCGTAGAGGGCTTTCTCTACATGGCCTCGTCCAGCGCATCTAACGGTACAGCGAGCATAACGCTTACCTTCGAGGCCGGGACCGATATCGATATCGCTCAGACCGAGGTACAGAATCGGCTCAGCACGGTCGAAGCTCGCTTGCCCGAGGAAGTGCGGCGGCAGGGCATTACAGTTAGGCAAGCAAATGCGGGTTTCCTGCTTATTGTCGCGCTCACATCGCGGGACAAGGGGCTGAACAGTACCGATCTCGGAAACATCGCGTCGAGCCAGATCATTGACGAACTTCGCAGGGTGCAGGGGGTGGGTGATGTTACCTTGTTCGGCTCTGCCTACGCAATGCGCATCTGGCTCGATCCTGAAGCTCTCGCATCATATAACCTTTCCCCTGGTGCGGTACTCGCTGCTGTTCGAGAGCAGAACGCCCAAATAGCGGGCGGTTCGATCGGTGCACTGCCTTTGGAGAAGGGCCAGCAGATCACCGCGACTATCGCGAGCGAAGGGCGCTTCAGCACCGTTGAGGAGTTCGAGAACATCATTCTGCGCGCCAACTCCGGAGCCGCTGTGGTACGCCTGGGCGAGGTGGCGCGGATCGAGATCGGCGCTCAAAGCTATGCGACGTCAACCACGCTCAATGGTCAACCTATGGCGGGTATGGCTGTTCAGCTTGGGACGGGCGCGAACGCTCTGGCTGTGGCCGAAGGTGTCAAAGCACGGATGGCTGAGCTTGAGGCAGGTTTGCCGAGCGAGGTGAGCTGGTCGATCCCCTACGATACGACACCCTTCGTGCAGGCCTCCGTGAACGAGGTCGTCAAGACGCTCATCGAAGCGATGGTGCTGGTTTTTCTTGTTATGTACCTCTTTCTTCAGAGCGTCCGGGCAACCTTGATCCCAGCACTGGTTGTGCCGATTGCGCTCGCAGGAGCGTGCCTTGGCCTTTGGCTGTTCGGATTTTCGATAAATGTGCTCTCACTATTCGGGATGGTGCTTGCCATTGGGATCCTTGTTGATGATGCCATCGTCGTGATCGAGAATGTAGAGCGGATCATGCGCGAGGAGGGGCTGTCTCCGTTCGAAGCCACGCGCAAGGCGATGGATCAGATCACAACTGCGATCATTGGTATCACACTGGTCTTAATCGCAGTATTTATACCGATGGCATTCTTCCCCGGATCGACAGGTGGGATCTATCGGCAGTTCTCTGTCACGCTGGCTATAGCAATCTTCTTCTCAGCCTTTCTCGCCCTGTCGTTAACGCCAGCCTTGTGCGCTACCTTCCTCAAACCGATTGCGGAAGCACGACCACTTGAGAGCGAAGGGAAAAACGCCGCCTTTGCCACATCAGCAAGCGGTTGGAAAAGTTGGTCTTTTCGCGCGAACAATCTCGGGAGGAGATTTTTTGGAGCTTTCAACCGCTGGTTCCATCGAATGGAGGCAAGGTACGAAAGTGCCAATACCCGCGTCCTGTCACGTCCTAAGCGTGCGATGGCGGTTTTTACAGCACTGGTCGCCCTTACCCTTCTCCTCTTTGTCCGCCTGCCAACAGCCTTTCTGCCCACTGAAGATCAGGGCTTCCTCATTACTGCTGTTCAAGCTCCTCCGGGCGCAACGCTGGAACGAATGGACGAGGCACTCAAGCCGATCACCGATTTTTGGCTGGAACAGGAAGAGGTCAGCTCTCTCGTTGTGGTTCGCGGCTTCAGCTTCTTTGGACAGGGACAAAATAACACTCTGATGTTCGCCTCTCTCAAACCTTGGGAAGAGCGCAGCTCGAACGAAAGCAGTGCAGGCTCACTTCTGGAGCGGGCAATGGGACTGTTCCTACGCAACGATAAGGCCACCGCTTTCGTCATTCAGCCACCTGCGATCCGCTCACTTGGGCAAGCAAGCGGCTTCACTTTGAAGCTGCAGGACCGTGCGGGTCTCGGCAGAGAGGCCTTGCAAGCCGCGCGAGACCAGTTGCTGGCGGCGGCCTCACAAAGCTCTGTGTTGTCAGGCCTCCGGCCGGAGGATCAGGGACCCAGTCCCGAGGTCAAGGTGGATATTGACAGGGTGCAAGCGCGGGCACTCGGGCTTTCCATGACAGAGGTAAACACCGCCCTCTCGATCACCTTCGGTTCGGCTTATGCCAACGACTTCACGCGTGACGGGAGGATACTGCAGGTCTTGGTTCAAGCAGACGCTCCGTTCCGCATGACTCCCGAGGACGTTCTCGCGCTTCGCATCCCGAACGCTGCTGGCAAGCTTGTGCCTTTCGGAGCGTTCGCTACTGCTCAATGGTCCGCCGCGCCCGCAAGTCTTGCTCGCTATAACGGCTACCCGGCGATGACTTTGTCGGGCACCGCCGCGCCTGGAGAGTCCTCAGGAACTGCGCTGGAAGAGATGGAACGGCTCGCGGGCGAGCTGCCACAAGGCATTGGATACGAATGGACCGGTATCTCCTACGAGGAAAAACAGGCGGGCGGGCAGATCGGTCTGCTTCTTGGATTGTCAGTTGTTGTGGTGTTCCTGGTTCTGGCAGCACTCTATGAAAGCTGGTCGATCCCATTATCAGTTCTGCTGATCGTGCCGATGGGCATCCTCGGCGCCGTGTTGCTTTCGATGCTGCGTGGGCTTTCGGCAGATGTCTATTTCAACGTCGGCTTGATCACCATTATCGGCCTTGCCGCCAAAAACGCTATCCTGATCGTGGAATTTGCCATTGAGGAGGAGAGGGCGGGGTGCTCCCCCCTTGAGGCAGTCAAAGCTGCCGCGCGACTGCGGCTTCGACCAATCATCATGACATCGCTCGCCTTCGCGATGGGTATGATCCCACTGGTGCTCGCGAGCGGAGCGGGGGCAGCCAGCCGGGTCGCCGTCGGTACAGGCGTGCTTGGGGGTATGATTGCAGCCACTGTGCTCGGCATATTTCTAATCCCGGCCCTCTATCTAGTGGTCCGCAGCATAGCCGGAGCCAAAGGTGAAAAGATCGCCGTCAACGACGTGGTTACATCTGGTTCACCGAACCCGCAGGAGTCGGACTAATGAAGAGAACCGCAATTCTGGCAATCGCATCCTTTGCACTTGTCGGTTGCGTGAATTTGGCGCCGGAACATGTACGGCCTGAGCTAGCGACTGGGTCAGCCTACAATCCTGAATACCGACCCGATGGGGCAGTGGTAGCATCGCAGCTGTCGTATCGTGACTGGTATGGCGATCCAAAGCTGCAAGCCTTGATCGCGAATGCCCTCGCAAACAATCGTGATCTGCTGGCCGCGACCGCACGGATAGAGCAGGCGCGGGCGCAATTCAGGATCGACGAAAGCCGCCGGCTGCCAGACCTTGTTGCGACCGGCAGCGGCAACCGGACGCGTCAGGCAACCGCCGGAAATCCGGTGTTCGGTGCCGGAGACGGAAACGCGCCAACTTCTTTCACTTTCAACCGATTTGATATCGGGGTGGGCATTAGCGCGTTTGAGCTCGATTTTTGGGGGCGTGTGCGCAATCAGAGCGAAGCAGCCCGTGCCCGATATCTGGCCGAAGTGGCGAACCAACGTGCATTCTACCTCTCTCTTGTGGCGGATACGGCGACTACTTACTTCGAGATCGTAGAAACCGAGGAACAAATCGTCCTAGCCGAGGCCACCGCTCGATCACGTCGCGAAGGGCTGAGGATTGCGAAGCTTAGGCTTCAGGCGGGCGTGACATCTGCTCTGCCATATCGCCAAGCTGAGACGCTGCTCACGCAAGCGGAACAACAGCTTGCGAGCGAGAAACTATCGCTGGCGCAACTTCGCAATCAACTCGCTGTGCTCGTCGGCGGGACGATGCCAGAGAAGCTCCCGGGTGGTCTCACGCTGGCACAACAGGCCGACGGGCGTCGGCTTGCCGCAGGGCTGCCTTCCGAGCTTTTGTTGGCCCGCCCCGACATTATCGCTGCGGAAGAGCAACTACGAGCCGCACGCGCGGATATCGGTGCGGCGCGTGCTGCATTCTTTCCTTCGATCTCGCTCACTGGATCTGCCGGCCTGACATCCACGAGTCTTGGCAACCTGTTCAACGAAGATGGTTTAGGGTGGAGTTTTGGCCCAAGCATCTCGCTACCCATATTCGATTTCGGTGCGCGAGAGGCAAATCTTGATCTGGCCAGGGCCTTGGAAGTTGAGCAAGTCGCTGTTTACGATCGTACCGTGCAGCAGGCCTTCCGCGAAGTATCCGATGCCTTGGCCGGTCGAAGATATTTGGCCGAGCAGATCGACACATTAGAGCGGGCCATTGTCGCGCAAACTGAGATCGCTAAGGTTGCCCGAGCGCGGTATCGGGAAGGAGTCGCTGATTATCTCGAAGTGCTCGATGCGGAGCGCAATCTCTTCAGCGCTGAGCAGCAACTCCTCGCCACGCGTCGGGCGTGGCTTCAAAATCGTGCCACGCTTTTCGTCGCGCTTGGTGGAGGAGCGGTCGGAAATGGAGCTGCTAGCTGACTTGCGACGCCGTTCGCGGCCGACAATTCTGAGTGAGAGAGCTAAAGGCATTTACTATCTGCGGCGATGTGCTACCATCAGAAGAGGAGGAAGGAAGCACCGAGTGTGTCGGTTTCCTTTCCTCTCTCCACACCTTTGGGCGGCCTGCGTGCCGCCCTTTTTTTGGGAGGCATACATCGCTTGCCCAATCCTCAGCGATGCTCGAATTCAATCGCTTGGGAGCGCGCATTGGCGCTGAGATGCTCAAGAACTACTTTGAGCGCGGCTTTTTGATCGGCGGTAATGCCGAACCACAATGCTGCGTGCACACTGTCAGCAGCACGCCTGAGGTCCGGAAGGATTTTCGCAACCCTTGAAGTTAATGCCAAGGACCAAGCCCGGCCGTCATTCGGATCCCGCTGCTTTTCTACGAACCCTTGGTCTGACAATGCATTAACGGCCAATCCAATTGTTGCAGGTTCAAGATCGAGCTTTTTGGCAATCTCGGATTGGTTCAATGTTGGCTCTCGGATGAGCTGAGCCAGCACACGCCACTGGGTTCGATTGAGCCCCATCCCCTCCACGCGCTCATCAAAAGCTTTTCGGGCCGCACGGCTGATTTCATCCATCACGAATAGCATATGATCGTTGTCGTTGAAGATACGTTCCAATGGGGCCGTGGCTGTTTGATCGGTCATTTTGGGCTTCCACATCGCCGCAGTTTACTAGAGGGCTTTTGCATCTTGGGTTGATGGTTATACAGTAATTCAACGGTTCGCGTAGCACGGAATTTGCAACAGCACTGACTGATCAAATAACGAATTCAAGCGCACGACCGCCGGGTGCCTCGCATGAGAGCCAGAAGGGGCTCGAATCCGCGACAGCGGAGGGCCGTGATCATCGCTGCTTTCCTCATCTTGATTGGCGGAGCCTATTGGTTCTGCCGCCACCGGACTTTTGGCCAACACCCGCATTCCACCGACAACGCCTATATCCAGGCAGAAAGCGTCATTGTATCTCCTAAGGTCGCAGGATACGTCGAACGGGTTTTGGTGACGCAGAGCCCCAGCGGCTGAGCGTGATCGTCGCAGGCCTTCCGCGCCCCGCAGCTAATCTCGTCCATCAGGAACAACGAACCATCATCATCGGTGGAGATGCCATCGAGCGTGACGCTGATTGTCTGCTCAGTCCAAAGATGGGGGAAGCACCTTCGACAAATTTTTGATAAAGGACTTTCCTATTTTCCTCTCGTATTATACGGCGGCAACAAAGGGGGGCTGTTACCGCAGGAGCGCTCGAAATAATGGCCGGCCATGCCGATAATGTAAGTTTTGCAGGGTCTAAGACAGATGTTGAGGCATCCTCGCCTGCGGCGCCCGCTCGTCCAGCTGCACCCGCGCAATCCAACCGCCTTGCCAATCCGCGCCTGCGCCGCGGCCTCATTGTGGCCGCCATCGCTATCCTGGTGGGAGGCGGCTATTGGTATTACAACCACGAAACCTTCGGCAAATTCCAGCAATCGACCGACAATGCTTATGTCGCGGCTGACAGCGTGATCGTTGCGCCAAAGATCGCAGGCTACGTCGAAAAGGTGCTGGTCAGCGAAAATCAGGCGGTGGCTATCGGTGCGCCGCTGGTTGAGTTGGATGCTCGCGATTATCAGGCACAGACCTCGCAGATCGAAGCTGAGATTGCAGCCCTGCTCGCTGGCGGTGACACGGTGCGCGCTCAGCAGCGCGAACAAGATGCTGCGATCGCGCAGGCGCGAGCACAGCTCGCCGCTGTGAGCGCGCAGGCCGAGCTGGCAAGACAGCAGGTTGCGCGCTATCGCCCGCTCGCTGAAAGCGGGGCTGAACCGCGCGAGAAGCTGGAACAGTTGCAGACCCAGGCGCGCGAGGCTGAGGCGCAGGTTGCCGCAGCGCGGGCCGCTGTCCTTGCCAGTGAACGGCGGCTGGGCTCGCTCGGTCAGCAGATCGGCCAGTCCACCGCGCAGGCGAACGCCGCGCGCGCGCAGTTGGAGGCCGCGCGCCTCAATCTTGATTCGACCACTATCAACGCCAGCATCGCCGGGCGGATTGGCGATTTGACTGTCAGGCCCGGCCAGTTCGTCCAGCCCGGCCAGCGGTTGATGAGCATCGTGCCGACCGATCAGCTTTACGTGACCGCCAATTTCAAAGAAACCCAGCTCGCACTGATGCGGCCCGGGCAGCCGGTGACGCTCAAGGTTGATGCCCTGCCTGACGTGAAAATCGCAGGCCGCGTGGACAGTATCGCTCCGGGCACGGGCGCGGAATTCTCGATCCTGCCGCCGCAGAATGCGACCGGCAACTTCACCAAGATCGTGCAGCGCGTGCCGGTGCGGATCGCGATCGAGGCAGGCCCGGAAGTCAAGCGTCTGCTGGTTGCGGGGATGTCGGTGGTGGCAACAGTCGATACCCGCTCCGCAAAGGATGAACTTGCGGCGGTTCGCGCGCCTGCCGAGAGGTAACGGTCGATGGATGCGGCACTTCTGGGCGAGCCGGCTGCACCACAGGTCGAGCGCGCCGATCTGACCGCCTGGCTGGCGGTGGCGGCGGGATCGCTTGGCGCCTTGCTGGCGACGCTGGATATTTCGATCGTCAATTCCGCGCTGCCGACCATTCAGGGTGAAATTGGCGCGAGCGGCACGGAAGGGACGTGGATTGCCACCTCCTTTCTAGTCGCCGAAATCATCATCATTCCGCTGAGCGCCTGGTTGGAACGCTTGCTTGGGCTGCGCACCCTGCTGATCGTCGCGGTCACGGCCTTCACCGCCTTTTCGGTGCTGTGCGGGATCGCCACTGATCTGACGACGATGATCATCGGCCGCGCCGGGCAGGGTTTCATGGGCGGCGCGCTAATTCCAACCGCCATGACCATTGTGGCCAAGCGCCTGCCGCCATCGCAGCAGCCGATCGGCATGGCGCTGTTCGGGATGACAGTTATTCTCGGGCCGGTGATGGGCCCGCTGGTGGGCGGCTGGCTGACCGAGAACCTGAGCTGGCACTACGCCTTTTTCGTCAATGTGCCGGTGTGTGCGCTTCTGCTCGGCCTGCTGTTCATCGGCCTGCCGCATGAACAGCCCAACTGGGAATATCTGCGAGAGGCGGACTGGGCTGGGATTGTGGGCATGATTCTGGGGCTCGGCGGCCTCACCGTCGTGCTTGAAGAAGGCCACCGCGAAGAATGGTTTGAATCCCCACTCATCATCCAGCTCACGATTGTCACGATCATCGGGTTCCTGCTGCTTGCATATGGCCAGCTTTACGCGAGCAAGCCGGTGCTCAAGCTGCGGCTGATGCTGGGCCGCCAGTTTGCGAGCGTCATCGTGATGGCTCTTGCGCTGGGGATGGTGATGTATGGATCGACCTATGTCATCCCGCAGTTCCTGGCGATCATTTCCGATTACAATGCTTTGCAGACTGGGCAGGTCATTTTCTGGATGGGCGTCCCAGCGTTCTTGATGATGCCTGTGCTGCCTCTAATGATCAGCAAAATCGACATCCGCATCGCGGTGGGGGCTGGAATGCTGATCATGGCGGCAAGCTGCTTTGTCAGCGTCAGCCTGACGGCCGAGTCTGGCGGCGGGGTCTTTACCGAAAGCCAGTTCCTGCGCGGCATCGGCATGATCCTCACCATGATGTTCCTCAATCAGGCAACGGTTGCGTCTGTCGCCAAGGAAGACGCCGGTGATGCCTCGGGCATCTTCAACGCCGCACGCAATCTCGGCGGCTCCTTCGCGCTGGCAGGGCTTGCATCCTTTCAGGATCAGCGCATGTGGCACCATAGTCGCCGCATGGAAGAAGCGGTCAGCGCGAACAACCCACAGGTTCAAGACTACCTCGATGGCATGGGCGCCATGATGGGCAATGCCCAAGCTGCGCTCGAAAGTTTTGCCGGAATGCTCCAGCGCGACGCTTTGGTGATGACCTATAATGATGTGTTTTTCGCCATGGGCGTGATCACGCTGGCGACAGTGCCGCTGGTTCTGTTCCTGAGGCCCTTGCCCAAGAATGCATCGCTTTCCATGCACTGAGACCGCCATGAAAAACCCCCTTCTTCTAACCCTTCCTCTGGTGCTTGTGACCGGCTGCGTAGCCGGGCCGGATTATGCCGGGCCGCCGCAAGCGGCACGCGCACTTCCCGGGCAATTCCAGCGTGCGGGCGATGAGGTCGATACCGCCGCGCCGCGGGCGAGCCAGTGGTGGAAGCTGCTGGGCGATCCGGTGCTCGATCAGCTTGAAGCACGCGCGCTTGGCGGCAATCCGGGCATCGCGGCGGCACGCGAACGTATCGAGCAGGCGCGCGCGAGGGCGCGAGCGGAGCAGGCCAATCGCTTCCCCACGCTGGGGGCCGACGCAACCGTGGCGCAGGGGCGCCTGCCTGATCTCAATCTGCAAGGCCCATCATCCGGCGCGGCAGGCGGTGGCAGTGGCGGTGGCGGAGATGACCGCCTCAGCTTCTACAACCTCGGTGCGATCGCCAACTGGGAGCTTGATTTCGCTGGCGAGCAGGTGCGGCGCAGCGAGGCGGCCAATGCGCAGGCTGCGGCAGCGGTGGCAACGGGCGAGGATGCGCTGGTGCAACTCGCCGCCGAAGTCGCCCGCGCCTATGTCGCCCTGCGCGAAGCCCAGTCCCGGCTGGCGCTGCTCGAAAGCGAGCGCGATCTGCAGCAGCAGACGCTGGAGCTGACCTATGCGCGTTACACCCAGGGCGCACTGGCGCTGTTCCCGGTCGGCAATGCCAATGCCGAGCTCGAACTGCTCAAGGCGCGGATTGCCGAGGCGCGCGCCGATAGTGCGGTGTTTCGCGATACTCTGGCGGTGCTGGTCGGAGAGGCTCCCGGCGCGCTCGATGATATGCTCGTTCAGGGCGGCCCTATCCCGCTGCCGCCGGAGCGGGTCGAGGTGGGCGATCCGGCTGCGCTGATCGCGCGCCGCCCCGATATCCGCGCCGCCGAGCGCAATCTTGCCGCCGCCACCGCTCGCATCGGAGTGGCCGAAGCCCGGCGCTTCCCCAAGATTTCCTTCCTCGGCGTTCTGGGTCTTGGCGGTTCGGAACCGGG
The DNA here is from genome assembly GCA_027489065.1 of Erythrobacteraceae bacterium. Taxonomy (GTDB): domain Bacteria; phylum Pseudomonadota; class Alphaproteobacteria; order Sphingomonadales; family Sphingomonadaceae; genus Erythrobacter. Next base: position 13,182 of record JAIYAM010000019.1, on the reverse strand, counting down.
CGATGTTCTCGACCCCGACAATCTTGCCGCGCTGGCGGTGCCGCGCTTGCAATGGAACCTGCTCGACTTCGGGCGCACCGCTGCCGCCATCGACGAAGCCAGAGGCACCCGCGACGAGGCCGAGGCGCGCTACCGCGAGATCGTGCTCGGAGCCTTGCAGGATGCCGAGCAAGCGCTGGCCCGTTTCGGCCAGAACCGCGCCTATGTGGCAGCGCTCGCGCAGATCAAGCGTCAGGCCGATACCGCTGCCGATCTCAATATCCAGCGCCATGGCGCAGGAGTAATCTCGCGCACCGAACTCAACGCCTCACTGAGGCAGCGCGATCAGTCTCAGGCTGACCTCAACAGGGCGCTAGCAGGGCTGACCACCAGCTGGATTGCGGTGCAAAAGTCGCTTGGCCTTGGCTGGGAAGAGCTGCCGCCGCCTGGATGAAAGGGCTGTGCAGCCCAGAGCTGCCCGGCGGGCCTATGCTGCAATGTCCCCGCGGTGGGTGCGCATCAGGAAATCGAGGATCGCATCGCCAAAGGCATCGTTTTGATCGCCCACCACCATGTGCGTTGCATCGGCAATATCGCTGTAGGCAGCGTTCGGCACCAGCGCGCGGAAATGCGCTGCCGCTTCGGGCGAGACGAGATCGCTCGATCCGCCGCGGATGAGATGAACCGGAAGCGCCAGCCGCGCGGCTGCTTCGCCCAGTTCGCTGTGCCCGAAATCGCTGTCATCGCCGCCTTCGGCATGGCGCCGCATGACACCATCGATAAAGGCCGGGTCCCAGTGCCAGTAATAGCGCCCGTCGTCCCGCCGGCGCAGATAATGGGCAAGCCCGGAGGATGCCTTGCGGCTCGGGCGATGGGGCAGGTATTCTGCGATCACCCGCGCTGCATCGTCGGGCGAGGCAAAGCCTTCGCGGGCATGAGCGGCCATGAAGCCGACCACACGCGCAACCCCGCCAGCCTCCATTTTCGGCGTGATGTCCACCAGAGTGAGCGAGGCAAAGCTGCCGGGTGCGACGCGGCCTTCGGCCATGATTCCTGCAAGGCCCCCTAGCGAGGCGCCGATCAGGGCGGGGGCTTGATCAAGCGCTCCGGCAATGGCCACGAGATCCTGCGCGAAATCCAGAATGTCATAGGCCCCGTCCGCCGCCCAGGCGCTTTCCCCATGCCCGCGCAGGTCGAGCGCGATGGTGCGAAACCCGGTCGCCGCCAGCATTGCAGTAACCCGCTTCCACGCCCGCTTGGTCTGCCCGCCGCCGTGCGCCAGCAAAACCGGCATACCGCTCTCGGGCCCCTCGGTCAGCGCGGCAATGAGATGGCCGCAATGGCCGGACAGGATCATGGATGAGTTCGACATACCGCCAGCATAAGACAAGATTTCGTATGGTAAAGACCTTTACTATATCACAAGGCAGGAGATGGTAGATCGCATTGCCCATAAGCGTCCACCTGAGGCCTGACTTTAGCTTTCCGTTGAGATTTGACCCGTGTCTTGACCCGTCCCTTGCTGCGAGCAGCGAGGGAGACAGGAGTGATCGAGATGGCGCCACTAAGTGTAATCCGTCGTTGGCATCTGCGAGATCGGATGCAGATCCGGGAGATCGCGCGGCGCACTGGCTTGTCGCGGAACACGATCTGCAAGTATCTTCCCAGCAGTTCAGGGGAGTCGCAGTTTCGGGTTCCCGAGCTTGCCAGCAAGCTGGACCCGTTTGCCGAGAAGCTCTCGCATTGGCTGCGAATCCAGGCAGGCAAGTCGCGCAAGCAGGGGCGCACTTGAAGCAGTTGCACGCCGATCTGGTGGCGGTGGAATTTGACGTTTCCTAAGGCTGGGCTGCCGCTTTTGCGCGAGCGTGAAAGGCGTAGCGGCAATATGAGCGGCAAACCATCGTGCGTGGGACCTCTGTGCCACTGGTCTTTGCGCCAGGGGAGGCATTCCAGTTAGACTAGAACGAAAACTGGGCCGTAATCACTGGCGAGCGTGTGAGCTGCAGGCCTCGATCAGACGCAACACTTCGCTAGGCCTCAGCCTCAGGTCGCACCAGTTGGGGGTTGGCGAGGTGGCGAAGATGACGCTGCTATGGATACTGATTTTCGGCGGGATGTTCCTGATCGTCGAATGGTTCATGATTGCGCGGGGGACGGCCTCCGCGCTGGTACAAATTTTACATAATGTATGTTATCAAACTGGCGCATTTCTGTTTGTATTGAATGGGTTGCGCCCGGTTTTTCCCTATCGCATCGCAGAAATTGGATCTTCGCGCCTTGCTGTCGCCGCATGTGAATGCCATCGGCATGTACGAAATACAAGGCGGTAGGACCTGTTGATGCGCGAACGCTCTTCCGGGCATCCCCGCAAGGCATGTGCGCCAGCGATCACTTTCAGCATCCCGTAATCCGTGGCCGCGACGAGCTCCCACAATGTTCGCGCCTTCCTTGGGATCAGTCTTGACATCCCTAGGGTTGCCGCACACATTGAACGCATATGGTGCAATTGGTGAGGCATTATGGCGTCGGCTGCATTTCTTAGCGAGATCACGGGAAAGGATGGCGTATCGCCTGACCGTCTGTCCGGAGCGTTGCGGATAACCAAGTCCGAACTGGCCGCGGCGGCCGGCCTGTCTCGCGATGCTGTCTCCAAGAGCTCACGGTATGGCAGTGTGTCAACCCAGACACGGCTGCGCGAGATGAGCGAGATCATCAATCGCGTGATCCCATGGACCGGAAGTGAGCTTGCGGCCTATGCGTGGTATCGTTCGCAGCCCCTGCCCTCTCTGGGCGATGCAACTGCCGAGGAATTGGTTCGTCAAGGACGCGCCGAGCTCGTCCGCAGCTACCTCGCCCGTATCGCACAGGGCGGGTTTGCTTGACGCTGCCGGTTACGCGGTTCGAAGGGCTGGTATATCGCGCGCATCACCCGGGTTGGGCGTTCGATCCCGAATCCGGCGAGGGTGCCCGGATGCATGGCGGCCGGTTCAACAGGCCAAGTACCGCATGCTTTTACACATCGCTGCGCCTTGAGACCGCGTGGCTCGAGGCACAACAGGGCTTCGCTTTCAAAGCGCAGCCAATGACGCTGTGCAGCTACCGGATCGATTGCAGTGACATCCTCGATCTGACCACAGATGTGGGTCTTGCAGCAGCGCTGGTCACGCGGGCCGAACTCGCATGCGCCTGGGAAGTGCTGGCCGCCGATCGCAAGCCCGTGCCCACCTGGGAGCTCGCTGATCGTCTGATCGAAGCGGCATGCGCTGGAATCATTGTCCCGTCTTTTGCGGCGCGGGCTGGCGAGAGGGACATCAATCTGGTCCTGTGGCGTTGGACGCGAGACAAGCCGCACATGGTCACCGTCGTCGATGACGATAATCGCCTGCCCAAAGACCGCTCATCCTGGGAGTGATTGCGGAATTGGTCGCTTGGCATTGGCACGGTTGGCTTCTCACATTTCGGTTGTGACGCTTGCCCAGATCATGAACCCCACGACGCTGAGCATGAGGCAGGTCAGTCCGGCTGCCAGTCGCAAGACTGCCCTCCACCTTTGGGCTTTCGGCCCGCCGATGATCGCATCGCTTCGCCGTCGCCGGGCTCGCATCGCGAAAGTCTCTTCTATGATATCTGCAGCGCCGAATGCCAGCAGCGCTGCGGCTACCATGAAAACTGCAGCCCTTATGCCACCAGGAAGCGCAACAGCGAAATGGCCGCAATCGATACCAGCAATCCCGAAATGCGATGGCAAGTGAAACAGGCGATATCCTCTGCCACCATGCCCCCAGATGTCTGGCTCAGCGCCAGCGCACAACGGTGCCCGTGCGCAGCATTGCAGCGCCGAGATCGCGGCCATCGCTCAACCTGCAAGACGCAACAACGCGATCGTAGCTTTGGTGCGAAGCCCTGCAGCGCATTTGTGGCGCAGAAACCTTTACGTGCCCAGTAGAAAGCCTCCCCTTGGCTCCGCCCAGAAGAGCTACCAGTGCATCACGAGACTCGACCCCTGAAGACCGCGGGCAAGGGTGGCCTGCCCGGCAACTGCCGTCCAGTTCGCGCGCAGCAATGCTTCCCAGTCGGATCTTCGGCCCTTCCGCGCACCAGATCGGGCCATCTCCATCCCAGACAGCAACCGGCGTGCAGAGGAACGCTGCACTGGCAGCCAGCGTCAAAAAACTCATTCCGTAAGCCTTCCTATTTCGCCCCGGTGAAGCATCTTGGGTCGCCTCGGGCCACCCGACCTCCCATAGCGCAGCTGATACAGAAATCAGTGTATTTCGAGCCCAAAGCAAAGACATACCTACGAATACCTGTTCTTTGGCTCACGATCAGGATCCCATCAGAGGTATCGCATTATGCCTGGAGTGAAGAAGGTTGGGACACAGCATTGGGTCGCTTCCTGAGAAGGTGCTCGAACCTGCTTCGCACCTGTTCATCAAACTTGGCGTTTCGGCGCGGTATGTATGGGTTGAGGAGAGCACGATCTGCTGAGCCCTTCGGCGGCAACTCCTGGCAAACCAACACTTGCTCCACGACTTCCAGCATTCGCGCCTGTTTCTCGAGTGGTATGGAGGCCGGTTGTAATGCGCCACATTTGATCATCCTCTCGCGCACTTCCGGCCGAAAGCAGACGCAGGTTGGATTGTAATACTTGTCCAACCACCGATAGTCCGGATGCTTGCTACTCCAGCACACCTCTCCGCTCTCGATCCCGCATAATAGCTCCTCCAGCTTTGCTCTTGTTGCCTCATAACGGGCAGCACGTGGCTTTAAATGACCGGACGCGATCAGGCGGGCGCGCAAATCAGGGCGGTGTCCAGGAAAGCTGGGGGACAGAAGATTCTCCAGCCTATCTTCGGCTTGGCTGAGGTCGCCATTTTGCCTCAGTTTTGCGCGACCCTGGATGATGTCTTCAACGAGCGCTTCAGCCTGGAGCGTCGAATTCCCTTTGCTGAAGCTCGAGAGTTCGATGCGCGAACGCTGTATCGAGCCGACTGCAAATTCCACATCGAACAGGGGCACCCGCTCTGCAGGGATATCGATGCCCCCCAGCCTGATAGCCGTGCGCTTAGGAGCGGTGGTGCTGAACTGGCCGTCGGGACTAATGTTGGCCTTCAGCATGGCCACGTCCGCAAGAGTATCGAGCGAGAATGTCAGCTCGTCCTCCGCCGCGTAAACCTCCCGCATGGGGTCCAAAAATGACCGGTAGTATTGCCGCGAACGAGAGACCGCGACGCTCAGCGCGTCGACCGCATAATAGTATGTGCTGCCCGGCTTTCGTTCCGCCTTTCTGATCAGGCGCCCGATCTTTTGGATTGCATTGCGGTAATTGTAGGGGTTCCAGGCGCAGTCGAAGCCAAGATGAAGCTCGGGGTAGTCGAAACCTTCGCGAAGCCGATAGACAACGCAGGCAATTTTGGTGCTCCCTTGGGGGTCGCGCCACGCTTGGAGCTGCGGGTCGATCTCTTCAGCGTCCTGTCCCGATCTAACCTCGCCCAGAATGGCGGTCGCATAGTCTGGTGTGCCGAAAATCGTGTTGATGTATTGCGCGCAAGCCCGCGCGTGCGCCTTGTTGGGTAGCCAGAAAATCGCCTTCGAGCCGCTGTGATTGGCCTGGTACAGGTTTGCCATCAGCCGATACCTGTGTTCCACCAGTGCAGGAACGTCTCGCGGTCGCAGACCCCGCCCCGCGAGTTCCTGAACCTGACGGGTCAGTTTCTCGAACGTACTGTCGGCACAATCCTCATCGATGACGATATTGCTCTGTTCATGTTTGAAGGCCCTCGTCAGGTCGCGGAATTCGTCTGACAATTTGAGCTCGAGCTTCAGCGAGCAATCGACGCGCACCAGGTCGACACTGTTGAGGTGGCCGCTGTCAAATGCCGACTGATAGCCATAGAAGGCGGTGTGGTTCTGCCGCTCGCCCATGGTGCTCTCGTTCAGCATCCACGGTGTTGCCGAGATCCAGACTGTCTTGTGCGCCGTCGACCGAATGACGGGGAAGCACCGCTTCTGTTGGCTGGTCGATTGGAACGCACCTCCCATGTGACATTCGTCAACGAGAGCGATGTGCGGGGTGTCCTTGTCGATCAGCCCCTTGATGCAGGATGACACATATTTTCGCCAGGTGAGAAAATGCCATTGCTGCGCGGGGTCGGCGAGACCCTCCTCGACGAGTTCGGCGAGGCTGGCGCGGGCTTGCTTCAACAGGTCAATCGTGTGAGCGAGATAGTAGACCTCACCAATTCCGAGCGAACGTGCCAGCATCGCCATCACGACCGTCTTCCCAGTCCCGGTCGGGGCCTCCAGATAGGCGTAGTCGCTTCTGGCGAGAATCTCTTCCAGGTTGTCGACGAGATTGATCTGATAATCCCGCGCTCGTCTCGCAGAGGTGCCCTGCTCACAGTGTTGATCACCAGGATGATCGTCGCTGCGGAAATCTGTGCTTTGGTCGTTCCAGGTCTTGAGCATGTCCTTTCCTTTCGAGGCAGAATTTCATTGGACCGTTCAGTGTAAGGGCGGGTTCACCGCCAGAAGCCGTCGCGCCTTTGGCCGTGCTGGTTGTCGTAATTCTCGCGGGTGTCGTAGGCGCTCTTGCGGATCCCCACTTCGACGCGCTGGCCCCCGACGTTGCGGATGTGGAGATCGCGCAGATCGACCTTGTTGCGCTGCGCCCAGTCCTTCGCCTCGCGCTCGCTCCCGAAGGTCCCTGCGTCTTCGTAGTCAAATGCCATGTCTTTTCTCCTTCCTGATGATGATGTTGCCGGCCCCTTCCAGGGGCTTTGCCCGCCCCCTGGGCAGCGTGAGTGAGGCATCTGCGCACTGTTCGCGGAGAAGAGCTGGCCGCTTCGCCAGCAGCCTCACAAAGGTGGCCGCGATCGTGCCCACCAGAACAGCGACAAGGATCATCAGACCTATCGCCACCAACTCGGCGGCCATTTTCTGGTTATCGAGGGCGGCCCGCAGATCGGCGCATCCCTGAACGCCGTGCGTATTGAGATCGCAGACCACGAAGCTGTCCCCGCCAGCGGCACGGGCAATCTCCGAGAGTCCTGCCTCGTTCACCAGAGTGGTCAGGGTTAGCTGCTGCGTGAGGTGAAGCTCGACAGTGTCGGAGCGCGGCGTGTCCGCTTTGGCATGGCCCATCTGTGTCACGATCTTCCTCCTATCGGCTGCGTTCGATGTTGCGTTCGGGCACGTCCAATTGCGGCGTTGCCCGAAGGCTCGCCGGATCGATCCGCGAGGCAGATGCTTGCCTGTCCTCGGGTGCCCTCAAATGATCGGGAATTGTGGGCCGAAACTCGCCAGCGTCGCGACTGCCGCGCTTCGCCTCGACCTGCTTTTCGCCAAGGGTTTCAAGTGCGCTGGTCTTGTCGCCCGGATTGCGGCCGATCTGCGCGAGAAGTCGGTCGCGGTCGTTGGTGACGATTGTGATGTCGTCGCGCACCCGGGTCATCATCACGAGCGCCAGACGCTGGTTCGACAAGTGCCTGGCCGATGAGTGCATCTCACCGATCGCCATGTCGCGCGTGTCGCCCTGCGCCTGATGCATGTTGATCGCATAGGCCAGACCCATCCGCTCGAGCATGCGGTCATTCTGCTTGAGTTCTACTGTCTCGCCTGCCTTGTTCTCGATCGTGACGATCCCATCCCTGATCGCGAGGATCCTCGCCTCCTCGGACTTCATCAGCCCCCGGGCATCATCCTTTTCGGTCCAGCGGACCTTGTCGCCTTCGTAGATTGTCTCCTTGTGCCTTTCGGAGAGCCTCAAGGCATCGCGCTTGTCCGAAGGGTCGATCGCCGCCGGATCGAATTTGGCCAGCTTGCCGCTTTCATCGCGCAGCATGATCCGGCCCTTCGCATCGACGCCTTCGACATCGTACCGGCCCCGAACAAGCCCTCCAGGGGCATTATGGCGCGTCACCTCAAGCAGCTGGCCCTTGCTGTAGGTGGCGGCGTAGCGCAGCTCCTCGCGCGTCGCGTGGGCCGGGAGGAGCGTGGTCAGCCTCAGCCCCTCCCCCTGGATCGCCCCTTCAGCCTTGAGGCCCTGCTGGACCATCCGGTTGAGTTCGCCGCGCGCTGCACGACCCGATGAGTAGATCGCTGTGCGCTCGCGGTCCTCTGGCGACAACTCCAGCCATTTCTGCGCGGTGACCTTGAGGTGGTCTGTGCCAGCTTCAACCACACGCTCGCCGAGCGAGGCAAAGCTTTCCTTGAACATGCCGGCGCGCGCGAGGCCGGCGGCTTCCTTCATATGCTCGGTGCGCTGCCGCAGGCTGGTGTCGATCCGGGCTATGGCGGGGCTATCGGACTGGATCAGGGAAAAGCTTTTGCCCGCCTCGATCGGCTGCAGCTGGGCCCGGTCTCCGATCATGACCAGCTTTTCAACACCAAGCCGGTTGGCGATCGTGAGCAGGTCATTCATCGGCTTGTTCGCCACGAGCGAAGCCTCGTCCAAGACCAGCACTTTGCCGCGCAAGGCTTCGCGAGAGGCTTCGAACTTCGGACCCGAGCCCTCAAGCGCGGGCCGCAAATGCTCATTCACGAAGGATGAGACGGTTCTTGCCGTGATACCCTGTCTGACAACCTCACCGTCCGGCCCCCGGATCGCTGTGTCACTGCGAAGATCGCTCACCATCTTGTTGGCAAACGCGAGGCCGATCGCCTCCCTTCCCTCCTGATGCGCTACGCTTGCGATTGCCGAAATGATTGTCGTCTTGCCTGCGCCCGCGACACCCTGGATCACGATTGTGCGGTCCTTGTTGGCCAGCGCCAGTGTTCCCGCGGCAATCTGCTCGGCATTGAGCTCGTGAGTTCCGGCCACTTGCCGCAGCCGCTCCGGAGCCGCGGCGGCTTCGATGATGGCCTGGCCTGCGCCCTTTCCGGCGGCGACATTGGCGAGGGTTGCCCGCTCGATGGCGACATGCTCAGGGGTGGTAAATTTCTCAGGCCGGCCATCAAGCCTGTCGCTTTTGCCCTCCAGCACCCTGCCGTCGGCCACCAATACGCCGATCCGTGCTTCCACCGCTTCAGCGGTCACGCCCTTTACGCCGAGGTCGAGCGCGGTCTTGACCAGCTCGCCCCGGGTCCAAGAGGTTTCACGTTCGCCGATGATCCTGATCGCAGAAGCGGTTGCCATCTCAGTGCGCAGCTCCGTGGGCGTCAGAGTGATCCGTTGCAGGCCATTGGTTGTCAGTGTGTCTGCTGGCCGAGTGTAGAGCTTGGCGCTGTCGCGGAGCGCACTAAGAGTCTCCTGGACACGCTGCGGCGACCCCAAAGGGCTTTCACGCCCCTCGGAGCCGCGTTCCCGCGCCTGTTCGACCAGCGCCTTGGCATCGAACCCCAGCCCGGCAGCGCGCCTCGCCCATTCCTGCCGAAGCGCCTGCTTGTCGTCCGGGTTCAGCTTGGGATCGCGGGTGCGCTTGGTGATTTCACGTAAGGCTTCTGTGTCGTTTGCGCTCTTCCCGAGTTTCTCGGCCGTTGCCAGAATGGTCAGGCGACGCTGGCTGAAGGCTTCGATCACATCGCGCGCCACGCCCTTGATTTCGAACTGACCGTGCTTGCCGGTGAGCTGGGTTTCATAGCCGAGCTTCTCGAGGTTGGCCCGCAACGCGGCGTTATAGATGGAGCCAAGGACTGTGTTGTTCTTCCAGATCTCTCCATTCCACAGCGCCTTCCAGTTGCCATCCTTGTCCTGAGTCATCGCGGCAATGACGGCATGGGTATGGTTTTGCGGGTCCAGCGCCCGGCTCGTATCGTGCTGGAACAGGGCATAGAGGAGCTTGCCCGTGACCACGCCCTCGCCGTTGGCATTGCGCGAACGATCGCGGGCCTGCGCATAATGCTTCTCGAGATAGGCCATGGTCGCTTTGACGGCGGCCACCTGTGCATCGAGGATCCGCTTGTCGCCGCCCAGCTGCGCAAGCAGGCTGGCCGACTTCGGCATGGAAAATGTGAGGTCTATACCCGAGCGGCGGTTTGCATTGCCATTTACGACCGTGTCATCAGGCAACTTGCCATCGAGGACCTTTTCGAAATCGTCCTTAGCGACAGGGCCTGCAAGCCCGAGCGCCTTTGCGCCCTCGCCACCCCATTCGCTAAGCTCGGCAGGACCATCGCCGACATAGTAGTCGTCCTTGGCAAAGTAGCTGGCGGCGCCGCCTGCTGATGCGACCGATGCGACCGACAGCATGTCAGGCCACCCTTGCCTGCTCATGCTGGAACATCGGCCGCGAGGCATCGCCCAGCAGAAGCCAGGCGGCATCGATGCGGAACTGTTCGCAGATGGCAGCGATCAGGCTCGAGGGCGGATCCCTGTGCCCGCCTTCATAGTTCTTGATGGTCTTGTCCGCGATCCCAAGCTTCAATGCCATCACGTGCTGGGAGATTCCCAGAGCCGCTCGGACGGTCTTGATCCGCCGCCCGATAGTACCGGCACACTGCGGGCGCATTGACGGGGACACATGGCCGGTTTGCGCGGCCGTGCTCATCGCCCAAGCTCCTGATCGTCGTCGATGGAAGGGTCCTGCCGGCTCTGCTTTTCATTGCCGATGCCGCGCATGTTCTCTTTGGAAAGCTCGCTCTCCTGGGCGTCTGCCCTGCTGCTCTGCGCTCGCCCCTTTTGCCCTTCGATCTTCGCCTGCGCGCTGCGCTCTTCGCTATCGCGCATGGCCAGGTTCTGCCGCTCGCGCTGGTCCTTCTTGCCCGGGCGGGTGTAGCCATAGAGCTCCCCTTGCACTGGCCTGCGCTCGACCTCTGCCCGCTCCTCTTCATCCTCGATCTTGCGCGCCACCTCCTCTTCGGTCAGCTCGCGCTCAGGGTTCAATGGCCCCTCGATCGCCTCCCTCAGCTGCTGCGCCGCACGCTCCGCCTCAGTCAGCGCCACCTCTTCGCTATCCTTGCGCTCCAGAGGCACGATGCCAGGTTCCGCGCCCTCCCTATCCGCACCCCCCATTTCCGCGATATCCCCGGACGGTGGCGTGTATTCGGCGGCGCGCATGTCGGTGACACGCTCGAAGCCCTTGGCGCGGGGTTCGTAATCCTTCCACGTCAGTCTGATCCGGGCAGCGGGGAAACCGTCGGGGAATTTCACGAAGCCGTGCATGCTGGGCAAGTCGCTGATGTCGACCGGCATGACGAGTTCTTCGACGTTGGTACGAGGCGTGATCGTCGATGCGTCCCGGTTATCGTTATAGCCGTAGGAATAGGCTTCATCCATGATCCGGACCTGACGGTTGCCGATGAACTCGGAGCAGCGCCGCGAGGTCTCGGGATCGGCCGTCTTGAGGATCAGCTTGGTGCCCGCCAGCGAGGCCAGATTGGTAGCCCCGTTCTCACCATAGGTTTCTTCAAGCTTGTCGAAGGAATGCATGCCAAGCACAAACGCTCCGCCAAACGCGCGGGCGGTCTGAAGGCCATGATCGATCGCCGGGAGACGATGCAGCGCATGGACCTCGTCAATGAGAAACCATGTGCGCAGATCGCGGCTCCGTCCCATGTGGAACAGCGCATTGACGGCCAGGTCCATCCACAGCGTCAAAAGCGGGCGATTGAGAACAAGGTCAGGGTGAGTGGAGGTGATGAAAAGGATCGACCCTTCCTTCACCTCGGTGGTCATCCAGTTCTTGATTGAGAAGCCGGTTTCGCCCGGAGGTGGTTCGGGCAGGAAGCGGAAAACATTCGCATTGGCGATGAAGGTAGTCCGGATCGACTCTGCCATCTTGGCAGCGGCGGGTGACATCATCGGCCCTGCGATCGTACCTTCAAGTTGAGCATGGATCGTCTTCAGATCCGATTGCATCAGGAAGTAGGAAAGCGCGCCGTTTGAGCGCACGCCCATCTTGATCATCTTGACGCACATCTCGACGAACAGGGTTCGGGCTGACTTCTGCCAGAAATCATCTTCCGCGCTGTGGCCGCTGGGGACCAGCGCTGTCGCAGCGCTCATGAATTCGGCGTAATTGTCGCAGTCGTTGAAAATCGACCATGGCACGCAGCGGCGATCCATCGGATTGAGGATGATGTCCGTTTCGGCATCATAGAAGCTCTCGACGAATGTGCCGGTCAGATCGAAAATGACGCAGCGATGCCCGCGTTCGCGCGCCTGCGTGACGATCTTCTTCAGCTCGGTCGTCTTGCCAGCACCGGTCGTACCGATGAACATCGCATGGCTTTGCTCAAGCCGCCAAGGAACCGGCACACCAGCCAAGCGGTAAGGCGCATACAGACCCGCCCGGACACGGTCCTTCAAGGGTTCTGCGAGGATCTTGTCGGGGTCGACTGCTGGCCGGCGCTTGCGGCACTCGCTGACATGCGCTTTCCAGTTATGGCTGGTGATGGCTTGGGCGAGTTCGCTATGCGTCACAAGGACAGCACCGCGCTCATGGCGCTCGGTCAGAATGTCGGTGCCGCGCCGCTTCGAAAAGTCGACGAACCAGACGGTCAATGGGACGCAGATAAAGGCTGCACCCAGACCTGCCGAAATGCTGACCTGCACAGCCTTGGCCCACGCCCTTTCCACGGCAGGATGATAGGGCACCATGGACATGGTACCCTGCACCATCTGACCCGATGGAAGCGTCAGGTTTACAGGCTTGTTGGGATTGAGCTGAACCCATCCCCAAGCCTCGGCATAGAGCTTCATCAGGACGAGCTGGACCTCATGGTTCTTGAAGGTCAAACTGACGAGGATGCACAGTAGGAGAACGGCGGTCCCAACCCAGACGTAGAGGGGCATTCTGATGCCCGCCCAGGTCATCAGGATTTCATGGTGGAACAGCTGCGATCCGCGCGTGAAATTGCCTGCGTTCCGCTTCACTTTTCCGCGCGCGGAAGCGTGGGTGAGAGTGGCCGCTTTTTTGCTGAATCTGATGTCTTCAGCCATGATGCTCTCGCACGTTGGAGAGCGCCTGGGCGATCAGGTGTTCGGCATCAGCCGGATATTGCTCCTGGACGATGAGCGAGAGCGCAAGCTGGGTATGCTCGAGGATTGTGACGGCGCGCTCGGCGTTGAGCGACAATCCCGCCTTCAGGAGGGGAATGCCGACTTCCAGAGCAATGCGGATGGCTTCTGACCGCGAGACACCGCGGCTTGTCGCAAGTTGATCGACGATGTCGATCATCCTTGGGCTGAGCGTTACACCGACGCTCTGGAACTGTTTCTTTTCCACTACCACACCTTTTCAGGCGTGGTTCGTCTATCGCAGG
>JAIYAM010000060.1 GCA_027489065.1 Erythrobacteraceae bacterium | reverse complement strand
CCCGGCTACGGCTTTGCCAAGGCGCCGATCAAGGTGGTCGACAAGTGGAAGGCGCTGGTGAACTCCTACCTGCGCGGGCGGCAGGTGCTGGCCCGCACGCTGGTGCTGGTCGACAGCCGGCACGGGTTGAAGGACGTCGACCGGGTGATGATGAAGATGCTCGACGAGGCGGCCGTGGGCTACCGTGTGGTGCTGACCAAGACCGACAAGATCAAGGCGAGCGAACTCGCCGCCGTCGCCGAAAAGACCGCTGCCGAAGTGCGCAAGCACGTCGCCGCCTACCCCGAACTGCACCTCACCAGCAGTGAGAAAGGCATGGGCATCGAAGCCCTGCGCGCCGCGGTGGTGTCGGACGCCCTGGGCGAGGGGTGGATGGGGTAGGCGTAATCAGGCGCGCCTTCTTGCCTTAGCCGCTCACCGGCGCACAATCCTTGCGGGTGCCCTGCCGACGACCTTGCGTATCATCTTGCTATGATCGCAGAGCTCACCGCTTTGACCATCGCTGAAATCGCCACCGGCTTAACGAGCGTGGCAGCGGGTGCGAACCGGGAGGGGATCGACTGCGCATCGTATCCGGTCGCAAAGATGATCGGCACGCCTCGCTCCGCTAGCAGATCGGCCAGAGGAAAGACGGTCTCGCCGCCGAGGTTCAAGTCCAGCACGGACACGTCGATTTCGGGCGCAGTTCTGACGAGATCGATCGCGGCGCGCAATTGGCCGACCGGGCCGATCACTACGGCTCCGACGCGCTTCAGTTCGAAGCAGATCTCCTCGGCGATCGTGTATTCGTCCTCGACAACGAGCACGCGGCACGCGCCCAAGACTTGTTCAACCATGACGGTTAGCCCCTTTTTCCGGCAGCGGGATAGCGATCGTGCAGTGCACGCCGTCCGAGCCCAGTTCGTAGGTCGTGCGCGCGGCAAGCTGGTACGGAAGTCCCATCTCGATCAGTTTGCGTCCTTGGCCAGACCTTTGCGTCTGTCCGTCGGCAGCCATCTCCACGCCGCTTTCGCGCCAGTCGATGACCAGCCAAGGCCGTGCTTCGCCTTCGGATTGCTCGACCGCCCAGCTGATCTGCAGACGTGCCTCATCCTGCTTGAACGCTCCGTATTTCAGCGCGTTGGTTCCCAGCTCGTGCAACGCCATAGCCAGAGCCTGAACACTACCCGAGCGCAGCGCGATCCCGCTCGGCCCGCTGAGGTCCATCTTCCTTAGGGCAGCTTCGTCGGTCAGGGCGGCGAGTTCCGTTCTAAGCAGTTGGTCAAACGTGACGCGTTCATTGGGACCAAGCTGCGAAAGAAGCCCCTGAACCCGTCCCAGGGCGTCCAGCCGGTCGCGGAACTTGTGGCGAAATTCTTCGAAGTCGTTGCTGCTGCGTCCGGTCGTCTCGGCTATCGAGCGGACGACGCTCATGAGATTGCGGGTGCGGTGCTGCAATTCGCCGACCAGCAGCCGCTGGCGTTCTTGCAATTCCATCGATTCCGTAATGTCGATTGCCGCCCCGAGCATGCGCTCCGGCTCGTTCGCGGCATTGTAGAAGAACCGCCCTCGCGCCCGAAGCCAGCGCAATGCACCGTCGGGATGGATTACCCGGAACTCGGAAGAGTAATCCTCACGCGCATCCATGCATGCTTTGACTTTGGCATCCTCGACGGTCTGCTCGTCGCCGTGCAGGTGAACCAACCCGGCATCGTAACCGGGCTCGACCGCTCCGGGTTCATGACCGAGCATCCGGAAAAACTCATCCGACCAGGTGGCTGTCCCAGAAAGCAGATCCACATCCCACAATCCGACCCCAGCCACTTCTATGGCGCTTCTGAGCTTTTCCTCGTTTCGTTGCAGCGCAACGAAATCCATCGTGCGGCGGGTAACGTCATGCCAGAAGACGGCAAGAGTGCCATCGTCATTCGGGTAGGCCCGCATTTCCACCCAGATCGGGGACCGGCCATCGACGAAAACCTCGTGCTCGATCGTGACGGCGACGCGTTCTTCCATCGCCTGCTTGAAAACCCGGCTGACGTCAGCTTGATCACTGCCGGGATACACGTCCCAAAGCGAACGTCCGATCACGTTTTCGCCGGGGCGGCCTATCATGCGCAGCCCCTCGCAATTGAAGTCAGCGATCGTGAAATCGGGGCTCAGAATCGCCCACCCCTCGCCCATCCGGCTGAGAATCCGGTGTAAACGAGCCTCCCGTTCGACAAGTTTCGCGCGTGCATCTTCGCGCTCATCAACGGCATAAAGGCGGTCAATGACCGGCCCAAGCACCATGGCATAGGCCTTGAGAAAGTTGATCTCCACAGGCCCGAAATTGCGCGGCTGGCAATCATCCACCTGCAGCAGGCCCCACGCCACGCGGCCTGGCAAAAAGATCGGCACATTCACGATCGCGCTCACCCTGTGATCGATCAGGAATTGCGGAAAGGTGAAACGTGTTTCGTCCGATACGTCCTGCGTAATGACGGGCTCTGCGGAATTGATCGCAAATGCCTCCGACGTGTTGCCCGACAAGGAAATACGTTCGTGCCCTACTACGCCGTCATTCCAGCCCACTCCGGCGCGGACCAGCCCGGTGTTGTGATCGGGCTCAATCTGGATGATCTTGGCAAAGGGGGTGCCAAGCGCCTCGGCGATCAGCCTGCAACCCTCGGTAAGGATGGCATCAAGATCGTCGCTATCGAGAACAAAGCTGCCAAACTCCACGAGCGCCACTTCGCGGGTGTCAACGTCATCAAGGAAAACCAATCTGTATCCCCGGATCGCCTCAAGTTGCCGCGCGCGGTAACAGGACAGGACAAGGGCGACATTATCATCTGAATAACGAGGGTCAGTTTCGGCGAGTTGGTGCCTTGCCTTCTTCGCCGGATGGCAGCTTCGGGGTCGCTAGCCAAAAGCAGATATGGGCCTCAGCTTGGCCAACGAGCCAATCGAATCGTCACTTGGCAAACAGCTTGCCCATGTCCGCAAACGCCTTGAACTCGAGCGCATTGCCGCTGGGATCGCGCAGGAACATCGTGGCTTGCTCGCCCGGTTGGCCCTTGAAGCGGATGGTCGGTTCAATCACGAATTCGCAGCCGCCCGTCCGCAGGCGCTCGGCAAGCGCCTCCCACGCCTCCATCGTCAGCACGAGCCCGAAATGCGGGACAGGGACGCCGTGCCCGTCGACATGGTTGCTCGCCCGGTCTCCCGCCTGTCCGGGTGCCAGGTGGGCGACGATCTGGTGGCCGTGGAAGTCGAAGTCGATCCACTCGTCGGAGGAACGCCCCTCGGCGCAACCCATCACCTCGCCGTAGAAACGGCGCGCGGCGGCGAGGTCGTCGACCGGGAAGGCGAGGTGGAAAGGGGGCAGGGTCATGCGGGTCTCCTTATGCGCCGGATAACCCGTTCAGCCTCGACAGTTCCAGCCTTAATACCTACGGGAGCCTCCAATCAGTCTTGCAGGTGGAGCAGACCGACATGAAACTCATCATCGGCAACAAGAACTATTCGAGCTGGAGCTTGCGCGGCTGGCTGGCGGTCAAGCAATCGGGGCTCCATTTCGACGAGCTCACCGTGCCGATCATGGGCGAGGAATGGGACCGCCTGAAGCACGACATGGGCGAGGTCCAGCCGTCGAGCGGCAAGGTGCCGATCCTGTGGGACGGCGATGTGGTGGTGTGGGACAGCCTCGCAATCCTCGAATATTGCGCCGATAAAGTGGGCCGCGAGCGGTTCTGGCCCAAGGATGAAGCCGCCCGCGGGATGGCGCGCGCGATGGTCGCCGAGATGCACTCGGGCTACCAGTCCCTGCGGCGCGAACTGCCGATGAACATCCGCCGGCGGGTGGAGCTGCCGGGCCTCTCCGACGCGACCAAGCACGACATCGTGCGCATCCTCCAGCTGTGGGCCGAAGCGCGCGCACGGCACGGGAGCGCGGGGCCCTACCTGTTCGGAACCTTCGGCGCCGCCGACATCTTCTACGCCCCTGTCGTGACGCGCTTCGTCACCTACGACATCGGCGTCCCCGGCTTCGCGCAGGCCTATATGCAGGCCATCTGGGAGCATGACTGGATGGCCGAATGGATCGGCGCGGCGAGCGAAGAGGAATGGGTGATCGAGCAGTTCGAGAAGGTGCAATGAAGCGGCTGGTTCTCGGTTTCGCGGCGCTGCTGGCGCTGCTTGCCCCCGTGCAGGCGGGTGCCTGGGGCGCCTATGCCCACCGTCAGACAGCGAGCATCGCGCTCGCCAATGTCTCGCCGCAAGTCCGCGGCAAGATCCGCGCGCTGCTCGCCCGAGAGAAAGACCTCGGCACGCCGCAATGTCCGCTCAAGACCTTGGAGGACGCCGCGGTCTGGGCCGATTGCGTTCGCGGGGAGGGCTGGCGCTGGGGCTATACCGCCGCATGGCACTACCGCACCGCGCCGATCTGCGAGGTGTTCGACCCGCGCTCCAGCTGCGCGGGGGGCAATTGCGTCACCGCGCAGATCACCCGCGCCCATCGCATCCTCGCCGACGAGAGCCTTCCTGCCGCGGTGCGACTGGAGGCGCTGGCCTTCATGGTGCACTTTGCCGGTGATGTGCACATGCCGCTCCACTCGGGCGACAAGGATGACAAGGGCGGCAACGACCGCGAGGCTGATTACGGGATCAAGCCGGGGCTGAACCTGCACAGCATATGGGACGGTCCGCTCGCCGAGCGGGCGATCAGCGATCCCGCCGATCCGGTGGCGCGGGCCTACACGCCTGCCGAGCGCGCCGAGCTCGCCGGGGGCAAGCCCGACGACTGGGGGCGGGAGAGCTGGGAGATCGCCCGGAGTTTCGTCTATCCCACTGCCTTCGACACCCAGAACGTCTGCCCCGGTCCCTTGCCCGACAAGACGGCGCTGACGCAGGATGACATCGAGCGCGCTGTGCCTGTGGCGCGGCGGCGGGTGGTGCAGGCGGGCCTGCGGATCGCGGACCTGCTCGACAGCGCCTTCGCGCCGGGGCCGCTCGTGGTGCCGGACGAGCGACGCCGGCGCTAGGCGCCAAAGGTCAGGCGAAGGCTTTGGCGAGGAACCACACCGCGACGCCCAGCATGGCAATCGCCAGCACCCGCCGCACGATCCGCGCCCGAGCCTCGACCAGCAGGCTGCCCCTCGCAGCCTCCGCGCCGAGCACCAGCGCGAGGTGGATCACGGTGGCAATGGTCACGCTGGTTGCGCCGAACATCAAGCCTTGCGTGATCGTCGGCTGACCGCCGGCAACGAACTGCGGCATCACCGCGACCAGGAACAGCGCCGCCTTGGGGTTGAGCAGGTTGAGAATGAACCCGGCGAACGCGTGCCGGCCGCTGCGCCCCGCACGCTCGAACTGAGTGGTTTCGCCCGCCCCGCGCCACGCGTCCCACGCGAGCCACGTCATCATTGCCGCCGCCGCCACCGACACGGCCCGTCCCAGCGGACCGTCGGTTTGGAGAACAAGGCTCGCGGCGAGCACGCTCAGCACTGCATTGGCCGCGAGGCCGACCGTGATGCCCGCGACCGCGCCGAGGCCTGCGCGTCGCCCTTCGGAGATGGTCAGCGTCGCCAGCCACGCCATGTTCGGGCCGGGGGTCAGCTCGACGATCAGCACCGCGACCGCAAATCCGGCCCAGTCCGTCGAAGGGTCGATCACGGCAGGCGCCCCCCTTCGCGGAGCGCATCCGCCCGGGGGATGGCGTCACAAACGCGCTTCCTCATCGGCGCCAACTCCTGCTAGGCCCCCATCCATGAGCCAGACCATGCTCGACGTAGCCGACCTTGCCAAGCGCCTGATCGCCGCGCCCTCCGTGACGCCCGCGACCGGGGCGGTGTTCGACGCGCTTGAGGCGATGCTGGTGCCGCTCGGCTTCGCGGTCCACCGCTTCACGCGCGGCGAGGGCCCTGCGGGCTCCGAAGAGGCGCCGGTCGAGAACCTGTTCGCCATCCGTCCCGGCCCCGAAGGGTCGCGGCACTTTGCATTTGCTGGGCATCTCGACGTGGTCCCGCCGGGTGAGGGCTGGGCGAGCGACCCGTTCGATCCGCAGGTGCGCGGCGAGTTGCTCCACGGGCGCGGCGCGGTCGACATGAAGGGCGCGATCGCCGCGATGGTCGCCGCTGCCGCCGAGGTGCCTGCCGAGGCCGGCACGATCAGCTTCATCATCACCGGCGACGAGGAAGGCCCGGCGCTCCACGGCACCCGCGCGCTGATCGATTACATGACGGCCGAGGGCATACAGCCCGACCTGTGCCTCGTCGGCGAGCCCACTTCGGTGAACCGGCTTGGCGACATGGTGAAGATCGGGCGGCGCGGATCGGTCAATATCTTCATCGATGTCGAGGGCACGCAGGGACACGTCGCCTATCCGCACCTCGCCGACAATCCGCTGCCCCGGCTGGTCGCGATCCTTGCGGAACTGGACGCGCTAACGCTCGATACCGGTACGCGGTGGTTCCAGCCCAGCAATCTCGAGATCACCGAGATCACCGCCCCCAATCGCGCGCACAACGTCATTCCCGCCGCTGGCAGCGCCCGCATCTCGATCCGCTTCAACGACCTTCACACCGGCCACAGCCTGTCCGAGCGGGTCATGGCCATCGCCGAGCGTCACGGCGGCAAGGCGCGGCCCGTGATCTCGGGCGAACCCTTCCTGACGGAGCCTGGGGCGTTTTCAAAGCTGGTCAGCGCCGCGGTCGAGGCCGAGACGGGCATGGTGCCCGAACTCAGCACCACCGGCGGCACGTCCGACGCACGGTTCCTGCGCAGCGTTTGCCCGGTGATCGAGTTCGGGCTCTGCAACGCCACCATGCACAAGCGCGACGAGGCCGTGGCCATCCCCGACCTTGCGGTGCTCGCCCGAATTTACGCCCGCATCGCTGGGCAGGCGCTGGCGCTCGCCGGAAGCCAGGAATAGCGTCCGCACAGGACGCTCGGAGAGAACATGGATCGCAAGCTCACCCTCTACATCCTGATCGGCATGGTGCTCGGCGTCATCGTCGGGCAGCTGCTCAACCAGATGGTCCCGGCCGATGTGATCAAGGAATCGATCGCGCCGTGGTTCAAGCTGCTCAGCGACATTTTCCTCAACCTCATCAAGATGCTGGTCGCGCCGCTGGTGCTCTCGACCATCGTTGTCGGCATCGCGCACATGGGCGACAGCGCCGCGCTCGGCAGAATAGGCGTGCGGGCTCTGGCGTGGTTCATCACCGCCAGCCTCGTCTCGATCGGGCTGGGCCTCCTGCTGGTCAACTTCTTCGAGCCCGGCATCGGCGCGCCGATCCCTGACGTCGCCAGCGCCGCCGCCGCGGTCGGCGAGGTCAAGGAGCTGAAGGCGACCGACTTCATCCTCTCGATCTTCCCCAAGAACGCGGTCGAGGCGCTGGCGACCAACAACATCCTGCAGATCCTCGTCTTCTCGATCTTCGCAGGGGTAGCCCTGTCGGCGATCGGCGAGCGCGGGCACGCGCTGGTGAAGGGCGCGGACGCGCTGGCCGAGATGATGCTGCAGGTCACCGGCTACGTGATGCGCTATGCGCCTATCGCGGTGTTCGGTGCGCTCGCCAACGTGGTTGCCGCGAGCGGGCTGTCGATCCTCAGCACCTATCTCACGCTGCTGTCCGAGTTCTACCTCTCGCTGGTGCTGCTGTGGGTGATCCTGCTTTCTGCAGGCGCGGTGTTCCTCGGCAAGCGCATCTTCGTGCTGATCCGTTACATCCGTCAGCCGCTGATGATCGCCTTCTCGACCGCATCGAGCGAGGCCGCGCTGCCCAAGCTGTTCGAGCAGCTCGACCGCTTCGGCGTGCCGCGCCGCATTTCGGGCTTCATGCTGCCGCTGGGCTATTCCTTCAATCTCGACGGCTCGATGATGTACATGAGCTTCGCGACGCTGTTCATCGCGCAGGCCTACGGCATCGATCTGCCCATCGGCACGCAGATCATGATCCTGCTGACGCTGATGATCTCGTCCAAGGGCATTGCCGCCGTACCGCGCGCGAGCCTCGTGGTGATCACCGGCACGCTTGCCATGTTCGGCCTGCCGGTC
Source organism: Erythrobacteraceae bacterium (assembly GCA_027489065.1). Classification (GTDB taxonomy): domain Bacteria; phylum Pseudomonadota; class Alphaproteobacteria; order Sphingomonadales; family Sphingomonadaceae; genus Erythrobacter. Next base: position 77,477 of record JAIYAM010000060.1, on the reverse strand, counting down.
GAGGGCGTGGCGATCATCCTCGCCATCGACCAGTTCCTCGACATGGGCCGCACCGCCACCAACGTGGTCGGCAACGCAGTGGCGACGGCGGTCATCACCAAGTGGGAAGGCATGCTCGAGATCGAGGAGCCCGAGGACATGGATCTCCCCCACGCCCCCGCCCACACCGTAGCCGACGGCCGCGCGGGGCTGGAACTGGACGAGAGCAATTTCGGAGACGGGCGGGGCTAGGGCTGGCCTCAGCCCTTCGCGTCCTTCACATACTCCACCGGCACGAATTCGCCCAGCGAACACCCCGCGCCGCGTTGGAGATTGCCGCCGATGTTCTGCAGGCTGTAGACGATTTGCGGCGTGCACAGCTGGTCGATCGAGGTCTCGTAGGTGAGCGCGCGGTCGAAGCTCAGGCCCGGGCAGCTGCTGCGCAGTGTGTTGCGGTAAACCTTGCCGCCCTGCATCTCGAAATCGATTACCCTGTCGGAGCGAACCACCGTGTGGCGCACCTGCGATCGGTTGATGCAGCTCTCGCCGGGCCCCGTCACCGTCGCGGCGGGTGCCTTCGCGATTTCGGCAGCAGCACGCGCCGCGTCGCCAGCCGGGTCCGGTGCGCAGGCACCGAGCGCGAGAAGGGGCAGGGGGGCAAGAGCAAGGATGCGCAGGGTCATGGCGAGGGTCTCCACCGGCAAGGATCCCAATCTTCGCCCCGGCGTTTGAACGGCGCCTTAATCCACGCTTGTATCGGCTCCTGTCGCTGCGCGGCCCTTGGGTGGCTCGAGCACCTTCTTCTTGAAGGAGCACAGGTCCACGACCTTGCAGCGCCAGCACTCGGGAGTGCGCGCCTTGCACACGTAGCGGCCGTGGAGGATCAGCCAGTGGTGGGCGTGCAGGCGGAAGGGCTGAGGGACGCGCTTTTCGAGCTTCGCCTCGACATGATCGGGCGTCTTCCCCTTGGCGAGACCGGTGCGGTTGCCGACGCGGAAGATGTGCGTGTCGACCGCGAAGGTCTCCTGCCCGAACCAGCAATTGAGCACCACGTTGGCGGTCTTGCGCCCGACGCCCGGGAGCCGCACGAGATCCTCGCGCGTACCCGGCACCTCGCCGCCGTACTCGTCGACGAGCAGCTGCGAGAGGAGGATGACGTTCTTGGCCTTGGAATTGAAGAGCCCGATGGTCTTGATGTGCTCCTTCAGGCCGTCTTCTCCCAGGTCGAGCATCTGCTGCGGCGTCGTCACTTTGGCGAACAGCGCGCGGGTCGCCTTGTTGACGCCCACGTCCGTCGCCTGCGCCGAAAGCGCCACCGCGACGACGAGCTGATAGGCATTGCCGTATTCAAGCTCGGTGCGCGGGGTGGGATCGTCCTCCGCGAGGCGGCGGAAGAACTCGAAAATCTGGTCGCGGGTCATGGCTTAAGCGTCATGGGTGGTGGGTCACAGCCCCAGCACGTCGTTCATGGTGTAGCGCCCGGCGGGCTGATCGGTCAGCCACTCCGCCGCCCGTACGGCCCCGCGGGCGAAAATCATGCGGTTCTCAGCGCTGTGCGCGATCGTCAGGCGCTCCTCGGACCCGGCGAAGATCACCGAATGCTCGCCCGCCACGGTACCGCCGCGCAGGGTGGCAAAGCCGATCGCGCCTTGGGCCCTAGCACCCGTCATGCCGTGACGGCCGCTCTCCATGTTGTCAGCAAGAGCGATGCCCCTCCCTGCCGCCGCCGCCTCGCCCAGCAGCTTGGCGGTGCCCGAGGGCGCGTCGACCTTCATGCGGTGGTGCATTTCCAGCACCTCTATGTCCCAATCGGTCCCGAGCCTTGCCGCAGCCTCCCGCACCAAATGCGCCATCAGCGTGACGCCCAGCGAGAAGTTTCCCGACTGCAGCACCGGAACTTTCCGGGCCGCCTCGACCAGCATCACAAAGTGCGGCTCCTCCAGCCCGGTTGTGCCGACCACGATCGGCTTGCCCGCCACCTTCGCCGCTCCAAGGTTCGCCGCCAGCGCGTCGGGTGCCGAGAAATCGACCAGCACGTCGCACTGCGCCGCGAATGGTCCGATGCTTCCGCCCGCATCGACACCGGCGAAGAGCGCATGGCCGGCGTCCGCGATCGCCGCCTCCAGCGCACGGCCCATCCGGCCCTTGTGCCCGATCACCCCGAATTGCAGCATCCCGTCAACCTTCCGTTCGGGCCGAGCTTGTCGAAGCCCTGTTCTTGTCCTTAGTGCCGTAACGGGAAAGACAGCACTCGGGCAAGCTCGGGGCGAACGGAGACAGGTTTGAGCGCAGGAATTCACCGCATCGTCATCCTCACCGGCGCAGGCATCTCCGCCGAAAGCGGGATCGATACCTTCCGCTCGGCCGGTGGCCTATGGGAACAGCACCGCATCGAGGATGTCGCCACGCCCGAAGGGTTCGCGCGCGATCCCGATCTGGTGCTCGGCTTCTACGACATGCGACGCGCCGCACTGGAAAAGGTCGAACCTAACCCGGCGCACGCGGCACTCGCGCGGCTGGAGCAGGAGTTTGCGGGGGAACTGCTTCTGGTCACCCAGAACGTCGATGACCTGCACGAACGCGGCGGATCGGCAAAAGTGCTGCACATGCACGGCGAGTTGAAGAGCGCGCTGTGCACGTCCTGCGACATGCGCTCCCCTTGGCTCGGCACGATGCTTGACCGGCCGCCGTGCCCCGTCTGCCAGGCGCGCACCCTGCGCCCGGACGTCGTGTGGTTCGGCGAAATGCCCTACCGCATGGACCGCATCTACGCCGCGCTCGAGAGATGCGACCTGTTGGTCAGCATCGGCACTTCCGGTGCGGTCTATCCCGCCGCGGGCTTCGTTCAGGAAGCCCGGGCGAGCGGCGCACGTACGCTTGAACTCAATCTCGAGCCAAGCGAAGGCTCGCGCCTGTTTCATGAGAGCCGCTTGGGTCCAGCTAGCGTGTTGGTGCCGGAATGGGTGGACGAGGTGCTCAGTCGGGCGGGGTGACGGGCGCAGTCGGCGGGTTGGCGCCGCGTTCCTTGCTCCAGCTGCGGCCCCCGTCAGTCGGGGCTACGCGGTCGGCAGGGAGCCCTTCGCGTTCGTTCGCCCGGGTCTCGTCGCTGCGGGTGGTGCCGTCTTCCATCCGCTGGCGTTGGGCTACGGCGGCATCCTTGTGCTGGTCCTGCGCCTTCCTTGCGCGCATCCATGAAATGATGCCGAACACAAGCACGGCGCCGATCGTGAAGAAGGCGAGGGCGCCGACGATGTCGAAATTCTGCATGTTTGCCTCCTTGGGTGGGGAGAGGCTGACCCCGGCGCGCGGGACGATGTTCCCTGAGGCACTTCCCTTCCGTGCCGCGCCGTGTCGGGCGCGGGACGGGGTGAGGGCTCAGCCGCTGCAGGCTGTGCAGGCCGGGTCCTTGGCAATTCGGATCGTGCGCAAGGAAGGCTCAAGCCCGTCGAGCACGTGAAGGCGCCCCCAGCCGGGCTCCCCGAGGCTGCTCACACCCGCAAGCAGCGCCTTTACCGCCTGCAGCGCGGCAAAGGTGCCGGCCCAACCGGCCATCGCGCCGAGCATGCCGTCATCGGCGCAGGTATCGCAGTCCTCGGCGTCGAATGCATCGCCGACGAAGCAGCGGTAGCAGGCCTGATCGGGCAGGTGCCCGGCAAAGGCGGCCACCTGCCCTTGGAAGCGACCGACGGCGGCCGAGAGCAGCGGTACGCCCGCGGCGACGCAGGCGTCCGACACGGCAAGCCGCGTGGCGAAATTGTCGGTCCCGTCGAGCACGAGGTCCGCTCCGGCGATCAGTGCCGCAGCGTTCTCGGGCGTGATCCGCGCGTCGGAGACGTCGACGGTCAGCGAATCGTCGAAATTGGCCAGCCAGCGCCGGGCCGAAACGGCTTTGCCGTAGCCCACGTCGCGGGTCGTGAAGATCGTCTGGCGCTGGAGGTTGCTGACGTCGACCACGTCGTTGTCGACCAGCGCAAGGTGGCCGATGCCGCTTGCCGCCAGATATTGCAGCGCAGGGCTCCCGATCCCGCCGAGGCCGATCACAGCGACGCGCGATTCGGCGAGGCGCACCTGTCCCGCGCCACCGACCTCGGGCAGAACGATATGGCGGGCGAAGCGATCGAGCCGCGCAGGCGAGAGGCTCAAGGCTTCTCCTCCCGCGCGTCGGGCGTGCGGCGCTCCTGCCGGAAGGCGCCGATCCCCTGCCACCACAGGAAGGCGATCACCGCGCCCTTGGTCGGCTGGAGCATGACCAGCAGCATCACGAGTGCGACCGGCAAGGTAATCGCGAGTGTCATCCATGCGGTAAGGTGCCAGGTCACGATCATCGCGATCACAACCGGCGCGAGCAGGTGTCCGACGACGAAGATGCCGATATAGGCGGGAAAGTCGTCCGCCTGCTGCAGCGACCAGTCCTGTTGGCAATGGGCGCAGCGCTCGACCGGCTTCAGCCACTTGCGAAACAAGGCTGCCTTCCCGCAGCGCGGACAGCAGCCCTTTCCGCCACGGATCAGGGCGGCAAGCCACCCGGCAGGCAGATCGACAAGCTCGGGAGAAAGGCGCTCGGAAGGCATGGAAAGGCTGTTTACAGCCTGTGCACAGCCTGTCGACAGCCCTGTGGAGAGGCCTGTCGAAACTGCGGTGAACAGGGTGGGGATATGCGGTGTGCCGATCAGCTCTCGAGCTGGCGCAGCAAGCTCCTGACGTCGCCGTCCATGTCGGCATCGCGCTGGCGCAGGTCCTCGATGAGGCGCACCGCGTGGATCACCGTCGAGTGGTCGCGCCCGCCGAACTTGCGCCCGATTTCCGGGTAGCTGCGCGGAGTGAGCACCTTGGAGAGATACATCGCCACCTGCCGCGGACGCACGACGGCGCGGGCGCGGCGCTTGGAGCTCATCTCCGCACGGTCGATGCGGTAGAACTGGCAGACCGTGCGCTGGATTTCGTCGATCGTGATGCGGCGACGGTTGGCCGAGAGGATGTCGGTGAGCTGCTCCTCGGCGAGCTGCAGCGAGACGTCCTGCCCGGTCAGCTGGGCATAGGCGATCAGCTTGTTCAGCCCGCCGACCAGCTCGCGAATGTTGCGGGTGATGGTGCGGGCGAGGAATTCCACGACGTCCTCGGGCACGGCAAGCGGCGCGAAGCGGACCAGCTTGCTGACGAGGATCTTCTTGCGAAGCTCGATGTCGGCGGGCTGGATGTCGGCGACGAGGCCCATCGACAGTCGCGACAGGAGGCGCGGCTCGACCCCGTCCAGCGCTTGCGGGGCACGGTCGGCGGCGAACACGAGGCGCTTGCCCTCTGCGAGCAGCGCGTCGATCGTGTAGAGGAGTTCCTCCTGCGCGCTCGCCTTGCCGATGATGAACTGGATGTCGTCCACCAGCAGCAGGTCGAAGGAGCGCAGGCGGGCCTTGAACTCGATCGTCTGGCTGGATTTCAGCGCCTGGACGAATTCGACCATGAAGCGCTCGGCCGAGCAGTAGAAGATCCGGGCGCGCGGGTGGGCCTGCAGGTAGGCGTGGCCGATTGCGTGGAGGAGGTGCGTCTTGCCCTGTCCGGTCGCCGCCTTGAGGTAGAGCGGCGAGAACTGCGGCTGTTCCAACGCGGCCATGCGCTGCGCCGCATTGCAGGCCAGGATGTTCGCCTCGCCCGTGACGAAGGCGCCAAAAGTCAGCGACGGATCGAGGCCCACCGAGGAAGTGAAGGTCGCATCGCCCAGCGCGCCCGCAGCCATGGCGATTGCGCTCGCGCCGTCATTGGCAGGGCGGCGGCCGTCGTCGAGGCGCAGGTCGGGCAGCTGGCGGCGGCCCGGGTGAACGATGATGTTGACCTTGCGGACTTCGGAGCGGGCGATGCTCCAGGCAAGCTGCAAGCGATCGTGGAAACGGTCGCGTACCCAGTTGGCGGAGAACTCGGTGGGAAGGTACAGATCGAGCGAACCGGTCTCGCGGTTCAGCGAGCCCAGCTGGATCGGCTTGATCCACTGGCTGTGCAGCTGGTGCCCCAGATCCTTGCGCAGCCCCTGACTGATGTCGGACCAGTCGGCAGCGAGATTAACAGCTTCGGCATCTTCCATCAGATGTTCGTCAGCCTGTCGGCCAGTTGTCCGTGCCTTGTCAGTCCTGTGCACAAGCTCATCCCCAATTCACCCACGGCCTGCGACCCACACGGCCCGCAGACGTTTAATTCCATTGCGACAGGCACTGCCTTTACCCCCGCCGAATCCATGATTCCGCGGACCCCCCTGTCGGTCAGATTGTAAAGCACCCGGACTGTCCCCGCCGGGTGAGCCATGTAAAGAACGCCGAGAGCCTTTGCGCAAGCGAGGACTTTTAAAAAAAGTGAAATATTCATGTTGACTCGGGTGTGACCCGCAGGCGTCCGTTCATGCATCTGATTCCAAAGCATAAAGGATGCCGAAAGCACGCGAATCGCGAGAAATCCTGAGGTTTTTAAGGCTCGGGTCACTTGCGTTTTATGCAAACGAAACGGCCGCGCTCATCGAGCGCGGCCGTTTCGTTTTGAAAGGCTCCGGCGTGCGCCGGGAAGCCTGAATCAGGATGACAGGTTTGATTCGATCCGAATCAGAGCGTTGAGACCCGGCGGGTCAGGCGCGACATCTTGCGCGCCACGGTATTCTTGTGGAGCACGCCGCGGGCCACGCCGCGGGCCATTTCAGGCTGTGCCGCCTTGAGCGCCGTGGCTGCCGCTTCCTTGTCGCCCGCTTCGCAAGCGGCTTCGACCTTCTTGATGAAGCTGCGGATGCGGCTGATGCGCGCGCCGTTGATCTCGGCACGGGCGGTGTTGCGACGGATGCGCTTCTTGGCTTGCGGCGTGTTGGCCATAATTCGTGTCTGTCTCGCGGTTGCTTCAGGCCGCTTGGGGCGACCGGGGAAATGGTGACGGTTTGCTCGAAAACAGGCGAGCGGACTCATGGCCCAACCGCCGGAAAGCAGCGCGCATAGTCGGCAAGTGCTCCGAGGTCAACGATTCTCCCTCACTTCTGGCACACTGGGCAGTACCAGGTGCTTCGCCCGCCTTGCGCAATGCGCTTTATCGCGCCGCCGTCATGGCGTCGGCAGGGTTCGCCCTCGCGGCCATAGACATCGAAGGAGCTGGCGAAATAGCCCAATTCGCCGTCGGGCCGGGCATAATCGCGCAAGGTCGAGCCGCCGTCGCGGATCGAAGCTTCGAGCACGGCAACGATGGCCGGGACCAATCTGGCGAGCTGCGGCCCGGTGACCTTGCCCGCCTCTTTGGTCGGTCGGATCCCTGCGCGCCACAGCGCCTCGCAGACATAGATATTGCCGAGGCCGGCTACGATCCGCTGGTCGAGCAGCGCCAGCTTGATCGAGAGCACCTTGCCCTTGAGCGCCGCCTTGAGGTGCGCGGGGGTCAGACCAGGCCCGAGCGGCTCGGGGCCGAGAGCTGCGAACTGCGGCCAGGTTTCCAGCTTGCCGGTCGCCACCAGATCGACCGAACCGAAGCGCCGTGGATCGCAGAGCGCGAAGCGGTGGCCCGCCGTGTCGAGGAGCAGGTGATCGTGGGTGTCGGGCGTGTCCGGATCAATCCGCCACCGCCCGCTCATGCCCAGATGGAAGATCATCGTCGCCCCGCGGTCGAGGTTGATCAGGCCATACTTGGCCCGCCGCGAAAGCGAAGTGACGGTGGCTCCGGTCATCACTTGCACCAGATCTGCTGGGAACGGGCGGCGCAGGTCTGCGCGGTTCAGCGTCACGCGCGTGATCCGCTTTCCCTCAAGGAACGTCGCCAACCCCCGGACGGTCGTCTCGACTTCGGGCAGCTCAGGCATTGCAAACTTCGCACATGGCACGCCCTCTATCACCCTTTGCCTGCGGGGCAATTCCCTCTAGGGAACCGGGCATGAGCGATACCACCGACGAAACCGTCTCCTTCGGCTACACCCAGGTTACTCCGCAGGAAAAGACCCGCAAAGTTGGCGAGGTCTTCTCCAGTGTCGCGCGCAAGTACGACATCATGAATGATGCGATGTCGGGCGGGATGCACCGGCTATGGAAGGACCGCTTCGTCAAGCGCGTGAAGCCGCAAGCTGGCGAGAACATCCTCGACATGGCGGGCGGCACCGGCGACATCGCCTTCCGCATGGCGGTCCGCGGCGCCCATATCACCGTCGCCGACATCAACCAGGACATGCTGGACGTCGGCGCGGAACGCGCGCTGGAACGCGGCTTCTCCGAGGAGGACGGCAGTCTCGTCTTCACCTGCCAGAACGCGGAAGAAGTGAGCTTCGCCTCGAACTCCTTCGATGCCTACACCATCGCCTTCGGCATCCGGAACGTCACGCACATAGATCGCGCGCTTGCCGAAGCGCTGCGCGTGCTTCGTCCCGGCGGGCGGTTCTTCTGCCTCGAATTCTCGACTGTCGAGTGGTCGGGACTAAAGGAGGCTTACGACATCTATTCCGAGCACCTGCTGCCGCGCATGGGCCAGATGATCGCCGGCGACGCGGATTCGTACCGCTACCTTGCCGAATCGATTCGCAAGTTCCCGCCGATGCCCGCCTTCGAGCAGATGATCCGTCAGGCAGGCTTCGCCAACACCAAGGTCGAGCCGATCATGGGCGGGCTGGTCGCGATCCACTCGGGGTGGAAGATCTGATCCAGTGACGTCTTCCGTTGTCCACCTGACCCGCCTCGCCCGCTGGGGCGTCACACTCGCGCGGCGGCGTGCGCTTGTGGGGATCGAGAACGACCCCAATGCACCGGCGATGGTGCGCCGGCTGGTGCGTCTCGCACGGCTCGCGACACTGACCGGCAAGGGCGGGCCGCGTGATTATTCGGGCGCCTTCCGTGCGATCGGTCCGGCCGCAATCAAGCTGGGGCAAAGCCTCGCCACGCGGCCGGACCTGGTCGGCGACGAGGCGGCGAACAATCTCCTGAGCCTTCAGGACTCGCTCCCTCCGGTGCCGTTCGCGCAGATCCGCGCGGCCATCGAATCGAGCTTCGGCCAACCGCTCGAAAACCTGTTCAGCGAACTCGACCCCGAGCCGGTCGGCGCCGCATCCATCGCGCAGGTGCACAAGGCGGTAACCACGGACGGGCGCAAGGTCGCAGTCAAGGTGCTGCGCCCGGGCATCCGCGAGAAATTCGCGCGCGACATCCAGACCTATGAGTGGGCCGCCGCCCATGTCGAGGCCATGGGCGGGGAGGCGAGCCGCCTGCGTCCGCGTCTCACCATCGCCAACTTCAAGCGCTGGACCAATTCCGAGCTCGATCTCCGGCGCGAGGCGGCCTCGGCCTCGGAACTCGCCGAACAGATGGCGGGCGTCCCCGGCTACCGCATTCCGACCATCGACTGGGACCGCACCAACGGGCGGGTGATGACCATCGAGTGGATCGACGGCATCAAGATCAGCCGCGTCGACGATCTGCGCGCGCGTGGCCACGACTTGGCGGCGATCTCGGAAAAGCTGGTGATCAGCTTCCTCACCCAGGCGATCAGCACCGGCTTCTTCCACGCCGATATGCACCAGGGGAACCTGTTTGTTGAGGACGACGGCACCATCGTCGCGATCGACTTCGGCATCATGGGCCGCATCGATCGCCGCGCGCGGCAGTGGCTCGCCGAAATCCTCTACGGTCTCACGACGGGCAATTACCAGCGCGTCGCGGAAATCCATTTCGAGGCGCAATATGTGCCCTCCTACCACTCGGTCGGCGAATTCGCGACCGCCCTGCGCGCGGTGGGTGAGCCGATGCGCGGTAAGCCGGTGAAGGAGCTTTCGGTCGGCCAGATGCTCGACGGGCTATTCGCGATCACCCGCGATTTCGACATGCAGACCCAGCCGCACCTGCTGCTGCTGCAAAAGACGATGGTGATGGTCGAAGGCATCGCCACCCAGCTCAATCCCGACATCAACATGTGGGACACCGCCGCGCCTTATGTGCGCGAATGGATCCGCGACGAGCTGGGGCCGGAAGCGGCGCTCGCCGACCGGCTCAAGCAGGATACCGAGACGCTGCTGCGCCTGCCCGGCCTGATCCGCCGGGTCGAGGACATGTTCCCGCCGAAGGGCGGCGCGCCCGAGGCTCCGCCGCTTCCGACGATCGCGCTGCTCACCGACAGGCGCGAGGGACCGAGCCGGCTCGGCTATGTCGTTGCCGGGCTTGCAGGGGCAGCCGCAGTGTGGGGCGCGATGGCGGCCGGCTGGATCGGATGATCCGGGCCGGGGGGCGGGGATGACACACGTTTCGCTGATCGATCGGTGGGAGGCGCTCGGTCGGCCCTTGCCGCATCTGCCGCGTTGGGCTGCGGTGCTGGTGTTGTCGCTCCTCATCGCCGCTATGGCGTGGGGCGCCTTTGCTACCGCCGCTGCCGACCAAGCCGAGCGCGCCGTAAATCGGGCCACCGCTGCGGCTCCCGCCAGCATCGCGGACCCGGCCGGGGGCGACGGCGATCTCGCACTCTATTCCCGCATCGCCGCTCGGGTTTCCGCGGGCGAGGGCTATTACCCCGCCGCGTTGGACGAGCAGCGCAAGGACAACTACCCGACCCGGCCTTTCGTGGCGGTGCGTCAGCCGAGCCTTGCCTGGCTGCAATCACTCATCGGCATAGGCGGCGTTCGCTACATAGAGCTGGGGCTTGTGCTTGCCTGCCTGCTTGCGCTCCAGCTTCGGCTCGCAGCGCTGGTGTCGCTGCCCGAGCGGCTCGCTGCGTTGGTGCTGCTGACATTCGGCGGCGCGGCGGCGGCTGTGCCGCTCGCCGGACTGATCCACGAGCTGTGGGCGGGGCTGTGGCTGACGCTCGCTTTGCTCATCTATCGGGAGGACCGCTGGTGGCCGGCGCTGATCGCGGCAGCCATTGCGCTCGCCGTGCGCGAGTTGGCGGTGTCTTTCGTGCTGCTGTGGCTCGCCTTTGCGCTCGCCGCGCGGCGTTGGCGCGAGGCGGCAGGCGTGGCCGCACTGATTGCAGCTTTCACCGCCGGGATGGGACTCCACTACCTCGCGGTCGAAGCCGGGCGCCTGCCGGGCGATCCCGTCTCGCAAGGGTGGAGCGCCTTCACCGGCTACGGCCTGCCGCTGATGGCGGTTTGGCGGCTCACGGGTCTTGCACTGCTGCCGGTGAGCCTCGGCGCTGCAATTGCGGTGCTGCCGCTGCTCGGATGGGCCTCGCTCGGCGGCCGGTTGGGGCTGTTTGCAAGCCTCTGGTTCGCGGGGCTTGCCACTATGGTCGCGCTGTTCGCCCGGCCTGAGAATTTCTACTGGATGCAGTTGGGCCTTCCCGCCTACGGGATCGGTCTGGCCTTTGCACCGCGCGCCATCTTTGAACTGTTGCGCGCCATCGCAAGGCAAACTTAACCAAGCTTTGCGAAGGCTCGTGCAAACCACTATGTCTGTACGTCCGGGTAGCGAGGCGCGAAAGGCTGGCGAGATGAGCATCGAGGAGGCGGCAGCGGGCAAACACCCACGCATCCTGCTGGTCGTGGGCGGCGGCATCGCGGCCTACAAGGCTTGCGAAGTCGTGCGCCTGATCCGCAAGGGGGGCGGCGAGGTGACCTGCGTGCTCACCAAGGGCGGGCAGCAATTCGTCACCCCGATGTCGCTTGCCGCCCTGTCCGAGAACCAAGTCTACACCAGCCTCTTCGACCTCAAGAACGAGGCCGAGATGGGGCATATCCAATTGTCGCGCGAGGCCGATCTTGTCGTCGTGTGTCCGGCGACCGCAGACCTGCTCGCCAAGATGGCGAACGGCATCGCCGACGATCTCGCCACGACCCTCATCCTCGCCACCGACAAGCCGGTCATGGCCGTGCCCGCCATGAACGTGCGGATGTGGGAGCACGAGGCGACCCAGCGCAACATCGGCCTGCTCAAGGCCGCAGGCGTCACCGTGCTCCATCCCGACAAGGGGGCGATGGCCTGCGGCGAGTTCGGCTATGGCCGCCTGCCCGAGCCCGAGGCGATCTGGCGCGAAATCGCCGCCCACTTCGGCATTGCAGTGCCCGAGCCTCAGACCTTGGTCGCCACGCCGCGGATCGAAGTCGAGGCGCTCGAGCCTGAGGACGAGAACGACAGCGCGGCACTGCCCGAAGGGGGGCTCGGCGGTTTCTTCGCGCGGATCATCCCGCGCTCGACCGCCAAGCGCAGCCACGCGGAGATCGAGGCCGAATACGAGAACCTGCCCGATCCCGCGATCGAGGACTTCCCGCCGGCCGAGGAGATCGCTCCCGCATTCGCGCCCGACCTGGGTGGACCGCTGCTCGCGAAGAAGGGCAAGGCGGGCGCCGCTCCGCCAATCGACCTGGCTGCGCTCAACCATGTCATCGATCCGCGCAAGGCCGCGCCCGAGTTGCTTGCCCCTGCCGTGCCTGACGCGATCGAGGCCGATCTGGGCGAAGTCGCGGAGGGCGCCGACTTCGGCCTCGTCCCGACCCATCGTCCGCTCGCCGGACGGCACGTCCTGGTCACCGCCGGGCCGACCTGGGAAGCCTTGGACCCGGTGCGCTACATCGCCAATCGCTCGAGCGGGAAGCAGGGCTTCGCCATCGCCGCCGCCGCTGCCGCATTGGGCGCGCGGGTGACGCTGGTGGCCGGTCCAGTCGCGCTCAAGACCCCGGCGGGTGTGCACCGCGTCGATGTCGAAAGCGCGATGGACATGTCGGAAGCCGTGCGCCGCGCGCTCCCCGCCGATGTCGCGGTGATGGTCGCCGCGGTCGCCGATTGGCGGCCCAAGGAGTACCGCGGGGAGAAGATCAAGAAGCGCGGCTCGGCCCCGCCCGCACTGGTGCTGACCGAGAACCCCGACATCCTCACGAATCTGGCGGGCGCGCCGCGCCGGCCCGAACTGGTGATCGGCTTCGCGGCCGAGACCGAGAACATGCTCGAGCACGCCAAGCAGAAGCGCAAGCGCAAGGGCGCGGACTGGATCGTCGCCAATGACGTGAGCGGAGACGTGATGGGCGGCGAGAACAACCGGGTCACCATCGTCAGCGGCGAGGGGATCGAGGTGCTCGACGAGATGCCCAAGGCGGCGGTCGCGATGGCGCTGGTCGAGCGCATCGCGGCGACCTTGCATGCCGAGGCTGCCGAATGAGCATACCAGTTCAGGTAAAGCGCCTGCCGCACGGCGCGGGCCTGCCGCTGCCTGCCTATGCTACGATAGGCGCGGCGGGGATGGATGTGGTCAGTGCCGAATCGGTGACCATCGCGCCGGGCGCGCGCCACGCGGTCGCGACCGGCCTCGCGCTGGCCATCCCGCAAGGCTACGAGATTCAGGTCCGCCCGCGCTCGGGACTGGCGCTCAAGCACGGCATCAGCGTGCCCAACACCCCCGGTACGATCGACTCGGACTACCGGGGCGAGCTCAAGGTGATCCTCATCAACCTGGGCGACGGGCCCTTCGCGATCCAGCGCGGCGACCGCGTGGCCCAACTGGTGCTGGCCCCGGTCGTGCAGGCGGCATGGGAAGAGGTCGCGGAGTTGGATTCGACGGATCGCGGCGAAGGCGGCTTCGGCTCGACCGGAGGGCACGCGAAGCTCTGAACGTTTCGCCGCAAGAATCCGGACTCTCGCCGCCAGGCTCTTGTCAATCGATTTGGTTGAGTTATCTGGAGTCTTGTCGGACCATATCAATGGACGGTCATCTACGCCCTTCAAGGAGCATGACATGGCCCATTCTCTCGAACTCGACACAACCAACCTTGCCGAGGATCCGCTGATCCTCCTCGTACCCGGTCTGGGCAACAGCGGCGAACAGCACTGGCAGTCTCGCTGGGAAAAGCAGATCCCCGATTGCGAGCGGGTGGACTTGGGGATGTGGGACGATCCGCATCGCAACACCTGGGTCAACAAGATCAACCTCGCGGTCCATCGCGCCGGGCGACCAGTGATCCTGGTCGCGCATTCACTCGGCTGCCACGCAGTCGCCTGGTGGGCGGAGTACGAGCAGCCCGCTTATGGAAACCCCGTGGTCGGCGCCCTGCTGGTCGCGCCGCCCGATGTCGAGAGGGAGGGCGTGGACGAGCGCCTCGCCCGCTTCGGCCCGACCCCGCGCCGGGCGCTGCCGTTCCCCTCGTTCCTCGCAGCGAGCGAGAACGACTCCTATTGCACGCTGCGGACCGCCCGCGGGCTTGCTGCGGATTGGGGAGCGACGTTCGCCTATGCCGGTTCGATCGGGCACATCAACGCGGATTCGGGGATCGAGGATTGGTCGTTCGGGCAGCTTCTGCTCGCCCAACTGCTGCGCGAACATCGCACGCGCCACGGCGTCGGACGCGAGGAAGAAACGAGCACCCGCCGCCGTGCCGCCGCGCGCTATACCCGCCTGCCATGGGTCCAAAGCCCCGATCGTGCGGAGCAGTCTGCCGACTGGTAAGCAGCGCGGCTCACGCCGAACGCGGACAACAAAAAAGGCGGCGCGATCCCCTGCGCCGCCTTCTTGTTCCCGTCCAAGGGTCTCTTGCGGAGTGCCTTACACCATCAGTCGGCGGGGCGCACGGTCTTTTCGTCGTCACGAATGGTGATGCGCAAAGTCTCGCCCGAATTGCCGGGGAAGCCCGTAAACAGTGCATCGACCAGGTTCGGCACCAGAGCCGGCAGACGGTTGCTGCGCGACACGGCTTCGGCCTTGCCTTCGAACAGTCGCTGGCCATCGACGCGGCGGTCGATCTTCAGGTCGATCGCGCTGGTGTAGACGGTGAAGCTGCGCACGTTCGGTCCGCCGAGGAACGGGTCGTTGAAGCCAAGGCCCCACGCGCCGTAGGGACCGCCGCCCCAGCCGCCCCACGGACCCCAAGGACCCCAGCGGCCGGCGCCAAACCCGGCACCGAACCCGCCACCGCCCAGATCGGTGCGCACCCGCTCGCGCCCGTTGTCGACGCGGTAGTCGAAGCGCACCAGCATGTCGGCGCTCTCGGGCGAAGCGGCGCGCGCATAGCCGAGCTTCGTCAGTTCACCCGCCACTTCATTGGCATAGGTGGCGAACTCGAGGCCCCCGGCGAGGCGCGGATCCTCGGCGACGACCGCGAATGTCTGGCCCTGCGGCGCAGGAAGCGGCACGGTGAAGCGCGACACATCGGCCTTGAACGGAGTCGGCGCGCAGGCCGAAAGCCCCAGCGCGATGGCCGCAGGCAAGGCGAGGCGGGTCAGGGTCTTGAATGGAGACATCGAACGCAACATGGCACAACCTCTGTCTGGTGGCCATTGCAATGACAGCAATGGCGCTTGATCGCGATATCATATTACATGCCAATGAACGGCAATTGAATATTGCCGCCAGAAGCCATCATTTTGTCGCAAGCTTGATGTGTCAGTGGCGCACCAGTCCGAGCGCGCGGTACGCGGCGTCGAGCGTCGGCGTGCCCCGCTCGCGGGCGCGGGCCGCACCGCGAGCGAGAATCGCGTCGAGGGTCTCGGAGTCGCCCTTCAGCGCTACGAACCGGTCCCGGATGGGGCCGAGGCTTGTCACCAGCAGCTCGGCCAGCGCGGGCTTGAAGGTGCCGAAGCCCTGTCCGCCATACTCGCCCAGCACGTCACCGACCGATTGGCCTGCGAGCGCTGCGTAGATCCCCACGAGGTTGCGCGCCTCGGCACGCTCGGCAAGACCGGCTTCCTCGGACGGCAGCGGCTCGGGGTCGGTCTTCGCCTTCTTGATCTTCTGCGCCATGGTGTCGGCATCGTCGGAAAGGTTGATGCGGCTCATGTCGGAAGGGTCCGACTTCGACATCTTCGCAGTGCCGTCGCGCAAGCTCATGATCCGCGCGGCTTCGGCCGGAATGATCGGCTCGGGCAAGGTGAAGACCGGCGCGTCCTCGGGACAGAAGTCGTTGTTGAACTTCTGCGCGATGTCGCGGGCGAGCTCGAGGTGCTGCTTCTGGTCCTCGCCCACCGGCACGTGGGTGGCCTGATAGAGCAGCACGTCGGCCGCTTGGAGGACGGGGTAGGTGAAGAGCGCAACCGACTGGCCCTCACGGTTCTTGCCGGCCTTGTCTTTCCACTGGGTCATGCGGTTCAGCCAGCCCATGCGCGCCGTGCCGTTGAGCAGCCATTGCAGCTCGGCATGCTGGGGCACCTGCGCCTGATTGAAGAGGACCGAGCGATCAGGGTCGATCCCGCAGGCGACCAGCGCGGCCACCATCTCGAGCGTTCCCGCATGGAGCCCGGCCGGGTCGTGCGGCTGTGACAGGGCGTGCAGATCGGCGAGGAAGAACAGCGCCTCGGCGCCGTCCTCGAGCGAATCCTGCATCCGCACCCAGTTGCGGATCGCACCGAGGTAATTGCCGAGGTGCAGATTGCCGGTCGGCTGGATGCCGGAAACCACGCGCATTTTATTCGACCTCCAGTATCTCGTCGTCGGCCTTGGTACGGGCCGGCCGCCTGCGCCGTAGCTGGCCGATGAGGCTCTTGTCGAGCGCGCCGAGCGCAAAGGCCGCGGCAAAGAACACCGCACCCCCCGCCGCGACCAGCGCTGTGAGCGACCAGATCCGGTCCAGCCAGGGGCCGCCGTAGCGGCTCTCCATCAGCGGCATCAGAACCCACAGGACTGCGGTCATCGCCGCCGTGGCAAGGAGCTGGCGCGCAAGTTTGCCGAACAGGCCCGCGGTGAAGCGGAACCAGCCGCGGCGGTGGAGGATGGCATAGAGCAGCAGGCAGTTGAGGCTGGCCGAAGCCGCAGTGGCGCCCGCAAGACCGACGATCCCGTAGCGCTCGACCACGTAGAGGTTGATCGCGATGTTGAAGATCAGCGAGGCAAGTGCGGTCCACACCGGCGTGCGGGTGTCCTCGCGCGCGAAGAAGCCGGGGTTCAGGACCTTGACGATCACGTAGGCGGGGAGCCCAGCCACCAGCGCGACGACGATGTTCGCCATGATCGCACCGTCGGCAGCGGTGAACTTGCCGCCCACGAAAAACGCCGTGCAGAAGGCCGGGGCGCAGACCGCCAGCGCGGCGGCGGCGGGGAGGGTGAGCAGGGTCGCGATCTCGAAGGCGTTGCCCTGCAAACGCTGCGCCTCGGCGGTCTCGCCGGTATGGATGTGACGGCTCAGCATCGGCAGGATCGCGGTGCCCAGAGCGATTCCGACGATCCCTAGCGGCATCTGGTTCAAGCGATCGGCGAGCTTCAGCAGCGTGAGCGACCCCTGCGGCAGAGAGGTCGCGAAGAACGTGTCGACCAGCTGGCTGATCTGGTAGATCCCCGCCCCGAAGGTCGCGGGCAGGATCAGCATTCCGAGCCTGCGCACCTCGGGGGTGAGGCGCGGGGCAGTCACTTTCAGGCGCACCCCCGCGCGGCGGGTTTCCCACGCCATGTAGGCGAGCTGCACCGCTCCCGACAGGGCCACCGCACTCGAAAGCGCATAGACCACCACAACGTCGTTGGTGGTGTCGCCGCGCAGGTGGTGGCCGATCAGGATGCCCGAGATAAGGCAGATGTTGAGCAGGATCGGCGCGGCCGCACCGGGTCCGAACCGCGAGCGCGCGTTGAGCAGCCCTGACAGCATGGCAACAAGGCTGACAAGGCCAAGATACGGGAAGGTCAAACGGCTGAGAAACACCGAAAGCTCGAACTTGCCCGGAACGGACGCATATTCGCGCGCCAGCAGCCAGACGATCCCCGGCATCGCGATCATGCACAGGGCGGTGAAGCCGAGCAGCACCCACACGAAGACGCTCAGCACGTCATTGGCGAAGCGTTCCGCGGCCTCTTCGCTACCCGGCGAGCCGTCGTTGCCATGCAGTGCGCGGCTGTAGAGCGGCACGAAGGCGACACTGAACGCCCCTTCCGCGAAAAGGCGGCGGAAGGTGTTGGGCAAGGTGAAGGCAAGCTGGAAGGCATCCGCCGCGAGCCCGGCGCCGAGCACGCGGGCGAGCATGATGTCGCGGGCGAAGCCGAACACCCGGCTCACCGCAGTCAGCCCGCCGATCGTCCCGACATTTTTGAGAAGCCCCATCGGCCTGCTGCCCCCGCCCCGGGCGCGTCAGTTCAGGCGTTGCCCGTGACCGGCTTGATCGGCTCGCCGCCGGCGGCTTCCTCGGCGCGGCGCGCGGCGAGTTGCTGGGCGTAGATGCCGTTGAAGTCGACCGGATCAACCATCAGCGGCGGGAACCCTGCATCGCGCACGGCGTCCGCGACGATGCGGCGGGCGAACGGGAAGAGCAGGCGGGGCGCCTCGGCATAGAGGAAGGCATGGGCCTGATCCTCGGGCACGTGGCGCATCCCGACGAGGCCGCAATAGGCCAGATCGACCATGTAGACCGCTCCGCGCTGCGAGCTCGCACTCAGGGTCAGCTTGAGCGTCACTTCGTGCACGTCGTCGCCGATCGGCTCGGCCGCGATGTTGAACTGCACGTCGATCTGCGGCGGCTCGGGCCACTGGTAGACGTCCGGCGCACTCGGGTTTTCGACCGAGAGATCCTTCACGTATTGCGTGATGATCCCCACCGCCGGCAGCGTGTCCGCGCCGTTGGGCTTGGGTCCGTCGCCGGTGCCCATGTCGAGGTTCGTGAGGACGCCTTCTTCTTCAGCCATGGTCGTGCTGGTCTTTCAAAGTGGGTAACAGGTGGTGCGCCAGGCGCATGATAGTATACGCAGGCGCGTCGCGTGGGGCCGCCTAGCAGGGGCGCAAGGCTCTCGCAACCACGCCCGCGCGCCGGACGAGGCATTTGGCCCGCGCGGCAACCTATCAGGCGTTGGCGAATTGTAATGAAGCCCTATTTAAGGCAGTGTGATGTTCCCTTGATGGCGCGGGCGTTCCCCCGGATATGCGCCGTGTTCGATGATCGGATTGATGCAGTGCTCGAAATCGTTCTCCTTGCCATGGTGGCCGCGTTCCTCGGCCTGCGGCTCTATTCGGTGCTCGGTCGCCGTGCGGAGCAGGAAGAGGAGCCTGCCGTGCAGCGCTTCGAGTCGGACGACAAGCCCGCGATCCGTCCCGCCGCCGTGCCTGTTCCCGCCGTCGCTCCGCGCCCTGCCGAACTCGAGGGGGTGATGCCTGCCGTCGAACGCGCGCTGCGGGAGATTGGCTCGGCGGACAGCAAGTTCAACCTGACCCAGTTCCTCGACGGCGCACGCGGCGCCTACCGGATGATCCTCGAAGCCTATTGGAATGGCGACCGTGAGACCCTGCGCGATCTGTGCGACGATGACGTCTACGCCGGCTTCGTCGGCGCGATCGACGCCCGCGAGGCAGCGGGAGAGACGCTATCCAACAAGCTGATCCGCATCGAGGAGGTTCGCGTCCACTCGGCCATTCTCGATGGCGGGATGGCGCGCATCGCGCTGCTGTTCGTGGCCGACATCGCTGCGGTCACCCGCGACAAGGATGGCACCGTGATCGCGGGATCGCTCGACGACGCGATCGAGAGCCGCGATGTATGGACCTTCTCGCGCAACATCGCCTCGCGCGATCCCAACTGGCTGCTCGACGAGACCGACGAAGGCTAGGTTCTTTCCTCCGGAGGAATATCCATGCGTGCGCTGCTAGTTCTGGCCATGCTGCTTGCAGTATCGGCCTGCGGACGAGGAGCGCCACAAGGCAGCCTTCCTCCGCCGGCCGTTACTGCGCCCGCTGCCCTCGGCGCGGCCAGCGCGGTGCTCGCCGGGGTGGCCCTCGGGCCGACGCTGGCATCGCTTAACCTCGGCGATTCCGATGCGCGCGCCGCGCTCGCCAGTTTTGCGGAGTCCTGCCCGCGCCTCCTTGCCCGCGACGACGCCAGCGGCCTGACCCGCCGCAGCGACTGGCAAGCGCCATGCGATGCGGCGCGCGGCTGGGATCCGGCACGTGCGCGGGACTTCTTCGCGCAAACCTTCACCCCCGTGCAGATCGGCGACGGCAAGGCTTTTGCCACCGGCTATTTCGAGCCCGAGATTGCCGGCAGCCGCACCCGCCGTTCCGGCTTCGAGGTGCCGGTCTATGCCATGCCCTCGGACTTGGTGCGTGCCTGGCCCGACGATGTCGCGCCCTCTGAGCGCACCGGCCGCCCGCCGCTTGGCCGATACGACGATCAGGGCCGTTTCGTGCTCTACCACGATCGTGCTGCAATCGAGGACGGCGCGCTGGCAGGCAAGGCGCAGGTGATCGCCTGGGCTGCCGATCCGGTCGAGTTCTTCTTTCTCCAGATTCAGGGTTCCGGCCGGCTGCGCACGCCCGAGGGCGAGGTGATCCGCATCGGCTATGCCGGACAAAACGGGCGCGAATATGTCGGCATCGGGTCGGTCATGCGTGAGCGGGGCCTGCTTGGCGAAGGGCCGGGCAAGTATGCGGGGTCCATGCAAGGGATCATGGCATATATCCGCGACAACCCGCGTGAGGGCCGCGAGCTGATGCGGCTCAACAAGAGCTGGATCTTCTTCTCCGAGATCAAAGGCGACGGTCCCTTGGGCGCGCTGGGCGTGCCGGTGCGGCGCGAGAGTTCGGTCGCCGCGGACCCGGCCTTCGTGCCGCTCGGCGCCCCGGTCTGGCTCGACCTCGATCGTCCCGAGGCTGACGGCCTGTGGATCGCGCAGGACACCGGCGGGGCAATCAAGGGCGCAAACCGCTTCGACACCTTCTGGGGCGCGGGCGAGGATGCGCGCCGCATCGCCGGGGGAATGAGCGGGCGCGGGCAGGCCTATGTGCTGCTCCCGCGCGAAGCTGCCGCGCGATTGACGGGCCGATGAGGGCGCCGCGGGGGCTTACCTCGGGCGAGCAGGCCGCATGGGCGCACCTCGCTGCCAGCGTCAAGCCGCTGCCCGGGAAGAAGCGGCCTGCGCCTCCCGCTCCGCCCAAGGCGCCGGTGCCCGCGCCGTCGAAGCCCGCACCTCCGGCAAAGCCGGTCACTCCCGCGCCACATAGGGTGCCGAAGCCGCGCGTGCCTCATCAGCCGCGCACCACACCCGGCGCGACCCCGCCCCGTCCGCCGGAACCGGGCCTCGACTCCCATTGGGATCGGCGGATGAAAGGGGGGCGGCTCGAGCCTGACCTGACGCTTGACCTGCATGGGCATACCCTGGACACGGCCTACGACCGGGTAATGAGCGCACTTGATCAGGCGCGGATGATGAATGCACGGGTGGTGCTGGTGGTGGCGGGCCGGGAGCGACCTGTCGATCCCGCCGATCGCATGACGCGCCGCGGTGCGATCCGTGCCAAGCTCCTGGACTGGCTCGCCGCCAGTCGACATGGCGATGCGATCACCGCCGTGCGCCGCGCTCACATTCGCCACGGCGGCGAGGGCGCGCTCTACCTCGTCCTCAAGCGCCGCACCTGATGGCACCTAAAGCGGCTTGTCCGCTCCTGCCGCCTCTGGCATCAGCCCGCAGGTCGCGCCTTGTTGCAACCTGGGATCCCGAGCTTGATCGACCATCCGCATGATCCGGAGCCCGCCATGACCGGGGTGGCTCCGACCGGCACGCCGCTCGTCAGCATCCTGGTCGTCGCCTACAACTCGGTCGCCTTTATCTCCGACTGCATCGCGTCGGTCATCGCGCACACGGCCCCGGGCACCTACGAGATTCTGCTCGTCGACAATGGCAAGGACGGCACGGCGGACAAGGTCGCAACCGAGTTTCCCATGGTGCGGATCATTCCCGGGCAGGGCAATATCGGATTTGCGCGGGCCAACAACCTCCTCGCCGAGCACGCCCGCGGCGAATACCTCCTGCTTCTCAATCCCGATACGGAGCTCTTCGATCCGGCAATCGACCGACTGCTCGATTTCGCGCGCTCGCGGCCCGACGGCTGGGCATGGGGTGGCCTCACCACTTACCCCGACGGCAACCTCGACGGCGGCAACTTCCTGTCTATCCCGTCGGTGGGCGGGATCTTGCAGACGATGATCGGGCTGAGCGACGCCGCCAAGCTGCGCGCGCGGCTGGTACGGCTCGATCAGCCGATCCGGGTAGACGTGTTGTGCGGGGGGTTCATGCTCATCAGCCGCACGGCTTGGGACGCGCTGAGGGGCTTCGATCCCACTTTCCTGCTCTATTCGGAAGAGATCGATCTTTTCACCCGGCTGAAAAGGCAGGGCGGGGTTGTCTGGCTCACGCCCGACTGCCGCATCATTCACGATGTCGGCGGCGGGAATGCCTATTCGCCTGCACGCATTCGGTTCGTGTATACCGGACTGATGCATTACGCGCACCGCCACTGGCGCGCGCCGTTGGCGCAGATTGTCGGCGCCGCCTATTGGCTCACCGCCGCAAGGTGGTGGCTGGTCAGCGCCCTTCTGAGTCCAATTTCGGCTAGCCACCGCGACCGTCGCCGCGCCGTCGCACCAATCCTTGCGGAGCCAGGCGCCTGGTGGCGAGGCTACGCGGGGCGCTCCTCGCTCGATTGAGCCTTATCGGCTGCGCGTCACTTGTAGCAAAGGTGCAGCAGTTCGTACGGGTCGAGCCGCCATTCAGTCGCCAGCCGTGCCTGGTCCTCGAAGGGATCGTAACGTTCGACCCGGAAGCCTGCCAGCTGAAGTGTCTCGAAATACGACTCCGCGGTGTAGAGCCGCAGGTGATCGTCCTGCCCAAGCAGCGCGATGCGATCCTCGGGGCTTGAATCAAGCGGCAGCTCGATCGGTTGGTCAAGCTTGAGCGCGATGGGGACCTGAAGGATAGCCACGCCGCCCGATCGCAACACACGGCGGATCTCCGACAGCGCCAGCGGCACGTCCGGCACATGTTCAAGCACGTGGTTGCAGATCAGAAGGTCGACACTCTCATCTGGCATCGGCAGGCTCGAAAGATCCGCCTTCTCGACCCGCTCGAGGTGGCGGTAGCGCGAAGGTTCGAAGTCGTAGGCTGTGTAGCCGCGCGGTGCGGCGCCGCTGATCCTGCGGGTGAGGCCCTTTTCCGGAGCAAAGTGGGCGATCGCCGCGCCGTCAGCGAAGCGGAAGCCTTTTCCGGCCTGCGACAGCCAGAACCACACCAGCCGCTCGCGCGAGCTCGAATGGCACACCGGACAGGCATCGGCAAAGCGTCTCAGGCCGCCGACCACCTGCGCCTTCTCGAGAAGTTCAAAGCCGTAGCCGGTATCCTGAAAGCTTCGCACGGGGGTCTCGCAGACGCGGCAGCGGTTCGGGCCCAGATTGATGATGCGCCGCCCGTTTTCGATCACGCTGTAAGGGATCATCCGCCCGATTTGCTTCTTCGAGATCATGCCGCAGAGAGACCTTGTGAGAATGATTGAGAGGAGGAGAGCCGAGAGCGCGAGGGGTCGCCTGAGCCGATCAAACGAATTCGATCCCGCTTTCCCCCTGTCTTTGGACTACGTTCTTAACAGCCGTTTGCGGTGCAGCGCAAGACAGCCTCGACCTTGCTTGTTCCGGTCGGGGTGCGTGCGAGGTGCAGCGGCAGCTCTGTGTAGAGGTGTTGCATCTCTCACAACATAGGTGAGGGCGCAATGCTGCCACACTGTCACCCCTGTCCGGGTCGATCATGTCCGTCTCGGCGATTACTCGCGGTCGCACGACGTATGATAGAACCTCTCGGCAAGGAGCACAGCAATGAACCTCATTTTGATTATCATCGTCGGCGGTATTCTCGGCTGGCTTGCCAGCATGGTGATGCGCACCGACGCCCAGCAGGGCATTTTCCTCAACATCGTCGTCGGCATCATCGGTGCATTGGTGGCCGGGTTCCTGATCAATCCGCTGATCGGCGGCGGGACCATCACCCAGGGCGATTTCTCGATCAGCGCGCTGGTCGTCTCGTTCCTCGGCGCTGTTGTACTGCTCGCGATCGTGAACCTGTTCCGTCGCGGTTCAGTTCGCTAAGCTTAGGAGAGAGCATCATGAAAAAGCTCATCATTCTCGCCGCGGCGGGCGCATCTCTCTCGCTTGCTGCGTGCAACAGTGCACAGGACAAGCGCGAGGACGCCGCAGAAGAGCAGGCTGAAGCCGTCGTCGACCAGGGCGAGGCCACCGCCGATGCCATGGAAGAGAGGGCCGACAATCTCGACAAGACCGTCGATGGTGTCGACTCCACGGCGGAGCAGAGGATGGAGGACAAGGCCGACGCCGTGCGCGAAAAGGCCGATGCCACTGCCCAGAACATCGAGAACAAGGCGGAAAACGCGCCCCAATAATCTCGTCAAGATACGGGGGGCGCAAAATTGCGAGGCACAACCGCTGTGCCCCCTGCATACGGGCCCGCCTCTCTCGAGAGGCGGGCCCGTATTACTGTTCAGGAACGGCGACGTTTCGCAGCTGCGATCAGTAGGCCGCGTCCGCGCCGTCGATGATCGCCCGGATTGCTGCCCGGCCGCGATTGATGCGGCTCTTGACCGTCCCCAGCTTGCAATCGGCCGCCAATGCAGCCTCTTCGTATGTCATGCCTGCGCCCGCGATCATCAGCAGCATCTCGCGCTGGCCGCGAGGGAGCTGGCTCAATGCACCCTCGATGTCCTCGAGATGGATGCGAGCCTCCTGCTCGGGTTCCTGCACCAGCAGCCGCTCGGCCGCCTCCGGCTCCCACGTGACCAGCCGATTGCGCTTGCGTATCGCGTTGTAGAACTGGTTGCGCAGGATCGTGAAAAGCCACGGGCGGAAATTGCTTCCGGGCAGGAAAGTGTGGCGCGACGACCAGGCGCGGACCATTGTTTCCTGCACCAGGTCCTCGGCCATGTCGCTGTGGCGGCACAGGGATCGGGCAAAGCTGCGCAGCGCCGGGAGCGACGCGGTCATCTCCTCCGAGAAGCCGGGGAGAGCACGCTCGCAAGGTTGGCTCGGGACTGGCATGAGTACTGCACCTTTTCCATTTGTTCCTCCCCTCTCCCTTGTCGGCGACCGCTTCGTCGGGTTCCTTAAACTCGGCGAGGATTTCACGGAGCCGTTGCCTAGATCCCCGTAAAGCGGGTCACTGGCCTATGTGAGTTCGCTCCTGACACCCCCGATTTACGGTGACCGCGACCCCTCCAAAGGGACGTTGACCTGAAAGGACGAAGGATGCGAATTGCACTATTGATGGCGGGAAGCCTGCTGGCGACCGCATGTGGCGGCCAGCAGAATGGGTCGGACGCGGATACGGCGCGGGCCGACGAGGGTACCGGAATTGCCCAGCCCGATGCGGGCACAGATGCAGGCGGGGCCTTCGCGATCGGCGCCCCCAGTGCGCAGGACTTCGCCCAGCGCGCGGCGCTCTCGGACATCTTCGAGATCGAGAGCTCGAAGATCGCGCTCAAGAAGGTGAAGTCGGGCTCCGTGCGCGATTTCGCGCAGATGATGATCACCGATCACACCAAGTCGTCGGAAGATCTCAAGCAGGCGATCGCGGCGTCGGGCCAGACGCTTGCGATGCCGGCCAAGCTCGATGCCACGCGGCAAACGCAGCTCGAGGTGCTCAACCGTCTGAACGGACAGGAGTTCGAAAGCGAGTATCTCAATCAGCAGAAGCTCGCGCACCAGCAGGCGCTCGAGCTGCTCAAGTCCTACGCGGGCGGCGGTGACGTAGCCGAAGTGCGCCAGTTCGCGCAGGCGACAATCCCCGCGGTTCAGAAGCATCACGACTGGCTCGAGACAAATGCGCCCGGCACCTCACCGATGCGGGCGACGCCGGAGGCGACCGGTGGCAGGCCCGGTGCGGCGGGGAGCGCAGCGCCCGCGCCATAGGCGGTAGCGCAGCACTCTCCATCGCCGAACCCCCGCGCGAGTTCTCCCCTCGCGCGGGGGTTCGCTTATCCGCCTTCGACTGAAGAGGCGACGAGCGGCGGGCCGGGTTTGCGCGCAGGCACCTGATCGAGCGCCTCCATGAAGGTGCGCGACCACCAACGCACGTCATGAAGCGTGACGTTCTCGAGCAGGGCCTTGTGCCGTTCCTGCCGCTCCGCGAGCGGCATGGCGAGCGCGCGGGCGATGCCGTCGGCGATATCCTCGGCCGAATGCGGGTCGACGATGACGGCCTCGGACAGCTGCGCAGCGGCTCCCGCAAAGCACGACAGGACCAGCACGCCGGGATCGGCGGGGTCCTGCGCTGCGACATATTCCTTGGCGACGATGTTCATCCCGTCACGCAAGGGGGTGACGAGCCCGACCTGGGCGGCACGGTACACGCCGAACAGTTCGTCGCGCGAATAGCCGTGATTGACGTAACGGATCGGCATCCAGTCGATCGCGGCAAAAGCGCCGTTGATGCGGCCCGAAAGCATCTCCAGGTCGCTGCGGATCTGCGCGCAGCTCGGCACGTCGCCGCGCGGCGGCGGGGTGATCTGGAGCATCACCACCTTCTCGCGCAGTTCGGGACGGCTGGCGAGCAGCAGTTCATAGGCTGCGAAACGTTCTGCAAGGCCCTTGGAGTGGTCGAGCCGGTCGACCCCGACGATGAGGTCGTATCCGACCGCGCTGACCGCGAGCCGCGTTTCGGTCTGCCGCGCCGCGAGACTGTGCACCGCGCCGGCGAAATCCGCAGCGTCCAGCCCCATCGGGCAGATCAGCAGCCGCGTGCTGCGCTCGCCCAGCATCACGCACTCGCCCTCCACGCGCGCGCCGAGATGGCCGGTCGCGTAGTCGCAGAAAGCGTAAAGCCACTCCTCCGACTGAAAACCGATCACATCGTAGGCGAGCATCGAGAGGGCCAGTTCGCGGTGGTGGGGCAGAGACATCAACACGCCGGCGGGCGGCCAGGGCGTGTGAAGGAAGAACCCGATGCGATTGCCGAAGCCGTGCTCGCGCAGGTGTCTCCCAAGCGGGATGAGGTGATAGTCGTGCACCCAGATCAGGTCGTCGGCTTCGATCAGCGGCGCGAGCGCCGCGGCGAAACGCCAGCTGACCCGCGCATAGCCGTCGCCGAAGCCGCCTTCCATGTCGGTCAAAGCGGGCCTGGAGTGGAGCAGCGGCCACAAGGTGCGGTTGGCGAAGCCCCTGTGGTATTCCTCTATGTCCTGCGGTTCCAGATCGATGGTCGCAAGCGCCACCCCGTCGTCACGTCGGAAAGTGATCTGGCCGGAGAAGGCTTCCGTCTCGCCGCCCGACCAGCCGAACCACAGGCCGTCGTTTTCGCGTAAGGCAGCGGCCAGCGCGACAACGAGGCCGCCTCGGCTGGCATGGTCGTCATCGGTTTCGACCTTCACGCGGTTCGATACGCAAATCAGGCGGGCCATGATGGCCTTTCAGGCTGTCGCAGGGCGGCCCGAGGGCGCGGCCGAGCAATATGGGTGCCGTGGCGGGCCGGGCGATCCCCGCCGCGTCGAATGGTTGCGCCGCCTTTGCGCGAGGGCGGCCGGACAAAAAAACGCCTAAGTGATGAAAGCGCGCCGGCTACCTTGCAGCACGGTCCTGACATGCTCGAGCACCGCTTCAGGGGAGGCGAGCACCGCATCGGCATGCCCGGCGATCCGCCCGCCCACCGCGATCCCGCTACCGCCCAAAGCCCGCGCCGCCTCGATGGCCGGGATGTCGGTGAGATCGTCTCCGATATACAGGGGCCGGCTCCCGGAGAATGGGGCGAGCCGCATGATCGTGCGAACCGCATCGCCCTTGTCCGCGCCCGGCAGGCGCAACTCGAATACCATGTCGCCCGGCTGGACGACGAGGCCGTGTTCCGCCGCGCGCTCCTCCGTCCACGCACGCACTGCATCGCGTCTTCCGGGCGCGAGCCGGTAATGGAGCCCGAGGCCGAAGCTCTTGAGCTCGACCACCACGCCGTCCGAAGAAGGGAAGCGCGCCTGGACCTCGCGGATCAGGCGCGGGAAGATGTCGGCGAGGGGAGGCGCGCGGCGGATGCCATCGTGGCGAAGCTCCTGTCCGTGGCTCGCTGCGACCGTCACAGGCCACAGGCTGCGACCCCACAGCGCGTCGAGCTGGTCGAGAGAGCGACCGCTGACCAGCGCGACACGGCCGTCCAACCGCTCCGCCGCCTCGGCGATCAGTTCGCGCAGGTCGTCGGTGACCGCAATGTCGTCGGGCGTCGGGCCGATCGGGGCGAGCGTGCCGTCAAAATCGAGCAGAAGCGCGAGAGGCGGGGGTGCGGGCGTCATCCGGCAGCCTCGGGCTCGGCCTCTGTCTCGTCGTCCTGAGCGTCAGCCCTTATGCCGGACAGCGCCGCGCCTGCGGTCAGGCCATGGACGGCTGCCGACATCGCGATCGTCACCAGCACCACCAGCCACAGCTCGCCGACAAAGGGCATGGCGGCGACGCTTCCTGCGGCAAAGGCCAGATAATAGATGCTGCCGATTCCGCGCACGCCGAAGGCCGCCGCCACCATCCGCTCGCGCGCAGTGAGGTCAGTGCCGGCGAGAGCGACCCAGCCGATCAGGGGGCGCACGACGAAGACAAGGCTCGCCGCGATCGCAATGTGATCCCAGCGCACCAGACCCGCATAGGTGCCGAGCGCCGCTCCGGTCATCAACAGGAGCACCGCGGTCAGCGCATGTTCGATGGCGAGGTTGAAGAGGTGGAGGTCGCTGTGGAACTCATGCCCAACCTCGATCCGGCGGAAGACCAGGCCACCAACGAAACAGGCGATGAAGCCGTAGCCGTGGATCATCTCGGCCGCGCCGTAGCACACCAGCACACCGGCCAGCGCAAGCACGCCCGAGCCGGTCTCCGCAAGCACGTTCTGAGCAGGCCAGCGGAACACGATCTGGCCCAGAAGCCAGCCGGCAGCTCCACCGACCAGCACCCCGGCAACGATGCGGTAAACGAGGTCATAGGCGGCCCACTCCGCCGCTTCGGTCGCGGACAGCCCGGCAATCGCGGCGATGGCGAGGTAGACGAAGGGGAATGCAAGGCCGTCGTTGAGCCCTGCCTCGGCAGTCAGAGCGAAGCGCACCGGGTGCTCGCCGCCTTCGGTGGGCGGGCCGACCTGCACGTCTCCCGCAAGCACCGGATCGGTCGGGGCGAGCACTGCGCCGAGCAGCAGCGCGCTCGCCAGTGGCCAGCCGGCCGCAAGGCCGACGAGGACCATCGCACCGATGGTCAGCGGCATCGCCACCGCCAGCAGGCGGCCGGTCGCTTGCCAGCGCGAGAACGGGCGCACCACGTCGAGCCGCATGCCTGTGGCGAACAGGGCGACGATCACCGCCATCTCGCTCAGAATCTCCCACCATTCCGGATCGGACATCGGATCGAACAGGGGCGGGGGCTCGGCGATCAGGAACCCGCCGGCGGCCCCGGCAAGGATGAGAAGCGACGAAGACGCGGGTTCGCGCCCCGACAGGAAGCGGGGCAGCCAGAATGCGCAAACAATCGCAAGACCCGCAAACAGCAGGAATTCGTGATAGATCATCAGTCCCTGCCGTAAGCCCCACGCGGTAGGGCGGGCATGGCAAGCGTCTCGCGGTGCAGCCCTAACGATGGTTAGGAACGCAGGAAAAGGCCCCCGCCGCCCCTCCTTTTTACTGTCACGGAACAAGGGATCGTCCTCCCTGCTCTAGAAGGAGAATTGCATGTCATTCCTGGACCGCATAGCCGCCGCGATCGCGCCGGCCGCCACCGACGAACAGCGCATGGAAGCCCGCCGTCAGCTTGAACAGCTCGCCGTCAACGAGCCCTTTGCGCAGGACATCCTCGACCAGCATCGCCAGATCGAAAGCCTGTTCCAGCAGGCCCGCGAAGACGCCGGCATGGACGCCGAAGCCATCATCGAAGAGTTGGCGCTTCTGCTCAACGCCCACTCGATGGCCGAAGAGGCGGTGGTCTACCCCGAGATTTCGGATCACTCGGGCAAGGCCCACGCGGGCATGGCCTACGAGGAACACGCCATGACCAAGGTGCAGCTCGCCGCGCTGCAGAAGCTCGAGCCGGGCACGAAGGAATGGCGCGAGA
Source organism: Erythrobacteraceae bacterium (assembly GCA_027489065.1). Classification (GTDB taxonomy): domain Bacteria; phylum Pseudomonadota; class Alphaproteobacteria; order Sphingomonadales; family Sphingomonadaceae; genus Erythrobacter. The sequence goes on along the minus strand of JAIYAM010000060.1, from coordinate 47,796 downwards.
AGCTCGACCATATCGAGAGTGCTGTCCTGCAGCATGTCTATCAGGAAGAGAGCAGCTGGCTCCCGGACGTGATCCGCTATGCGCCCATGGCGGAGCGCCAGCGGATGAGCATGGAATATCGCGACTACTTCGAGCGCGTCGACCAGTCCTGACGGACGAAAGCTCTGACAAGCCCGCTCCGGCCCCCGCCGGAGCGGGCTTTCGTTTGTCAGCGGACAAAAAAAGACCCCCGCCCATCGCTGGGCGGGGGAGTTGTTTTGGGGCAAATGATCAAGCGGAATGGAAACCTAGGCAGCTTGATCATCCAATGCCGGAGAGATCGGGAACCCTCGGGCATCGATTGTTCTGCCTGACCCGTTCCTTGCACGCTCTAACCTGTGTTGCCTTCCTTTCGCGGCAGACCGTTTTCTTCGTTCATTCAAAAGAAAGCGCCCCCGACCGGCCAAGTCAGGGGCGCTACGTTGCGCGCGGCAACGCTACAGAGGCGCAGCCCGCCGCTTTGGCTCAGCTCGAGGTGGGACCCGATTTCCCGGGCGTCGGACCCGTGGAAGTGTTCGAAGCCGATGCGCTGTCTGGCTCGCCACTCTGGCTCGCTTGTCCCGCGCGCTGCCTGCGCCATTCCTCGAATTTGCTGTTGAACTCGTCCTGCTGGGTCTGACGGAACTCGTGGTAGTCGTTATCGAACTGTTCCATCTGCTTCTGGCGCCACTGGCTGTAGCTGTGGTCGTGATGATGGCCGTGCTGACCTTGGCCTTGGCCCTGCTGGTTCCGCCAGGCGCTCTGCCCGTGCTCTGAGCTACCCATCAGCGCATCCTCGCCGCCACGGCCGCTGAAGCCAAATCCGCCGGCTCCTCCGCCGCTCTGGTGGCTGCTGCCATAGCCGCTCTGCCCGGACGAACCGAAGCTACCCTGACCGAAGTTGCCCTGATTGCCGTAGCCGCCCTGACTCCCCTGATTGCCTCGGCCGGCATATCGTGTGTCCTCGTAGCCATCGCCTTGGCCGCCGTAGCCGCCATAACCACCTTGGCTGCCATAGCCGCTCTGCCGGCCGGAGCCACCGCCCTGGTCGCGGCTTTGATCGCTCTGCCCGCTCTGGCCCTGCTGGTCACGGAGGTAGCTGTCGTTATCGCCTTGCGGGCCCTGACTCCAGGAGCCGGCGCCCTGCGAGGCGCCACCGTCACGCTGGTTCTCGCTGCCTTGCACCTGAGTTTCCTGACGGTCGTTCAGTCCCCGGCTCTCGCGATTGGTGTTGCGATCATTCGCCATCTCAGTTTCCTTTCCGGTTTCGTGCCGGGCCTGCGGCGTGCAGATCCCGTGCCCGAGAGGAAAGGTCTCACTCGCGTCACAACTATCGCCTATCCTGCATTAGTGACCTGAGCCCGCTTGCCGTTATGCTGAACCCGTTCAGCGTAGCCTTATTTCATCCGATAATCGCAACCGAGTGTCGTAAAGCGCTGTTGTCGATCGAGGTTTTTCGAGAGCCTACGAATCGCTGGAGAGGCTTGAGTGGAGGGGGTGCGCTGCCCGATATCTGCGATAAGTTGCAGGAACGCATGCAGGATGGCACCGTTTGTTATTCGAGTAGGTGGGAACGTGATCGACCCGCCGCGTACCATTTGAGTGAGAGAGTTTTTGGTGATTGGGGGACAATGGGGTCCCCGCTACGAATGAAGGAGCACGCAAGTGTCTAACGCCTTTTTGCTACGACTTATGCATGCTGCCGAACTCAACGAGCAGGAGATCGAGGCGGTCGAGGAGCTTTGCCGCCAGCCCCGTGAGATCGGTGCCAAGAAGTACCTGTCGCGAGACGGGGACGAGATGGTGTCCTTCCCGGTGATCCTCAGCGGCTGGGCCGCGCGCTACCAGATCCTGCGCAATGGCGCCCGGCAGATCACGCGATTGCTGCTCCCTGGCGATGCGTTCTACTTTGATTGCTCACCCGACGGGATCGCGATCGAGGAAGTGATCACGTTGAGCCCGTGCAAGATCGTCAACATCCTGCATTCCGACATGCGCCGCGTGATCGACCGTTTCCCGGCAGTGGGCGAGGCGATGCGCAGCTATGGCTGCATGGAAAATGCGGTGCTTTCGTCCTGGGTTGTGAACGTCGGTCGGCGCGATGCGCTTGAGCGGATGGCGCACCTCATCTGCGAGAGCCATTACCGCCTGTCGATGGTCGATCCGAACCTCGGCAACCAGATCTACTTCCCGCTGACGCAGGACGATCTTGCCGACGTGCTGGGGCTCACTCCAGTCCACATCAACCGCAAGCTCCAGCAGCTGCGGCAGGAGGATCTGATCACGCTGCGATCCAAGCAGCTGACCATCCTCGACCTTCGTACCCTGCAGCAGATCGCCGGGTTCGACAGCGCCTACCTCGCGCCGCGCACCCAGATCGAACTGGAACGCGAACAGCTCAAGGTGGCGGCGGCCTAATCGCCAATCTGGCTTGAGTGGATCAGGACTGGCTGGCCATCAGGTCGGCCAGTCCTGCCACGATCCGCGCACGATCGGCAGGCTTGCTGATATAGGGGCTCCCCGCAAGATCCTCGGGCAGCATTCCGGCATCGTAACCTGTCAGGAACAGGAACGGAATGGCGTTGCGGCGCAGGACCCGCGCGAAGTCGAAAGACAGTCCGCGCCCCAGATTTATGTCGATCAGCACCGCATCGACCCGCCCGGCGGCAAGATGGACGTCGATATCGGGAACCGTCGCGGTCACCGCGATCACCTGCGCCCCTGCTTCCACGAGCGTGTCCTTGCTGTCGTGTGCCTGATAATAGTCATCTTCGAGAATGATGATGCGGTAGCCGGCTAGCGGTCGATCAGTCATGCGTCAGGTCCTCACGATCGCGGGTCAAGGATGCTGCCGGTGTCCTGCAGCGGGAAATCCAGCTGAGCCAGCACGCCGGTGTCGTGCACCTTGAGCTCACCAGTGCCTTCCAGTTCGTAGGGGACGCGTTCCTCGATGAGCCGGCGGCCAAAACCCTTGCGGTTATTGCGGGTGGGCCCGCGCGGGGCGGTCTCCTGCCAGCGCAAGGAGACCCACAGCTTGGCATCCTTCTCGTAGGTCGACCAGACGATCCGGATGTACCCGGAATCACCGAGCGCCCCGTACTTGACCGAGTTGGTGGCAAGCTCGTGGATCGCCAGCGTGACGATTTCCGCCGCGTGGGGCGAAAGCGCCACCTCCGGTCCATCGACATGGCACATCTCGGGCTGGACCGCGTGGACCACCAGCTCCTCGCGCACCAGCTCGGCAAGGTCGACGCTGCGGCCCGGCGAGCGTGTCAGGGTGCTCTGGGTTCGGCCCATCGCCTGAAGGCGGCCGATCAGGTGATCGACATAATCGTCGACATTCCGATGACTCGGCGCGGATAGCCGCGCGACCGATCGCACCATGCCGATCAGGTTTCGCACCCGGTGCTGAAGCTCTGCGACGAGCAGGCGCTGCCATTCCTCCTCGCGGCGGCGCTGGGTGATGTCGATCATCGCCCCGAGCATGCGGATCGGCTGGCCCTTCTCGTCATAGAGGAAGCGCCCGCGTGCCGAGACCCAGCGAACTTCGCCGCCCCGTTGGCAGATGCGGTATTCGTTGATGTAGTCACCGCCGCTGGCCATTGCCTGCGCGACCTTGGTGTCGCAGCCCTCGCGGTCATCGGGATGCACCCGCTCGGCCCAGATCTCGTAGGTCGGGATGACCTCTCCGACTTCATAGCCTTCGATCCGGAAATGCTCGTCGGACCAGATCAGCTCGCCGGTCTCGACGTTCCAGTCCCACATCGCGACCTTGCCGATCTCGCTCGCCACCCGCAGCATCTGCGCTCCGTGGGCGAGCTGCTGTTCGGCGTTGCGACGGGCTGTGATGTCGGTCGCCATCCCGAACCACTCGGTGACCGCCCCTTCGTCGTCGAGCACCGGGACCGCACGCGACGATAACCAGCGCACAACCCCGTCGTCGGTGCGCACCCGGTTTTCGACATGGAAGGGGGCGCGGCGCGCGGACGCATCGGCAATCACCGATCCGACCATGGCGCGGTCGCTTTCGACCACGAAACGTTCGATCCAGTTGCTTTCCTCTCCGACATCCCCGAGCAGGGCATCGCCGCCGACCTGCTCCATGAGAGTGGCTTGCGGGTTCATCCGAAAGATCAGGTCGGAGCTCGCCTCGATCAGCGTGTGCAGCCGGTTCTCGCTGTGGCGCAGGGCGGCTTCCATAAGCTTGCGCTGCGCGATGTCCTCGAAAAGGATGCCGACCTGAAAGGGCGCGGTCTCGCCAATGGGGAAGGCGAAGACATCGAACCAGCGGTTCATCGCCGGGGATTCGCTCTCGAACCGCTCTGCGACCCCGGTAAGGGCGATCCGGCCGTAGGTCTCGGCCCACTTGTCCTCGATGTCCGGCTCGAGCTCGCGCATGGTCTTGCCGATCGGGTTCACCATGCCAGTCTGGCCAACGAAAGCATCATTGGCCTCGAGGAAGCGATAATCGTGGCCGTGGCCAGCTTCGTCGAACAGCACTTCGACGATGCAGAATCCCTCGTCGATGGTATCGAACAGCAGCTTGTAGCGGGCATCGGCCTCGCGTTGCTCGGCGCGCGCGCGGTGCTCGCCGGTGACGTCGCGGATCGTCGCCATGACCGCCTTGCCCCCGCCGAACCGCAAGGGCGTGAGTGACGTTTCGTAGATTTGCCCGCTTTCCGATGCCGCCCGCACCACTGTCAGCGGCTTTCCGGTCGTCAGCACCTCGGCAAACTCGTCCATCCAGTCGGCTGACGCATTCGGCCAGCGGCCCCGCAAAGTCTGCCCGACAGGATCGCGCAGGCCCAGCAGATCGCCGATCCGGCGGTTGGCCGCGAGATACCGCCAGTCGGCAACTCCGCCGTCGTCGCTGTAGATCGGCTCCAGAATGCAGGCAGCCGCGGGCGAGGCGTCGAAGGCAGCGCCGAACAGTGTCTCGAAAGGATCGTAAGGGTTGTCCGCCATGCGCTCCTTGTCCCCCTTCGTCGCATAGATTGCCATGTCTGAACTTTGGCTAACATAGGTTGCACCAAGGGCAAGTCCATGCCCGACCTAAAGCAAGATAAAGAACACCTTGCCCTCGGGTGGGAAGGTTGTCGGATTGAAAAGCGGGTCGAATCCGTGCCCGCCTATCCGAGGAACCTCCCGCCATGCGTATGATCCTGACCCTCTTCGCCGTCGGCGCTGCCGCCTACGTCCTCACGCAGCGCAAGCAGGGCGGGCGCTCCGGGCGGCCCGCCGCCTTCGCTTCGGACCAGGCGCATAACGGTGCAAGCCCGGTGCGCGATGCTGGCCCGGAAGCGATGCGAGACGGCCAGCGGAGCTCGTGGTCCGCAGTCGATGAAGCGAGTGACCAGAGCTTCCCGGCTAGCGATCCCCCCGCAACCTACTGAACCCGCGTTGGGGGCGTTCCGGCCCGCAGGGCGGCCCATGTCCTGCGATCGGAACGCCCCAGCCGCTCGAAACCCTGTCGCGCCGCTAATCTGCGTTAGTGTGCAGGTATCCTCGTTCGCCTTTGTGGTGAGCGGTCTCTCACTTCTGGAGAAACGACCGAGGGTGACGAACATGACGACACTGACCGCAGCGGGTATTGAGCCGTTGTTCCGCCTGCTGGGCCGTTACATGCCGCTCGAGGAGGAGGATCGCGCCGCGTTGATGGGGCTGGAGACAGGCCCGATCTGCATCCGCGATCCCCGGCACGACATCGCCCGCGAAGGGGAGAACCCCAGCGTGGTGCGCCTGCTCGTGTCGGGCTGGGCGTGTCGTTACAAGGATCTGCCTGACGGGCGGCGGCAGATCGTCGGCTTTTTCCTGCCGGGCGACTTCTGCGACCTCAACATCTACATCCTGAAGGAGCTCGACCATTCGATCGGGGCGCTGACTGCCGTTCGCTATTTCGAGATCCAGCCGCAGCAATTCCAGTCGGTGATCGAGGATCGCCCCCAACTGCTGCGCGCGCTGCTGTGGCACGAGATGGTGTGCTCCGGCATCCAGCGCGAATGGCTGCTGTCGATCGGGCAGCGCTCGCCGCTTGAACGGCTCGCGCACTTGTTCGTCGAGCTCTATTACCGCCTGTCGGCGGTGGGACTGGCGACAGGGTTGAGCTTCGACTTCCCGATCACCCAAAACCATCTGGCGGAAGCCAATGGTCTGAGCCTCGTCCACCTCAACCGCACGCTTCAGGAGATGCGCCGCGAAAGGCTGATCGAACTGTCGGACAAGCAGCTAAGGATCAACGATCTCGACAGGCTCAAGCGGGTCGCGATGTTCAACAGCAATTACCTGCATTTCGACCGCCCTACAGTGGGGGCAGCGCCTGCGCGGCGAAACCCCAGCCCTTGAGTGCCGGCGCGGCGGCGCGCGCAATCAGCGCGTCGGCATCGCTGATCGAGAAGGGGTGGGCATTGTCGAAGGTCGCGAGCTCGTCCCAGGTGACCGGCACCGCGACCGGCGCCCCGGCCCGCGAGCGTGCGGAATAGGGCACCACCGCCGTCGCGCCGCGCTGGTTGCGCAGCCAGTCGATGAAGATCTTGCCCGTCCGCTTGGCCTTGCTCATTGTCGCAACGAAGCGGTCGGGTTCGGCCTGGCTGAGCGCCTCGGCAAAGCGGCGGGCGAAGTCCTTGTGCTCCTCCCATGGGCGGCCCGGCGTGAGCGGGACGACCACGTGCACGCCCTTGCCGCCCGAAAGCATCGGCACGCTGGCGAGGCCTATGTCGGTGAGGTGCTTCGCGATGTCGCGGGCGGCCTGCTTGACGTCCGCGAAGTCGAGGCCCTCGTCAGGATCGAGATCGAAGATCATGCGATCAGGCGCCTCCACGGCATCGGCACGCGAGGCCCAGGCGTGGAACTCGATGGTGCCCATCTGCACGCATTGGAGGATGCCGCGGGCGTCGGTGACGTAAAGATAGTCCTCGCTGCCGCCGTCCTTCTCCCGGATCGGCACGTGCTTGACCGCGTCGCCCAGCGCGCCGGAGTCGTGCTTCTGGAAGAAGCATTTGCGCGCGCGCCCCTGCGGACAGCGGACGAGGCTGATCGGCCGGTTGCCGAGGAAGGGAAGCATCAGCGGCGCGACCGCTGCATAATAATCGGCAAGGTCACCCTTAGTCTGCCCGCTTTCGGGGAAGATCACCCGCTCTCGGCTTGAAATCGCGACTTCGCTGGCAGGTTCGGGCATGGCCACGGGCCGCTCGGGTGTGACGGCCTTGGCAGGCTTGTCGGAGCGCAGACCCAGGAAGCTTGCGTGGCGCACCCGACCTTCGGCGGTGAACTCCGCGAAGGCGATTTCGGCGACGAGCTTGGGACTGATCCATGTCACCCCGCGCGCGGCGGGGCGGTCGACCTCCACCGTCGGCGTCTTGCGCTCGAGCGGCTTCATCTTGGCGGCTAGGTCGGCCATCGTGTCACCGCCGAAGCCGGTGCCGACATTGCCTTTGTAGACGAGCTTGCCGCCCTCGTTCTGCGCCAGCAGCAGCGAGGCGAAAGGGCGGCCTCGGGCCGTGGAAGCCTTGAAGCCGGCAATCACGAATTCCTGCCGCCGGGTGCACTTGACCTTCACCCAGCTTTTCGTGCGGCGCGAGGCGTAGGGTGCGTCGATCGCCTTGGCGATGATCCCCTCCTGCCCGGCCTTGCACATCGCCTCGAACAATTGCTCCCCGGCGCCGATCACATGGTCGGCGACATAGAGCGGCGGCCTGGCATCGTCGAGCAGCGCGGCGAGGCGTTCCTTGCGTTCAATGTTGGCAAGCCCGGTCAGATCCTCGCCGTCGACCTCGAGCAGGTCGAAGGCATGGAATTCGAGCGCATCACCGGGACCTTGTGACCCGTGGCCGCGCTTGAGCACGTTCTGGAGGGTCGAGAAATCGGGATTGCCGTCCTTGCCCGGCGCGACGATCTCGCCGTCGATAAGGGCGGGCGGCAGGTCCATGGCGGCAACAGCGACAACCAGCGGCTGGAACTTGTCGGTCCAATCCTGGCCGGTGCGGGTGTAGACCCTCACCTCTTCTTGCCTGACCGCGATCACCGCGCGGTAGCCGTCGAACTTGATCTCGTGCATCCAGCCATTGCCGGTCGGCACCGCATCGACGAGCGTGGCGAGCTGCGGCTTTCGGAATGCGGGAAGCTTGCCGGCGCGTTTGGTTTTGGCCTTTGGCTTGGCCTTCGCAGGCGCCTCGGCTTTGGCGGTTGCCTTTGCTTCCCCCTTCTTGCCCGCCGCGATCTCGGCCATCGAACGGCCCGTCGACACGCTGGTCAATGCCTGCTCGACCAGCACTTCGCCTTCCTGCGCAAATTTGTCGGTCACCTTCCGGAGCAGCCAGTTTTCCCGCTTCTCTCCCGGTCGGCCCTTCAGGCGGATCAGCATCCACTCGCCCTTCATCCGCTCGCCTTCGAGCGTGAAGTGGAGGTGGCCTTCATCCAGATCCTTGGCGCTTTTGCCCTGGATGGGCGCCCAAGTGCCGCGGTCCCAGAGCATCACCGTGCCCCCGCCATACTCGCCTTTGGGAATGGTGCCCTCGAAGGTCGCGTAGCCGAGCGGGTGGTCCTCGGTGCGCACGGCGAGGCGCTTGACGGAAGGGTCGAGACTAGGGCCCTTGGTGACCGCCCAGCTTTTGAGCACGCCGTCGACCTCGAGCCGCAAGTCCCAGTGGAGCCGGGTTGCCGCATGCTTCTGGACCATGAAGGTGTTCCCGCCGGCCGCCGCATCATGCTTGCCCTTGGGCTCCGCAGTGCGCGCAAAGTCGCGCTTGGCGTTGTAGTCGGCGAGTGGATCGGCGCGCTTGGCCATCGGCTTGATCGGCTCAGGCGCGCTTGCGGGCGGGGGCGGGCTTTTTCGCCGGGGCCTTTGCCGCGGGCGCTGCCTTCTTCGTCTCGGTTGCCTTTTTGGCTGCTGGCTTCTTCGCGGCAGGAGCGGCCTTCTTGGCCGCAGTGCTTCCCGAGGTCCCGACCGACTTCTTGAGCGCCGCCATCAGATCGACGACATTGCTCCCGCCCCGGCCGGATTCGCCTGCATCCTCGATGATCGCCTTGCCAGTCTTCGACCTGGCCTTCTTGTCGATCAGCGCCCGCAGCGCCTCCACATAGCGGTTCTCGAACTCGCCCGCATCGAAGGGCGCTGTGCGCTTGTCGATCAGGGTGGTGGCCAGATCGAGCAGTTCGGCATCGGGAGCCGTATCGTCGATCTCGCTGAAGAAGGCACGTCCCGCACGCACCTCGTCGGCATAGCGCAGCGTCTCGAGCAGCATGCCCTTGCCGCAGGGCTTCAGCGCGACGAGCTTCTCGCTCCCCCGCAAGGCGAGCTGCCCGAGTGCCACCTTCTTCGACTTCCGCAGCGCCTCGCGCAGCACCACGAAGGCCTCCTCCGCAAGCTGGTCCTTGGGCGTGACATAGTAGGGCTTCTCGAAATAGAGCGGGTCGATCTCGTGCGCCTCGACGAATTGGACGAGTTCCAGCGTGCGCTTGCTTTCGAGCTTCACAGCCTCGATCTCGCGCTCCTCGAGCAGGACGTATTCGCCCTTTTCGACTTCATAGCCCTTGATGATATCCTCGCGCTTCACTGGACCGATGCCGGGGACGACCTTCTCGTAGGCGATGCGCTTGCCGCTGGGCTTGTGGACCTGATTGAAATGGATCTGCGCGCTGGGCTTGGTTGCGGAGAAGATCTCGACCGGGATCGAGACCAGCGCGAGGCGGATCTGGCCGGACCAGTAGGCGCGGGCTGCCATGCGTCGTTGTCCTTCATGCGGGTCCGCGGAGCGCGGTGCTCAGGTGGTGGGGCAGGGCTCGGCTGGAGGCACTAACATAGGCGTGTGCTGCCTTGGGCTGTGCGGGCGACACTCATGGGTGTGGACGGCGACGAGTCGCTCCGGTTCGCACAACAAAGGAACCCGAACATGGCCAAGCAACCCCAGTCACGCGATGCGCTCCAGCTGCTCGCCGACGATCACCGCACCGTCGAGGCATTGTTCGAGAAGTACGAGAACGCCCGCAGCGCGTCTGTGCAGCAGAAGATCGTTCGTCAGATCTGCGAGGAGCTTACCATCCACTGTCTGATCGAGGAGCAGGTCTTCTACCCGGCCGTGCGCTCGATCGTCGACGACAGCATGATGGACGAGGCGCAGGTCGAACACGACAGCGCCAAGGCGCTGATCCTCTCCCTCCAGCAGTCCGAGCCCAGCGACCAATTCTACGAGGCCAAGGTCAGCGTGCTCAAGGAGCAGGTCGAACACCACGTCTACGAGGAAGAGCGTCAGCGCGGCAGCATCTTCGCGCAGGTCCGCAAGGCGGATTTCGACCTTACGGTGATCGGCGAGGAGATGGCGCAGCTGAAACAGCAACTCAAGGATCAGGCCAAATCGGGCGCACTGCCGCCGCCCGAGACAATCGCGCTGAGGGCGTGATCAGGCCGATGCTTGATCTTGCCGCAAGAGCCGTGCCCGAAATCGAACAGCTTCACGCTGCGGCCAGGGCGCTGCTCGAAAAGCTCGAGCAGAAGGAGACTTCGCTGGTCACGGCCGAAAGCTGCACCGGCGGGTTCCTCGCCTCGTTGCTGACCGACATCGAAGGGCTGAGCCACAGCTTCGATCGCGGTTTCGTGACCTACACCAAGGACGCCAAGCAGGAGATGCTCGGGATCGACGGCGATCTGATCGAACGCGAAGGCGCGGTGAGCGAGCCGGTTGCCCGCGCGATGGCGGAAGGCTGTCTCGAGCGATCGGGTGGCGGGCTGGCGCTCGCCATCACCGGCTTTGCGGGCAGCTCCGATCCCGAGGAGGACGAGGGGCCGGGCGTCACCTATGTGGCAGCGGCCGTGCCGGAGCGGTCCTGGGTCTACCGCATCGACTACGGCGAGCGGCCGCGCCGCGAGGTGCGCAACCTCGCCGCGGCGGCAGCGCTGACGATCGGGCTGAGGGCCCTCGCTTAGTTGCTGCGCCTCAGCACCCGTCCGGTGCGGGCGTGATAGCCAAGGCGATATCCTGCACGCCGCCCATCGTCAGCACCACCAACGAGCCGTCCTGCCGGGTGTTTACCTGACAATCTTCGCGTGCGCCCGTGACGGTGTTGACCTGGCGAACGTCGTAGCACCCCGGCGCTAGGCCGGTAATCTCGAGGTGGCGAGCAGTGCCGCCGTCGCTCTCGCTTGCCATCAGCGCGATCACTGCCTGGTTTGCGTCGCCGCAGCCGCAAGCCAGTCCGGCGAAGTCGTGAACCGTCAGGCGCTCGCCGAGCGGCTGGCGGTCGAACCGCTGCCAGTCGATCAGTGGCAGGAAATCGGCGAAGATGCGCTGCGCGGCGTGCATTTCCGGAAGCAGGATGTGCGGATGGCGATAGGGCCAGCGCATTCCGCCACCCGCGCCGCCGCTGGCAATGTGCGCCCACTGGGTGCGGCGGAAGCAGGCGGTATCGAAGCTGTCGGGCAGTGTCAGGCGGCGGTCCTTGAAGGCGTGCACCGGGCCATGTTCTGTATCGAGCACCGGACGGCCAGGCGGGCATTCGGCCAGCGCCTCGGTCATCAGCCGCACTGTCGCCTGCGCAGGGGCGAGCGATGAGCGCGGCGCATCGAGCGTGCCGCGTTCGTAGAGATGCACGCTCGCGAAATCGAGCGAGGGGTGGCGGAAGATTGTCTCCCCGAGCGCCGGCGCGGCGACGAAATTGGGGTGAAACACCGAGACTGTCTGGAGGTGCGCACGTCCGTAGAGGCGCAGTTCCTCCGCACGCAAGGCGGCCGAGAGTTCGGTGACGAAGTCGTGCGTGGCCTGAAGGTCGCCGCCTGCGTAGAAGGGGTCGATCTCGTTCCACAGGTCCCAGGCGAATACCGCCGGGCTATGCCCCCAGCGCCGGGTCGCGAACAGCATCCGGTTGATGACCGCCGCGCGAGTGTCCGCGCAGGTGAGCATCGTCTCGAGCGATCGGGCAGGCCCGCCGCGGTGGCGCGAATAGGGGTGGCTTTTCCACCGCTTCACCATGAAGAAGGTGTCGAAAGGGGTCAGCAGGAAGCGGATCTGGTGCTTCTCGCCCAGCGCGATCAGATCGTCCCACATCTGCACCATCGCCGGGCTGAACTCGCCGACGCGATGTTCGAGATGGCGATGCCTCACCTGGCTGTAGTCGAGCATCAGCCTGAGGCAATTGACGCCGCAGCTTGCGAGTTCGGCGAAGTGTTCTTCGACCGGGGCTACGTCGCGGCGACGGTAAAGACCGGCGAGGCGCGGCCAGGCGACCGCCTCATTGTGCCCCACCGGCAGCCACGCCTCGCCCGCCCCGGTCTCGAAGTAGGGCGAGCCCGGGGCGCAGCGAATCCACGCCGCGCCGTCAGCCGGCGGCGCGACGCGGTCCATGGCGTTCTGCGTCAGCTCGTCGGCGGCCTTCATTCGGCCGCCACCGCCCCGGACCCGGCGAGGGCCTCCGTCCGCCAGCGCTCATCAAGCCGTCGCCATGTGGCGAGCGCCTGACCGACGATCTGGTCCATGTTGTAGTAGCGATAGGTCGCGAGCCGCCCCACGAAGGTCACGTCCCGCTGCGCCCGCGCCAGCGCGTCGTAGCGCTTGTACATTGCCTGTGCCTCGTCATTGGGGATCGGATAGTAGGGGTCCCCCTCGTCGGCCGGATATTCGCGGGTGATGCTGGTGTTGGGCGCGACCTGCCCGGTGAGGTGCTTGTACTCGGTTATGCGAGTGTAGGGCACGTCATAGTCGGGATAGTTCACCACAGCGACCGGTTGCGCCTGTTCCACGTTCAGGTTCTCGTGTTCGAAGCGCAGCGAGCGGTAGGGCAGCTTGCCCAGCCGATGCCCGAAATATTCGTCGATCGGCCCACTCCACACCAGGTGATCCCAGGTGATGTCGTCGGGCAGCTCGTCATAGGAGATTCCGGTCATGACCGTGATCCGCGGCTCGTCCAGCATGGCCGCGAACATCGCCGTGTAGCCGTTCGCGGGCATGCACTGATAGGTGTCCGTGAAGTAGCGGTCGTCGGTGTTGGTGCGGGCCGGGACACGCGCGGCGACCGACTTGTCGAGTTCGCTCGGGTCGATGCCCCACTGCTTGCGGGTATAGCCTTCGAAGAACTTCTCGTAGAGATCGACCCCGACCTGCGCGACGACCGTGTCGCGCGAGCTCTTGATCTCGGGGATGTCGACCGCGACCGACTTGAGGTAGGCTTCGGCCTCGGCCTCGTCCTTCAAATCAAGCCCATAGAGCGCATTGAGCGTCGTCCGGTTGATCGGCATCGGCACGAGCTGGTCCTCGACCTCGGCGAGCACGCGGTGCTCGTATTGGCGCCAGCTCGTGAAGCGCGACAGATAGTCGAGGATGTCGCGACTGTTGGTGTGGAAGATGTGCGGCCCGTACTTGTGGACCAGTATCCCGCCCTCGTCCTTGTGGTCGAAGGCATTGCCGGCGATGTGATCGCGCTTGTCGATGACCAGCACCGAGCGGCCCGAGCCTGCTGCAAGCCGTTCGGCCATGACCGATCCGGCGAACCCTGCGCCGACCACCAACACATCGTAGTGGCGCTTTGAGCGGCCCTTGACGGTCTTTGGCGTTGCGGATGCACGCCGGCGTGCGGCAAAGCCGTTCTCGATTTCCCGCTCGATCCGCGCGGCGATCCCGTCCCAGCTCTGGCTGGCTAGACAGTCGCGAGCCTCGCTGCGCCAGTGCGCGCGGGCTGCGGCAGGCGCTGCAAGGAAGGCCTCGCAAGCGGCAACAAAGCTGTCGGCGTCTGCGGCGATAGCCACGCTTTCGAACTCGCCGTACCCCGAGACCACGTCACGGATCGGGGTCGAAACCACCGGGAGACCGCTGGCCATGTATTCGGGCGTCTTGGTGGGGCTGATGAACTCGGTGGCGGCATTGATCGCGAAGGGCATCAGCGCGACGTCCCAGCCGGCGGCATAGGCCGGAAGCTCGGCGTAGCTCTTGCCGCCCAGCCAGTGGATGTTGCTCGCCTGCGGCAGATCGCCTTGCGCGATCTTCACCACCGGGCCGACCATCACGAACGACCAGTCGGGGCGCAGCTGCGCCATCCGGCCCAGCAGCGCGAGGTCCATGCGCTCGTCGATGACGCCATAGAATCCGAGGCGGGGGCGGGGGATCGCGGCCTGGTCGGCAGGATCGGGATGCCCGTCGGCACCGCGCGCGAAGTGCGCCACGTCAACGCCGGAGGGAACGCAGTGGATATTGTGGTGCCGGGTCCGGCGCGCATCGTAGAGGCTCTTGCCGCCGCACAGCACGATGTCGGCCTGCGCCATCAGCGTCGCCTCGCGCTGGGCGATGCCCCCGGGCGCGAAGGCAAAATTGGCGAGCTCGTCCATGTTGTCATAGACGACCAGATCGGGGCGGATGCCGGAGCTGAAGCCAAGCATCATCGGGGTGTAATACCAGAACACCAGCGGGCGGGTTTCGCCTTCGAGCATCTCCGCGAGCAGCTCCCGCAGCGCCGCTTCGGAGGAGGCAGGGCTGAGGCCGGTCGGCAGCACCGGCTCGGCGCGCACCAACCCGTCGTCGAGCAGGGTCCAATCCACCCACGCCGTGTCGCAATCCGCCTCGTCGCGCGGTTCCTCCCAATAGATGACGTCGAATTGGCCGAGCAGCCGGGTGAGGATGTGCTGCGGCCTTTGGAACACGAGGTTCCAGCGCAAATGCGAGAAGCAGACGATCACCGGACGCCGCACGGGGTTGGCCGAAGGGCGATTCTCAGTGGGGCGATGCATGATGTGAGGCCTTCCGGGTCGAGGTCGCCGCCTGCCCGGGACCAGACAGGCGGCATCGCACGAGGGCGATAGCTCAGCCTAGCGCGATTGGTTCAACTGCAGTCTCACATAGGTGAATCCCGCCGATTTTCCGGCAAACCCGACAAGTTTGGAACCCATGTTATGGGGTATCCGACGATGTTCACACAGTCTTGGGAAGCGCAGGGGAACAATCAATTGTTAAACCATGCGGAGTCAATTCAATGTCTTCTATCATCGGACCCATTCTACCGTTCTGGATACTCGGCGTACCGCTAGTTGTTGGTGTGATTGGCTGGCTACGGATGCGGACATTGGTCGGCCAGACTTCATCTGAGCACGGCCGCAACAACCACCGCTAACAGACTGTCCGAGACCGCGCCCGAGCGGTCGCAAATAAGGAACCTGCTTCATGTTCAGCCACAACAAGCGCCTGCAATACACCGTCCGCGTGGACGAGCCGAACCCGGCGCTCGCGTCGCTGCTGCTCGAACAGTTCGGCGGACCTGACGGTGAGCTCGCCGCAGCGATGCGTTACTTCACGCAAGGGTTGGCCGAGGAGGACCCGGGCCGCAAGGACATGCTGCTCGACATCGCCACCGAGGAACTCAGCCATCTCGAGGTGATCGGCTCGATCGTCGCGATGCTCAACAAGGGCGCCAAGGGCGACCTTGCCGAGGCGGCGCTCGAGGAAGCGGAGCTCTACAGGTCGCTCACCGCGGGCGGGAACAGCCACACCCAGGCGATCCTCTATGGCGGCGGTCCGGCGCTCACCAACTCCTCGGGCGTGCCCTGGACTGCAGCGTATATCGACTCGCGCGGCGATCCGACCTGTGACCTTCGCTCGAACATCGCGGCCGAAAGCCGGGCGAAGATCATCTACGAGCGGTTGATCGCGATCACCGATGATCCGGGCATCAAGGACGCGCTCGGCTTCCTGATGACCCGCGAGATCGCGCACCAGAAGAGCTTCGAGAAGGCGCTCTACTCGATCGCCGACAACTTCCCTCCGGGCCGCCTGCCGGGGAAGGCTCCCTATGACAGGCTGTATGTCAACGCCTCGACCGGGCCCGGCGACACCGAAGGGCCGTGGAATAGCGGCCCCGAGTGGGACCGCACCGACGAGGAGCAGATGAGCCGTCCGATCGATGGCGGAGAAGGCATGGCCGAGGTCGCGCTGCCTGCAAGCCAGATGAAGACGGTGGAAACCATGATGCTGCGCACGGCGTCTGACCCGAACAGCGATCCGCTCACCGGGGTCGACCTCGCCGCCGGCCCACCCGTCGACGCCGAATGATGTCGGCTGCGCTTCTCGGGATCGCGGCGAGCCTGTTCGCCGGTGCCTTGACGGGCATCGGCGGGCTGCTCGTCGCGGCTTCGGGGGCGCCCGACGTGCGGCGGCAGAATCTGCTGATCGGGTTTGCCGCAGGGGTGATGATCGCCGCCGCGGTGTTCTCGCTGATCCTGCCGGCTTACGAACAGATGCGGACAGGCGGAGCATCGCTCGCTTTTGCGATGCTCGGCGTGCTCGCCGCGGTTTGGCTCGGCGCGCTGGCGATGGGCCGTCTGGGCTTCTGGGCCGATGGTCTTGCGACACGCGGGCACCTGCCCGAGCGGCTCGGGGCAGCCTTGGGTGTCGCCGAGGAACGCCGCATCGCGCTGTTCGTCGTCGCCATCACCTTACACAACCTGCCCGAGGGTGCCGCCGTCGGCATCAGTTTCATGGGCGGCGACCCGCAGCTCGGCTGGGCGACGATGCTCGGCATCGGGCTGCAGAACATTCCCGAAGGCATGGCGGTCGCCGCGCTGCTCGCCAGTATCGGCTGGAGCCGCGCCCGCTGCGCCGCAGCCGCGCTCGCCACGGGCCTCGTCGAACCCCTCGGCGGCGCGTTCGCGGTTGCTGTCGCGGGCGTCTCGGCCGCGGTGCTCCCATGGGCGCTCGGTTTTGCCGCGGGCGCGATGCTGTTCGTCGTGATGGCCGAGATCATCCCCCACACCCGCCGCCAGATCGCCCATGGCTCGGCTACCCCCGCGCTGATGGCGGGCCTCGCGCTGATGATGGTGCTCGACGTCACCCTCTCCTGACCCTCTCCACCACCTGCCAAGAAGGAACGCCCCAATGTCCGACTCCAAGATCGTCTCTAAGGTCCAAGAAGACGACCTGCCCGGCCTCGAAGCCAATCTCGACCCCAAGCCCGATTGGGAGCCGCGCTACCCCGGTTCGGGGCGGCTCGATCGCAAGGTGGCGATCGTCACCGGCGGCGATAGCGGCATCGGCCGCGCGGTTGCGGTGCTGTTCGCCCGCGAAGGCGCCAACGTCGTCATTTCGCACCTCGAGGAGGAAGAGGACGCCTTGCGCACCGCCGAGCTGGTCGAGGACGAGGGCGGGCGGGCCGTCACCATCGCCGGCGACATCGGCGACCGCGACCACTGCCGCGAGATCATCGACCTTGCGATCCGCAAGTTCGGCCAGATCGACATCCTCGTGAACAATGCTGGCGAGCAGCACCCCGACAAGGAGGTGACCGAGATCAGCAAGAAGCAGCTCAAGCGCACCTTCCAGACCAACGTGTTCGGCATGTTCTATATGGTGCAGGCGGCGATGCCCTATCTCGGACGCGGCGCGGCGATCATCAACTGCACCTCGGTGACGATGTATAAGGGCGCCGATGAGCTGCTCGACTATTCGGCCACCAAGGGTGCGATCACCGCCTTCACCCACTCGCTGTCGCAGAATCTCGCCGAAAAGGGCATTCGCGTGAACGGCGTCGCCCCGGGGCCGATCTGGACTCCGCTCAATCCCTTCGGCGGAGCGAGCGAGGAAAAGCTCGAAACCTTCGGCCAGAACGTGCCCATGGGCCGCCCCGGTCAGCCCAACGAAGTCGCGCCCAGCTTCCTGTTCCTCGCCTGCGAGGACTCAAGCTACATGAGCGGGCAGGTCCTGCACCCCAATGGCGGCACCATCGTGGGCAGCTGAGGCCATGAGCTTCGACTGGACCACCATCGTCGGCACCGTAGGCGCTTGCGCCTCCGTAGCGAGCTTCACGCCGCAGGCCTGGAAGATCATCCGCGAGCGTTCGACCAAGGGGTTGTCGCTCGCGATGTTTGCGCTGACCTGCCTCAGCTTTGCCTCGTGGACGACCTTCGGGCTGCTCAAGGGCGAATGGACGCTGATCATCCCCAACGCGATCTGCCTCGCCTTCGCGCTGTTCATCTTCGCGATGATTGCCCTGCCCAAGCCCAAGACGGAAAAGGTCGCCGAGGTGCTCGACCCGACGACCTGAGGCTTTGTGGAAAATGTGACGGCCCCGCTCCGGCAAACAGGAGCGGGGCCGCCGCAAGCTGTCTTAGTAGGTCACACCGTAATAGGTGTAGACCGCGCGGTCGTAGTCGGCGTCGTATTGCGGCGCCGCATCGTCATTGCCGTAGCGCGGCGCGTCTTCGAGCATGTCCTTGTCGAGATCGACCACATAGCCGCCGTGATCGGTGCTGTAGCTGAGCATCTGCCAGGGCACCGGGTAGTAATCGGCCCCGACCCCGAGGAACCCGCCGAACTGCAGAACGGCGTACTCCGCCTTGCCCGAACGCTTGTCGACCATGAAGTTGGTGATGGTCCCGAGGCGTTCGCCTTCGGGATCGTAGACCGCGGTGCCCTCGACCTTGCTCGAGGCGATCAGTTCGCGGGTTTCGTCGGTGTTGATGGATTCGGCCATGGGAATGTCCTCCTGTGCATGGGCAGGCAGGAAGCTGGCGAGGGGCCTTGGGAGCGGCATTCACATAGGACAGGCGGAGCGGGGCGCGGGGACGCACGCACCCCGAGCCGCCCCAGCGATGCGACGAGGCTGGAGGCTAGTCGGCTTTCCGACCATTCGCCGTTACGCCATCGCGGAAGATACTAGTGGCAACAGGATCGTTTGTTCGCCAAGAGC
Organism: Erythrobacteraceae bacterium; assembly: GCA_027489065.1. Lineage (GTDB taxonomy): Bacteria > Pseudomonadota > Alphaproteobacteria > Sphingomonadales > Sphingomonadaceae > Erythrobacter. The sequence continues at coordinate 29,127 of JAIYAM010000060.1, read as the reverse complement.
GCCTTCCTATCCCGAACCCGGCAAGCCCCCCTGGATGCCGAGTTCGGCATGAACAGGCGGATGATCGGAACCATGAGCGGTGTTCGGTGGCGGGAAGTCCTCGGCTTGGCAGGCCTTCTGGCCACGCTTCCCGGGACGGCGCTCGCCCAGCAGGTCGATGACAACGTCGTCACCAAAGCCAATGATGCCTTCGGCCAGTCGGTCGGAAACGAGCGGATCGGCCTTTACTCCAACGAGGACGTGCGGGGGTTCTCCCCGGTCGATGCGGGCAATGCACGGATCGAGGGGCTGTACTTCGCACCCGTCGATCGCCTGCCCAATCGTCTGATCCGCGGCAGCAGGGTGCGCGTGGGGATCGCCGCGCAGGGCTATCCCTTTCCCGCTCCGACAGGGATTGTCGATTTCGACCTTTCCGCATCAGCCGATGCCGATCAGTTCACGGTCCTGCTTGAGCGGGGGCAATTCGGGTCGCTTGTCGCGAGTGTCGACAGCAACTTCGAAGTGGCACCGGGCCTCAGGACCTACCTGGGCGGGACGGTGCGCAGCCAGAACCGGCACGAGGGGGGCGATTTCAGATCGTGGGTCGCCTCGGGCGGGCTCGCCTGGGAGCCGTACGCGGGGGCCAGCGTGGTTGGCTTCTGGGGCCGCACCCGGACCTATGACGACGAGGCCGCGCCCTCGATCTTCCCGGGCGGCGACTACCTGCCCCCGCGGATCAAGCGCCGCGAGACGATCGGGCAGAGCTGGGCCCAGCGCGACAATTCGCAAGTGGTCTATGGCGGTCTCGCCCACCTGCCGCTCCGCGACTGGCAGATCGATGCCGGGCTGTTCCGCGCCGAGCGGCGGGTGGACGCCAATTTCACCGACCTCTTTGCGGGCCTGCGTCCCGACGGCACAGTGGCCAACCGGGTGATGGTGGTCGATGGCAACAACCGCGATCGCACGCTCTCCGGAGAGATCCGCGTCGCGCGGGCCTTCGACCACGGGCCGCTTGTGCATCGGCTGACGCTCAGCCTGCGCGGGCGCAGCGGCGACCGGCGGTTCGGCGGGGTGCAGCGCATTGCGCTGGGTCCGAGCACGCTGGCCTTCGCCGACGAGCGGCCCAGGCCCGCGATCGCACTCGGTGTCGATGACACCGACACCTCCTCGCAGGCCACGCTCGGCTTTGCCTACACGCTGACGCGGCCCGGGCGCTTCCTGCTCGATGCGGCTATCTCCGGTTCGCGCTACAGGAAGACGATCGACTTCGTCAGCGCCGGGCTGATCACCGCGACGCGCAGCCAGCCGGTGACCGGGAGCGTCACCGGCAATTACACGATCAACCCGAGATTGTCGGTTTACGGCGGATATGTGCGCGGCTTCGAGGAAGTGGCCGCCGCGCCCCAGAACGCCAGCAACCGTGGCACGATTCCCCCCGCGATCAGGACGAGCCAGGTCGATTTCGGCCTGCGTTACGGTCTTGCCGGCAACCTCAGCCTCGTCGCCGGCGTGTTCCGGATCCGCAAGCCCTACTACAACCTCGACAACGACCTGCTGTACCGGGATCTCGGCGCCTCGGCGAGCAAGGGCGCCGAGATCTCGCTGACCGGGGCGCTGCGCCCGGGCGTGACCGTGGTGCTCGGCACGGCGCTGCTCGATCCGAAAATCAGCGGGGTGCTCGTCGACGAAGGCGCGATCGGCGCGCGTCCGGTGGGTTCGATCCGCCGGCGCTCGATCGCCACGCTCGACTGGCGACTGGCGCAGGGCACGAGCCCATTGTCCTTCGACGTCACCGCCGAGAGCTTCTCGGCGCGGGTCGGCAATGTGCCCAACAGCCTGTCCGCGCCGCCGCGTGAGACGCTCGACATCGGCCTGCGATACCGCTTCTCGGTCAGCTCGACCCGCGCACTGCTGCGCGTCCAGCTCGCCAACCTGTTCAACGATTACGGCTGGCAGGTCGGCTCCAACGGGGCGTTCCAGTATTCCACCAGCCGGCGCATGCTCGCCGAGCTGCGTGTCGATCTATGATACCGGGACCGGCAGCGGGCGTACGCAGGCTTGCGCGTTGCATGGTATCCAGCCTGTCAGGAGAAAGCCCCGGCCCATGAACCCGATCTTCCGCGACATGCCCACCACCATCTTCGAGGCGACGTCCGCGCGTGCCCGGGCGACCGGTGCGGTCAACCTGGGACAGGGTTTTCCCGACGGGCCGCGCAACGAAACCGTCATCGCCGCAGCCGCTGCGGCGCTGCACGAGCGTTCCAACCAGTATCCGCCCTCTGGCGGCCTGCCCGAGCTGCGCGCGGCGGTCGCACGCTGGTACGGACGGCAGCAGGGCCTCGCGCTCGACCCGGACGGGATCGTCGTCACCTCCGGCGCGACCGAGGCGTTGGCGGCGAGCCTGCTCGCGCTGATCGCCCCTGGCGACGAGGTGCTGCTGTTCGAGCCGCTCTATGACGCCTATCTTCCGCTCGTGCTGCGGGCCGGAGGCACGCCGCGGCCCGTGCGCCTGACCCTTCCCTCGGGACGGATCGACCGGGCGCAGCTGGCCGCCAGCATCGGTCCGCGCACGCGCCTGTGCGTTGTCAACGATCCCCTCAACCCGCTGGGCACGCGCGCCGCCGAAGCTGACCTCGCCTTTCTCGCCGAGGTCTGCATTGCACACGACATCATCGCGATCTGCGACGAGGTCTGGGAGGCGCTGGTCTATGACGGCGCGGCGCACCGCTCGCTGATGAGCTTCCCCGGGATGGAGGAGCGCACCGTCAAGATCGGCTCTGCGGGCAAGATCTTCGGGCTGACGGGTTGGAAGGTCGGCTGGATGTGCGCCGCCTCGCCGCTCGCGCGGGTGCTCGCCAAGGCGCACCAGTTCCTCACCTTCACCACCCCGCCGAACCTGCAATGGGCGATTGCCGAGGGGCTGGACAGCCAGGACGCGTGGATCGCCACCGCCTGCCGCGAACACCAGTCGTCGCGGGATTTTCTCACCGAGGGGCTCGCGGCAATCGGCCTCGCGGTGCTGCCCAGCGCGGCGACCTACTTCGTCACGGTCGACCTTCGGGCCTCCGGCATCACGATCCCCGACACGCAGTTCTGCGAATTGATCATCGATCACGCGCGCGTCGCCGCTATCCCGGTCTCGGCCTTCTACGCGGGTGCGCCGGAGACACATCTGGTGCGCTTCTGTTTCGCCAAGGAACGCGCGACGCTTGCGGCCGCGCTCTCGGGCCTTGCGGAAGCTCTGGCTGTGCCAGGGTTGCTGCGCGACTAGCCTGAGCATGCCTTGCGCGCCCGTGCGGGCGCTCACGAGCGATCGACGCAGCGCGCCTGGGACACAGCACATGCTGCTTCGATTTCGGGCAAAGGTGGCGGAGACGGAGGGATTCGAACCCTCGGTACCCTGATAGAGTACGGTTCCTTAGCAGGGAACTGGTTTCAGCCACTCACCCACGTCTCCGGGCACAACGCTTGGCTGCGAGGGCGGCGCTATAGTCGGGCATTGCGTCAGCGGCAAGGTGGCTCGGACAAAAAAGCCGCGGCCCCTCGCGCAGCACCTCGGAGCGGCGCGCGGTTCGGCGGGCGTTCAGCCTCGCCCCGGCAGGAGGGCACGGTTCGTCGCAAATCCGATTCGGTCCGGCGACGAGCGGTTGCATGGGCCAGAGACAAGGATTCTCCTGCGATGCGCAAAGAACCGGGGCTGACCGAGCTTGCGAGAGGCCGCATAATGAACGTGATGACCGCCCGTTTCCCTGATCTCGGACGCAAGTTCGCGGGTCTTATGCTGGGCGCCTTCGCGGCGCTCGCCCTGACTGCGCCTGTCGCGGCGCAGGATCTTCAGAAAGTCGATCCCGATGCCGCCATGAGCGATCAGGGGATCGACGCCGACCTTGCCCAGCCGCAGACGAGCGCCCCCTCCACTGCCCCCGCGACACCGGCCCCCGCCGACCCGACCGGCAATTGGAGCGAGTACGCCGCGCCCGCCACGGCTGCCGCACCCCTGCCCGACGCCGTGCCCGCCGCGACCTCCGAAACCTATGGCGAGGACGACCTCATCGGTGCGGCCGAAGGCGTGTTCGGCAAGGGTGCAGAAGGCCTCGCCAAGCTGATCGAGGACCTGCTCAAGAAGCAGGGCCGCCCCAACGGCTACATCGTCGGGCGCGAAGCGGGCGGGGCGTTCATCGTCGGCGCGCGCTATGGCTCGGGGACGCTCCACCACAAGGTCGAAGGCGAACAGAAGGTCTACTGGACCGGGCCGTCGATCGGGTTCGATGCCGGGGCCAATGCCGGCAACACCTTCGTGCTGGTTTACAACCTCTACGATACCGAGACCCTCTTCAACCGCTTCCCCTCGGGCGAGGGGCAGGCCTATTTCGTCGGCGGGCTGACCGCGAGCTACCTGCGCCGCGGCGACGTGGTGCTGATCCCGATCCGGGTCGGCGCAGGGCTGCGGCTCGGGATCAATGCGGGCTACATGAAGTTCTCCAAGGAACAGAAGTGGGTGCCGTTCTGAGCACGCCTTTCTGAGCAACCAAGCGAAATCGCTGTTGCGGCGAACGGGGCGGGGCGGCATTGCGCTCGGCCATGCTTGACCGACTCAGCCCCCAGGCGCCCGACGCGCTGCTCGCCCTGATCCGCCTCCACGCTGCCGACCCGCGCGCCGAGAAGATCGACCTCGGCGTGGGCGTCTACCGCACCGAAGACGGCGCGACCCCGGTGTTCGCCGCGATCAAGGCGGCCGAGCAACGCCTTGTCGACACGCAGGAGAGCAAGTCCTACCTCGGCCCGGAAGGCGACATGGGCTTTGTCACCGCGCTGATGCCATACATCTTCGGCGCGGGTGACCCCACGATGGGCGGGCGCGTTCAGGGCATGCAGAGCCCCGGCGGCACGGGCGCCGTCCGCCTCGCTCTTGCGATGGCCCAGAAGGCGGGCGTCCGCCGCGTCCACATGGGCGTGCCGAGCTGGCCGAACCACGCGCAGATCCTCGCCGATCTCGGGTTGGAGCTTGCCCCCTTCGAACACGCCAACCCCGACGGCACGGCGAACCTCGATGCGGTGCTGGCCGCGATCAACGGCGCGGGCCCGGACGAGGCCGTGCTGCTCCACGCCTGCTGCCACAACCCGACCGGCATTGATTACACCGCCGACCAGTGGACCGCGATCGCCGCAGCTTTCGCTAAAAGCGGCACCTTCCCGATCATCGATTCCGCCTATCAGGGCCTGGGCCACGGCATGGAGGAGGACGCGGCCGGCATGCGCGCCGTGCTCGCCGCCGTGCCGGAAGCCTTCGTCGCGCATAGCTGCGACAAGAACTTCGGCCAATACCGCGACCGCGTCGGCGCCTTCTACGTCATGTCCAAGGAGCCGGGCGACCTCGATACCGCCTTCTCCAACGCCAATGCGCTGGCCCGCGCGGCATGGTCGATGCCGCCCGATCACGGCGGCGCGGCGGTGCGGATCGTGCTCAACGATGCCGAACTGACCGGGCTGTGGCTCGCCGAGCTCGATACGATGCGCGCGCGGATGCGCGAGGTGCGCGATGCCCTTGCGGCGGCGGGCACGGCAGGGCGGGTCGACCTCACCCCGCTGGGCACGCAGAACGGGCTGTTCTCGATGCTGCCGATCACCAAGGAGGAGGTCGCCACGCTTCGCGAGGAGCACGGCATCTACATGGCCGCCTCGGGCCGCATCAACATCGCAGGGCTCACCCCTTCGAACCTGCCCAAGTTCATCGCCGCGCTGGCGGCGGTGGCGCAGTAACGGCAATGCTCGGCCGCCAGCCGGTGCTGGAGGGCGAGCATGTCCGCCTGCGCCCGCTCCGCCCGGACGACTGGGACGCGCTCTTCGCAGTCGCATCAGATCCGCTGATCTGGGAGCAGCACCCAGCGCATGACCGCTGGCGCGAGCCGGTGTTCCGCGCCTTCTTCGAGGACGCGCTGGCGAACAAGGGCGCGCTGGTGGCGATCGACGCCGAAACCGGCAGGGTGATCGGATCGTCTCGATTTCAGGGGCTCGAGGAGGAGAACGGCGGTTCGGTCGAGATCGGCTGGACCTTCCTTGCCCGCTCGCACTGGGGCGGGCGATACAACCACGAAATGAAGCGCCTGATGCTGGCCCATGCTTTGGCCAGCGTCGCGGAAGTGCGCTTTCTGGTGGGCGAAACCAACACCCGCTCGCGCCGCGCACTGGAGAAGATCGGCGCCCGGCTGACCGACCGCCGCGAGGAGCGGATCATGGCAGGGGGCGAGGTGATCCCGCACCTGACCTATGCAATCACGCGCAAGGACTTCGCGGAAGGTCCGCTGGCGAGGTGAGCATCGCATAGTCGCCCCGATCGGCCCGAAGGTCGCCGTTGCGCAATCCCAGCCTGCCAGTAATACTCCGGATGGGCACCGACCAGGGGGATGGCACTTGGATACCGACAATGCAGCCCGCGCGCGGCGCCCGGCTTGGCGGGATCTCCTTGCTCTGGCGGGCTGGGGCGCTCTGCTGGCTCCCTCGGCCATAATCCTCCACGAACTGGGCCACTTTTGTGTCGGACTCGGACTGGGTTTTCCCGTTCGGATGAACCCCGGAAGCGTGTCGGGTGGGCCGGAAATCGGATTGGCCGCAGATACGGCCGTGGCATTGCAGGCATCGGCGGGCCCGCTCGTGACGATCGCCTTGATGGGAATCGCTGCATGGGGCCTGACCAGCCGACCTCGCTCGCTATGGGCGTTCGCTTTGGCGATTACCGCGCCCATCCGTTTTCTGGTCGGCGGGACCTACCTGTTCTGGGTGGCCAAGGCGTGGTTCGATGGCACCGCGTTTCAGGGCGCGCCCAACTTCGATGAATACAACGCCGCAACCGCTCTCGGCCTTTCGCCTGTATGGCTGGTGGCGATTCAGTTCTGCGCCCTGCTGGCGTACTGGCTCTGGACGATGACGCGGCCGATGCCGGCCGGCCGGATCGCCAGTTTGTCATCCGCGCTCGTCGGCGGGGTTGCGGGAATGGCCTTGTGGATGGGGCTGATCGGACCGGCGATCCTCGCGACCTGAGATGTGGCGACCGTAGGCGGAGCGAACGCAAAACACGCCGCTATCCCCCGCGCCCGCTTTCGCGTAGCTTCACGCACATCACGTCACGCGGGGAGCCTCCAATCGAAAAGCGCATCATCTATCGCTCGCAGCCTTTCGGCTTCGATCGTTCCATGCTGGCGGGGATCCTGTCGGTCGCCCGGCGCAACAATCCGCTGATGGGCATCACCGGGGCACTGATTTGCCGTCATGATCTCTATCTCCAACTGATCGAAGGCCCCGCCGATGCGATCGATGCGCTCTATGCGCGCATCTGCGAGGACGATCGCCACGCCAATGTCGAACTGCTGCTGAGCGAGGACATGGGCGAGCGATTGTTCCCCAACTGGGCGATGCTCGACGATACGGCGCCGTCGCTGTTCTGGTCGGCCGAGGATGTCGCGGCAGGTGCGCTCGAGGCGGCTAGCCCGGCTGACCTGCGCGCGCCGTTCATCCGGCTGAGCGCGGCCAACCCGGGCGGCTGATCGCCTCCACCGCCGGGCGCTTGGCCAGGGGGGCGAACTAGACGGACGTCCCCCACAGCATCCACAGCGCCATGCCCACCATCATCAGGTTCTCGGTCAGCGAGATGAAGCCGAGCGGCACGTTGCTGCTGCCGCCGACGCAGGCGCACTTCAATTCGCGGCGATCGAGATAGACCGCCTTGAACACCGACACCGCGCCCACCGTGCCGATGAACAGCGCGATGGGTATCGACAGCCAGCGCAGTGCGCCGGCCACCATCAGCACACCCGCCAGCCCTTCGGCGAAGGGGTAGATCCGGCCGTAGGGCACCCATCGCATGGCGAGCAGGTCGTAATTGAGGAACATCGTCGCGAACTTGTCGACGTCCTGCAGCTTGAGCAGCGCCAGCACGCACATGCTGAAGGCGATGAACCATTCGATGACGCGCATCGGCATGATCATGCCGTCCGCCGCATAGCCTGCCGCGAGCGCCATCAGTGCGGTCATCGCGAACAGGGCGATCACCGGGCGGTAGCTGGTGGCGGCAGGGTCGGCGACCATGAGGCCGAAGTAGCGGCGCAGGTCGTCATGGCCGCCGATGCGCTGGCCATCGATGAAGATCTGCGGCGTGGTGGCGACGCCGTGCTCGGCCTTGAAGCGGTCGGTCTCCTCGCGTGTGGTGAGGTGGTGATCCTCGACCGCGTACCCCTGCTTGCGCAGCAGATGGCGCGCCTTGAGGCCGTAGGGGCAGGTGTGCCCCGGCATCACCATGCGGTGAAGAACGGCGGTCCTGGGTGCGGAATTCATGGCATTTGTTCCCTTGAAAACTGGCTGGAGAACCGTATGTAGGTCCCGTACTATGGTACGGTTTCAAGAGGTGATGATGAAAATCGGTGATCTGGCACGGTCAGGAGGTGTCTCTGTCGAGACGATCCGTTTCTACCAGCGCCGCGGGCTGCTTGCCGAGCCGCCGCGGAGCGCGGGCGCGCGGCGCTATTCCGCTGCGGATCTCGAACGGCTGCGCTCGATTCGCGCGGCGCAGACCTCGGGCTTCACGCTGGAGGAGATCGCGATCCTGCTGGGGCTCGAGAGTGATGACCGCGCCGCCGCGCGCTCGCTCGCCGAGGCACGCATCGCCGCAATCGACGAGAAGATCGCGACGCTCAGGACGATGCGCGCGGCGCTCAAGGATCTCGTCAAAGACTGCGCGCATGGCGGCGAGGGCCCATGCCCGATCCTCAGCGCCTTCAGCATTCCGGCCAAACCCGCCCCGTCCGGCAACCAGACCCGTGCGCGGGGCGTATAGGACACCATGACCCTTTCCCGACTGACACGCCGCGGCTTTGTCCGCACGGCCGGGGCCGCTGCCGGCTTCGCCGCCATGCCTGCCTGGGCACAGGGGCATTCGATGCACTCCGCGCGCGGTGCTGTGCCGATCCGCGTCGGCTTCGACGAGGTGTCGGGCGCGGTGATCGACCTCGCCGTGGGCGAGGGCATGCGGGTGGTGCAGGGGCGCAAGGGCCACGGGGTTGCCGTCAACGGCGCGGTCCCGGGGCCGCTCGTCCGCCTCAAGGAGGGCGAGACCGTCCGCCTCAATGTCACCAACAACCTTGCCGAGGACACCTCGATCCACTGGCACGGGCTGCTGGTGCCGTTCCACATGGACGGCGTGCCGGGGATCAGCTTTCCGGGTATCAAGCCGGGGCAGACCTTCGCCTACGAGTTCCCCGTCCGCCAGTCCGGCACCTACTGGTATCACAGCCATTCCGGCCTGCAGGAACAGCAGGGGCATTACGGCCCGCTGATCATCGATCCCGCGGGCGCCGAGCCTGCGGAATACGATCGCGACTACATCCTGCTGCTCAGCGAGTTCACCCCGCTCCATCCCCACCGGATCATGGACCGCCTGCGCAAGGGCGAGGGCTTCTTCAATTACCAGCAGACCAGCTGGAGCGATGACTATCCGCTCTCCGCCGCCGACCGCCGGATGTGGGCCGAAATGCGCATGCCCGCGACCGATATCGCCGATGTCACGGGGAGCACCTACACCTACCTCGCCAACGGACGCGGGCCGAAGGAGGGGATGGAATACCTCTTCAACCCGGGCGAGCGCATCCGCCTCAGGGTCATCAACGGTTCGGCGATGACCTTCTTCAATGTCCGCATTCCCGGCCTTCCCATGAAGGTGATCGCGGCCGACGGCCAGAACGTGGCGCCCGTCGAGGTCGACGAATTCCAGATCGGCACCGCCGAGACCTACGACGTGATCATCGAGCCGCGCGCCGAGGCCTACACGATCGTTGCCGAGAGCATGGACCGCTCCGGCATGGCGCTCGCGACACTTGCGAGCCGCCCGGGCGCGCGTGCCCCCATTCCGCCGCTGCGCAAGCCTCCGCTGCTCGACATGGGCGACATGGGTATGGACCACGGCGACGGCGCACACTCGATGGCGGGCATGAAGATGCGCGACACGCTGCTGTTGCCGCCCGACGTCAAGGTCGGCCCAGGGATCGACATGGTTTCGATGAACCCGGTCGACAAGCTCGGTGACCCGGGGCTCGGCCTGCGCGATGTGGACCACCGGGTGCTCAATTACCGGATGCTCGCCGCGCTCGAGCCGAACACCGATACGCGCGAGCCTTCGCGGCTGCTCGAACTGCACCTCACAGGCAACATGGAACGCTACATGTGGTCCTTCGACGGCGAGATGTACTCCGCCGTCAGCGACACACCGATCCGTTTCGCCAACAACGAGCGGGTGCGGGTGAAGCTCGTCAACAACACCATGATGGCGCACCCCATCCACCTGCACGGGATGTTCTTCACCCTCGTCAATGGTGCGAGCCCCGCGAAGCAACCGCGCAAGAGCGTGGTGATCGTCCAGCCGGGCGCGAGCGCGACCTTCGACCTCACCGCCGACGCGCCTGGGGACTGGGCGTTCCACTGCCACCTGCTCTACCACATGCACGGCGGGATGATGCAGACCGTGACAGTGATGGGGCCGGGCACATGAGGGCGCTCCTTCCCCTCCTGGCTCTGACCGCAGCCGCGCCGCTTGCTGCGCAGGACCCGCATGCCGGGCACACCATGCCCGCTCCGGCGAAGGATCCCCACGCCGGGCACGACATGGGCACCGGCGAGGAACAACACGCCTCGCCCGGACCGGAGATGGAAACCCCGCCCCCGCCCGAGGCCGGCAGCGGGCCTCCGCGCGCCGCCGACGCGATCTGGGGCGCGGCGGCGATGGCGCCCTCGCGTGCGGAGCTCAAGCAGATGCACGGCAACATGCCGCTGCTCTGGCTGCAGGCCGAGCGGCTGGAGACGCAGGTCCGCGACGGCAGCGACGCCTACCTCTGGGACGTGCAGGGCTGGTACGGCACGCCGACCAGCCGCCTGTGGCTGAAGTCCGAAGGCGAGGGCGAATGGGGCGGGCGCCCCGAGGAGGCCGAGGTTCAGGCGCTCTATTCCAAGGCGATCCGCCCGTTCTGGGACCTTCAGGCCGGCATCCGGCAGGATTTCGCCGGGCCGGAGACCACCCACGCGGTGATCGGCATTCAGGGCCTTGCGCCCTACATGTTCGAGGTGGATGCCGCTCTGTTCCTCAGCACCCGCGGCGACCTCACCGCGCGCATCGAAGCCGAGGTCGACCAGCGCATCACCCAGCGCCTGATCCTCCAGCCGCGCGTGGAGGCGAACCTGTCGGCGCAGGATATTCCGCAGCTCGGCATCGGCGCAGGCCTCGACTCCATCGAGGTCGGCGCAAGGCTGCGCTACGAGATCGCCCGCGAATTCGCGCCCTATATTGGCATCGAGCATTCATGGCGGACCGGGCAAGGTGCGGATTACGCCCGCTTGCTCGGGCAGGACCCTTCCGCCACGAGCTTCATCGCCGGCATCCGATTCTGGTTCTGACAACACGAAGGACGTACCCCTCAATGCGTATCCCTGCTTTCCTCGCCGCCCTCGCCCTGACCGCACTCGCCCCCGCTGCGCTTTCGGCCCATGTCCAGCTCAGCGCCTCGACCCCGGCGGCGGGCGCGACCGCCAAGGCGACCAAGGCCATCACGCTGACCTTCAGCGAGAAGGTCGATCCCGCCAAGGCGAGCGCCAGCATCATCATGACCGCGATGCCGGGGATGCCCGATCACGGCGAGATGCCGATCAAGAACTTCACCCCCGCCTGGTCGGCCGATGGCAAGACCCTGACGCTGACGCTGGCCAAGCCCCTGCCCAGGGGCAGCTACGACGTGCGCTGGAAGGCGAGCGCGGCGGACGGCCACGCGATGAGCGGCAAGGTGAGCTTCAACGTCGGTTGAGGCTTGCGCCTGCCGCCTAGCGCGCGGCGAGGCTCTGCATGCGCTTGAGATAGCGCGCCAGCACGTCGATCTCGAGGTTGACCCGGTCACCCTCGGCAAGGCTGCCCAGCGTGGTCACGGCGGCGGTGTGGGGGATGATGTTGAGCAGGAAGTCGCAGGTGCGGTCCTCGCGGTCGCGCACGTTGTTGACCGTCAGTGACACGCCGTTGACGGTGATCGAGCCTTTTTCCGCGATGAAGGGGCTCATCTCGGCGCGGGCGCGGATCGCGACCTGCCAGCTATCGCCCTCATGGCCGACCATCACCACCTCGCCCACCGAATCCACGTGGCCGGTGACGATGTGCCCGCCGAGCTCGTCGCCCAATCGCAGCGAAGGCTCGATGTTGAGGCGCGCGCCCGCCTCCCACATGCCGGGCACGGTGCGGCTGACGCTCTCGCCCGACAGGTCGACGTCGAACCAGGCATCGCCGGCCGTCCCGCCGCGCTCGACCACGGTGAGGCACACGCCCGAACACGCGATCGAGGCGCCGATGTCGATCCGTGCCGGATCGAGCGGGGCGTTGATACGCAGGCGCAGGTCGCCGCGCTGCTCGGCGGCGGCGATGGTGCCGATGGCGGTGACGATGCCGGTGAACATGGGGGTGTGTCCTTGAGGTGTTATCGGGTCCGCAGATAGGCGGCGAAGCTGTCGCTGCCAAGCTGGCGGCGTGTCCCGCAGTGCCAGCGGCCATGCGCCTCGGCGAGATTGGCGAGGCCGAGCGCGCCCAGGGCCCGCCTGCCGTCGCCGATCAGGAGCGGGGCGGTGTAGAGGTGGAGCTCGTCCACCAGATCGGCAGCGAGAAAGGCGGCGGCGGTCTCGGCCCCGCCTTCGACATAGAGATATTGCACGCCTTCGAGGCTCGCGATGGCTTCGGGCGACGGAAGGGCGGTGGTTCCTTCCGGCGCGGCGCCTCGGGTCAGCACCACGCGTCGCGGCGAGCGGTCCTCCAGCCCCGGCAGGCGCACGTCGAGCCGGGGTGCATCGGCGCGCCACGTGCCGCCGCCCACGAGGATCGCGTCGTGCTGCGCGCGGGCTGCATGGACATGGGCGCGCGCGACCTCGCCGGTGATCCACTGGCTGGTCCCGTCGGCAAGCGCGATGCAGCCGTCGAGCGACATGGCGAGCTTCAGCGTCACCCACGGACGCCCGAGCCGCTGGCGGGTGAGGAAGCCTGCAAGGCTCGCCGCCGAGGCCGCGTCGTCGAGCAGGCGCACCGCGATGCCAGCCGCCTCGAGCCGCGCCAGCCCCGCGCCTGCCGTGCGCGGATCGGGATCGCGCTGGCCGACGACGACGCGGGCGGGACGGGCGGCCACGATCAGGTCGGCGCAGGACGGGCCGCGCTCCGACTGGTGGGCGCAGGGTTCGAGCGTGACGTAGAGCGTCGAGGCCGCGAGCACTTGCGGGTCGATGCCCGCCAGCGCCATCGCCTCGGCATGGGGCCGGCCGCCGGCCTGCGTCCAGCCGCGCGCGATCACGCGGCCTTCCTGCACGAGCAGCGCGGCGACGCCGGGATTGGGGCGGGAGAGCGGCCGCGCGCGGGAGGCGAGCCGCGCGGCGGCGGCCATCCAGTCCTGGTCGGCGGGGGAAGCGCTGGCGGCTATTGCTCGGGGCTCGTCTGTGCGGGAGCGCGGGCTTCGGCCTGCTCGAGGCGCTTCTTCGCCGCGGCCTCGGCAGCGGCGCGCTCGGCATCGGCCTTGCGCTCCATCGAGTCCACGTCGATCCCGGTCGCCGCGCCCAGCGCCTTGTACATCTTGCGCTTCTCGTCCGCGATCCGCGCTTCCTCGGCGGCGCGCAGGTCCTTGATCTCCTGATTGGCGCGGTTCTCCGCGGCGATCTCGGCATCGCTGCGCCCGTCCTCGAGCGTGGTGATGTATTCGATCCGCGGCCGCTCGGGCTCGCCGTAATACTGCTGGTCGAAAGCCCAGGCGAGGATCCCCGCGACCGGAAGCACCGACAGGGCGAGGATCGGCCAGCGATAGGGGTTGGGCCGCCGGAGCTCGTTCCACAGATCGGCAAAGCCGGGTGCGGGGTTGAAGCGCGACTTGGAGAGCGACTTCGACAGTGGCTGGCGGGGCGGGTTGGCGGGCATGAGCGGCAATATAGGCGCGTGGGCGGCGAACGCCAGATGCTTGAGATCAGCCGAAGCTGGCGTAGAGCCCGCGCCCGTGCTCCTTCAGCCAGCGGTCGGCGGCGCTGATCTCGCCTTCGAAGATGCGTCCCAGCAGCGCGTGGAAAGCGCTGCTGTGGTCGAAGTGGACGAGATGCGCGACCTCGTGCGCGACCACGGACCGGCGCACGGAGTCGGGCGCCTGCACCAGCCGCCAGTTGATGCGGATGCGGCTCTTGTCCGAGCACGAGCCCCAGCGCCGCTGCGCGCGGGTCAGCCCGATCGGCACGGGATCGAGCCCGGCCGCCGCGCAATATTCGCGCATGTCGGCCTCGGCGAGGGCCAGTGCCTCGCTTTCGAGCCAGCGCTTGAGCCGCGTTTCGAGGCCGCTTTCCGGCCCGCCGATCCGCAAACTGTCGCCCACGATCGCCGGACGGCGCGGCGCGCGCGCGTCCCATTCGAGCCGGAGCGTGCGGCCCCGGTAGCGCACCTCTCCCCCCGGCGCGGGCGCGGCGCGGCGCGGCATCCGTGCGAGCTGTTCGGCGAGCCAGCCCTTCCTCGCATGGGCAAAGGCGATCGCCTCGCGCCCCTCGGCCCAAGCCGGCAGGGTGATGCGCACCTCCGAGCCATCGGGCGCGAGCCGCAAGGTCAGCCGGCGCGCATTGTGCAGGCGCTTCAGAACGATCGGGACAGGCGTGCCGCCGAGGTCGATCTTGGTATCGAGGGGTTTGCGGGCCGAGGCGCCGCGCAGCCAGTCGATCATCAGCCGGCCTCCCCGTCCTGGCGCCAGTCGCGGCGCACGTCGGGCCAGTGGGTGATGTGGTGCTCGATCGGCCCGGCATCCACCTCGCTCACCACCCGGCCGACGATCGAGACGCCGGCGCGCCGCACCGCGTCGCGGTCGCCCGAGAGGAGGTAATGCCAGCCCGGCAGCGGCCGGCCTTCGTTGCGCAGCCGGTAGGCGCAGGTCTGCGGCAGCCAGCTCACCTGCTCGACGATCCGCAGAGTCAGGCGCAGGCAATCGGGGACGAAGGCCTTGCGGTTGCGATAATCGCTGCACTGCGCGGTGCCGGTGTCGAGCAACCGGCAGGCGATGTTGGTGTCGATCACCTCGCCGGTGTCCTCGTCCTCCAGCTTGTGCAGGCAGCAGCGCCCGCAGCCGTCGCACAGCGCCTCCCATTCGGGCCGGTTGAGCTCGCCCAGCGGCAGCTCCCAGAAGCGCTCCCTCAGCTCACCCATCGGCTGAGTTCCGCCGCCACGGCGTCCGCGCCCTTGTCCACCGGCAGCGTGGCGATCGGCTCGCCCGCCGGGCCGAACAGGTAGACGACGTTCGAATGATCGACGAGATAGCCGCCGCCGGGCTGGGTCTCGCCCTTGCCGTGGTACACCTTGAAGGCCTTGGCCGCCGCATCGACCTGCGCGGGCGTGCCGGTCAGCCCGATGATGTCGGGCGAGAAGGCGGCGGCGAATTCGCCGACCACGGCGGGCGTGTCGCGCTCCGGATCGACCGAGATGAAGATCGGCACGATCTTGTCCGCCTTGGCCGCATCCTGGCCTTTCAGCACCTTCAACCCCTGCGCCACGCGCTGCATGTCGGTCGGGCAGACATCGGGACAGTAGGTATAGCCGAAATAGACCACCCGGTACTTGCCCGCAAAGTCGCCCCAGCGCACCTCGGCCCCGGCCTTGTTGACCAGCGTGAAATCCCCGCCGATCGCAGCCCCGGCCAGCGGCGGTTCCTCGGCGGGCGTGGCCGCGCCGCAGCCGCTCAGCGCGAGCGCGGCCCAAAAGGCGAGACAGACTGCGGCGGAAGGCTTGTTGATGCGGTTCATGCTCTGCTAACTGGCTCATTGCGAAAGGCGTGGCAACGGCACCCGGTGCCCGGCCCCCGCGCCCGCCCACACGCGAACGTGTGACAGGTAATGCGAAAGGATCAAACCTTGGCTCTCGATGTTTTGCGCAAGTTAGGGGCTCGGAGCGGGATTGCCAGTGCTGTGGCGCTGGCCCTCGCTCTCGTCCTCGCGGTTCCGGCCGCCGCGCAGTTCCAGTCGGAAGGCTACCAGTTCCTCGAGGCGGTCAAGGAACGCGAGGGCACCAAGGCGACCGAGATGCTCGACAAGCCGGGCACCCAGATCGTCAACACCCGCGACATCACCAGCGGCGACACCGGCCTGCACATCGCCGTGGCCCGCAACGACGGCTTGTGGGTCCGCTTCCTGCTGCAGCGCGGCGCCGATCCGAACATCCGCAACAAGCGGGGCGTCACCCCGCTCCAGCTCGCCACCGGGCTGGGCTTCGTCGAGGGCGTCGAGGCGCTGCTCAAGGGCGGGGCGAGCGTCAATATCGCCGACCAGACCGGAGAGACCCCGCTGATCACCGCGGTCCATGCCCGCAACGTCGCGCTGGTGCGCACGCTGCTCGCCAAGGGTGCCGATCCCGACCGCAGCGACAATTCGGGCCGCTCGGCGCGCGACTACATGAAGCTGATCGCCAGCAACACGCTGCTGGCCCAGGAATTCGACAACGCCGACAAGAAGCGCGAAGCGGCGGGAACCAAGAAAGATTACGGGCCTTCCTTCTGACATGACCGATTTTGCAGACATGACCCTCGACGAGCTGCGCATCGCGCTCGCCCCCGACATCGCCGCCAGCGCGATCTTTGACGGGTGGAACGCCACCGCGCTCGAGGCCGCCGCCGAGATGGCCGGCGTTGATGTCGACGTGGCCCGGCTCGCCTTCCCGGGCGCAAAGCCGATGGACATGATCGAGGCGTGGATCGCGTCGGTCGATGCCGCGATGGAGGCTGAGTGGCCCGCCGAACGGCTGGCGACCCTGAAGATCCGCGAACGCATCCGCACGCTGGTCGCCTTCCGGCTGGAAGCGGTCGCGCATATCGATGAAGCGGTGCGCCGCGCGCTCGCCGTGATGGCCCAGCCGCAGAACGCCCGGCGGGCGCTCGGTCTCGGCTGGCGGTCGGCGGACATCATGTGGCGCCTCGCCGGCGACACCGCGACCGATTACAACCACTACACCAAGCGCGCCATTCTGGCGGGCATCTACAGCGCGACCCTCGCCGTGTTCGTCAACGACGATAGCGAGGGCAAGGCCGATACCCACGCCTTCCTCGAACGGCGCATCGACGGCGTCATGAAGTTCGAGAAGGCCAAGGCGCAGTTCCTGAACAAGGACCGCGAACTGCCAAGCCTGACGCGGTTTCTGGGAAGGCTGCGTTACCCGGCGCGGTAATCAAGCCTCCCTCTAATCGTCCGTCATCCCTGCGAAGGCAGGGATCCATCCGACCCCGCCTTTCCCATCACCCTTGGATGGGCCCCTGCCTGCGCAGGGGCGACGGGTTCAATGGCGTCAGAGGGCCGGCTCCAGTAATGAGGCGTTGAAAACGCCACGGCCTGCGTCGCGCCTGCCGCCGCTCTGCCCTATTGCCCGACTCGGATTCGCGGCGCATCTTCGCGCGCGGATCAAGATATTGACGGGAAGGGTATTTCGATGGCGGGTTCGCTCAACAAGGTCATGCTGATCGGCAATCTCGGGGCCGATCCCGAGGTGCGCAGCTTCCAGAACGGCGGCAAAGTCTGCAACCTGCGGATCGCCACCAGCGAAACCTGGAAGGACAAGAACTCGGGTGAGCGCCAGGAGCGCACCGAGTGGCACACCGTTGCGATCTTCAACGAAGGCCTCGCCGGGGTGGCCGAGCGGTTCCTCAAGAAGGGCTCGAAGGTCTACATCGAAGGCCAGCTCCAGACCCGCAAGTGGCAGGACCAGCAGGGCAATGACCGCTACTCGACCGAGATCGTGCTGCGCGGGCCCAATTCCGTGATGACCATGCTGGACGGCGCGGCCGGTGGCTCGGGCGGCGGCATGGGCGGCGGTGGCGGCGGCGGAGCCTATGGCGGCGGTCGCTCCGGCGGCGGTGGCGGTTCGGGCGGCGGCTATGGCGGCGGCGGCTCGGGTGGCTCGGGCGGCGGCGGGTTCGGCGGCGGCGCTCCGGCTGGCGGTGGCGGCGGTTACGACGACCTCGACGACGATATCCCGTTCTGAGGCCGGGCAGCGGCAAGGCGACATTGTTCTTGCCGGCGTTTGATCGGCGCTGGCGCGGCCAAAGTCCGTGCCAGACCCCCCTTAGACCCCCTCCAGACCCCGGTTAGACCCCGCTTTGCCTCGCCTTTGCGGCGGTGTTTCACGTGAAACATCGCCTTTCGGGGCCGCGAGGTCAGAAGGTCACGAAGATGTTGAGATTGGCCGTGTGGTCGCTGCGGTCCTCGCCCTCGCGGAACACATGCTGGTTGAGATAGCCCGGCACCACCTCGACGTTGCGGGCGAGCGGGATCGCCACTCCGGCGAAATTCCGCCACAGCGCGAGCCGCCCGCCGCGCTGGACAGGCCCCTCGCTGAGGTTGAAAAAGGGCTCGGTGTAGAAGACCAAGCGGTTGTTTTTGCTCACTGGAACCCGCAGTTGCAGCCATTCGCGCAGCCGCCAGTCGGTGCCGCCGCGTCCTTCGAAGGTGCGCTGTTCAAGCCGGGTGCGGGAATCGAGCGTGGTGCCGCCCTCGGTCTTGAGCAGGCGCAGCCCGAGTTCCTGATAGAAGCGGTGTTCGTTCAGGCGGACAGGGCCGACCGGATCGGTGAGCACGTAGGCGTAGCCCGCTCCGACATGCGCGTCCCTGGCGAACCGGTAGGCTACCAGCGAGCGTAGGAGGAGCTGGCCCAACCTCTCGGAATCATTGGTGAAACGCTCCTGCGCCTCAAGCCTGACGAAGACCTTTTCGTCGGCCTTGATGGTGACGAACTGGCCGAGCCAGACATTGCCGTCCTCCTCCGCCAGCGCCGGCGCAGGCGCGCTTGCCAGGGTGAGGGCAAGAGCAGGGGTCAGGGCAGGCACAGGGCGCGGCAGCATAGGGGTCTCCGGCGGCAGAGCGGCGGAAAACCTTGGCGGTCAGCGACTTAAGATTGTGGGCCCGCCGCCCTAGGGGCGCATGCCATGGTCAGTCCTTCTTCAGGCCCGCCAGCAGATCGGCGAGCGGTCCCATCTGCTCGCCTTCCGGCACGATCCCCGCCGCGGCCCGCGCGGCGTCGGCACCCGGGCCTTCGGCATAGGGGTCGATCGCCAGCCCGAGGGTCTGCGCCACCGCCTCGCCCAGATCGAACATCTCGCCGGAGAACTCGATCTCGTCGCAGTCGTCCGCGACCAGTTCGATCTCCTCGTCTTCTGTGGGAGGGCGCTGATTTTCCTCGACAAAGCGCAGGTCCACGGGCTCGTCGATGGTCACCGGAAAGTCCTCGCCGGAGATCGCGCAAGGCTGCATCACCTGCGCTGTCAGCCGCCCGGTGGCGCGGATCGCCCGGGGTCTCGGTTCGAGCGCGACGGTCGCGACAAGGCTCTCCACCGCACCCAGCCCGAAGCGCACCGCGAGCGCCGCGCGCTCGGCCGCGCTGGCCTCGATCACCACCGGCCCCGCCGGGAGCGGGCGGGCCTTGACCATGCGGGTCAGCTCGGAAGGGGGCAGCGGCGGCGTCACCAGATCGCGCTCGCGGACAGCATTTCGGCATCGGAGAAGCGGCCCAGACGGTTGAAAAGCTTCATCAACCGGTCGCCCACGGCACGGGCCGCGGCGGCCTCGTCGGTGCCTTCAGCGAAGGTGACGTTGCGCCCGGCAGCCGCGATCAGGCGCTCGAGGTCGCCCTCGTTGAGGGCCACCCGGTAAGCCCCGAGCCGTCCGCCGAGCACGCTCATCAGCTTGCCGATCCGCTTGCCGACCACCACGTCATTGACCCCGAACTCGCGCAGCTGCCCGTCCATGTCCTCGACGAACAGCTCGGCGAGCAGCGCGCTTTCGGTGCGCAGGTCCGACGCTTCGAGCCTGACGATCACCGCGCTCAGCACCGCGGTGATCATGTCGAAGCGCCCGGCGACGGAATCCGCCACCTGGCACTCGGTGTAGTAGACGGAATCGCGCGCCAGCTCGATCACGCGGTGCCACAGCGGACGCACCCCTTCGCGCGGGTCCGGGGCGGTGCCGAGCAGGCGGGAGAGCAGGGACATGGGGTAGAGGCCTTTCATGAACGCGCAACGGTTCGGGTAGGGCTGCGCCTGCCCTGATCCTACGGCAACGCACCAGGCGCGGATGCGTTCAACCGTTGTTCAAGGCGAGGATGCCAGCGCTTCGACATATGGTGCGTTGCAAGCTTGCGCCTAGCCCCTTAAAGCACCTCGCCCAAGGGACAAGAGCGCGTCGTGCGCATGGATAACGGGACGGACACGGTTTGGCGCAGATGAACGCTGGTAAGCAGAAGGCGGAAGCGATGAAGTCAGCCGCTCGCAAGGCGCGCGGTACGCTGCTGGTCGTGGCTATGGCGACGGCGGTGCTGCCCGGTTGCACGGCGATCCAGGAATCGCGCGGCTACATCGTCGATCCCACGCTCACCGAGGCGATCCAGCCGCGAATCGACAACCAGCAGTCGGTCGAGAGCACGCTTGGCCGGCCGACCTTCGTCAGCCAGTTCGGCACCCCGACGTGGTATTACGTCTCGAGCATCACCGGCCAGCGCCCCTTCAATCGTCCGCGCATCCGCGTCCACAGCGTGCTCGCGGTGCAGTTCGACGCGGCCGGGCGGGTGGCCAAGGTGGACCGCAGCGGGATGGAGAAGGTCGTGTTCCTCGATCCCAACGGCGACAAGACCCCCGTGCTGGGCCGCGAGCGCAGCTTCCTCGAAGATCTGTTCGGCAATATCGGTCAGGTCGGAGGCGCTGGTCTGCCGGGCGGCGGGGCGCCGGGCAGCGGCCCGAACGGGCAGTAAGCCAGGCTTCATTCGCACCGGCTTGATCCGGGCGGCGGGCGCTCCATATCAGCGGGCATGACACACGACCCTTCGGCCCACGGCCTCGTGCAGTGGCACGGCACCACCATCATCGGCGTCCGGCGAAACGGCAAGACCGTCATCGCCGGTGACGGCCAGGTTTCGATGGGCAACACCGTGATGAAGCCCAACGCGCGCAAGGTCCGCCGGCTCGGCGACGGCAGCGTCATCGCCGGGTTCGCCGGGGCGACGGCCGATGCCTTCACCCTTTTCGAGCGGCTCGAGAAGAAGCTCGAACAATATTCCGGTCAGCTGATGCGTGCGAGCGTCGAGCTCGCCAAGGACTGGCGCACGGACAAGTATCTGCGCAATCTCGAGGCGCTGATGATCGTTGCCGACAAGGACACGCTGCTGGTGCTGACCGGCAATGGCGACGTGCTGGAACCCATCGGCGAGATTGCGGCGATCGGTTCGGGCGGGAACTTCGCCCTCGCTGCCGCCCGCGCCATCGCCGACTACGAAAGCGACGCCGAGACCATCGCGCGAAAGGCGATGGCAGTGGCGGCCGACATCTGCGTTTTCACCAACGGCAACCTGACGGTCGAGACCGTCTGATCTCTCTCCTCCCCGGACGAAACATGGACAACCTCACCCCCAAGGCGATCGTCGCCGCGCTCGACGAACACATCATCGGACAAGCGGAGGCCAAGCGTGCGGTTGCCGTGGCGCTGCGCAATCGCTGGCGGCGGCAACGTCTCGGCGCGGATCTGCGCGACGAGGTCACGCCCAAGAACATCCTGATGATCGGGCCGACGGGCTGCGGCAAGACCGAGATCAGCCGGCGCCTGGCGAAGCTGGCCGAGGCCCCCTTCATCAAGGTCGAGGCGACCAAGTTCACCGAAGTCGGCTATGTCGGCCGCGACGTCGAGCAGATCGCGCGCGACCTTGTGGAAGAGGCGATCCGGCTCGAGAAGGAGCGCCGCCGCGAGAAGGTCCGCGAGGCGGCGTCCGAAGCGGCGATGGACCGGCTGCTCAACGCGCTGGTCGGGGACAACGCCTCCGAAGCGACCCGCGAGAGCTTCCGCCAGCGCATCGTCCAGAACGCGATGAACGACGTCGAGGTCGAGATCGAGGTGCGCGACACCCCCGCCGCACCCTTCGACATGGGCAGTATGGGCGGGCAGATCGGGATGATCGACCTCAGCGACATGATGGGCAAGGCGCTGGGCCGCAAAAACACCCGCCGCCAGAAGCTGCGCGTGCCGGATGCCTGGGACAGGCTTGTGGACGAGGAAGCCGACAAGCGCCTCGATCAGGATGATGTCGCCCGCGTGGCGCTCGCCAACGCCGAGACCAACGGGATTGTGTTCCTCGACGAGATCGACAAGATCGCGGTGAGCGATGTGCGCGGCGGCTCGGTCAGCCGTGAAGGCGTGCAGCGCGACCTGCTGCCGCTGATCGAGGGCACCACGGTCGCCACCAAGTATGGCCCGATGAAGACCGACCACGTGCTGTTCATCGCGAGCGGCGCATTCCATGTGGCGAAGCCTTCGGACATGCTGCCCGAACTGCAGGGCCGCCTGCCGATCCGGGTGGAGCTGCGGGCGCTGACCGAGGCGGACTTCGTGCGGATCCTCTCGGAGACGCGGGCGAACCTCGTGGCGCAATACAGGGCCCTGCTCGGGACTGAGGATGTGACGCTGGAATTCGCCGAGGACGCGGTTCACGCCATCGCGCGCATCGCGGCGCAAGTGAACGCCAGCATCGAGAACATCGGCGCACGGCGCTTGCAGACGGTGATGGAGCGATTGCTCGAGGAGATCAGCTTCGAGGCGGAGGACCTGAAGGGCCAGACGATCACCATCGATGCGGCTTACGTAGAGGCGCGGCTGGCGAACCTCGCGGGCAACACCGACCTCAGCAAATACATCCTTTAGTGGGCGCGAGTCCCGTCAGCATTCTGGCCCAGATGCTCGCGGGAATGGCCCCGGCACTCGATCAGCGCCGGTGGGACTTCGCGCTGGTGGAGGGCGATCCGCCTTCGGGAGCCTTCGCCATCATCCGCGAGGCGGAAGGCACCACCGCGATCCTCCCGACGGACGACGGCGGCTTTGCCCGCATCACGCTTATGGTGCACTCCGCGCTCGAAGGTGTGGGGCTGACCGCCGCCGTGGCGGGCGGCCTCGCCGCGGCGGGAATCGCCTGCGATGTCGTGGCGGGGTATCACCACGATCACCTGTTCGTGCCGTGGCCGCGTCGGGACGAGGCGCTGGCAATCCTCCAGCGCCTCGCCGCATCTGCCTGATCACTCGCCGAGCAGGTGCTTCTTCCAGAACACCAGCTGGGCAAGGAAGGCGTAGTCCTGGTTCGCCTTCTTGGCGAAGCCGTGGCCCTCGTCGGCCGCCACGAGGTGCCACGCCTCGCCGCCCTTGGCGCGGATCGCGGCGACCATCTGGTCGGCCTCGGACTTGGGCACGCGCGGGTCATTTGCGCCGGTGATCACGAACATCGGCTTCGCAATCTCGCTCACGCGCGTCAGGGGGCTGATCTCGGTGAGCTTGGCGCGCTGGGCAGGAATACGCTCGTCGCCGTATTCGACGCGGCGCAGGTCCTGCCGGTAGGGGTTGGTGTTCTCGAGGAAGCTCACGAAGTTGCTGATGGCGACGGTACACTGGGTCGCGGTCAGCTTGTCCTTCAGCTGCACGGCGGCGGCATAGCACATGTAGCCGCCGTATGAGCCGCCGGTCAGGCCGACCTTCGCCGGATCGACCGCCGGGTCGGCGCGCACGGCGTCGATCAGCGCGGCCATGTCCTTGACCGAATCCTCGCGCTTGAAGGGTCCGTTGTCGAGGCTGACGAACTTTTTCCCGTAGCCGGTCGAGCCGCGCACGTTCGGATAGAAGACGCCGATCCCGAGCTCGTTGAGGTAGTAGTTGTTGCGGCCCTGGAAGCCTGCGGTGCTCTGGCCTTCCGGTCCGCCGTGGACACTGACGATCAGCGGGCGCTTGCCCGGGAACTTCGCCGGATCGGGCAGATAGAGGAGGCCCGAGACCTCGAGACCGTCGAAGCTCTTCGTGGTGACGATCCGCGGCTCGACATTGACGCCTGCGTCCAGCCCGCCGGTCTCGCTCTGGGTCCAGCGTGTGAGCTTGAGGGTCGCCGGGTCCAGCGACCACACGTCCGCCGCGCTCTTGGCGCCCGAGAAGGAAAAGCCGATCTCGCCCCACGGCGCGAATTCGAGCCCTCCGATCTGGCCGGCGGGAAGGGCGTCGACCTTGGTCACCTTGCCGCTGGCGACGTCGAGCAGGCGCAGCCGGTCAGAGCCTGCCTCGTTCACTTCGTAGGCGATTGTCTTGCCGTCCGGCGAAATGTCGAAGCCGTCGACGTCCCATGCCTCCTTCGTGACGGCGGTGAACTTGCCCGTCGCAGGGTCGAGCCGGCCGAGGCGCTGGAAGTCCGATCCCTCGTCACTGGTGACCCACAAGGTGCCATCCGGCCCGACGCGCGTGCCGCCATAGGCGGTCTCGGCCTTGGGATTGCCGATCGGGGTCATGGTGCCGCCGGCAAGGTCGAGCTTGTAGAGATCGACGTCCTGCACCGAATTGTAGTCGGCGACATAGGCAGCGGTCTTGTCGGGAGTGAAGCCGATGATCGCCCAGCCGCCGCCCTTGCTCTGGAACACCATCCGCGCCGAGGCCGGATCGCGCGGGTTCATGACGTAAAGGTCCGAATCCACCCCGTTGCGCCGGGTCGAGCTGTAGCCGATTAGCTCACCGTCGTTGCTCCACGCGCCCGGCTGGTTGCGGCTCTTGCCGTCGGTCAGCAGCGTGAGGCGGCCGTTCTTGAGGGTGTGGAGCTGGTAATACTCGTCCCCGCCGCGATCCTTGGCGACAAGGATCACGTCGCCCCTGACAGGCGCGTAGGAGCCGGAGACCGGCTCGGCCTCGAAGCTGATCTGGGTGCGCGCGCCCATCGGCTGGGCGATGCGGTGGAGCTGCGACACATTGGCGAAGCGCGTCGCGATCAGCACCGCGCGGGTGTTCGGGTCCCAACCGGCAAAGCCGGCGCCGCGGGATTCGAGATAGGGCCGCGCGCTTTCGGCAAGGGCGAGCGGGATCTGTGGCATCTGCTCGGCGGTCAGCGCCGCCGGTTTCGGCAGGCTCGGGGCAGGGGCAGGCGCGGTCGCGGGGGGCGGAGCGGCTTGGTCCTGTGCGAAGGCGGGGGCGGGCGCGGCGGTGCTGGCGAGCAGCAGGGCAATCATGGCGGCATGGCGCATGTGGGCGTTCTCTCTCCGATGAAACCCCGGGACCGGGGTAGACGGGGAGAGGTAACCGGCACCTGCCGTACAGGCAATCCGCCGCGCGCCGAATGCTATTCGGCGGCCTCGGCTTCGACGTCCGCTTCGCGCCGCTCGTTCGCCTGCCGCGCCCACATCTCGGCATAAAGCCCGCCGCGCTTGATAAGCGCGGCATGATTGCCGCTCTCCGCCAGCCGGCCATGATCGAGCACGAGGATATTGTCGGCATCGGCAATGGTCGACAGCCGGTGTGCGATTGCCAGCGTGGTGCGGCCTTCGGCAATGCGGTGCAAGGTGGCGAGGATCTCCTGCTCGGTTCGGGTATCGAGCGCGCTCGTCGCCTCGTCCAGCAGCAGGATCGGCGGGTTCTTGACCAGCGTGCGGGCGATGGCGACGCGCTGCTTCTCCCCGCCCGAAAGCTTGAGGCCGCGCTCGCCCACCATGGTCTCGTAACGATCCGGCAGACGCTCGATCAGCGGCGTGAGCGCGGCATCGCGCGCGGCCTGCTCGATCGTCGCCTGGTCCGTGCCCTCCGCCCCGTAGGCGATGTTGTAGGCGAGGTTCTCGTTGAACAGGACCGAATCCTGCGGGACGATGCCGATCGCCGCGCGCACGCTTTCCTGTGTGACCTCGGCGATGTCCTCCCCGCCGACGAGGATGCGGCCCGAGAGCGGATCGTAGAAGCGGAACAGTAGCCGGCCGATGGTGCTCTTGCCCGCGCCAGAAGGCCCGACGATCGCGGTGGTGCTACCGGCCGGCACCTCGAAGGAGAGGCCGTGGAGAATGGTGCGTCCCGGATCATAACCGAAGGTGACATTGTCGAAGACGACGGTCGGCTTGCGGACGATCAGCGCGGGCGCGCCGGGCTTGTCCTTGACCTCGATATCGGTGTCGATCAGCCGGAACATCTCGCCCATGTCGATGAGGCCCTGACGGATCGTACGGTACACCCATCCGAGCACGTCGAGCGGACGGAACAACTGGATCAGGAGGGAATTGACCAGCACAAGATCGCCCACGGTCAGCGCACCGGTGCTCCAGCCCCATACGGTATAGGCCATCGCGGCACCCACCAGCGCATTGGTGATGACCGATTGCGCCATATTGAGCAGGCCGACCGAATTCTCGGACTTGACCGCTGCCTCGGCATAGGCGCGCGCGGCATGGCTGTAGCGGGCCTCCTCGCGCTTTTCGGCGCCGAAATATTTCACCGTTTCATAGTTCAGCAGCGAATCCACCGCGCGGTGCAGGGCCTTGCCGTCGAGATCGTTCATCTCGCGCCGCAGCTTGGTACGCCACTCGGTGATCGCGCGCGTCACCCAGACATAGGCGACCACGGTCACGGCCGTGGCGAGCACCAGATCGATGCCGAAGTTGATGTAGAAGATGACGCCGACCGCGATCAGCTCGATGATCGTCGGCGCGATGTTGAACAGCAGGAAATAGAGCATCTGGTCGATGCTCTTGGTCCCGCGCTCGATGATCTTGGTGACCTCGCCGGTGCGCCGCGCGAGGTGGAACCTGAGGCTCAGGCGGTGGAGGCGGTGGAACACGTCCTCGGCCAGATGCAGCGTCGCAACTTGGCCGACCCGCTCGAAGGCGATGTTGCGCAGGTTGTCGAAGGCGACCGAGGTGAAGCGCCCCAGCGCATAGGCAGCGACAAACGCGAGCGCGACTGTCACACCCTCGCGGTTCGTGCCCGACATCGCATCGACCGCGCCCTTATAGGCAAAGGGCAGGGCGAGGGTTACCGCCTTGCCCGCCAGCACCAGCGTCATGGCGACGACGATGCGGGTGCGAAGGCCCGGATTGTCCTTGGGCCAGAGATAGGGAAGAAAACGCTTGAGCGTCGGCCAGCTCTCCACGTCCCGCGCGCGAGTCTTCTTGTTGTCGGGATCGGCGGAAGTGGCGGTGTCGGGCGGCATGACCTCCCATGTGGGCGCGGGGGCGACCACCCGCAAGGCGCGGATCAGAATCGCGGCGAATAGGATTCGCGCCGCCTGGCATCACGCAAGGCCCGCGCGACGTCCGCCGGCACGTCGAACAGGATGCGCTGGTTGGCGAAGTCGATCGCCACCCGATCGAACAGCGCAAGGTGCTGCATGCCGATCGAAATCACCGGCTGGTCGTGGAGGCCGAGCGCTTCGAAGGCGGGCGTGTCGGCGAAGGTCAGCGGCACGTCGGTCAGCGATACGCCCGCGATGTTGAACTCTCGCACGAAGGCGAGCTGGCCGACCATGTCGACCCCGTTGACGTCGGTGGTGACGACCTCTTGCGCGCGTTTGGCGCGGATCCTGTCGCGCAGCGCAAGGTTGCCGAGGCTCGCCTGAGCTCCGGTGTCGATGATGACGGTCGCACGCACACCCTCCACGACGGCATCGGTGATGAGCAGTTGCCCGAGGCGGCTGCGCGCGCGCACGACGATCTCGTAGCCGGCGGGTCGCTTTTTGGCGGCCGTGTCCTCCACCGCGATGGTCTGTTTGCGGAAATCGATCAGCACCCGGAAGTCCTGAAGCGCATCAAGCCCGATGATCCCTTGCGCGCCGATGTTCTCGCGCGCCAGCACGGGAGCAAGGAAGTTGGTGTAGCTGTTCGAGCCGAACTCGATGCGGCGTACGCTGGCAAGTTCGACCTCGCGGCGGCTCGCCATGCCGACTAGGGTGGCCATGCCCGCAGGCGCGAGTGCCGCTGCAGCGCGAACTTCGTGGGTGACGGCGGTCGCCTCGCTGCCGGTGTCGATCATGAAGGCGAACGGTCCGGCGCCTTCCACGAGCACGGGGAGCGTGAGCCGACTGTGGCGATCCGCCTCCAGTGCGAGCACCTCTGCCTGCGGATCGACGATGCCACCTGTCACGGCGGACGGTGCAGGGACAGGCACGGGAGT
The DNA here is from genome assembly GCA_027489065.1 of Erythrobacteraceae bacterium. Classification (GTDB taxonomy): domain Bacteria; phylum Pseudomonadota; class Alphaproteobacteria; order Sphingomonadales; family Sphingomonadaceae; genus Erythrobacter. Next base: position 1,170 of record JAIYAM010000060.1, on the reverse strand, counting down.
CTCGGCGACGACGGGGACGCCGTAGCCCAGAGAGGCGGCGGCAAGCATCGTGCGTACGGACATATGCATATCGCTCTCCCATGCGGACACAGGGTCGAGCCCGGTCCTGCGGGCATGATCCTACCATCATTGGAGGACGGCCCCAACAGGACGAGGGAATCGCACGGAACCGGGAATCGGCTGAGGAGGCGGTGAATCGGGAATCCTACCCGCGACGAGGGCTCAAGCGCCCGTCAGCAGCGCTCAAACCCCGATTCAGCCCCCCGTCAGCCCGGATTCGGGGCCCCATATGGGGCATTCACCCCATGCCTGAGGGGGCGATTGGGGCGAGAAATAGGGAAAAAATGGCGGAATTCTGCGGTTCTTGCGCGGCCCTGAAATAAAATTGCAAAAAGCCGTTGACCGAATCAGGAACCGCTCATAGATGGGCTCCACCGACGCGGCGCTGACGGCTTCCACCGCCACCGCAACGACCGGTCGCCAACAAATTCGGATAGCCGGTCCCCCGGTGTAAATCGGGGAACCAATCGCTGTCCGCTATTACTGTCTGGCGGCTCTTTGACATTGTTGGTTTTTGATGAAGGGACATGTGGGCGACGGCGCCCGGTCCGGGGACCTCAAGGCTCCGGTAACCGGTTAATTTATGCCGATGCCACATCCGATCGCAGGCTCCACGCCTGCCCGGATGGCAAGCATGTTCATTCGTATCCATTACGTTTGACAGCAGGTATCGGCTCCTTGCAGCTCATGCCATACTGGAGGGTGGGGTTTTCCCCATGCCGGTTTGGTGTGTGACACAACTTGAGAGTTTGATCCTGGCTCAGAACGAACGCTGGCGGCATGCCTAACACATGCAAGTCGAACGAGACCTTCGGGTCTAGTGGCGCACGGGTGCGTAACGCGTGGGAACCTGCCTTTAGGTTCGGAATAACTCAGAGAAATTTGAGCTAATACCGGATAATGTCTTCGGACCAAAGATTTATCGCCTTTAGATGGGCCCGCGTTGGATTAGCTAGTTGGTGGGGTAAAGGCCTACCAAGGCGACGATCCATAGCTGGTCTGAGAGGATGATCAGCCACACTGGGACTGAGACACGGCCCAGACTCCTACGGGAGGCAGCAGTGGGGAATATTGGACAATGGGCGAAAGCCTGATCCAGCAATGCCGCGT
>JAIYAM010000009.1 GCA_027489065.1 Erythrobacteraceae bacterium | reverse complement strand
GAAGGCCTCAAGGGCGCGAACGAAGACCAGACCCGCGGCATCGACATCATCCGCAAGGCGATCACCGCCCCGATCAAGCAGATCGCCCAGAACGCCGGCCATGATGGCGCGGTCGTTGCGGGCAACCTGCTGCGCGAGAATGACGAAACGCAGGGTTTCAACGCTGCCACCGACACCTACGAGAACCTGGTGAAGGCCGGCGTGATCGACCCGACCAAGGTCGTGCGCACCGCCCTGCAGGACGCGGCCTCGGTCGCCGGCCTGCTGATCACCACCGAAGCGGCGATCGTGGAGCGTCCGGAAGACAAGCCGGCTTCGCCCCCGATGCCCGACATGGGCGGCATGGGGTTCTGACCTAAGGCGGGCGGGCCAGCAAAAGCTGACCCGTCCACGCCGCAGGCCGGCCAGCGGGGCCGGAATGCCCCGTCTGACGACTCCGGCTTTGCCGGAGTCGGCCCAGCCTCAGGAACCAAGAAAACCCCGGCGGAGCGATCCGCCGGGGTTTTTCGTTGGGCGGCCCGCAAGGCCCGCTTGCAAGCTAATTCCCCTGCGCTCGCGCGATCCAGCCCGCGGACGGCGCAGCGACGGGCAACCGCTTCAGCCCGAGCATCGGCCGCAGCCAGTTCACCCGCCGCGCGATCTCGTAGGTCAGCGCGCAGCCGATCATGGTCGTCAGCAGGATCACGCCGAATGCCAGTTCCGGCTGCGCCCCGGCCTGCTTCAGCCAGAAACCCGCCGCGACGATGATGGTCTGATGCGCGATGTAATAGGGGAAGATCGCTTCGGTCAGATAGCGCCGCACGGGGCCGTCATGGTGGAGGCGGGTCTGCGCAGAACCGAGCAGCCCGAGGATCGCGCCCCACGCCAAGCCTGCTCGGGTCAGTGCGCGGGCAGCATCCCGTGCAGGGCCTGCGTCGCCGGTGGCGTGCACCGCGAACATGCCTGCGCAGGCCAGCGCCGCCAAGCCGAGCAGCCCGCGCCAGTGACGCAGGATGAACTCCCATGCAGAGCCCGAACGCGCCAGCGCGACACCGAAGAAGAACGCGAAACCGTAGATCGCATGGGCATAGGGATCATCGATCAGCGCGTGGGTCTCGCCGAACACCGGGTGCAGCACCAGCCGCGCGAAAGCGAGCCAGGCGATCGGCAGCAGCACCAGCCGCCAGCCGGCGAACACCGCGTCGAAGCCCTGCTGCAGCCTCGCCCTGGCCTTAGCGGGCAAGGCTGCCAGCCCTGCCAGCACCAGCGAATAGGCCCACAGATAGGCGACGAACCACAGGTGATTCCAGGTCGGCAGCGGGGTGCCGCGACTGCCGCCGAACTCGAAGTAATCATGGAGCCAGAAGTGCACGAAGCCTGCATCATAGACCCCGCGGTCGCGCAGCTCGAACCACGGCTGCGGGGCGACGAACAGCACCATTCCCGCCAGCAGCGGCACCGCCAGTCGCACCGAACGGCTGGCGGCGAATTCGCGCGGCGCGGTGAGCTTGGCCAGCAGCGCGCGCGACACGACACCCGAAATCACGAACAGCAGCATCAGCCGCCACGGATTGACCGCCATCATCGGCCACACCGCCCATTCGACCGGCTCTGCGGATTTCACGTGCCAGCCCCAGGGCACGAAGAACATCCCGATGTGGTAGAAAATGAGCAGCGCAAAGGCGCCGATCCTGAGCCAGTCGAGGCCGTATTGCCGACCCTGAATGGCGATAGTGTGTTGCATGTCGCGTCTCCATCGCATCTAAACCGGAGCTGACATGGGCCGAGGCCAGCCGCGCTGTCGCCGGATCGGTGACGGATGGCGGAGCCGGCGGGATGGAGCGCGGGACGGGTTGTGACGAGCGGCGGCGATCGAGGGGCGAGCGGTGCGCACCGGCTGCTGCGCGATCCCCGCGCGCTCACCGCTGTGGCATTCGTCCCGGCAGGCCTTCTCTACATGGCTGTCAATGCGGCGAGCATGATTGACCAGCGCCGCGCGCTGGGTCGGCCGATTGCTGCGTGGCAGGCGTGGATGCTCGAAGGCACCAGCCTCGTCGCGTGGCTGGCCTTGCTGCCGCTGGTGATGATATTCGCAGCCCGGCTCGCAAGACGCCCGCTATGGCTGGTGGGGCTGGGCCACATCGCCGGCTTCATCGCGATCTCCTTCGCGCACACCGCGCTGATGGGCGGCTTGCGCATCGCTGCCTATGCTCTGGCAGGCGAGGACTACGCGCCGATAGAACCCTGGTCCGATCGGCTGTTGTTCGAGGCACGCAAGGACCTCATCACCTATGTCTCGATCCTCGCGGTGTTCCTGCTGGCGCGGCAGCTGGTGGCCCGTCCCGAAGCGCCTCGGCCGCCGCTGTCAGGAGAGACGGCGCTGATCGAGGTGCGCGACGGCAACCGGGTGGTGATGCTGCGTCCCCATGAGATCGACTGGGTGGGCGCAGCCGGGAATTATGTCGAGCTGCACGGCAGCTTCGGCACCGAGCTGGCGCGGCGGACGATGGCGGACATGGAAGCCGAGCTGGCACCTCACGGCTTCGTCCGCGTCCATCGCTCACGCCTCGTTCGGCGAGCGGCGATCGCAGCCACAGAGACGCGCCAGAGCGGGGACTTCGACATCTCCTTGCGTTCGGGCGCGGTGATCAGCGGCAGCCGCAGGTTCCGGCAGAACCTCCTTTAGGCGGGCGCCTGAGCGTCGCGCGCTTCCGGACGCGGTTGCGACCACGACGCCCACTCTCCTCAGCACACCGCCACGCCCCGCCCGGGCGCTGAAGGCTTGCCAAGGATATAGCCTTGGGCGAACCGCACGCCGAGTTCGCGCAGCGCCTGCAGGTCCTCCCGCGTTTCCACGCCTTGCGCGATCAGTGTCACCCCGGTCTCGCCCGCGAACTGGACGAGCGCCTTGACCAGCGCGCGGCGCGCGGGATCGGCGGCGAGGCCCGCGAGGCAATCGCCGTCGATCTTGACGATGTCCGGCCCGAGATCGACGAGCGACTGCAATCCGGTAAAGCCCGCGCCCGCCGAATTGACCGCCACCCAGGCGCGCTCCTTGAGCGAACCGATCGCCTCCATGACCTCGGCCTGCCGGGTCGCGGTTTCCTGGCTGTTCAATTCGATCACCAGCCGCGTCTCGAGCCCTTCCGGGATCAGCGCGGCGAGGGCTGCGCTGGTCAGCGTCGCGGGCGAGACGTTGATCGCGACGAAGCGTTCGGGGTGGGCGGGATCGAGCGTGCCAAGCGCCTTCCTCGCAATGTAGAGTTCCAGCTCCAGGGTCTTGCCCGCCGCGCGCGCGCGCTCGAGCAGTTCGATGGGCGAGCGCTCCGGGTCCGCCTTGTGCCGCATCAGGCATTCGTGGCCGATCAGGTGCCAGTCGGTGAGGTCGTAGATCGGCTGGTGGATGATGGCGAGATCGTCATCCGCGATCAGCCGGGCGATCTCCTGCGCTGCATCCTCGCCGCGTTCCTCCAGCTCGATGCGGCTCTCGATCTGGTCGCTGACGATCGCCGCGACCGAGCGCAGCACCTGCATGCCGCGCTCGTCGATGTCGGGCCGGGGGCGGTAGCTGAAGCAGCACAGGCTGCCGTGCACCCGCCCGTCGCGGCGGCGCAGCGGCACACTGAAATGCGCGCGGACGTTGATCGCATCGGTGATCGGCAGGCAGCTCGCCACATCGTAGTGGCTGGTGTCGGTGACCCGTTCGGGCAGCCTGCCCTCGATCACCAGCCAGCACAGGCTGTTCTCGTTGGGATTGTGATCGCCGAGTTGAGCGGCGATACGCCGCGCGCCGCGACATGGGTGAAGATGCGGTGGGTGGTGCCGATCTGGCGCGACACGAAGGCGACGTCCATGTCGAGATGGGCACGCAGCGCCTCGATCATGTCGCCGATCTCCTCGCGCGCACCGGTGGGGTGCGGCGGCGAGAGAGCGGGCTCCGGAAGGCGCGGCGGGAAGAGGAGATTCGCAAGATTGCTCATGCCCGCGCCAATGCCTCGCGACCGGCAAAACAGGCGCAAAGCGGCCTCTGCGCAAACCGCCGGGGGGTGCGGGCGGCAAAGCGTTAAGCATCGCCGCCCGGCCCGTGCCTAGGGCTCACTCCCGGATGAAATCGAGGAGGTCGGCGTTGATGACATCGGGGTGGGTGACGAACATCCCGTGCGGCAAGCCCGGATAGGTCTTGAGCGTACCGTTCGGCAGCAGCTTGATCGCGGTGCGCGCCGAGGCATCGATCGGCACGATCTGATCGTCCTCGCCATGCATCACCAGCACCGGCAGGGTCACGGCCTTCAGGTCCTCGGTGAAATCGGTTTCGGAGAAGGCCTTGATGCAGTCGTAATGGGCCTTGGCCCCGCCCATCATGCCCTGCCGCCACCAGTTGCGGATCGATCCCTCGCTGACCGTCGCTCCGTCACGGTTGAAGCCGTAGAACGGCCCGCTCGCCACATCGATGTAAAGCTGCGCGCGATTGGCCGCGAGAGCGGCGCGGTAGCCATCGAAGACCTCGATCGGCTGTCCGAGCGGATAGGCCTCGGTCTTGAGCATGATCGGCGGCACCGCGCTCATCAGCACCGCCTTGGCGACCCGGCCGGCTTCGGACCGGGCGACATAGCGGATCACCTCGCCCCCGCCTGTCGAATGGCCGATGTGCACGGCTTGCCGAAGGTCCAGCGCCCGCGCCAGTTCGACGACGTCGGCGGCATAGGTGTCCATCTCGTTGCCGGTGTCGGTCTGGTCCGAGCGTCCGTGCCCGCGCCGGTCGTGGGCGATGACGCGGAAGCCTTCGCCGAGGAAGAACAGCATCTGGTTGTCCCAGTCATCGGAGCTGAGCGGCCAGCCATGGTGGAAGACGATCGGCTGGGCGTCCTTCGGCCCCCAGTCCTTGTAGAAGAGATTGGTGCCATCGGCGGTCGTGATCGTCGGCATGGGAGGCTCCTTTGCGGGTCAGGGGCAGGCCGGGCGCACGCACGCCGCGGCGGCTGCCGTGGTGGGACGGACTGGGAAAGCTCTGGCTTTCGGTCTTGTCGGACGCGCCCCCGCAGCGCGGCCGCACTCCCCCCGAGTTGCAAGCGGCAAAAGCTGGTGCGGCGCGGCGGCGATGGTGGCACGAAGGCCTGTCACACAAAAGCTCGGGCCGCCGCACGCTGGCCTCGGCGCACCGCGCCGCACACCGATGCGTCCGGCAAGACGCGCTCCCGAGCCGCCCGCTCGTCGCTTGTCGGTAATGCAGGTTACCAAGGGGAGGGCAGCGGCGTGCCACCTTCGCGGCTCAGTCAGCAGCACCCTTCGGAGGACATGATGCGCCGCGAAAACACCAGCAGATGGCCCTATCTCGCCCTGGCAGGGATCGGCCTTGCCACCATTCCCATTGCGGCCGGGATGAACGCAACGCGGCGGCGTCGCGAGCGCGGCAATGATCACGACAGCGCGCCGGGCCATACCGCGCGCCGGTCTTTCGGCGATTATCAGGTGGTCGGCCGCACCGTCACCATCGCCAAACCCCGCGCCGAGCTTTTCGCCTTCTGGCGCGACTTCTCGAACCTTGCGACCTTCATGGCCAATCTCGACAAGGTCGAGACCGTGACCGGCGACCCGGAATGCAGCATCTGGCATATCCGCGGGCCGGTGGGCACGACCTATGCCGTCGAAACCCGCATCGCGCGCGAGATCCAGGACGAGCTGATCGCGTGGCGCTCGACCGAGGATTCCGAGATCGACACCGAAGGCCGCGTCACCTTCGAGGACGCGCCGGGCGATCGCGGCACCCGCGTCGGCCTGATCATCGCCTACAAGCCCAAGGGCGGCAAGATCGGCGACACCATCGCCACCCTGTCGGGCCGCGGGCCCGAAATGCAGGCGCGCCATGACCTGAAGCGCCTCAAGATGCTCATGGAAACCGGCGAGATCGCCACCCCCGCCCGCACCTATGCAGACTACAACAAGGAGGATCCCCGCTGATGCGCGCCCTGACCTGGCATGGAAAGCAAGACGTCCGCGTCGACACCGTCGACGATCCCGAGATCATCAATCCGCGCGACGCGATCATCAAGGTGACCTCCACCGCGATCTGCGGCAGCGACCTGCACCTTTACGATGCGGTGATCCCCTCGCTGGTGCCCGGCGACATCCTCGGCCACGAGTTCATGGGCGAGGTGGTCGAGACGGGTTCGGCGAGCACGCTCCAGAAGGGCCAGCGCGTGGTGGTGCCCTTCCCGATCAGCTGCGGTAGCTGCTTCCATTGCAGCATCACCCAGTATTCGTGCTGCGAGAACTCCAACCCGGTCGAGAAGCAGGACATGTCGGAGAAGCTCTACGGCTACCCGATGGCCGGGATCTTCGGCTATTCGCACATGACCGGCGGCTATTCCGGCGGCCAGGCCGAATACGTGCGCGTGCCCTTCTCCGACGTCGGCCCGATCGTGGTGCCCGACCATCTGGACGATGACGACGTGCTGTTCCTCTCGGACATCCTGCCGACCGGCTGGATGGCGGCGGAGAACGCCGACATCGGCCCCGACGATACGGTGGCCGTGTGGGGCTGCGGTCCCGTCGGCCTGTTCGCGATCCAGTCGGCGCTGTTGATGGGCGCGGCGCAGGTGATCGCCATCGACCACTATCCGCACCGGCTGGAGCTGGCGAAAAAGCTTGGCGCGGCCACCATCAACTTCCGCACCACCGATGTGCGCGAGGCGCTGATGGAGATGTCCGGCGGCATCGGCGTCGACGCGGTGATCGATGCGGTGGGCATGGAAGCCCACGGCTTTGCCATCGACAACATGATCGACATCGCCAAGCAGACCATCGGCATCGGCGCCGACCGGGCGAGTGCGCTGAAGCAGGCCATTCTGGCCGTGCGTCCCGGCGGGCGGGTCTCGATGCCCGGCGTCTATGGCGGGATGACCGACAAGTTCCCCTTGGGCGCACTGATGGAGAAGGGCCTGCAACTGCGCACCGGCCAGACCCACGTGCATCGCTACCTCAAGGACCTTCTCGCGATGATCGAGGAGGGCAAGGTCGACACCACCTTCCTGATCAGCCACCGCCTCGGCCTTGAGGACGCCCCGACGGGCTACAAGAACTTCAAGGAACAGCAGGACACCTGGACCAAGGTTGTCCTCAAGCCCGGGATGATGGCCGGGGCTTAGCTGCGCGGAGGCGTCACTTGCCGATGAAGTCGGCGATGGTCGCCGCCACGCCTTCGCCCAAGGGAAGGTCGGCGGCGGAATAGGTCGCGATGTTCTCGGCCCGCCCGTCGCCCGCGACGTCCTTGAGGACGTGGTTGGCGTTGGGCAGGACGGCCAGACGCGCGGCCGGACTGGCGGCCTTGAGCCGCTCGGCGTCGCTGACCGGAACCTGCATGTCCTTGGCGCCCTGCACGATCAGCAGCGGCACCTTGACCTGCGCGGCCAGATCCGCCGGGTCGAGCGCGAAGACGCTGATCAGGAAGCCCTGCACCGCCGGGTTGAACAGCGACAGGAGCGGCGCGGGCAAGGTCGCAGGATCGACGCGGCGGCCCGCCGTGAGCGCGTCGATCGCGGCATCAGCCGGCGCGATGAGCGGAGCATTGAGGGGATTGGCACGCAGCTGCGCCTTGATCACTTCGCCGAGCGGCCGCCCGGGTGCGGCGACGAGCACCAGGCCGCACAGGTCCCGGACCTGCTGCGCGGATGCAAGCGCCACCAACCCGCCTTCGCTGTGACCGATCAGCCAGACGCATTTCGCGCCGGTCGCGGCACGTACCGCCCTCACCCAGGCGGCGGTGTCGGCGACGTAATCGGGGATCGTCACCGCGTTGGCATCGGGCACGGCCCCTGCGCTGGCGAACATGCCGCGCTTGTCGATGCGCACGCTGGTGATGCCGCGCGCCGCCAGGCCTTCCGCGAGCAGCTTGTAGCTCGACGCCTTCACCCCCAGAGGATTGTTGCCGTCGCGGTCGGTCGGGCCGGAGCCCGGGATGATCAGGGCGACCGGACCCGGCGCACCCGCAGGACGCAGCATCGTCCCGGCGAGCGGTCCCTGCGGCCCTGGCGCAGTGACTGCCGTTTCAACCGGAGCGGTCTGTGCCTGAAGCGGAGCGGAGAACGCCGTGGCCGCGCAGGCCAGAAGGGCAAGGAGGCGGATCATGGTGCTGGCCTCCCGCGCTTAGCCGATGCGGTGCTCGCCGCGGATCCACCGCACCGTGCCGCTCGACGCGCGCATCACCACGCTTTCGGTGGTGAGGATCGTCTCGCCGGTCAGCTTGCGGCGGCGCTTCACGCCGCGCAGCAGCGATCCGTCGGTCACGCCGGTGGCGGCGAAGATGCAGTCGCCCTTGGCGAGGTCTTCGAGCTTGTAGATGCGATTGAGGTCCTCGATGCCCCACTTGCGGGCGCGGGCCTTTTCGTCCTCGTTGCGGAACACCAGCCGGCCGTTGAACTGCCCGCCGACGCAGCGCAGCGCCGCTGCCGCCAGCACGCCCTCGGGCGCGCCGCCCTGGCCCATGTACATGTCGATGGTGGTTTCCTCGTCGGTCACCGCGATCACGCCGGCAACGTCGCCGTCACCGATCAGCACGACGCCGCAGCCCAGCGAACGCAGCTCGGCGATCAGCTCGGCGTGGCGCGGGCGGTCGAGCACGCAGACGTTGATGTCGGCGGGCTTCACGCCCTTGGCATTGGCGACCGCGCAGACATTCTCGGTCGCGCTCTTGGCAAGGTCGATGATGCCTTCGGGATAGCCCGGGCCGACCGCCAGCTTGTCCATGTAGACGTCGGGCGCATTGAGCAGGCAGCCCTCTTCCGCCGCCGCCAGCACGGCGAGCGCATTCGGCCCGGCCTTGGCGGTGATGGTGGTGCCTTCGAGCGGGTCCAGAGCGATGTCGATCTTGGGGCCTTTGCCCATCCCGACCTTCTCGCCGATGAACAGCATCGGGGCTTCGTCGCGCTCGCCCTCGCCGATCACCACGGTGCCGTCCATGTAGAGGTTGTCGAAGGCGCGGCGCATGGCTTCCACCGCCGCCGCGTCAGCCGCCTTCTCGTCGCCGCGCCCGATCAGCTGCGCCGCCGCAACCGCCGCCGCTTCGGTGACGCGGACCATCTCGAGCACCAGCACGCGCTGGATGGCATTCTCGTCAATCACTTGCCCGGCTGCGGAGAGCTGCGTATCGTTCGAGGAGTTCATGGGAAATTCAGCCCTCTGTTGGTCTGGTGCGTGAACCGGCGGCTGCCGGACGGGAAATACCCCCGGCGCTTAAGCGGATGGAGACGGGTTTGTCGAGCAATGCCACGCCGGTCCTGCCGGGTTTTCGCCTCGGCCTGTCCGCTATAGCCCTCGCCCTGGCGCCTTCCCTGGCGGCACAGAGTGACACGGGTGCGACACCACCGGCTCCGGCTCCGACTCCCGCTGAGACCCCCGCCCCGACCCCGCAGCAGCCGCGCGTCAACCTGATGGTCACCGTGCCGCGCGGCGAGGTCAACGAGGCGCAGGTCCGGCAATGCCGCAACGAAGCCGACGCGGGCACCCTCAGCGGAGAGATCGTGGTCTGCGCCGAAACGGGCGAGGACGGGAGCGCGCTCACCGGCACCCGCGCCGAGACGCAGAAGCGTTACGCGCAGGAGACCATGAACAAGGGCAAGCCCGCCGCCCCCGACATGTTCGGCATCCCCGACAACGGCAAGGGCATCGGCTTCGGCAAGGCCCCGCCACCGGCGATCACGGTCGATTTCGCCGCTCTGCCCAAGGCCCCCGCCGGCTCCGACGCGGACCGCATCGCGCGCGGCCTCGCTCCGCTTGGGCAGGACGGGGAATTGACCGAGGAACAGGAGCGCGCGCGGCGCGAGGCGGAGGGGATCAAAACGACTGTCCCGCCGCGGCCGCGCAAGAAGGGGAAATAGCCACCGTGCCGGGCTTGTCTCTCGCGGTCGGGCTGCTTGTTGCGCTCGCCCAGGGGATGCCGGGGTCGATGCCGAGGATGGAGCGGGGTCCGTCGCGCCTGCCGCCCCCCGCTAGCCCTGAGAAGAGCGAGCCCCCGCGCATACCGATCGATCTGGGCGAAGATCCGTGGCCAGCCGATCCGCCGCAGACGATCGACATTCTCGCGCCGCCCCCCACCAGCGAAGCGGCAAGCGCGGCGGTGCTCAAGGAGTGCGCCGACAGCCGCGAGGCGGGGATCGTCTCGGGCGAGATCCTGGTGTGCCGCGAGGCCGAGGAGGACACTTCACAGAGCTTCAGCGGCAGCCACGAGGCATGGCTCAAGGCCTATGCGGAGCGCACGCAGAACGCGGGCACCCTGCCGCCGCCCGATGTGGCAGGCGAGGGCATCTTCCGCGGCCCGGCGACGATCAGCGGTCTGTGCTTCATACCCCCCTGTCCCAAGGACCCGGCACTGATGATCGACGTCGAGGCAATCGAGACGCCGCCGGCAGGATCGGATGCGGAGCGCGTCGCGAACGGCCTCGCCCCGCGCGAGGCCGACAACGCGCCGCTCGATGCCGAAGCGAGAAAGCGGATCGCGGCGGAGCTTGGCCTGCCCGAGGCGCCAGCGAAGAGACCGGAACCCAAGCCGGAGGGCTAAGCCCTAGCGCGGCAGGATCGGCAGCACGAGCGGCGCGGTGGTGAGGCTGTCCGAGCCCTCCAGCAGCGCAAGCGCACGGGCCACGTTGGCCTCCGGGCCTTCGTGGGTGACCATCGCCACCATCACCTCGCCGCCGCCGCTGCTGCGGCCCTGCTGGATGAGGCTCTCGATCGACACGTCGCCGTCGCGCATCGCCGCGGTGAGTTCGGCCAGCACGCCGGGGCGGTCCTTGACCATGAACCTCAGGTAGGTGCGCTCGGTGCGGTGGCCGGGCTCGGCCGGAGGGAGCGCGGCGAGCTGCGCCACAGGGATCGAGAAGGGCGCGCCCACCTCGTCGCGGGCGATGTCGATGAGGTCGGCGGCCACCGCGCTGGCGGTCGGCCCGTCGCCTGCGCCTGCGCCCTGGAACAGCAGGCGACCGGAGAAATTGCCTTCGGCGACGACAGCGTTGGTCGGGCCGTCGACCGCGCTCAGCGGGTGGCCCTTGGCGACGAGGCAGGGGCGCACGCGCTGGAGCAGGCGGGGGCCATCGGGCGTAGCCTCGACATCGGCCTCGCCGATCAGGCGGATCACGAAGCCCAGCGCATCGGCCTGCGCGATATCGCCCGCGCGCACCCCGGTGATCCCCGCGATCCGCACGCCGGCAAAGTCGATCCGCGTGCCGAAGCCGATCGCGGCGAGGATCGCGAGCTTCTGCCCGGCGTCCACGCCCTCGATATCGAAGGCGGGGTCGGCCTCGGCAAAGCCCAGCCGCTGCGCCTCGGCGAGGACCACGGCGAAGTCTGCGCCGGTCGCCTCCATCTCGGAGAGGATGTAATTGCAGGTGCCGTTGAGGATGCCGTAGACCTTGGTGAGGACGTTGGCGGAGGTGCCCTCCCTCAGCCCCTTGATGACGGGAATACCGCCCGCCACCGCAGCCTCGAACTTCAGCGCCGTGCCCGCCCGCTCCGCCATTTCGGCAAGCTCGAGGCCGTGGTGCGCGATCATCGCCTTGTTGGCGGTGACGAGGCCCTTGCCGCTCGAGAGCGCCGCGCGGCTCAGGGCGAGCGCCGGGCCGTCCGAGCCGCCGACCAGCTCGACCACCACGTCGACATCGTCGCGGCGGGCGAGCGCGATCATGTCGTCTTCCCAGGCGAAGCGGGCGATGTCGACGCCGCGGTTCTTGCCGCGGTCGCGCGCGCTCACCGCGACCACCTCGATCGGGCGACCGGCGCGCGCGGCGATCAGCGCGCCGTTGGTGTCGAGCAGGCGGATGACGCCCGCGCCGACCGTGCCGAGGCCGGCGATTGCGATGCGGAGGGGTTTCGGGGCGGTGTCGGCCAAGCGGGCCTCCCTGGGTGACGGATGCCTTGCGCGCTTAACCGTGCCGCTCCAGCGGTCAAGCGCGGATGCGCCCTGTCACCCCGCTTCGCTACTTTTGCGTAAGGCGCCGTTCGCACGGTCCGAGCGCCTCGCGCACGAAGGCATAGTCGCTCGCCGCCAGCCGCCGCTGGGCAGCGTCGCGCGCGAGGTTGGCGCTGCTCGGCAGCTGGTCCGGGAGCGAGCAGGCGAGCCGATACCAGCGCAGGGTATCGCGCGCCGGAGGGGTTGCCGACGAATCGATGATCTCGCCCCACGACACGCCCCATTGCGGGCGCTGGCCGGGGCGGCGCAACACGGTGATAGACACCGGCGAGCGGTTTTCGGTTGTCAGGAAAATCTGCGTCTCCGATTCGCCCGTCAAGGTGCCCGGCACCGCGAGCGCCTCGGCCACCCCGGTGATCCGCGGCGGGCCGTCGGCGGCGTAGAGTTCGGTGAGGATCGGGCGCAGCCGCGCCTCAAGATCGGGGGTCCAGGCGATCTGTCCGGCAGGCGAGACAAGCTGCACCTCTCCGGGACGCCCCTGCACGGGGCGGGCGAACAGCACGAACTCGCGCTTGGTCAGCTTGGGCACCTTGCCCCTGGCGTCGAGCGGCACATCGACGAGATAGGCGAACGCCCCGGGCACCGCAGCCCGCCCGGCGATCAGCGCCACAGTCTGCGCCTCGATGTAAAGCCGCGCGAATCCCGGCGCGAGTCCGGGTGCGCGTTCGGGCTTCAATGCCGTCTGGCGGCGAATCTGCGCCCGGATGACCAGCGGCGCGGCGTCCGACAGACTAGCAAGATCGCTATAAGTCGGGCCATTGACAGCGGTGGCAGCCGGGGCCGGTGCGGGCTGCGCAAGCACCACCGCCGGAACCATCGCGAGCCCGGAAAACGCCACCGCACAAGCCCTCAGTGTTTTGAAATTCGCCATTAATTCCTCTTTAACTTATGATCTTGGCGGAGCCCCCGGGCCTTATACCTAGGCTATGGCTTTAGCAGAGCCTGTTGCACATGACTCGCAGTGAATTCGCCATGAACCGCAAAAGCGTTTGATCGGGTAGGGGTTGCCCGTTAAAGCCCCGAAGGCTGATCGCGCGGGACTGGGGACATTGCCGCGGGAACAGTGAAGGTTGCGTGCTGGAATCAAGTGTCCAGAACGTGCCAGCCGGAGAACTCACGGGCCGAGCCTTTGCGCCGCGCCCGTTTGTCCGTTCCGGCGTGGGAGGACCGAAAATTACCGGGATCCGCGTCCCAGCCGTCAATCCGGCTGGAAGGTGGGGAATGTGCCGATCCCTAGATCGGCGAGTATTTGGAGAGAAAGCGCTGGATGTCCTACGCTAGCCAACAACAAGGTTTGACCGGCCCCAAGCTAGTCGCAATGATAATCGCCCTGTCGATTGTCGGGTTCGTCGGGGCAGGCATGGTCATTTACCTTGCCGTCGACGCTGTGAAGGAGGCGGTCGACCGGGTTACGACCGTCGACGTCACCGAAGAACCGCCGCCGCCCGAGGAAGAGCCGCCGCCGCCTGAAGAGCAGCCGGAGATCACGTCGCCGCCGCCGCCCGTCGCGCCGCCGCCGCCGTTCAACATCGCGCCCAATCCGCCGCAGGTCGAAACCCGCCCGGATCCGCCGCCAAGCTACCAGACCGATCCGCGGCCGAGCACCAACGTCCAGGCCGACCCCGGACCGCCGGTGGTTGCCAAGGGTCCGTCGAAGAAGCGCGGCGTGCAGCCGAAGAACCAGCGCAGCTGGGCGGCCCGCATCCAGGAAAACTACCCGCGTCGTGCCGCGCAGGAAGAGATCGAAGGCACCGTGGGCGTGCGCGTCACCGTTACTGCCGATGGTCGTGCGACCGCTTGTCAGGTGACCGCCTCGAGCGGCTCCAGCATCCTCGACGAGGCTGCCTGCAAGGATCTCGAACGCTACGGCCGCTTCGACCCCGCACTCGACGATGACGGCAATCCGATCAGCGCCAGCTGGCCGACCCGCATTACCTACAAGCTGAACTGATCAATCGGACCGGCGGCCCGGAAGCCGCCGGACCCCACGACACATTCTTTCAAGAGGACTTTCGCAATGAACCTTTACCTTCTTGCCGCCGCCGGTGGCTCCGCTCCTGAAAGCAAGTTCGGCTTCGTCGAAGCCATGCGCGAAGGCGGCCCGGTTGCCTGGTCGATCCTCGCCGTCATGATCATCATGTCGGTCGGCTCGTTCTACATCCTGTTCACCAAGCTCTTCGAACAGAACAAGGTGATGAAGCAGTACCGGGCCGTGGAGACCCAGTTCTGGCGTGCGCCGAGCCTCAAGGAAGGCGCGACCAAGCTCGAGAAGGACAGCGCCTGGCGCCAGCTCGCCGACGACGCGGTCCGCGCGCAGGACGAGCACGGCAAGATGACCGACAGCCTCGAATCGCATGACTACATGCACGGTTCGCTGCAGCGCTCGGAAGATTCGATCAACGCCGTGCTCTCGGGCGGCCTGTCGTTCCTCGCCACCGTCGGTGCGACCGCGCCGTTCGTCGGCCTGCTCGGCACCGTGATCGGGATCTACCGCGCGTTGATCAACATCGGCATCGCCGGTAACGCCTCGATCGACAAGGTCGCCGGCCCGGTCGGTGAAGCGCTGATCATGACCGCCATCGGTCTGCTCGTCGCGGTGCCTGCGGTGTTCGCGTTCAACTGGCTGCAGTCGCGCAACCGTCGCATTGCCGCTCTGCTGAGCACCTTCTCGACCGACCTGCTCGCCTACATGAACTCGAACGGTGCGGTGAAGCCGGCGGTTTCGACGGCTGCGTCCGCTGCCAAGCCGGCCGCCAAGCCGGCAGCCGCTCCGGCCACCAAGGCCTGATCGCCAAGCCCGCGTAAACGGCGGGAGCGGCCCCTCAACGGGTGTTCGCTCCCGCCGCTGCCCGGCCAGCCTGCTCTCGCAAGGGCGCAGCATCCGGGACGGCACAACAAGTCAATGTTTTGACAGGCTAGGAATTCACAATGGCGATTTCTACGGGAGGTGGGGTCGATACCCCAATGTCCGACATCAACACCACGCCGCTGGTGGACGTGATGCTGGTGCTCCTGATCATCTTCCTCATCGCGGTTCCGGTGGCGATCCAGACGATCGAGAAGCTGGAGCTTCCGGTGTTCGAATCGCTCGAGTCCAAGGACAAGGTCGAAAACCTGCTGCTCACCGTCAGCACCACCGATGCCGGTGGCCGCTCGGCTGGTGAACCGGGCTTCACAGGCGCGGCGCGCGAAGGCGAGTGCCGGGTGTACTTCAACAACATCACGCCCGTGAGCTCGGACGAGCTGGAGAAGATGGCGTTCGACCGTCTTGACGCGATCGTGAAGCGCGCCGGTGGCCCCGAAGCGCTGATGTCCGACCCCGAGAAGGTCCCGCAGGTCCACATCCGCGGCGACGTCAACGCCCCGTGGCGCTGCGTGGCCGGCGCGATCTACCGCATCCAGCTGGCTGGCTATCCGATCGTCGGGTTCATCTCGAACCCCGTCGACCCGAACGGCTGAGCGCCCAAGCGAACTTAAGGAGTAACTGACATGGGTATGTCTGGAGGCAAGCTTGACGGCGAGCCGATGATGGAAATGAACATGACGCCGCTGATCGACGTTCTGCTCGTTCTGCTGATCATGTTCATCATCACCATCCCGGTCGCCACGCACTCGGTCGACATCGACCTTCCGCAGCCGCAGCCGAACGATACGCCGCCGCCGATCGATCCGGTGAAGAACAAGCTGGTGCTCACCCCGCAGGACCAGATCCTGTGGAACGGCGTGCCGATCAGCGAAGGTCAGCTCGTCTCGACCCTCGGCGACACGACCCGCATGGCCGTCGAACCCGAGCTACAGTTCGAGCCCGAGGCGCTCGCCAGCTACGACCTGTCGGCCCGCGTGCTGCAGTACATCAAGGCGTCGGGCGTGACCAAGTTCGGCTTCGTCGGCAACGACAAGTATCGCGACTTCGGCAAGTGATTGCCCGCGTCTAGCGGGTGTCCAGGGTGCCTCTAGGGTGCCGTCAGACCCCGGTTAGATCCGGCCCAGAGGGGCGCTGCGAGGCTTCGCGGCGCCCCTTTTGCTTGTGGGGGTGGAATGTTTCACGTGAAACATTTCCGAAACGAAGCGGGTTGCACCCTGCATACGGGTACGCATTAGGCGACCTTTTGCTTTTGCATTACAATGCTCTCACCCGGCGGCCCGTCGTGCCGTCCGGCAGAAGGAGAGCGCCATGCCCCACACCGTGACCCGCAGGAACCTCTACGCCCCCCGCCCCCGCCCGATCGGCGAAATGAACGTCACCCCCTTCATCGACGTGCTGCTGGTGCTGCTGATCATGCTGATCCTCGCCATGCCGGTGCCGCTCAACGTCACGCCCGTCGACCTGCCGAGCAGCCCCGCGAGGCTCCCGGTGCTCGAAACGAACACCATCGCCATCGGCGCCGACGACCGCCTCTCGTGGAACGGCACCGAGGTCTCGACCGCCGAACTGCGCGCGCAAGTGGCCGCGGCAAGTGCTCTGGCGACGCCGCCGGTGCTGCGGTTCGATCCGCACGCCCTCGCCAGCTATGACAAGGCCGCGCGCACGATCGGCCTGATCCGCGAGGAAGGCGCACCCGCCTTCACCTTCGTCAACAACGACAAGTACCGCAACTTCTGACCGACGCCCCGCCCCGGGGGAGGCTCAATCCCCCTCGGGCGGCTCGTCGGGCCGCATCGCGGCGGCGATCAGGCCCTCCGCTTCGAGCAGCAGCTCGTCATCGACGGCACCCTGCGGCACCGCCTCCCGGCCGATCATGGTCATCACCGGCACCGCCAGCGGCGAGACCCGGTCGAGGGTGACATGGACGAGCTCGGACTGCGAGCGTTCGAGAAGGTCGGCAAGCCGGCCGACGTCCGTCATCCGCGACCGTGCGTCAGCCCAGGCAGCTTCGATAAGCACATGATCCGGCTCGTACTTGCGGAGCACGTCGTAGATCAGGTCGGTCGAGAAGGTGACCTGCTTGCCGGTCTTCTTCTGCCCCGGATGCTGGCGTTCGACGAGGCCGGAAATCACCGCGACCTCGCGGAAGGCGCGCCGCAGGAGGTGGCTTTCGGTCACCCACTCGACGAACTCGCCGGTGAGAATGTCCGGCGATAACAGCGGCGCAGGATCATCGACCGGCTTCAGCCCCCACACCGCAAGGCAATAGTCATTGGCAACGAACCCGCCGGGGAGCAGCCCCCGATCCTCCATCCGCCGGGTGATCAGCATCCCCAGCGACTGGTTCGCGTTCCAGCCCTCGAAGGTGTAGTAGGCCGTGTAGTGCTTGCCCCCGTGCGGAAAGCTCTCGACCAGGAGTTCGCCCGGAGCAGGAAGGCGCGAGCGGTAGTCCTGCATTTCGAGCCATTCACGCACATCGTCCGGGAAGCGCCCCCACCCTGCCCGGTCGGCGAGCATCGCCTGTACGCGGGTCGCCAGATGCGTCGTCAGCGGCAGGCGCAGGCCTCCGTAGGAGGGGATGGTGGCGGATTTCTTGGCGGCGCGGACGGTAACGTCCATGTCCTTCACCCCCTCGACCTCGAGGCTCATGCCTGCGAAGAAGAAGGTGTCGCCGGGAGACAGCTGGGCGGCAAAGCGCTCCTCGACCTTGCCGAGGCTGCGGCCGTTCTTGAACCGCACGGTAAGCATTTCGGAATCGACGATGATCCCCGCGTTCATCCGGTGCCGCTGCGCCTGATTGGGGTGGGCAAGCCGCCATGCACCTGACTTGTCGCGGACGATCCGCTTGAAACGGTCATAGGCCTTGAGCGCATAGCCCCCGTCGGCGACGAAGTTCAGCACCCGCTGGAACGTCGCAGAGTCCACCCAGCTATAGGCGAGCGCCGAGCGCACTTCGGCGAGCAGTTCGTCCTCGTGGAAGGGCCCCGCACAGGCACAGGCCATCACGTGCTGGGCGAGCACGTCGAGGCTGCCGGGGCGGAACGGCTCGCCATCGCGCTGGCCCTGGTCGACCGCGTCCTTGGCCGCCATCGCCTCGAGGAACTCGAAACGGTTGCCCGGCACCAGCACCGCGCGGCTCGGTGTGTCGAGCCGGTGTCCGGCCCGTCCGATCCGCTGGAGCAGCCGCGAGGAGCCCTTGGGCGCGCCCATCTGCACGACGAGGTCTATGTCTCCCCAGTCGATGCCCAGATCGAGGCTGGCGGTGCACACGAGCGCCCGCAGTTCGCCCCGCGCCATCGCCTCCTCGACCTTGCGGCGCGCCTCGGTGGAGAGGCTGCCGTGGTGGATGCCGATCGGCAGATGATCCTCGTTCACGTCCCAAAGGCACTGGAAGATGAACTCGGCGAGAAAACGCGTGTTGGTGAAGACCAGCGTGGTGCGGTTGGCCTTGATGCTCTCGTAAAGCTGCGGGACCGCCCAGCGCCCGGCATGCCCGCCCCACGGGATGCGCTCCTCAATGGGGAGCAGGATTTCCACCTCGGGCTCGGCACCCTGCTCGCCCAGCACGAGGTCGGCGGCGACGATCTCGCCCGTGTCGCCCGATTGCGGGGCGAGCCACTCCTGAAAATCGCGCGGATTGGCGAGGGTCGCGGACAGCGCGACCCGCTGCGCCTGCGTGGCGAGCGCATGGAGGCGCGCAAGGCTCAGCGCCAGAAGGTCACCGCGCTTGTCGGTGGCGAAGGCGTGGACCTCGTCGATCACGATGCGCTTGAGGCCCGCAAACAGGTCGGCGCTTTCGGGGTAGGAGAGCAACAGCGAGAGGCTCTCGGGGGTGGTCAGCAGGATGTGCGGCGGGCGCTCGCGCTGGCGCTTCTTGCGGTCGGAGGGCGTGTCGCCGCTGCGGGTCTCGACCCGGACGGGAAGCCCGATCTCCTCGATCGGGGTGAGCAGGTTGCGCTTCACGTCCTGCGCGAGCGCCTTCAAGGGCGAGACATAGAGGGTGTGGAGCCCCTCGGGCGGGGGGCTGGCCGGGTCTGCGAAGTCGCAAAGGGTGGGCAGGAACCCGGCTAGCGTCTTGCCCGCACCTGTGTCCGCCACCAGCAGCGCGTGACGCCCAGCGCGCGCCTTTGCCAGCATCTCCCACTGGTGCCGCCGCACCCGCCAGCCGCGGCCCTCGAACCAGGCGGCGATGGCGGGAGGAAGAGAGGTGGGATCGGGCGCGCTCACCCCTCCCATGTGGCGGCTCGCTCCCCGGGGCGCAAGCACACGCGGCGAGGGCCTCAGAGGCCCTTGAGCACCTCGTCGGGAACCTTCGCCGGCGCAGCGCTGACCGCTTGGGCGAGTGCAGTTTCGGCCTTGCAGCGGTCCGGGCTGCCCGGATCGCCCAGCGCTTTGGCAAGCCGCTCCTGCGGGAGACCGCTGCGCTTGACCGTATCACCGACGAGCCAGCCGGGAATGGCATAGCGGATCTCGCCGCCTTTGGGCGTGTGGCTCAGGACCTTGGCCTTAAGCATCTCGCGCAGCAGTGCCTGTTCGCGGGCGCGATCCTTGTCCCGCAGGTCGAGCGTGAGATCGCGCAGATTGCCGTCCGCCAGCTTGCGGCAGGTATCGGCCCCTTGCGCCTGCGCCGCGCCGAGCCACAGCGCCTTGAGCTCGGCACGCGCTTGCAGGGTAGCGCGCGGCGCCACCTCGGCCGCGCCTAGCGCCTTCATTCGCACGAAGTTGATCGGGCTTTCGAGGTTCTTGTTGTGAACGATGAAAAGCAGCTGGTCGGCGAGCTCCGGATCGACTGTCCGCACCGCCTTCATGTCCGTTCCCGGCCCAAACACCTCGGCCACCTTCGCGTCGACCTCGGCCTGGCTGACCATGACAACCGGCGGCCGGGGTCCGTCATCGGCAGAGTCTCCGCCCCAACCGCCGATCAGCGCCAAGAACCGGATCGCCGCGAAGAACAGCACCACAGCCACCACCCAGCTGCGGAAACCGCGATTGGCGCCGGAGAATCCCTCCCCCCCGCCGACGCCCGCGCCGTCCCACGAGGCGACGCGGGCGGAATCGAGATGGGCTTCGAGCTCGGGGAAGTTCCTGCGGATGCCGTCGAGCAGCTTGTGCACGTCCGTCCGCTTGGCCCGAACCCTGTCCAAAAATCCGGCGGCGCCGGGCTTCGACAGCTCCGTCCACGCCTTGTGGAGCGGGTGATCGGGCTGCTGAACCTTCTCGTGGAAGCGCATGCCCTTCAATCGCTGATTGAGGAAGCGCAGCGCCGGGCGCTCTTCGAGGCTGCCGGATTCGTCCAGCCAGTGGAAAGCTTCGGCGGCGGGTTCGACGAAGGGTGCGGAGCGCGGCCAGGTGCGCGCGAAGAGTTCGGCGAGCGCCCCGTCAAGCGCGTCGTGCTCGGCCAGATCGGCGGCCTCGGCGCGCGCGGTGAGCGTCGCCAGCGCGGCAAGGCCCTCCTCCATTTCGGCGAGCGTCACCGCCTCCTCGCTCGCCTCGCCGCTCGGGTAGAGGATCGCAAGCAAGCGCTCCCAGGCGGCCTGCGCCTCGGCCTGCGCGGCGCTCAATTCGGGGTCAGGCTCGCGCGCAAGCGGATCGGGGCGGTAGGGGCGCGGGCTGTCGTCCCACGGGTCGTCCTCATCCCAAAGGCCCTCGCCACCGAACCAGTCGCCGTCGTCGTCTTCGTTGCTCGTTTCGGGTTCATCATCGAGGCTGCCGAGCCCAAGGTCGTCCTTGTCCTCCTCCTCCCCGGCCTGCCTGCTGTTCGCGGCGAACCACAGCGCAGAATCGCGGGCGCGGCGCAGCTCGGCGTAACCGGCGATGTCCTCGTCGAGATTGGTCGCCCGCAGCACGTCGGCATAGGCCTTGCGGATCGCCGCGGTGTCGCTGGTTTCGTCGATCCCCAGCCGATCCCAGGGGAAGCGGCGGCGGCTCATGGAGGCGCCATCATAGCGGAGAATGCGCGTCGATCTCGTCGAGCAGCCGGGTAAGCCCCTCGCGCGCGTCGGCGATGATCCGCGGGTCCTGCTTCTCGAGCGCGCCCTGAAACTCGGTCAGCCCCTGTCCGATGATGTCGCGGGCGGCGCCGGTGAAGCCCTCGTAGGCGCGTTCCGCCCGCGCCAGCAGGGCGACGTTCTCGGCCTCGTCGCGCGGGTGGACCTTGAGCTTCTCCAGCCGCTTGCGGCTTTCGGCGACGTCCTGCTGGGTGCGGCGATCCTCCTCGTCGACGATCACGAGGTTGCGTGTCGTCCCGTTAGCCGGGACCGACACGTCGACATCGAGCAGCCCGGACGTGTCGTAGGTGAAGCGCACGTCGACCGCGACCTCGCCAGCCGGGCGCGCCGGCACGGGCACGGTCAGTTCGCCGAGCTTGACGTTCTTCTTCACGTCGCGCGCCTCGCCCTGATAGATCGCGAAAGTGACCTGCCGCTGGTTGTCGCCGAGCGTGACGAAGCGCTCCATGCGGCTGACGGGAACGGGGGTGTTGCGCTCGATGATCGGCGCAAAGATGTCGTCGTGGAAGCGCCCGTGCGCGTCGCGGGTGGCGGTGTTCACGCCCAAGGTGAAGGGCGCGACGTCGGTGATGCGGATCTCCTCGAGCCCCTCCCCGCCCGACAGCAGCCCGGCCTGGATCGCCGCGCCGAGCGCCACGGCGTGATCCGGGTGGACCGTGGCGTTGGGAAAGCGCCCGAACATCCGGGTGAGCGCCTTCCTCACCACCGGCATGCGCGTCGCCCCGCCGACCAGCACGATATCGGAGAGGCTCTTCACGTCGATATGGCAGTCCCGCAGGGCGCGGATCACCGGATCGCGCAGCCGCTTGACCAGACCCGCGGCGGCCTCCTCGAAGGCCTCGGTGGTGACCCTCGCGGTGAGGGGCGCGCCGTCGATAACAACGCTGAATTCGGCTTCATCGGCAGTGGTGAGCGCCCGGCGGGTGCGCTCGGCGGCGAGGGTGAGGAGCGCGCGGCGGCGGTCGGCGGGCAGGCGCTCGAGCAGGTCCGCCCCTTCGTTCGCCAGCAGCGGCTCGACCAGTTTGACCAGCACCGCATCGAAATCGTCCCCGCCCAGGCGGTTGTCGCCCGCCGAGGCGCGAACCTCGACGATGCCTTCGAACATCTCGACGATCGAGACGTCGAAGGTGCCGCCGCCCAGGTCGAAGACGAGGAACGGCTCGCGGTCGCCGCGGTCCGCAAGGCCGAAGGCGAGCGCGGCCGCGGTCGGTTCGTTGATGAGGCGCTTGACCTCGAGCCCGGCGATCTCGCCCGCGCGTCGGGTGGCGCGGCGCTGGCGCTCGTTGAAATAGGCCGGCACGGTGATGACAGCCTGGGTGGGCCGCTCGCCGGTGGCCGCCTCGACATCGTCGGCAAGGCTGCGCAGCACCATCGCCGAGAGGTCTTCCGGGCTCAGCGTGGTGCCCGCCAGCGTGACCATCGAGGCGGTGCCGATCATCCGCTTGAAGCTGGTGACCGTGTCGGCCGGATGGGTCGCCATGCGATCGAGCGCGGCCTCTCCCACCCAGGTCTGCCCGCCTTTCGCAAGCGACACGGCGGACGGGGTCAGCACCTTGCCGAGCGCATTGGGCACCAGCTGCGGCGCACCGTCCTTCCACAGCGCCACGGCGCTGTTGGTGGTGCCAAGATCGATCCCCACGAGCATGGCGCAGTCATAACGTCAGACAGCGCTCAGGCAATTAGAATTGCTGGGTTGAGCCGTTCCTAATGCGCGACGGATTCGCCGCGCTCCAGCCCCGAGGCGGCGAGCTGCGCGTCGATCTGGCCGAGCAGCCGCTCGAGCCCTTCTTCGCTCTCGCTTTCTGCGCGGGCGACCAGCACGTCCTGCGTGTTCGAGGCGCGCAGCAGCCACCAGCCGTCGGCGGTGTTCACGCGCACACCGTCGGTGGTGTTGACGCTTTCGACCTCCGGGCCGGGGTTGGCGCTCAGGCGTCCCGCGATCTCCTCCATCGCGGCGAACTTGCGGCTCTCGTCGACCTGAAAACGCATCTCGGGGGTGTTGAGCATCGGTGCCATGCTCCCCCGCAGTTCGGTGACCGAGCGCCCGAGGCGGGCCGAGGCGGCGATCAGGCGGATCCCGGCGTAGAGCGCGTCGTCGAAGCCGTAGTAATCATCGGCGAAGAACACGTGGCCGCTCATCTCGCCGGCCAGCGGCGCACCAGTCTCCTTCATTTTGGACTTGATCAGCGAGTGGCCGGTCTTCCACATCAGCGGGGTCCCGCCGAGTTCGGCCACGCGATCGAACAGCGCCCGGCTCGCCTTCACATCGGCGATAACCGTCGCGCCGGGGCAGTCTTTCAGCGCATCCTCGGCATAGATCATCAGCAGCTGGTCGCCCCAGATCACCCGACCCTCGCCGTCGATCGCGCCGATGCGGTCGCCATCCCCGTCGAATGCCACTCCGAAATCGAGGTTCTTCTCGGCGACGAGCGCGCGAAGATCGGTCAGGTTGGCTTCGACAGTCGGATCAGGATGGTGGTTGGGAAAATGTCCGTCAACTTCGGTAAAGAGCAGATGGTGTTCCCCCGGCAGCCGCGCGGCGAGCGCCTCGAGCGCGGGGCCGGCAGCGCCGTTGCCGGCATCCCAGCCGACGCGCAAGGCTTCGAGCTTGCCGGGCTCGATACCGGCGAGACCCTGGAGCAGGCGCTCGACATACTCGCCAAGGATGTCGCGCGAGGTGACCGTGCCGGTGCCGCTGGCGAAAGCGCCCTCTGCTGCCAGTTTCCCGAGCTTCTGGATATCGGCGCCAAAGAACGGACGCCCCAGAAATACCATCTTGAAGCCATTGTAATTGGGGGGATTGTGGCTGCCAGTTATCTGAATGCCGCCATCCACCTGTTCGTCTGACGCTTCGGCGTAATAGAGCATCGGGGTCGCCCCGAGGCCGATCCGCACGACATCGCACCCGCTCGTGGTGAGCCCCTCGATCAGCGCGTGTTCGAGCATCGGCGAGCTGACCCGCCCGTCATAGCCCACCGCCACCGTCTTGCCGCCCGCCTCTTGCAGCAGCGTCCCGAAAGCGCGGCCGATCGCCCGCGCATCATCCGGCCCGAGCGTCTCGCCGATAACTCCGCGAATGTCGTATTCACGCAGCACGGTCGGGTGGAACTGGTGTGGCATCACGTCAGGGTCTCCTTGCCGCGGCAGGGCGCGGCGGCGGTACATTGGCAGGTCGCGGCACACGGGTCAGGAGGGGCAGGCGGATAAGATCCAGATCGGATCGACGTCCGCTCCGCCCATGTGTCGCGCCGCCCGAGAAACCCGTGCAGCGCGAATGTGTCAATCCCAGGATGTTGGGACCCTTGTGCTATTCCGCGTTCCCGTCGCGTCCCAAGGGCAATTCGTCGAGCAGCAGGTCTCGCGCGGCATTGGCCTCCTGCATGGCAGCCGTCGATCCGCCGCGATCGGGGTGGACGAGCGCCGTGAGGCGGCGATGCGCGGCGATGATCTCTTCACGCCCTGCACCTGCCTCGATCCCGAGCAGCTTGCGCGCCCGGAAGGCTGCCTGCGACCGGGTCGAAGCGGGGTTCAGGAATTCCCAGGGCCATTTGCCGAATGCCCAGCGGCAGAACAGGCAGGCCATGGCTATGAGAACCAACGCGCGGATCATCAGGCGAATTCCAGCTCGCCCTTGCGGGTGAACTCCGGGAGGCTCAGCGCCCTGACGAGTGAACGCAGCTCCTGCCGGGCGATGAGGTGGCTGGTGCCAAGCTCGCCGAGGTGTCCCTTGTCGAGGAGCGTCAGCCCCGAAGGGAACAGCTCGCGGTAGATCACGCGCTCGGAGAGGCCCTGCGTCACGCGGAAGCCGACCCGCTTGGACATCTCGGCCAGCGCCTTGTGCAAGCGCGCCTGGTTCTTCGCTTCGACGTGGCCGGTGCGATTGCGCACCACGATCCAGTCCATCTCCGGGCGCTGCTGTTCGATCGTCATGCGGCTGCGCTTCAACCGCGCCTCCCAGATCAGCTCGGCAAAGAAGGACAGCTTCCTCACCTTGAAAGTCTCGGCATCGACCTGCCCGATCAGGTCGAAGTCGACGAAGCTGTCGTTCATCGGCGTGACCAGCGTGTCGGCTTGCTCGACCGCCACCCGCGCGAAGGGATCATCGCGGCCGGGGTTGTCGATGATCAGGAAGTCGCAAGTCGCCTCGAGCCGCCGGATCATGCCCATGAGGTCGCCGGTGGTTTCGCCGCGGAACACCTCGCAATCGGGCGTCGGCAGGGTCAGCCCCCGCTTCTCGAGCGTGGCGAGGCGGTTCTCGATATAGCGGTGCATGGTGCGCTGGCGCGGATCGAGGTCGATCGAGGCAACCCGCGCACCGAGATAGGACAGCGCCACCGCCACGTGGACGGCGGTGGTCGACTTGCCGGTTCCGCCCTTTTCGTTGGCGAAGACGATCCGGTGCGCCTGCCCCTTGCGCAAGGTGCGTGGTTCGGGAGGATGGGCGATCGCGGCGGGCGACATGGCGGGTCTCTCGGTTATGGTCTGCGGTCGCTTCTACTGGCCGGCACCCGGCGGCTTGAATTCGGACTGCGAGCACCGCTAGGGCGTTAACTCGCTTTTATCCTTGGAGGCCAGACGGTGCAAACGGTCAACACGCTGCATATGTTGAGAACCGCATTGGCACAGTTGCGGGGCCAGAGCGACGCGGGCGGAGGACGCATTGCGCTGGTCCCCACAATGGGCGCGCTGCACGAAGGGCATCTGACGCTGGTGCGCCGCGCCAAGGCCGAGGCCGATCACGTCGTGGCCTCGATCTTCGTGAACCCCAGACAGTTCGGCGCCAACGAGGATCTCGACGCCTACCCCCGCCAGCTTGCCGCGGATGCCGCGCTGCTCGAAGCCGAGGGGGTTGCGCTGCTGTGGGCACCGATGGTGGAGACGATGTACCCGGCCGGCTTCGTCACCAATGTGAGCGTTGCGAGCATCAGCGACGGGCTGTGCGGCGCAGCGCGTCCGGGCCATTTCGACGGGGTGGCGACCGTGGTGCTCAAGCTCTTCAACCAGGTCGCCCCCGACATCGCGTTCTTCGGCGAGAAGGACTTCCAGCAGCTCGCGGTGATCCGCGCGATGGCGCGAGATCTCGACCTGACCCGGCCGCACGTCGACAGCATCATCGGGGTGCCGACCGTGCGCGAGGCGTACGGGCTCGCGATGAGCAGCCGCAACCGCTATCTTTCGTCCGAGCAGCGCGCGGCAGCAGCCATCCTGCCGCAGACGCTGGCCGCAGCGGCACAGAGCATACAGGCCGGGCTTCAGACCATATCAGAGGCCAAATCAGTCGCGGCAGACGATCTGCAACGCAACGGGTTTCAGGTCGACTATGTCGAAGTGGTCGATGCCGGGACACTCGCTCCGCTCGAGACGCTGGGGGACCGCCCTGCCCGCATCCTCGTCGCCGCGCGGATCGGCGGGACACGGCTGATCGACAACATGGCGATCGCCCCCGCGCGCGGCTGACGCGCCAAATCGGCGTTGACCTGTCGGCGCATTCGGTGGCATTGGCGCGCTCAGCGATGCGGGTATAGCTTAGTGGTAAAGCTCCAGCCTTCCAAGCTGGCTATGCGGGTTCGATTCCCGCTACCCGCTCCAGCCCTCCCTTCGGCCCAACGCTCCATCAAGCATTGAAACTCGTCGCGATGATGCGGGTGGCGAGGCTCGGGTCGTTTGCTACGGGTACCGCGACCACCGCTGGCAGCGGCACTGTCAGACGGTAGAGCAGCTCGCCGTTCTCGCGCAGGGTCTCCGCGATGCCGCCGAGGGTGCTCGGGACGATCGCGGTCAGCAGCATCGTCCCGAAGCCTTCTGACGCGGGCGGGTCGGCGGACCGGTCGAGGAACGGGTGCTCGCGCCACACGAACACGAGCTGCTCTCCGTCGGCCGTCCAGGTCACGCTCACCTGTGCATCGTCCGAGGCGCCGAGGCCGTACTTGAGCGTGTTGGTCGCAAGCTCGTGGACGGCAAGGCTGATGTGCTGCGCTGCGGTGGGGTTGATGAGAAGCGCCGGGCCGCTTGCGTCGATCCGCGCACCATAGGTCGCCTTGAGCACGGCAAGGCCCGCCTCGACCACCTTGGGCAGCGATGCGGCGGTCTGCTCCTCGGTCGCGATTGCGCGGGTCGCGTCGGCGACCGCCCGGATGCGGCCGAGGAAGGGCGGCAGGAACGCCTCGACGCTGGGTGCGCCCTTGGCCGATTGCACGGCAAGGGTGTGCACCACGGCCAGCATATTACTGCTGCGATGCACGGCCTCGCGCGCCTGCACGGCGA
Source organism: Erythrobacteraceae bacterium (assembly GCA_027489065.1). GTDB lineage: Bacteria > Pseudomonadota > Alphaproteobacteria > Sphingomonadales > Sphingomonadaceae > Erythrobacter. The sequence goes on along the minus strand of JAIYAM010000009.1, from coordinate 124,944 downwards.
GGGCGCGGGTTGCGGCCTCGAGCTCGGCGGTCCGCTCGCGCACCTGGCGGTCAAGCGAGGCGAGCGTCGCCTGGTGTGCGGCGATTTCTCCGTGCAGATCCTGATTTGCGGCCGCGAGCAATGCCGGGGACGGCAGGCGGATAAGATCGGGAACCAGCCGGAACAGCATCACCGCAGTAGCGGTAGAGACCAGGCCGGTGGCGAGCTTGATCCAGCCGACGAAGGGGTAGATCGGCACCCACAGGGTGACGATCATGAACAGATGGGTGATCCCGCACAGCAGGATGAAGGCGCCGAACAGGATGACGAGCGGTGCCTGCGGGACCTCGGTCCGCTTGCGCAGCACCATCAACAGCGCGATGGGGATGGCGGTGTAGGAGAGGAAGATCAGCAAGTCCGAGCCGGCCCACAGCATGAGGAGCCACGGCTTCCACAGAAGGCACATGCCGTGCGGCATGTATTCGCCGTAAGCCACGACGTGGTTTTCCATGCCTGTCACTCCTTGGCTCCCCCCTTTGAGACAGCGCCGATCAGTAGTCGTATCGTCCGCAGCACGAATCCGCGTCTTGAAGTCTGGCCGTCCCGCACGTGCCGGAGCAGACGGTACCAGACGACACGACCCGAGCAGATCGCCGCCCCGCCCAGTGTTCGCTCGCGGATTAATTAGAGCGAAACGGCTGCCGCTTCCAAAGTCATTCGGTGTGCTAAACCGAGACCCTGCACAGATATTACCGAGGAAATAAACCTAGATTAGTGAGATGTGCGGCGAATTAACAAATGACCGTGCAACCAAGCGCGGGCAGGAGCGACCTTCATCCCGGCGCACCTAATGAACTGCACCCGGGGCTGTGAGAGGTTTCTTGAAAGACTCGCCAACGCGTCAGAACGCGGCACCTTCTGCTCCCGATTCGGAGGGCGACAGGGCTTCGGACGGTTCTTTCGCACCGGAGCAGCAAGCCTATCGGGGCCTGTCCGAAACGCGGAGCTTCCTTGCGGAGCGCCCGACGTGGTTCTTCTATTTTTTCGCCGTGGTCCTGACGTCCGGCATGATCGGTGTGCGGCGCTCCCTCGATCTGTTCGACACGGGCCTTGTGCCGTTTGCGCTGTTCTATCCGGTGGTGCTGATCTGCACGCTGTTTGGCGGGATCGGACCGGGCGCTGTATCACTGGCTCTCGCCGCAGTGGCCACGATATATTTCTGGATCGAACCGCAAGGCATTTTCGCATTGCACGGAACGGGTCTGGTCAACCTGCTGCTGTTTATCGCGACCAACGCGATGAACATCTATCTCGCGCACCGCCTGCGCTATGCGCATGGCCGCCTGCGCAAGAGCGAGGCGCGGCTGAGCCTGTCGCAGGACGTGGGCCGGATCGGGATCTGGGACTTCGATATCAGGACCGGCAACCTGTGGTGGTCCGATACGCTCCGCACCGTGATCGGCATGGGCCCCGAACAGCGTCCGTCTGCCGGCGCGTTCATGAAGCGCATCCACGAGGCCGACCGCCCGCGCGCACAGCAGGCCTTCGAAGACGCGCAGAGCGGCCTGAACCGTCTCGATGTCGATTTCCGCTTCAAGCGCGACGACGGGACAATGATCTGGCTCGCAAGCCGCGCCGAACTCTTCCGCGATGCTGATGGCAAGCCGACGCGGCTGCTCGGGATCAACTTCGACGCAACGCCGATCCGCACCGTCGAAGGCGAGCGCGATCAGGCGACCGCGCTTCTCAAGACCTTCTTCGACAGCCTTCCCGGCGCTGCCTTCGCCAAGGATCTCGAGGGCCGCTACCTGATCGGCAACCCGATCTTCGCGGCGGCGATGGGCCACACAGAGGAAACCTTCTCCGGCAAGACAGATCTCGAACTGCTCGCAGACGAGGAGCAGGCGCGTGCCATCATGGCCAATGACCAGGCCGTCATTGCGGGCGGTACGGCGCGCCAGCTGGAAGAGAGCCTCCTGCTCCCGAACGGGGACATGTCGTACTGGCTCGCTGTGAAGGCGCCGTTCCGGGACGCGGAGGGGCAGCCGCAGGGGATCATGGGCATCTCGCTCGACGTGACCGATCGGCGCAAGGCGGAGGAACGGCTGCGCTTCCTCGCGGACGAGGTGGATCACCGCGCCAAGAACCTGCTGAGCGTGGTCCTCTCGCTGGTCCGGCTCACCAAGGTCGACGATGTCGCCGCGTTCAAGGCGGCGGTGAGCGGGCGTATCGAGGCGCTCGCCCGGGCACACACCTTGCTTGCCGCCAACCGCTGGCAGGGCGTGAACATTGCCGCCCTTGTTCACGATGAACTTGAACCCTTCAGGCGCGCCGGGTCCGATCGGATCTGCCTTTCGGGACCGTCGCTGATGCTCGAACCGAACGCATCGCAGGCGCTCGCGATGGTGGTGCACGAGCTTGCCATCAACGCGGCCATGTACGGGGCCCTTTCGGTCGAGGAAGGACGGCTCACGGTCGCCTGGGAGGTCGCCGAGCGCGAGACCGGGAGCGTTCTGGAGCTGGAATGGACCGAAGCCGGCGGCCCCGAAGTCGTTGCGCCTGCGGAGCCCGGATTCGGATCGACCGCGATCCGCGGCGCAATTGAACACCAGCTCGGCGGCGAGTTCGAACTGTCCTGGTTGCCGACCGGCGTCACCTGCCGGATCGCCTTCCCGCTTGAGCGGCACGTGCCCGCCGAACCGATGCAGGACCCGACAGGCATCGTCGACGAGCCTTCCCCGGAAAGCGCTTCGGGCACGGGTGCGGAGCTGCGCGGCAAGCGGGTGATGGTGGTCGAGGACGAGGCGCTGATCGCGCTCACCCTGATGGATGCGATCAGCGAGATGGGATGCGAGATCCTCGGCCCGGCCAGCACCGTCGCGGCAGCGGTGGATCTCGCCCGGCGGGACCCGCCGCCCGACCTTGCGGTGCTCGACGTCAATCTTGCCGGAGCGAGCAGCGCTCCGGTGGCGCAGGCCCTGCGGTCGCTGGGCGTGCCGTTCGTCTATTGCACCGGCTATGCCGAGCCCGCCTCCCAGATCGAACCCGACCTGCGCGCCGAGATGCTCACCAAGCCGATCGATCCCCGCGCACTCGAAGCCGCACTGCGCGGCGCGCTCGGCGAGCAGCAGGAACCCGCGCCGATGCCGTGAGGCGGCCAGGCTGCCCTATTGCAGCGTGACGATTTCCTCGCCGCCGTCGTGGCGACCATAGAACTGCATGAGCTGGACCAGCAGCTCGCAACGTTCAGTGAGGGTCCCGGCCTCCAGCAGCGCCTGCTTGCTCGCCGGATCGAAAGGCGCAATCTGCGAGACGCCGTTGATCAGCGAGCGATCGTCGAGCCGTCCGACCGAATCCCAGTCGACGCTGTAGCCCTGCGCATCCGCGAAGGCGCGCGCCTCGCGCTCAAAGCCGCCGCGCTGGGCGTGGGTCAGGGTTTCGTCCTCGTCCTCGTCGTAGATCTCGGCCTCGACCTGACGGAAGGCGGTGGTGACCTCGAGCTCGCGGACCAGCCGGAAGCGCGCGGTGCCCTCGAGGATGAGATTGTAGCGCCCGTCGTCCATGGCCTGAATCTCGCCGATCCGTCCGATGCAGCCGACGCCGAACAGCGGCGCGCCATCGATCGGTCGCTGCGGCTGGATCATCGCGATCTGGCGATCACGGATCAGCGCGTCGCCGACCAGCGCACGGTAGCGCGGCTCGAAGATGTGGAGCGGCAGCTGCATGCCGGGGAACAGCACCGCGCCAGTCAGCGGAAAGATCGAGAGACGCTTTGTCATGATGCTTTGGGTCATCCAAACAATACGCGCGACAGGCGGCGGCGGACGCCGACCACCCATTCGTCCTCAAGGCCGGTCGCCTCGAAGATCTTGAGGAGCTTCGCCCGCGCCGCGCCATCGTTCCATTCGCGGTCGGCGGCGATCATGGCGAGCAGCGTGTCGGCCGCGGCATCGCGCTGGCCGGCGGCGAAGGCAGCTTCGGCATAGGCAAACTGCGCGTCCATGTCGGCGGGCGCGGCCTCGGCGGCGGCACGCAGCGAGGCGAGCTCGCCGTCATCGACGCGGGTACCCGCAAGCTCCAGCGCGCTGCGGGCCGGGGCGATAGCCGGATCGCCCGCGAGACGCGGATCGCTGTCGATCACTTCCATCACCTGCGCCGCCTGCTCGACTTCGCCGAGCTGCACCAGAGCGCGCACGAGACCGGCATGGGCCGGCGCGTTTTCGGGCGCGAACTCGGTGATCTGCGCAAAGATGCTCGCGGCCCGCTGCGGATCGCCCGCGGCGAGCGCTTCCTCGCCCATCTTCACGAACTGCGCGAGCTCCTCGGGCGAGGGGCCATGCGGCGCTGCGTCACCTTCCGCCGCGCCGCCTTGCACGGGCAATTGCGCGAGAAGCTGGTCGAGCATCGCCTTGAGCTGCGATTCGCTGCGGGCGTTGGTCAGATCGGCGATCGGCTGGCCCTGGAAGATCGCATAGACCGTCGGGATCGAGCGCACCTGGAACTGGGCGGCGATGAACTGCTCTTCGTCGACATTGAGCTTGGCCAGCATCACGCCCTTGTCGGCGTAGTCCGCCGCCACCTTCTCCAGCACCGGGATGAGCGCCTTGCACGGCCCGCACCATTCGGCCCAGAAGTCGAGGATCACGAGCTTGCTCTGCGAAGGTTCCACCACCGCCTTGCGGAACCGGTCCACGGCCTTCTGTTCGTCGATGCTCAGTCCCATGCTGGCCAAGATATCTGCTCCTGCTGTGCCTGCGCGCCTCACGCGCCAATCCGTCCCCAATGTGGGATGGTCTGCGCTTATGTGAAGCGCTGACTTGTGCTGACGGCTAGGCGCCGCGCGATCAAGCCCCAATCGCGGCAAATCTGCGCTTGCAAGGTATCGCACTTTTACGCTTGCAGCGCGCCCGAGGCGCTGCTAATCGCGCCGCCTCTCCGGCAGGAACGACGCTTTTGCAGCAGTTTCTGTCAGCGCCAGTGAGCGGGCGTAGCTCAGGGGTAGAGCACAACCTTGCCAAGGTTGGGGTCGAGGGTTCGAATCCCTTCGCCCGCTCCAGTTTTCCCTCATCATGAAGGGTCCCGGGATAACCGCGCCGCGGTTCCGGTCGCGGCCAGGGCGGCGCACGCCAGCCTGCCCGCCACATTAACCCCACCACGATTGCCCTTAGTCGATCAGACGCGGTGGCCCGTGCGAATTCCGCTTGCAATCGGCAGACTTGGCGCTAGGCGCATGATACGTTATTACATTATGCAATGGAGCCCCTCCCCATGATCGACAGCTCGATCCGTCATGCATCCTCGCGCCTGGCCTTCGCCGCCGTGCTCTGCGCCGCCTTCGCTGCGGCGCCCGTGCAGGCCGAAGAGCAGCAGCCGGCCGCACCCGGTGGCCAGCCCCGGGTGGAGGATGACCTCCACAACAACGACAGCCCGCCGGTCGGCGATATCATCGTCAGCGCGAATGGCCTCAAGGAGCTCGACCTCCTTGCCGGCACCAGCGTGCTCGAGATCCGTGACATCCAGCGCGACGCGGTGACCGGTCAGATCGGCGATCTGCTCACCAAGATCCCCGGCGTTTCGGCGACCAGCTTCTCGCCCGGCTCTTCGCGCCCTGTGCTGCGCGGCCAGCAGGGCGAGCGCGTGCGCGTGCTGGTCGACGGGATCGGCACCTCGGACGTCTCGAACACCTCGGTCGACCATGCCACCACCATCGAGCCGATCACGGTCGAGCGGATCGAAGTGCTGCGCGGCCCGGCCGTGCTGCTCTACGGCAGCCAGGCGATCGGCGGCGCGGTCAACGTGATCGACAAGCGTATCCCGACCCGCATGCCCGATGAGGACTTCCACCTCGATGCCTTCGCCGGCGTGGACAGCGCGGCGAACCTGCGCACCGGCGCGGCCAGCCTTGATGTCGGGCTGACGAACAATCTCGTGTTCCATGTCGACGGCTCGTGGCGCAAGACCGGCAATGTCGAGATCGGCGGCTTCCAGCTGGCGCCCGCGCTGCGCGAGGAACTGCTTGAGGAAGCGGCCGAGAAGCAGGCCGGCGGCGATCTGGAGGAGGCAGCAGAATACCGCGAAGCGGCCGATCAGCGCGGCTTCATTCCCAATAGCGACATCGAAAGCTGGACGGTCAACGCCGGTCTGGGTCTGATCCTCGGGGAAAGCACCTTCGGCGCTTCGCTAGGCTGGTACGACACCAATTACGGCGTCATCAAGCGCCCCGGACTCGAGCATGAACACGGTGGCGGCGAAGAAGAGGAAGGCGAGGAAAACGTCCGCATCGACCTCCAGCAGTTCCGCGCGGACTTCAAGGGCGACATCTACCTCGGCGAAGGGACCTTCGAGCGGCTCAAGCTGCGCGCCGGCTACTCCGACTACACCCACACCGAATTCGAAGGCCCGGGCGAGGTTGGCACGGTGTTCGACTCCACGAGCGTCGAAGCGCGCGCCGAGCTGGTGCAGAACACCGAGGGAAGCCTGCGCGGTTCGACCGGCATCCAGTACCAGCACCGCGATTTCCTCGCGGTCGGGGCCGAGGCCTATATTCCGCCCAACCTCACCGATCAGGTGGCATTGTTCACCTTGCAGGAATTCGGCACCGGCCCGTTCCAGATCGAAGCCGCCGCGCGCGGGGAGTTCACCAAGGTCAAGGCGAACACCCTCGGGATCGAGCGGGACTTCGACACCTTCTCGGGCGCTCTGGGCGTGGTCTACGAGGGCGTCCCGGGCATCCGCATGGGCATCAACGGCTCGCGCGCCGAACGCGCGCCGAGCGCCGAGGAGCTGTTCTCCGACGGCCCGCACATCGCCACGCAGGCCTTCGAGGTCGGCGATCCCGACCTCAGCACCGAAACGGCCTGGGGTCTGGAAGCCTATGCCCGCGGCAGTATCGGCGCGGGCACCTTCAACCTCACTGCCTACCGCCAGTGGTTCGGCAACTACATCTTCCTCGAAGATGCAGGGATCGAGGAAGACGATCTGCCGGTGTTCGAATACCTCCAGCAGGACGCCGATTTCTGGGGCGTCGAGGCGGAGCTCAGCTATCCGCTGATCCGCAACGACCGCTTCACGTTGCTCACCGATCTGAGCGCCTCCTATGTCGAGGCCGAGTTGGCCGACGGCAGCGCCGTGCCGCGCATCCCGCCGCTGAGCCTGCTCGGCGCGCTGGAGGCGCAGACCGATGCCTTCGACGTGCGCGGAGAGGTGCAGTGGTTCGCCAAGCAGGACCGCATCGCCACATTCGAGACGCCGACCGACAGCTTCACGCTGGTCAATGCGCTGGTCGCGTGGCGCCCGCTCGCCGACAACCGCAACGTCACGTTGCAGATCGCGGCCGACAACATCCTCGACGTGAACGGCCGCCGCCATGCGAGCTTCACCAAGGACTTCGTGCCGCTGATCGGGCGCAACTTCCGTGCGAGCGTAAGCCTAAGCTTCTGACCTGCCTTGAGGTCTCCCCAGAACCCCCGCTCCGGGCGAGGGTCGCAATCAGGGGCAGTCGGTCACGCCGGCTGCCCCTTTTTTCATGTGCGCGGCGCTATCAGCTCTCGGCGGCGAAGGTCAGTTCGGCGTGCTCCTCGAGCCGCTTGACCAGATCTTCGCCGAGGAACGCGCCCGGCGTGCCGATCCCGCCCGGCTTGGTGCAGGAAAGCAGCGCGATCCCGGTTTCCGACAGCATCCGGCAGGTCGAACCATAACCCGGATCGTAGCGGCCCTTGACGCCGAACTGCAGACGCTCCCCGCTGGGCATGTCGGCGACGAAGACGACATCGTAAAAGCCGTTCTCGCGCTCTTCCTTGGTCGGCCCTTCGCCCGGCTTGGGGGGCTTGGCGCCGAACGGGTTCTTCATGAATTCGAGCGCCGCATTGGCGGCCGCCTTGCCCGCCTCGCCGGGGCTTGTCAGCATCATCTCGTCATACTGGAAGTCGGCGCCGTAGGGGTGGCCGAGCAGAAAGTTGGTGCGGTGCACGTTCTTGGTGTTGATCGGCGCCATGACGAAGGGCGCGGACCACTTGCCGAGGTCTTCCTCGTAAGAAGGGATCATGCCCGAAGGCTGGTCCGGCCCGTCGAAGCCCGGGGTCAGCGCGAAGGGATTGCGCAGCACGTTGATCAGCGAGGGGCTTTTGGCGGCCGCCTTCATCGTCGCGCCGAGGCTCGCCGCGGTGCCGCCCGAGAAGGTGCCCTGCATCGCCCGCACGCGGCCCCGGATGCGCGGCGCAGGCTTCCCGAACCGCTCCACGCAGGCCTTCTGGGTCATCATCACGCCGAGGTCGAAGGGGATGGAGTCGAAGCCGGAGGAGAAGCAGATGCGCGCGCCCGAGGCTTCGGCAGCGGCCTGATGCTCGGCGATCTTCTCGGCCATCCACGCCGGCTCGCCGCACAGGTCGGCATAGTCGGTGCCGGTCGCGACGCAGGCCGCCACGAGCTTGTCGCCATAAAGCTGGTACGGACCGACGGTGGTCAGCACCACACGGGTGCGCGCGCACATCGCTTCGAGATCGGTGCTGTCATCGGCATTGGCGACCACCAGCGGGGTGGAGGCAGGCGCGCCGATCAAGTCGCGGACCTCTTCGAGCTTGGCGAGGCTGCGGCCCGCCATCGCCCACTTGGGGCCATCCTCGCGCGCGCCGTAGTGGTGCGCGAGATACTCCGCCACCAGACGCCCGGTGTAGCCGGTCGCGCCATAGACGATGATGTCGAATTCGCGGGTGCTCATGCTTGGTCTCCTTTGCGCGAAGTGATGCGCGAGGGAGATGCCTAAGTCCAGAGCGGGGCTAGAGCTGCGGCCCTAAAGTCTGGGCAGCGTCACCCCGCGCTGGCCCATGTATTTGCCGGCGCGGTCCTTGTAGCTTGTCTCGCAGCGTTCGTTGCCTTGCAGGAACAGGAACTGGCACGCACCCTCGTTGGCGTAGATCTTCGCCGGGAGCGGGGTGGTGTTCGAGAATTCGAGCGTCACGTGCCCTTCCCAGCCGGGCTCCAGCGGAGTGACGTTCACGATGATCCCGCAGCGCGCATAGGTCGATTTGCCGAGGCAGATGACCAGCACGTCCTCGGGCACGCGGAAGTACTCGACCGTGCGGGCCAGCGCGAAGCTGTTGGGCGGGATGATGCAGCAATCGGTCTCGCGGTCGACGAAGCTCCTGGGGTCGAACTGCTTGGGATCGACCACCGAGGAATCGACATTGGTGAAGATCTTGAACTCGGGCGCGACCCGCGCGTCATAGCCGTAGGACGAGAGGCCATAGGAGATCACCCCGTCGCGCCGCTGGGCTTCGACGAAGGGCTCGATCATGCCATGTTCGAGCGCCTGGGTACGGATCCATTTGTCGGAGAGAATCGCCATGCGATGAGGGATTCCCTATGCCGCGCGCCGGGGCAAGGGCGGGACGGATTCTATCCCCCTTCCCTATCGGCTCACCGGCACTTCATCCGGATCACCTCCCAGGCGAGGCGGGTCGGATTGCCGCCATTGCGGCGCACCTCCTCGTCGACGCAACGCTGCCGGGTCGAGCGATTGTCCGTCGTCGCCGCGCCGCGCACCATGCGGTCGAAGTCGATCACGTCCTGCAGCTCCTGCGGCGAGAGATCGCTGGTGAAGATGCGCCCCTGAAGCAAAGCCTCAAGATTGGCGCGCGCCCTGAAGGCCCGCTCACTCGGTGCTCCGGGGAGGCCATAGTTCGGGTCCGGCAAGGGGGCTGGCGCGGGGCTGGCCCGGGCGGTCGGTGCCGCGCGCGAAACCGGCTGCTCGGCATGTGCACCCGCTGCGATCATTAGCCCTGTGAGCAGCAGCCCGGCAGCCGACTTGCGCATCATCGCTCTTCTCCTTCGGTTCGAATCCGTGCCGATCATCAGGCAGAGCGGATTACCCGGCGGTGAACTCCGCCCACACCGGCAGGTGATCCGACGCCGCAGCCGCCAGCGCACTCCGGTGCACGCCGCAGTCCGTCACCGCCAGCGCGCCGCAATGCATGATCCGGTCGAGCCTGCCCACCGGACGGCGACTATGGAAGCTGGGGCCGGGGTCGAGCACGGTGAAATGCTTGCCGAACTCGCGAAAAGCACCCGAGTTGGCGCGCCATTCGTTGAGGTCTCCCATCAGCACCGTCGGCCGCTGGCTCCGCGCCGCATCGGCGAGCGCGGCGATGGCGCGGGCCTGCCGCACCCGCCACAGGCCCGACAGGTCGAGGTGCATCCCGAACACACTCACGCTCGCGCCGCCGAGGTCGAGGGTCGCTGTCACCACCCCGCGCGGTTCGAGGCAGGGGATGTGGATGATGTCGTGGCTCTCCACCGCGATCCCGGCACGCACGAGGATCGCATTGCCGTGCCAGCCCATCGAATCGTGCTGCACGTCCAGCGGCACGGGGACGTAATCGGTGTGGCTCTCGATCAGGAAGCGCGGCAGCACGCTTGCCCGGGTGCCGAACCTGAGGTCCGCCTCCTGCAGGCACACGATATCCGCATCGACCTCCTGCAAGACCCGCAGGATGCGCGCCGGATCGCGCTTGCGATCGGTGCCGACACCCTTGTGGATGTTGTAGCTTGCGACCTTGAAGCTGCGCGCCATGCTGCGGGGTCTATCCCGCCGCCAGCAGGCTGGCGTTGCCGCCCGCTGCGGTGGTGTCGATGGTGGTCACCCGCTCGGTCGCGAAGCGCGCAAGGTAGTGCGGGCCGCCCGCTTTGGGTCCGGTGCCCGAAAGGCCCTCGCCGCCGAAGGGCTGGCTTTCCACCACCGCGCCGATCTGGTTGCGGTTGACATAGAAGTTGCCGACGCGGGCATGCGCCTGCACGAAGCGGCGAGTTTCGGCGATGCGGCTGTGGAGGCCGAGCGTCAGGCCGTAGCCCGTCGCGTTGATGTCCGCCACGACCTGCGCCAGCTCGCCCGCCTTGAAGCGCACCACGTGGAGCACGGGGCCGAAGTTCTCCTCCGTCAGCACGTGGGCCGACGGCAATTCGATGATCGTCGGCGCGACGAAGCAGCCGCCCGCACTGTGCGCCGGGAGCGGCAGGCGGGTGACGGCAAACCCCTTCGCCTCGCAGTCCGCGATGTGCGCCTCGAGCCGTGCGCGCGCCGCCTCGTCGATCACCGGGCCGACATCGGTGGCGAGATCGGCCGGATCGCCGATGGTGAGCGCTTCGAACCCGCCGCGGATCATGTCCAGCACGGGTCCGGCGATGTCTTCCTGCAGGTAGAGCACCCGGAGCGCCGAACAGCGTTGGCCCGCGCTCTGGAAAGCGCTCCCCAGCACATCGCGCACCACCTGTTCGGGGAGCGCGGAGCTGTCGACGATCATGGCGTTCTGCCCGCCGGTCTCGGCGATCAGCGTGGCGATCGGCCCGTCGCGGTTGGCAAGTGTGCGGTTGATGGCGCGGGCTGTGGCCGTCGATCCGGTGAAGGCGACGCCCGCAAGGCGCGGGTCGGCGGTCAGGGCCGCGCCGACGTCGCTGCCGCCGGGGATGAGCTGCAAGGCTTCCGGCGGGATGCCCGCCTGATGGCACAGCTTGATCGCGAGCGCGGCGATCAGCGGGGTCTGCGGGGCGGGCTTGGCCAGCACCGTGTTACCCGCCGCAAGCGCCGCCGAGGCCATGCCGATGAAGATCGCCAGCGGGAAGTTCCACGGCGCGATGGTGACGAACACCCCGCGCCCGTGGAGCATCAGGCTGTTCTCCTCGCCCGTCGGCCCGGGGAGCATGATCGGCGCGGCAAATTGCCGGCGCGCTTCGGCTGCGTAGAAGCGCAAGAAGTCGACCGCCTCGCGCAGTTCGAGCACAGAATCGAGCAGCGTCTTGCCCGCTTCGCGCTGGCAGAGGCTCAGGAATTCGGAGGTGTTGGCCTCGAACAGGTTGGCCGCTTCTTCGAGCAGCAGCGCGCGGGCCTCTCCGCCCAGCGCGTCCCAACCGGGCTGGATCGCGGCGGCGCGACTGAAGGCGGCGTCGATCTCTTGCGCCGTGGCGGCGCGCACCGTGCCGACCTGCTGGCTGCGGTCCTGCGGCGAGGTGATGGTGGTCACAACTCCGGCACCGCCCGATGTGGGCTCGGCGGTCCAGAGCTTGCTCGCGAGATCATCCAGCCGCGCCATCAGCGGCTCGCGCACCAGCGGATCGCTGAGGTCGACGCCCGCGCTGTTCTGGCGCTTGCCGAAGATGTCCCTCGGCAGCGGAATCGCCGGATTGCGGCGCGGCTGCATCGCGGCGAGCTCGGCGACGGGATCGCCTACCAGCTCCTCGGCCGGAATGTCGGCGTCGCCCATGCGGTTGACGAAGCTGGTGTTCGCCCCGTTCTCGAGCAGGCGGCGCACCAGATAGGCGAGCAGCTCCTTGTGCCCCCCGACCGGCGCGTAAATCCGCACCGGCGTGCGCTGGTTGCCCTCCAGCGCATGGAGCGCGTCGTAGACCTCCTCGCCCATGCCGTGGAGGCGCTGAAACTCAAAAGGACGACCCGCCGCCAGCTGCTTGATCGCCCCGATCGTGTAGGCGTTGTGCGTGGCAAAGGCAGGCCGGATCACGTCGGCATGCTCGAACAGGCGCGCGGCGCAGGCGAGGTAGCTCACATCCGTGGCGACCTTGCGGGTGAACACCGGGTAATCGGCGTAGCCGCCGACCTGCGAAAGCTTCACCTCGCTGTCCCAGTACGCGCCCTTGACCAGCCGCACGAAGAGCTTGCGCCCGTGCCGCCGCGCCACCTTGCCCGCCCAGTCGCACACCGCCACGCCCCGCTTCTGGTAGGCCTGAATGGCGAGGCCGAAGCCCTCCCACCGGCTGCCGTCGGGGCGGCGGAACAGTTCGTCGTCGGCGACCAGTTCCTCGATGATGTCGAGACTGAGTTCGAGACGCTCGGCCTCTTCGGCGTCGATGGTGAAGTGGATATCGGCATCCCGCGCCTTGATCGCGAGCGCCTTCACCATCGGCACCATCGCCGCGCGGGCCTCGCTCGCGTTGAAGAAGGTGTACTTCGGGTGCAGCGCCGAGAGCTTGACCGAGATGCCGGGCGATCCGGCGACCCCGGCCCCCGCCTCGCGCGCCAGCCGTGCGAGCGCGGCCTCATAGGAAAGCCGATACTTCTCGGCATCGGCAAAGGTCATCGCCGCCTCGCCGAGCATGTCGAACGAGTGGGTGATCCCCCGCGCGCGTTCGGGTGCAGCACGCTTCAGCGCCTCGTCGATAGTGCGACCGAACACGAATTGGCCCCCAAGGATCTTCATCGCCTGGCCGGTCGCGGTGCGGATCACGGGCTCGCCCAGCCGGTTCATCGCCCGCTTGAAGGCGCTCCCCAGCCCCTTCTGCCGCGCATCCGGCGGATCGAGGACTTCGCCGGTCAGCATCAGCGAGAAGGTCGCTGCGTTGACGAAGGTCGATGAGCTTTCGCCGAGGTGATCGCCCCAGTCGATGCTGCCGATCTTGTCCTTGATCAGCGCGTCAGCCGTCGCCGCATCGGGCACCCGCAGCAGCGCCTCGGCAAGGCACATCAGCGCGATGCCTTCTTCGGTGTCGAGCCCGTATTGCTGGAGGAAGGCGTCGATGCCGCTGGCCTTCTTGCCCCGCGCGCCCTCGATCAGGTCGATGGCGAGCCGCGCTGCGCCCTCGTGCACCCGCGCCGCCGGAGCCGCCTGCTCGAGCCGCTCGGCAATGGCCGCTTCCTCGTCCTGACGGTAGGCGCGGCGCAGGTCGGTGCGGTCGATCCCGGAAACGGGGGCAGCGGCGGGGGAGAAATCGGCCATCTGGTTTCACCTGAAACGATTCGGGGGCGTAAGGCGGCGCTCTGGACGGCATGAGGCTGCGCTTCAAGCACGGGTTTTGCAACGGTCGGCCTTGGTCCCTTGGGCTTGATCGCCGTGTCGCCTGCGGTTAGCCTCGCCCGCACGCAAATAGCTGTCGCGACCAACGGGGACCTCACACGATCATGCGGATGTTCTGCTTCCACTGCCGCGACGGAGAGGACGGCGGACGCCTGCGCGCAATTCACCGGCCCAAGCACCTCGAATTCATCCACGCCAATGCCGAGCACTTCGTGATCGTCGGGCCGCTGAAGCGGGCGGACGGGTTGATCATCGGCTCGCTCCTGATCGTGAAGGCCGCGGATGAGGCCGCCGCCCGCGCGATCCTTGCCGACGATCCCTATCTCACCGGCGGGGTGTGGCAGCTGATCCGCGTCGACGAGTTCTCGCCGCTGCTGGGCGACTGGGCCTAGAAGAGGGCTCCCGCTGCGGCGAAGCATACGGGGCCGCTGAGCAGTCCGATCGGCAAAGCGAAACGGCGCTTGCGGATCGCAAGCACCACACCCGTCAGCCACATGGTGGGCGCCGTTAAGAGATAGGCAAAGACTTCACTGCGCTTTTCCATGTCGCAAAGCCGCCTTGCCTCGGGCGTGTGGTTCGACACCCAGCAATCACCCATCAGAAGCAGAAAGCCGAGCAGGGCGGCGAGCGTCAGTCCCGCCGCCAGCACCACACCGGCGAGCAGCCCCGCGCGGGTCAAGCCAGCGCATCCTCCGGGTTCTCGCCCGCATTGGCCTTGTTCCAGCGCACCGAGGACCAGAACGCCAGCCCGATCAGCACCGCACCGATCAGCCCGGTGATCACCTCCGAAATATGCGCGAAGGTGTTGAGGTACATGATCACCGCCAGCGCGATGATCGCATAGAAGGCGCCGTGTTCGAGATAGCGGTATTCGCTCATCGTGCCCTTGTGGACGAGGAAGATCGTCATCGACCGCACGAACATCGCCCCGATGCCGAGACCGATGGCGATGACAATGAGGTTGTTGGTGAGCGCGAAGGCGCCGATCACCCCGTCGAAGGAGAAGCTCGCATCGAGCACTTCGAGGTACAGGAACGCGCCGAACCCGGCCTTCGCCACATCGCCGGTGGTGGGCGTGGGCGGTTCGAGCAGGTGGTTGACGATTTCGACCGCGAGATAGGTCAGCAGGCCCGCGATAGCTGCGATCAGGAAGGTGTGCGCGTCGGCAGGCGCAAGCATCGCCGAGGTCGCCCAGGTGCCGGCCAGCACCACGCCGATGGCGATCGCCTCGATATTGGCGACCTTGGCGAGCGGACGCTCGATCGCCTCGATCCAGTTCACTTCCTTGTCGGAATCGAAGAAGTACTTGAGGCCCACCATCCCGAGGAACGCCCCGCCGAAGCCCATCAAACCGATGTGGGCGTCGCTGACGATGGCCTGATACTTGACCGGCTCGTTGAGCGCGAGTTGCAGCGCCTCGACCGGGCCGAGCGACGCTGCGACCATCACGATCAAGAGCGGGAAGACGATCCGCATCCCGAACACCGCGATGGCGATCCCCCAGGTGAGGAAGCGGTGCTGCCAGACCGGGTCCATGTCCTTGAGGATCGACGCGTTGACGGCCGCATTGTCGAAGGACAGCGAGACTTCGAGCACGGCGAGCACTGCGCAGATCCACACGATGCCCAGCACGCCGTTCAAGGTGCCGGTCAGCTCCCAGCCATACCAGGCGCCGACCGCGAGGCCTGCGAGAGTGAACAGCAGCGAACCGCCGAAATGCTTGATCACAAGAAATCCTTATCTGTCTGACCGGTGGGTCTTAAGGCGACGAGAGCCGGCAATCTAGATGCCGAAGCTGCCCTTCAGCCCGTCGATGACATATTGCGCCGCAAGCGCGGCGAGCAGAACGCCCAGAAGCCGGGTAATGACCGCCTCGACCTTGTCGCCGAGCAGACGGATCAGCGGCCCGGCCGCGACCAGCGCTGCTGCGGTGATCGCCAGCACCGCGACCAGCGCGCCCAGCACCTGGCCCTTCTCCGCCCAGCCCTCGGCCTCGTTCATCAGCAGCATCACCGCCGCAATCGCACCCGGCCCGGCGAGCATCGGCATCGCCATCGGGAAGACCGAGACGTCCTCGATCTCGGGAGTGGCGGCGATCTTCTCGGCGCGTTCCTCGCGGCGTTGGGTACGCTTTTCGAAAACCATGTCGAAGGCGATGAAGAACAGCATGAGCCCGCCCGCGATGCGGAACGAGTCCAGCTCGATATGCAGCGCCCCGAGCAGCTCCTGCCCGAACAGCGCAAAGACCAGCAGGATGGCGCCCGCGATCATCGTTGCCCGCAGCGCCATGCTGCGCGCCTGTGCGGCACTCGCGCCCTTCGTCAGCCCGGCATAGATCGGCGCGCACCCCGGCGGGTCGATCACCACGAACAGCGTGACGAAAGCGGAAAGGAAGATCTCGGTCAGGGCCATCTCGAGCGGCCCCTCACATCAATTGAGGGCCGGGGCAAGGCTTTGTTCGATGGCGGTGACCCAGCGGCCCTCGTAGAAATAGTCGGCGGCAAAGGCTCGCGTGCCGTCCGCCTTGTGCGCCCAGCGCCAGCGAAGGGTGCCGTCCTTCGAAAGCTTCGCGCCCTCCTTGCCGTCCGCACCGATGGGAAGCGCAGGCGGCGGCGGGACGGGCGCTCCCGGTCGGGGGCAGCTGGCGATCAGGCCCTGCACCAGGTCGAGCGCAGTGACGATGATGTCGCCCTCTTCCTGTCGCTGCTTGGGCGGGGGCTGGGGGTTATCGTCGCCGCCGACATCGAAAACGTAACGATATTCGCCGTCCGCCTGTCGCTCCCACACGGTGACGAAATTGCCGACCTTGCCCTCGGGATCGCGGAAGCGGCCCCGGCTGACGGCGACCGCCCCGTCGCAGCTCATCACGACCACACGCGGCGCCCATTGGACGGCTTGCGGAGGATCGGTCTGGGTGGCGAGCCACGGGAGGACCGCGAAGGGGCCGTCATTGCCGTGAAGCAAGGCTCCGGGCGCGGCGAATTCGCGGAACGCCGTCCACTGCCCGCGTTCGCGCGCGGCGCGGCTGAAGGCGAGTTCGGCGGCGACGATGGTGCTCGGCTGCGCGGCGCCGGGCGCACGGGCCAGCGCGCGGTCGATGACCTTCTCGGGCAGTCGCGGCGGTCCGCCCCTGCCGCCTGCGCAGGCGGTGAGCGCGAGCGGGATGGCGAGGAGCAGCGCGCTGGCGGGGATGCGCATGGGGGTCTCCGGACGGATGGACGTGTTGCCTCCCCGTCTGGCGCAAACCCGCGCCAAGAACAAGGCGGCCGACAAGCGTCAGGCCCGCGCCAGCTCCGGCAGATCGACCAACGTCGCACGGCACTCGGCATCGGCGAGCGCGGCGACGACCGAGAAGGCGACGAAGCCCGGCTCGCCCAGATGGGCAACGAGCGCGGCAGCCTCCGGATCGGAGATCGCGGTATGCTCGAAGGGGATGCGCCGGGCATAGGCGATGGCGAGGCGTGTGCCTTCGTCGAGGCCGCTCTCGTCGATCGGCGCCGCTTCGATGCCGTGCACCTGCGCGATCGCCTGCCGGACCAGCGCCACCAGCCTGCCATCGAGCGCGCCTTCCGCCTTGGCGCGGAAGGCGGCGTAGTGCTGCGCCAGCACCGGGTCGCCCGCGAGCGCTTCGAACACTGGGCCACTCATTCCGCGGCCTCCAGCACGGCCGGCGTAGGCAGCACGGTGCGGTCCATCTGTTCGGGCTCCAGCCCCATCGTGATCAGCGCCTTGGCGAGCGCGAGGAACAGCGTCACGCCGAGCCCGAGTTCCGCGATCTGCGCGGGCGTGAGGTGCCGCTGCAGCGCGGCTTTCGCATCGCCGGTCAGCAATTCGGGATCGTGGATCAGCGCGTCGGTGAATTTCAGCGCGGCTTTCTCCCTGTCGGTGAGCTTGGCCGAGGTCTCGTAGCCATCGGTGATGTCGTCCACCACCTCCTCGCCCAGCCCTTCCGCGACCGCCTTGTCGAAGCGCACGTTGCGGCAGAACCCGCATTCGGTGACCCGCGCGTTGCGCATCCGCGCAACCTCCTTGATCCGCGCCGGCAAGATGTCGGAGCCCCAGAAGCGGCCATAAAGCGCGAAGAAGCTCTCCGCGATGTCCGGCTGGTGCGCGAGCACCGAGCCGAAATGCGCCGGCTCGCCAGCAATTGCCGAGGATACGCGGGGGATGGTCGACATGAGAGCCTCTCCTTTGCGCGGCAGGATAACAGGGGGCGGGGCCGCGTTACCCTCGCCATTTTCGCAGGGGGAAAGAAGTGCGCGCGCGTGGCAATCTGCCTGCGAGACAGAGGGAGACAAAAATGCCCGGCGAAGCACAGCGCGTCATCGAGGACTTCTGGCGCATTCAGGACGATGGCGACTACACCCGGCTGGTCGACCTGTTCGCCGAGGACGCCTTCCTCGAGGACCCGATCTGGGGCCAATATCGCGGACGCGAGGCGATCATGGGCTTCATGACCACGATGGTCGAGGAAATGAAGGGCCGGAAGGTCCACTTCACTGTCGACGAGATCTGCGGCGACGACCACGCCGTCTGGGCGCGCTGGACGATGCACATGGAAGGCCACGCGCCCCGCAGCGGGGTCGGGATCTACAAGGTGGAGGGCGGGAAGCTCACCTATTATCGGGACTACATGGACCCGGCAGGCGAATAAGTCCGGGCTCGCCCCCTCCTTGCCGGGAGCGCACCAGGGAATGACGCCGATGACCACCTCGCCGCTGATCGCCTTCTATGCGGGGCAGGGAACCGACGACCGGGGCCGCACCCTCGCGGAGATCCTGCGCTGGGACGACGCGCAGCTCGAACAGGTCCACGACTACATCCAGTGGGTCTTCCCGCTGCCGGCCCGCAGCGCCTTCAACCCTTATGCCCCGGTTCTGACCGACGCAGACATCGCCGCCTTTCGCGAGCGTGCGGAGTTGCGGGAGCGGGTCGGGGACGCGGTGGACCGCATCCTCGCCTTCTACGGCTTCGAGCGGAACACGGACGAAGCAGGCGGACCGGTGATCGAGCAGGCGCGCGACTTCCCCGAGCGCAGCCGGGTGTGGCTGACGCCCGGCAACCACAACTTCCTGCGCATCACGCGCATCCTGAAATTTCTGGTGCTGATCGGGATGGAACCCCTCGCCCGCGCCTTCTGGCGCGCGCTCGCGGAGCTGCGCGCGACCCACCGCTCCGTCATCGGCGAGCGGACCGCCGGCTTCTGGATGGAGGCCGCGGGGGCGTGAGCCTCTTCGTCATTGCGCTCCTTGCAATGACAAGGCTGGCTACATCGCCCGGTAAGCCGGGTGGCCGCTTTCCCGCAGGTCGAGCATCGGCAGCGGGAACTCGGCTCTGGGCGAAGCGTCCGGCTGGTCGGGCATCGCCATCGTCCAGTCCATGATGTAGCGGCGGCTGGCGATGCGCCATTCCTGCCCGCGCTTCTCGTAGGTATCGAGATAGCGCCCGCCATACATGTTGCCCTTGTACGGCTCCGCGTCGCCCTCCCGCCGGAACCCGAGCGCCACGCCGTAGCACTCCCCTTCGGCGGTGGTGGCCGAGGTCAGCTTCACCGATAGCGAGGACAAGAGGTGCCAACGCCGCCCGGTCGAGCGCTCCACCTGCATAACCACCGGCACGAACTCCGCCGCGGTGCCCTTGAAGAAGCCGTAGTCGATCGGCGCATCGGGCCAGTAACACCCCGCCTGCCCTTCATCGTCGAGCCAGTCCAAGGTGCGCGAATAGCGCGCGACGAGGTCCTGGATCGCCTGCCGATCGAGCAGCTCCTGCACCTGGCTTTCGAGCTTTTCGATGTCTGGGCTCATGCGCGGCCACTCCACCATGCGGGAATCGAGAGGGGGAACCGCTCCTGCGCGGTCCGCATCGCCTCGCTCGCGTCATCGGGCAGCGCGGGATCGGTGGTCGGCGGCAGGTCTCCGCCTGCGCCTTCTACCGGGCCGACATATTCCAGCTTGATCCCGGCCAGCACGTCGGCGAAATCGTGGCCCTCGTGGTGGTCGGACATCTGGTGGTGGTAGAAGGCCCATTTGTCCCTGAAGCTCAGCAGGCAGTAATAGGTCAGCGGCTCCTGCCCCTTCCAGTATTCGTAGCGCAGCACGCCTTCCTCGGTGCCGAAGGTCTCGCGCACCATGTCGTGCATGATCCCTTCCCACTTGGCCTCCTTGCCGGGCTGGATCTGGATATGGGCGAGCAGTGTGGTCATCCTTGGGCCTCCTGTCGGGCGGGTGTGAGGGTGAGCATCAGGCGGTGGATGCCGAGCATGATCCCGCCCTGATGGGTGAAGTCGTTGCCGGGCGCGTAGGTCATGTCGGCGAAGGCATCGCACAGGCGGTCCCACGCGATCATCTGTTCGAGCCGCGAGATGTTCGATCCCGGACACGAACGCGGCCCCTGGCTGAAGGCGAGGTGGCGGGTCGCGGCCTTGCGGTCGAGCTTGAGGTCCAACGGGTCCTCGAACTCGTCGGCGTCGATATTCGCCGCCGCCCAGCGCAGGTGGAGCATCGACCCGGCTGGCACCGCGACCCCCTGGAACACCTCGTCCTGCGCACAGATGCGGGTGGAAAGCCCCTGCGTGGGCGAGCGCAGCCGCATCCCTTCCTCGATGAAGGTGCGGATCGCCGCGCGGTCACCCCGAAGCTGACCGAATATCGCCGGCCGCTCGCACAGCAGCTGCGCCTGTTCGGCGATGGCATATTGCGTGGTCTCCAGCCCGCCGATCACCATCGCGTAGACCACGCCGTTGATCTCGTCGTCGGTGAGCTTGCGGCCCAGCGGCGTGTATTCGACCTGCGTCAGGAAGCTGATCATGTCGTCCTGCGGGGCGGCGCGCTTCTCGCGCGTTTTCTCGGCGACATACTCCTTCATGCCCGCCAGCAGCCGGAACTTCTCGGCCGATTGCTCGGGCGTGAGGATGTTCTTGTGGGTCGTCCCGATCACATAGGACATGACCTGCGCATTGCCCCATTGTTCGAGGCGCGGGATGTCCTCCAGCGGGAAGCCGAGCACGCTTGCCATCACCCGCTGCGGCAAGGGGCGGGCAAAGTCGGCGACGAAGTCCACCACCTCTTCGGCGCGCGCCTTCGCCAGCATCCCGGCGATCAGATCATCGACATGGCGCGTGATCATGCCCGTGTGCCGCGTGCAGCCCGGCCCGACCCACGGATCGGTCAGCTCCTTGCGATGCGCGCGCCACATTTCGGGGTCGGGCCGCAGCGAGACGATCGAGGCGACCATCGCGTCGATATCGGGAATATGCGTGGGCATCTCCCCCGATTGCTGGATGTGCGCGACCAGCAGCGAGAGCGTCGGCGGGAAACGGTCCCAGTCCTTCACCACGCGGGAAATGTCGTCGTATTTGGTGAGCACGAAGGCATCGGTGCCCGGCGTCAGGCCTTCGCCCGCAAGGCGCTGCACCGGCGCCTGTTCGTGAAGGATCGCATAGGCCGCATACCAGTGCTCCTGCGCGCCGGGGGCGAACAGATCGACCTCTGCCAATGACTGCGGTGCGTCCGCCTGCAAGTCCGCTCTCCCCTGCGGGACGGTTCGCTTAGCGAATCCGCCAATTGCTGTGGCCAAGGTTGTCCCCCAGCCTCGACCTTACGGAAACGGGCTAATTTGCCAGTGCCGAATGGGGAGAGAGAGCCGTGAGCCGTATCGAAAAGCTGGCGCCGGACCAGTGGGACGCGCGCCTTGTCGCCGCCATCCAGCCGGACAACCTGACCGATCTCGAACAGGGCCTCACCCGCTACTTCGCGCATTGTCCGGAACAGGCGCTGGGGCTGATGGGCTTAGGCGGGGCGCTGAAGCGCAATCGCACCCTGCCGGACCGGCTGGTGGAGCTGGTGCGGCTGCGCGTCGCCTTCTTCAACCAGTGCCGCTCCTGCATGGCGATCCGCTATTCCGACGCGGTGGCGGACGGCGTCACGGAAGGTCTGGTGTGCTCACTCGAGCGCCCGCAGGAGGCCGCAAACCTCACCGCCACCGAAAAGGTCGCGATCCGTTACGGCGAGCTGATGGCGACCGATCACCTCGCGATCGACGACGCGATGTATGCCGACCTGCGCCAGCATTTCAGCGAGGCGCAGATCGTCGAGCTGGGCATGACGGTGGCCTTCTTCGTCGGCTTCGGCAGGCTTGCCGCGACCTGGCACATGGTCGAGGAATTGCCCGAGGCCTTCAAGACCGCCGAGACAATCGCGCCCTGGGGCGCGGACAAGATCGAGGTGCGCTGATGGCCACGCAAGCGCCAGAGAGCCCGGCGACCCCGGTGATCAACCTCTTCGATCCCGAGCTCCAGCAGTGCCCCTACGACGCCTACAAGCAGCTGCGTGACGAGGCCCCGGTCTACAACATCCCCGGCACGCAGATCTGGGTGATCAGCCGCTACGACCACGTGCGCGAGGTGCTGATGGACCCCGCGCGCTTCCCCTCGACCGCGCTCAGCGAGCTGATGCGCGCCAGTCCGGTGGACATGGAGCGCGGGCGCAAGGTCGCCGAGCGGTTCAGGGAGAAGGGCTGGCTCCCCGCGCCGACGCTGGCCGGGCGCGATGATCCCAACCACAAGCAGATGCGCGCGATGTTCAACGAGGCGTTCAAGCCCTCCCGCATCAAGGACATCGACCCGCGCGTCGAAACCCTCGCCTACGAGCTGATCGACGAGTTCGTGGATGACGGCCATTGCGACTGGGTGCGCCAGTTCTGCGTGCCGCTGCCGCTGTTCATCATCGGCGAGCAGATGGGCGCGGCACGCGAGGACATGTGGCGGATCAAGGGCTGGACCGACGCCTTCTTCCAGCGCATCTCGCTGATGCTGCCCGAGGACAAGCACCTCGAGATGGTCGACCGCGAGATCGAGGCGCAGCACTATTTCCAGCCGATCTTCGAACGCCTGCGCGAGCATCCCGATGGCTCGCTGATTTCGGTGCTGGTCAACACCGTGATCGAAGGCTGGGGGCGGCCCCTCAACGACAACGAACTCCACGCCGAGATGATGGCCGACACCTTCGTGGGCGGCAGCGAGACCACCACCAATGCGCTCGCGGCGGGGATGAAGCTGCTGATCGAGAACAAGGACGTCTGGGCCAAATTGAAGGCCGATCCCGACAAGTACATGCGCACCTTCGTCGAGGAAGTGCTGCGGCTCGAAAGCCCGGTGCAATCGCTGATGCGGTTCACCCATGCGGATGTGGAGCTGGACGGCGTGACGATCCCCGCCGGATCGGTGATCAACGTGCGCTACGGCGCGGCCAACCGCGACGAACGCTTCTTCGAATGCCCCGAAAAGCTCGATCTCGACCGGCCCAAGGCGGGCGCGCACCTGGCCTTCGGGTCGGGCACGCACCATTGCCTCGGCGCGCCGCTCGCCCGGCGGGAGCTCACCTGGGGCTTCCAGGCGGTGGTCGACCGCTTCGAGGACATGTGGTTCGCAGAAGGCAAGAACGACTTCACCTACCACCCGCACTTCCTGCTGCGCTCGCTCAAACAGCTCCACATCACCTTCGAGCCGAAGAGGCGCTGAGGATGGCCACGGTCCTCAGGCCCGCCGCTCCGCAGCGGATCGACATGACGCCGCAGCCCATGCCGGCGCTGTCGGACCGCCCGATCGAGGGCAGCCGCTACTGGAGCCATGAGTTCATGGCGCGCGAGTGGGACGGCATCTGGACCAAGGCGTGGCTGATCGGCGGTCTTGCGAGCCAAGTGAGCAAGCCCGGCGACTTCTTCACCTACGAGATCGGGCGCGAGAGCATCCTCGTCACCTGCGGCGAGGATCACCGCATCCGTGCCTTCTACAATGTCTGCCCGCACCGCGGAAAACGCCTCGTCATGGAGGAGGAAGGCCATTCCAAGCGCATCGCCTGTTCCTATCACGGCTGGCGCTTCACCCCGGAAGGCGCGCTCAATTTCGTCCCCTGCCCCGAGGATTTCGCCGGCGGCAATCCGTGCGGGAAGGTGACGCTGGAGGAGGTCCAATGCGAGGTCTTCGCCGGCTTCGTGTGGGTCAATCTCGATCCGCAGGCGACCCCGCTCGCCCAGCATCTCGGCCCTGTCGGCCCGCAGCTGGCGCTCTACAACATGGAGGCGATGCACCGCACCCACTGGGTGACGCTGGAGGGCGACTGGAACTGGAAATGCGTGCAGGACAATTTCAACGAGTCCTACCACCTGCCCTTCGTCCACCCGCAGACCCGCTTCGTGATGGAGCAGTCCTACCGCGAGTGCCAGTTCGACCTCTATGCCCCGCACGGCCATGCCCGCATGTTCATGCCCGGTTCGCGCCCGGCGCGCAGCTTGCGCGGCCACACCGACACCGTGCTGACCATGATGAGCCGCGAGCTCACTTACTGGGGCCTCGATCCCGAGGACTTCCGCGATGATCCGCTGCGCACCCGCGAGGCGCTCCAGCAGGCCAAGCGGCAACACGGCGCGGCCAAGGGCTACGACTACGCCGCCTTCCACGACGCGCAGCTTACCGATCACTTCCACTACACGATCTTCCCGAACATCAGCTTCAGCCTGAAGCCCGACGGCTGCATCTGGCTGCGCGCCGACCCGCACCCGACCGACCCCGAGAAGTGCTTCTTCGACATGTGGTACTTCACGTGGTTCCCGGAAGGCGAGGACCGCTACTTCAGCTATTCGATGGGCCAGGAGGTCGACCGCACCGCCACGGTCGAGCACAAGCGCGGCAAGGTGGGCGAACTCTCCTGCGGCCCCGGCATCGATCAGGACGTGTCGATCTGGAGCGAGCAGCAGAAGGGCCTCAGATCACGCGGCTACAAGGGCGGGCACCTCGCCGGGCAGGAGGCGCGGGTGCGGTTCTTCCACGACACGATCGATCGCTGGGTGGGGGAGTAACTCTCCCTCCCTCGTCATTGCGAGCGCAGCGAAGCAATCCATCACCCGCGCTCTGCAATTGCGCGCTCGGTCCATGGATTGCTTCGCCTTCGGCTCGCAATGACGAATTAAAGGTTCGCCAAAGCCGCCGTCCGCCCGGCGATATACCCGAAGGTCAGCGCCGGCCCGAGCGTCCCGCCCGCCCCGGCATAGATCCCGCCCGTGGGGCAGGCGATGGCATTGCCCGCCCCGAGCAGCCCCGGGATCGGCGCGCCGTCATGGCCGAGGATGCGCGCCTGCCCATCGGTGCGCGGCCCGCCGTTGGTGCCGAGCAGGCCCGAGGAAATCTCCACCGCGTAGAACGGCGCTTCCCGGATAGCGCCCAGCGTCACCGCCGTGCCCTCCCGCGAGCGGTCGCCGTAGAAGTGGTCATAGGCGCTCGTCCCGCGCCCGAAATCGGGATCATGGCCTTCGTCGGCGTGGACGTTGAAGCGGGCGACGGTCTCCACCAGCGCTGCGCCGTCCAGGCCGATCTGCCCGGCGAGCGCCTCGAGCGTATCGGCCCGCGCCACCCAGTCGGGCATCGGCTGCCCCGGCTGGCGCGTGCCCAACGGATAGCGCGCGGCATATTGCGCGTCGAAGACGAGATACGCGGGCAAGTTCGCGTAGTCGTAGCTCGCCGGGTCGAACTGGTGGAACACGCCCCCCAGCGCCGAGTAATTCGCCGCCTCGTTGCAGAACCGCCGCGCGGAGCGATTGACCATGATGCTGTGCGGCACGGTGCGTTCGATCAGGATGATCTGTGCGCGGCTCTCGCCGGTGGCCCACGGCGCGTCGGGCGTGACGAGCGTCGGCGCCCACCATGCGCTGGTCATGTTGCCGAGCTTCGCGCCCGCCGCCATCGCCAGCTTCAATCCGCCGCCGGTGCCGGTGGGCGGGCTGGCGGGTGCGGTGACAGGCCCGCGCAGGAAGGTCTGGCGCAGTTCGGTGTCCCACTCGAAACCGCCGGTGGTGATGATGACGCCGCGCCTTGCTGAGAGTGCGAAGGGCTTGCTGTCCCGCTCGCCTTCGATCCCGGTGATGCGCTCGCCGTCCTTGACGAGGCGCTTGGTCTCGACGCCCAGCACCGGCACGATGCCCCGGTCGAGGCAGGCCTTGAGCAGCCGCGCCACCATCGCCTGCCCGAACCCGCATTGCCGCGCCGCCATGCGCTGGCCCAGCACCTCCATCGGCGGCATCGCACTCGCGCCGCCGAGCGGCGTTTCGCGCAGCATCAGCGGCTTGGGCTCCTCGATGGCGTAGATTTTCGCGGCCCATTCGCCGAGATCGCCCAGCGAAAACAGGTCATGGTCGAGCGCGCGCGAACCTTGCGGCTTCGCGCCCGGACGGTCGAGGTAATAGTCGGGATAGCCCGGCAGCACCGAGACGGCGAGCGCGCCTGCGTTCTCCAGAAAGGCCAGCGCCTCCGGCCCCCTGTCGACGAAGGCCTCCAGCGTCTCGTCCACGAGATCGCCGTGATCCAAGCTGCGGAAATAGGCGAGCGCCTCCGCGCGGCTGTCCTCCATCCCGGCGGCGCGCATCCGGGGGTTGTCCGCGACCCAGATCACCCCGCCCGAAATCGCCGAGGTGCCGCCGATGCGGTCCCAGCGCTCGACCAGCGCGACGGATGCGCCGGCTTCGTGGGCGGCAAGGGCGGCCGACATGCCGGCGGCGCCGGTGCCGAGGATGATGACGTCGACAGTGTCCATGCGGCGACTAGACGCCCCGCGAGGCGCTTCGGGCAACCCGTCATTTTGGCAAGGTGCGCTGCCCCACCCATCACCCTATTCGTCATTGCGAGGAGCCCGAAGGGCGACGCGGCAATCCATGGACTGCCGCCGCACCCGGGAGCAACGCCAGTCCATGGATTGCTTCGCCTGCGGCTCGCAATGACGAGAGGAAGCGCAATGAAACTCACCGGCAAAATCGCCGCGATCACCGGGGGCACGGCGGGCATGGGGCGCGGCATCGCCGAGGCTTTCCTTGCCGAGGGCGCCAAGGTCGCGCTGTTCGCGCGGAACCCGGAAAAGGGCGCCAAGGTGCTCGAAGAGCTGGGAGCGGGCGACAACGCGATCTTCATCGCAGGCGACGTGATGGAGCAGTCCGACCTCGAAGGCTTCGTCGACAAGGTGGTCGCCCATTTCGGCACGCTCGACATTCTGGTGAACAATGCGGGCGGCGCGGGCGATCTCCAGCCGCTCGTCAACCTCTCCGACCACGCCTTCGACGAGGCGATGAAGTGGAACGTCTATTCGACCTTCTGGGCTTCAAGGCGCGCGCTTCCGACCATGCTCGACAAGGGCCATGGCCGGATCATCAACATCTCGTCGATGGAGGGCAAGCACGGCAAGCCGGTGCTGACGGCCTACTCCGCCGCCAAGCACGCGGTGAACGGCATGACCAAGAGCCTGGCGCGGGAAGTCGGTGCGGCAGGCGTCACCGTCAATGCGATCTGCCCCGGCATCGTCATCACCGACATCATCAAGAACAACGGACCCGCGACCGCCAAGGCGATGGGCATGGAGCTGGACGAGATGATCGCGATGTTCGCCGCGGACTCGGCAATCAAGCGGCCGAACACGGTCGAGGAGGTCGCCGCGGTGGCGGTGCTGCTGGCGAGCGAGGCGGGCGGCGGGATCACCGGCCAGCAGATCAGCGTCGACGGCGGGACCGCGCAATACTAGAGGCGGCCTCGCGGCGGCAAAGTCTGCGCCAGACTCGCCCCAGACCCCCTCCAGACCCCGGTTAGACCCCCTCCAGATGGGCGTCAGCGGCAGTGTTTCACGTGAAACACTGCCGCAGGCAAGTTCACCCCTGCAACTTCGCCATCGCCGCCCCGACCGCTGCGGCGACATCACCGGCTTGCGGATTGCCGCGCATGATCAGGCCGCCATTGGGCTGGATGTTGGCCCCCGTCACATAGGCCTGATCGGTGCTCAGCCACAGGCAGGCATGGGCGACATCGTCCACGGTGTTGAGCCGCCCCATCGGATAGCGCGGGAGAAATGCGTCGGTCAGGCCCGGCACCTGGAAGCTCTCATGCGTCATCGGACTGTCGGTGAAGGCGGGCGAGACGGTGTTGGCCTTGATGCCCAAGTGCCCGTAATCATTGGCAACGCACTCGATCAGCGCCTCGCTGCCGCGCTTGGTGCCGATGTAGGCGGCATGGTTGGTGATGATCGCCTTGGTGGTCGCCGAGGACAGGCTGATCAGCGACCCGCCGGTCGGCTGCTGCTGGCTCATCACTCGCACGAAAGCCTGAAGGAAGTGGTGCACGCCCTTGAATTGCAAGGCGACGATCTGGTCGAGCTGCTCCTCGGTGATCTCCTCCATGCTGGCGAGCAGGCCCCAGCCGGTGGTGTTGATCGCGATGTCGACGCGGCCGAAGGTGGCCGCCGCCTTGTCCGCCATGGCGTTGACCTCGGCGCGGGAGGTGATGTCGCACAGGGTATATTCGCCAGCAATTTCAGAGGCTAGCGTAGCAAGCGGGCCTTCCTTGCGGCCAGCCACCATGACCTTCGCGCCCTCCTTCGCGAACAGCCGGGCGACGGTCTGGCCCATGTTGCCCTCCGACGCCGCCCCCAGAATGACCGCGGTCTTGCCTTGCAATTGTCCCATCAGATGTCTCCTCTCTCGGCGATGCGAGTACCACGCCCGGGCGCGGGCCGACCCTTCCCAAAAGTGGGCATTGTCCGCAGCATCCCTCGGGGCCGATAGCCGATGCCAACAAAGGGAGAGCGAGTGCGATGTTTACAGGGCCCCTCGAGGATCGCGTGGCGATCCAGGAGTTGAACGGCGTCTATGCCGACGGCGTGGTGCGGATCGATGCCGCAACCTGGGCGACAGTGTGGGCGGACGACGCCGACTGGGACCTGATGGGCCACAAGACCAAGGGCAAGGACGCGATCGTCACCTTCTGGAACGGCGCGATGAGCGGGCTGGAGGCGGTGAGCTTCCACTGCGTCCCCTGCATGATCGAAGTCACGGGAAACACGGCAAAAGCCCGCGTCCAGACGCAGGAAATCCTCAAGCCCAAGGAGGGCAAGGCGCGCCACGTCGGCGGGCTGTATGAGGACGAGCTGGCGAAGATCGACGGCCAGTGGCTATTCACTTCGCGCACATTCAAGATCATCGCCGAATTCGGCGTGGAGGGCTGATAAGATGGCGAAAATCCTGATTTCCGCGCAGATCGACCTCGACCCCGCCCAGCGCGAGGAAGCCCTGCGCACCGCCCGCCCCCACATCGAAGCCGCGCTCGCCGAGAAGGGCTGCATCCACTACGACTGGAGCGCCTGCGCGATGAACCCGGCCCGCGTGAATGTCTTCGAGGAGTGGGAAAGCGAGGAAGCTCTCGCTGCGCATTTCCAGGACCCTGCCTACACCGGCATGCGCGATCACATCGGCCAGTTCGGCATCACCGCCGCAGCCAGCGCCAAGTACCGCGTCGATGCGGAAGGCCCCGTCTACAACGCGGAAGGGCAGGCGACCGAAGCCTTTGACTGAGCTTCTGGGCGCGATCCTCGCCGGCGGACAGGCGCGCCGGTTCGGCAGCGACAAGGCCCACGCGCTCTATGAAGGCGAGCGGCTGATCGACCGCGTCGCCGCAGCGCTTTTAGCGCAATGCGCTGCGGTGGTGGTCTGCGGGCGCGAGGAGCCGGGCTTCGCCTGCATCGCCGACTGGCCCGAGGCGGGACTTGGCCCCCTGGGCGGCCTCGCTGCCGCGCTCCGCCATGCTCAGGCGCGGGGTTTCACCCACGTGCTCTCCGCCGGGGTCGATGTGCCTGATTTACCTAGCGACTTGGCCGCATGTCTGGCGGGCGAGGGAGCGGCAATCCTGGAGAGCCAGCCGGTGGTCGGGCTGTGGCCGGTCAACGCCGCCCCTGCGCTCGAGGCCTTCCTCGGCGATGGCGGCCGCTCGCTCTACCGCTTCGCCGACCACATCGGCGCGCGGCGGGTGGAGCTCGCCCGCCCGCTGATGAACGTCAACCGGCCGGACGACCTGCCTCCGGCCTGAGGCGTCACAGCTTCAGCATCTGCTTCCCGCGGTTCTGGCCGCTGAACAGGCGCTGCAAGGTCGCCGGCGCGTTCTCGAAGCCGTGCTGGATGTCTTCCTGATACTTCAGACTGCCATCCTTGACGAAGCCCTCGAGCCGCTTGCGGATGGCCGGGAACTCAGCTGCCCAATCGAGAACGATGAAGCCCGCCATGGTGCCGCGGCGGAAGACGAGGTTGAAGTAGTTCTCGGGCCCGGCGGGCAAGCTGCCCGTCTCGTAGCGGCTGATCCCGCCGCAGATCACGACGCGGGCGTTGGTGGCGATGCAGGCGAGCATATCGTTGAGGATCTTCCCGCCGACATTGTCGTAGATGACGTCCACGCCGCGCGGGCAATGCTCGCGAATCTGCGCTTTGACGTTGTCCGCCTTGTAGTCGATGGCGGCGTCATAACCCGCTTCACGCACCAGCCAGTCGCACTTGTCCTGACCCCCGGCGATACCGACCACGCGGCACCCGGCGAGCTTGGCGAGCTGGCCGACGATGCTCCCGGTTGCGCCCGCCGCGCCGCTGACAAGCACGGTATCGCCCGCCACGGGCTTGCCGACCTTGAACAGCCCGCAATAGGCGGTGAGGCCCGTGGTCCCGAGCACCGAGAGCACGGCGGTGGGGGACAGTTCGGTATCAACCCTGGTCAGCTCCTTGCCGTCGGAGAGGAGGTATTCGGTCCAGCCGGTGGTGCCGAACACCAAGTCGCCGACCGCAAAGCGCCCGCCGTTCGAGGCCACCACTTCCGCGATCCCGCTGCCGCGCATCACATCGCCGATCGCCATCGGAGCGACGTAATCGGCGATGTTCTCCATCCAGCCCTTCTGCGCCGGATCGAAGCCGAGATAGTGCAGCTTGAGCAGCATCTCGCCCGGAGCCGGATCGCCCAATTCGGTGGTGACCAGCTTGAAATCATTCTCGATCTCGATCCCGCGGCCGCGCGGGTGTCCGTTCAGGAGCCATTGGCGGGTGGTGGTGGGCATCGGGTATCTCCTCTGTTTGCCTGCCCTATTGGGGACGCGGCGCACGCCTCTCCACGGACAAAAGTGTCAGTCGAGCGCGCCTGCCCCTGTGGTAGTCTCCGCCCAAAGGGAGAGAGACGATGGGCGTTCAGACTCACAAGACCTTCTGCCGCTTCTGCCATGCGAACTGCGCGATGGAGGTGGACGTTGCTGACGGGAAGGTGATCGAGGTGCGCGGCGATCCCGATGATCCGGCCTATGGCGGCTATACCTGCATGAAGGGCCGCGAGTTGCCCGACAGCCACAATTCGGAAAACCGCCTGCATCACAGCCTCGTGCGCAATGAAGCGGGCGAATTCGTCTCGACCCCGATGCCCGAGGCGCTGGCCCATGTCGCGAGCGAGTTGCGCCGGATCATCGACCAGCATGGGCCGCATTCGGTTGCAGTCTTCATGGGCTCGGGCGGCTTCCAGAACAGCGCCGCGATGTCCGCTTCGGTAAGCTTCGCGCAGGCCGTGGAGAGCCGCAATTTCTACACCTCGGTGACGCTCGACCAGCCCGCCAAGGTCTTCACCACTGCCCGCTACGGCAAGTGGCTGGCGGGGCCGAACACCTTCTCGGAAAGCGACGTCGCCTTCTTCATCGGCAACAACCCGATCGTCTCGCACTATTCGCCCGTGGGCGGCGTGCCGCCCTTCAGCCCCTCGCGCCGCATCCGCGACCAGAAGGCCAAGGGCATGAAGCTGATCGTCGCCGACCCTCGCGAGAGCGACGTGGCACGGCTCGCGGACATCTATCTCCCGGTGAAGCCCGGCGAGGACCCGGCGATGCTGGCGGGGATGCTCAACGTGATCATCGCCGAGGGGCTGTATGATCGCAATTTCGTCGCCGCCCACGTGGACGGATTTGATGAACTCGCCGAGGCGGTGAAGGCCTTCCCGCCCGAGGTCGCCGCCGAGCGTGCGGGCCTCGACACAGACCAGCTCGTCGCCGCCGCGCGGATGTTCGCCACCGGCTCCAAGGGCTGCGCGGTCACCGGCACCGGCCCCGAAATGGCGGGCAACGGGACGCTCACCGAATATCTCGTCGTCTGCCTCAACACGATCTGCGCCCGCTTCAAGCAGGAGGGCGAGAAGGCCGCGATCCCGGGGGTGTTCAGCCCCTACCAGACCGCGCGCCGCGCGCAGGTTGGTCCGCCCGTGCCGATGTTCGGCGCGGAAGGCATGCCCAAGTCGCGCTTCCGCGGGCTCGGGCACCTCGGCTGGGAAATGCCCTGCAACGTGCTGGCCGACGAGATCCTCACCCCTGGCGATGGACAGGTGCGGGCGCTGATTTCGGTCGGCGGCAACCCGGTGGTCGGCTTCCCCGATCAGGCCAAGATGGTCCGCGCCTTGGACGATCTGGAGCTCTTCGTGCAGATCGACCCGTGGATGAGCGCCTCCGCACGGCGGGCCGATGTGGTGCTGGCACCCTCGCAGTGCCTCGAGCGCGAGGACATCACCAGCCTTTCGGAATGGTGGCATGAGGAACCCTATGCCCGCTACACCGAGGCGGTGGTGGAAGCACCGGGCGACTGCATCGACGAATACGAGATGTTCTGGACGCTTGCACACCACCTCGGCATCCAGATGATGCTGAACGGCGGCCCGCTGCCGATGGATCGCAAGCCGACCAAGCAGGAGTTCCTCGATCTTGCGGTGACCGGCTGTCTCGTGCCGCCCAGCAAGGTGCGCGAGGATTGCCGCGCCAATGGCGGGTCGGCGGTGTTCTATCCCGAGCAGCACCCGGTGGTCGAGCCGGTCGACGAGAGCGAGTTCCACCGTTTCGACCTGGCGGTGGGCGCGATGCCGTCGGAGATCCTGAAGTATGCCGACAACCGCGCAGGCCGCGAAGGCTTCGACTTCCGCCTGATCTCGCGGCGCTCCAAGACCCGGTTCAACTCTATCGGCCACCCGCTCAAGAAGCTGCAGGCAAAGACCACCACGAATCCCGCCTACATCCACCCCGACGACATTGCCGCGCTGGGGTTGGAGGAAGGCCGTCTTGTCGCGATCACATCCCCGCACGCGACCATCCACGGTGTCGTCAAGGCGAGCGACAAGGTGCGGCGCGGGATCGTCTCGATGGCTCACGCCTATGGCGATGCCGACGCGACCAAGGAGGACGTACGGGAACGCGGGTCCTCGACGAACCGACTGGTCAGCGAGGTGGTCGATTACGACCCGATCACCGGCCAGAGCCTCCAGAGCGCCATTCCGGTAAAGCTCGAACCGGCCTGATCCTCACAATCCAAGGACACCTATGCCCACCAACCGCCGTTTCCTGCTCCAGCGTCGCCCCGATGGCACGCCGGTTCCCGATGACTTCGCCCTCGTCACCGAGCCCACCCCAGAGCTTGCCGAGGGGCAGTTCCTGATCCGCAACCACTACGCCTCGCTCGATCCGGCGATGCGCGGCTGGATGGATGCCGAGGGCAATTACATGCCCCCCATACCGCTCGGCGATCCGGTGCGTGCCAGCACCATCGGCGTGGTCGAGGAAAGCCGCGCCGAAGGCTTCGCGCCCGGCCAATGGGTGATGGGGCTGAACGCGCTCGAGGATTACTCGCTCGGCGTCGCGGGCGGCTTCACCCAGCCGATCGACCCCGGCATGGTGCCGAGCGTTACCAACTACCTCTCGATCTTTGGTGCGGTCGGCATGACGGCCTATTTCGGCTTCCTCGAAGTGTGCGAACCCAAGCCGGGCGAGACCGTGCTGGTTTCGGGCGCGGCAGGCGCGGTCGGCAGTCTCGTCGGCCAGCTTGCGAAGATTCACGGCTGCCGCGCGGTCGGGATCGCGGGTGGCTCCGCCAAATGCGCGCGCCTCACCGAGAAGTATGGCTTCGATGCCGCCATCGACTACCGCGGCAAGGATGAAGCCGCGCTCACCGCCGCCATTGCCGAGGCCTGCCCTGACGGCGTCGACGTGATCTTCGAGAATGTCGGGGGGATCATCCTCGATGCAGGGCTGATGAACCTCAACCTCCATTCACGCGTCGGCCTGTGCGGCCTCATCAGCGAGTACAACACCGAGCCGCGCGGAATCCGCAACCTGTGGCAGCTGATCGTCAAGCGCGCCCATATCCGCGGGCTGCTCGTCGCCGACTACGTACCCCGCTTTGCCGAGGGCGCGCAGCAGATGGGCGTGTGGGCCGCGCAGGGCAAACTCACCATCGACGAGCATGTCGACGAGGGGCTGGAGAATGCCTTCGACAGCTTCATGCGGCTGTTCGCGGGGACGAATGACGGCAAGATGATCCTCAAGATCGCCTGATGCCCCAAGCTGGTCGGAGCCTGCTGGTCCTGTCGGGTGGGCACCCCTACGAGGCCGGGCCATTCGACGAGCTGCTCGGCTCGCTGGGCGATTGGGAGATCACCCATCTGATCCATCCCGAGGGCGGCGAAGCCGATGCGGCGGCGGCCATCCTCGCCGCTGACGCGCTGCTGTTCTACGACATGGCCGGCTACAGCTTCGGCGAGGGTGGGGTGAATATCCGCCCGCCCTCGCCCGCCTTCGGCGAGGCGATCACAAGCCGCTTCGCCGCGGGCAAGGGCGCGGTGGCGATGCACCACGCGATCGCCGGGTGGGCGCTGTGGCCGGAGTGGCACCAGTGGCTCGGCGGGCAGTTCCACTACCAGCCGGGTGCGCATGGCCTCGACTCCGGATACCGCCACGACATCACCTACACAGCGCAGGTGGTTGCCGACCATCCGGTGACACGGGGCCTGCCCGCCAGCTTCGCGGTCACCGACGAGCTCTACCTCTGCCCCATCGACGAGACCGCCTTTACCCCGCTGGTGCGCGCCGAGGGCTTCGCCTTTACGCGCGACAACTTCTACTCCGCCGCGCAGGCCGTCGCGGGCGCGATGTTCAGCAATGACGGCTGGGAGCATCCTCAGGGGAGCGACTGCATCGCCTGGGAGAGCCGCACCTGCCCCGCAAGGCTCGTCTACCTGCAATTCGGCGACGGTCCGGCGACCTATGCCAACCCCCATGTGCGCCGGATGCTCGGCCAGGCGCTCGACTACACCTCAGGAGGAACCGCATGACGCCGCAAGAAACTGTCGAGGCCTTCATCGGCCACTGGAACGCCTGCGACATCGACGCGATGCTAGCCCTGTGCGCGGACGATATCGTCTATCACAACGTGCCGATGGAGCCGATCCACGGCACTGCGGCGATGCGCGAGATGGTCGAGGGCTTCCTGGCCAACATCGCCGCGTGCGACTGGGAGGTCCACGCGATCGCTACCAACGGCAATGTGGTTCTGACCGAGCGTACCGACGGCTTCACTTTCAAGGACGGGCGCCGCGCCGCGATCCGGGTGATGGGCACCTTCGAACTCGGCGCGGGCGGCCTCATCACCGCCTGGCGCGACTATTTCGACATGCTTGAATTCCAGCGGGAATTCGCCGGCTGAGCCTGCGCCGCGAGCAATCCTAACAGAAACGCGCATCGCGTCTGTGGGGGGGTCATGGCTAGGCTCGCCGCATAGATTTCCAAGGGTCCGGAGCCATCTCACATGAACAAGCCCGAAGGCAATGTGTTCGCGCCTGAAACGCTGATCGATCCGTTCGACTATTATCGAGCGGTGCACGAAGCGGGCGTCGCCATCGAGCATCTCGAAGGGATGAACACCTGGGTCGTCTATTCCTACGACCTGTGCAGCGAAGCGGCGGCCAACCCCGAGGTCTTCTCCAACGATTTCACCGCGCTGATGGGCCGCGAGGCGGACGAGGACATCCAGGCGATCCTTGCCGAAGGCTGGCCCGACCTTCCGACCCTGCTGACCGCCGACCACCCGGTCCACACGCGCAACCGCAAGCTCGTCAACCTCGCCTTCTCGGCCCCGCGGGTGAACGCGATCGAGGCCGACATGCGCACCAAGGCGATCGAGCTGATCGAGGCCTTCGCCGACCGCGGCGAATGCGAGTTCGTCGAGGAATTCGGCGTGCCCCTGCCGGTGGCGATGATCGCCGGACAGATCGGGCTCGACGACGATCCGGCGCGGGTGAAGCGCTGGTCGGACGCGGCAGTCGACCGCTTCAGCCAGATGGTCGATCACGAACGCAAGCTTGAATGCGCGCGCAGCCTCGTCGAGTTCCAGCACTACATCAAGGGCCTGATCGACGACCGCAGGGCCAATGGCGGCAACGACCTTCTTACCGACCTCGTCGAGGCGCGGGTCGAGGGCGAGACCCCGCTGATCGATCCTGAAATCATGTCGCTGATGCAGCAGTTCATGGTGGCGGGGAACGAGACCACCACCTCGACTCTCGCGGGCGGGCTGCTCCAGCTGATCCGCAACCCCGACCAGATGGCCAAGGCCAAGGCCGCCGCCGGCGGGCGCGATCCCAAGGTCATCATGAACCTCGTCGAGGAAGCGCTGCGCTACGAGACGCCGACCGCGGGGATGTGGCGCATCGTCAAGCAGGATACCGACCTTGGCGGCATGGCGATCCCGGCCGGCAGCGTGGTGCAGCTGCGCTATGCCGCGGCCAACCGCGATCCGGCGAAGTTCCCCGATCCCGACAAGTTCGACATCGAGCGCGCCAACGCCCGCACGCATCTGAGCTTCGGCAAGGGCCCGCATATGTGCGTGGGCAACATGCTCAGTCGCAAGGAAATGCTGGTCGCCTTCGACGAGCTGCTCGAGCGGCTCGATAACTTCGCGGTGGCCGACGAGAACGCGATCCGCATCCTGCCCAACATTCTCCTGCGCGGGGTGACGCACCTGCCGATCACGTTCACGCGCGCTGGAACCCGGAAAGCCTGAGACCCATGAATTTCGACCTTTCCGAAGAACAGCAGATGTTCGTTACCTCGGTCGAGCGCTTCGCCGCGCCGATCGATGTCGAGGCGCGCCGCCGCTTGCGCCTTTCGCCCACCGGCTATGACCGGGCGCGCTGGAAAGAGCTCGCCGAAATGGGCCTGATCGCGCTCGCCGTGGGCGAGAATGCGGGCGGAATGGGCGGCTCTGCGGTCGATCTTGCGCTGGTCGTCGAGGCGATC
This sequence comes from Erythrobacteraceae bacterium, assembly GCA_027489065.1. Classification (GTDB taxonomy): domain Bacteria; phylum Pseudomonadota; class Alphaproteobacteria; order Sphingomonadales; family Sphingomonadaceae; genus Erythrobacter. Next base: position 88,244 of record JAIYAM010000009.1, on the reverse strand, counting down.
GGCAAGGCCAACGCCCCCGACCCGCTGCTCGAACATGGAATCCTGCCCGCGCTACTTCTGGAGCGCGGCGGGGCAAGCGATGCGCTCGAGGGCGTGCTGGCCGGCGAAACCATTGCCACCCTGGCCTGGACCGAACGCGGCCAGCGCTACAGCCTCAAGGCCAAGGGCATGAAGGCGGAAAGCGGCGGCGACGGGTTTGTCCTGTCGGGCGAAAAGACCATGGTGATGGGCACGTTGCTTGCCGACCTGTTCATCGTCACCGCCGACTTCGGCGGGGAGACCGCGTGCTTCCTCGTGCCCAAGGATGCACCGGGGCTCGAAGTGCGCGCCTATCGCCTCGCCGACGGCAGCATCGCGGGCGAGATCAAGCTGACCCGCACGCCGGCTTCGGCCAAGCTGTCGCTCGATGGTGCCGGCCTTGCCGCGGTCGCCGCAGAACTGCGTCTCTATGCCGCCGCGGAGATGGTCGGCCTTGGCCAGCGCCTGCTCGACGACACGCTCGCCTACGTGAAGGAGCGCGAGCAGTTCGGCGTCGCGATCGGCAGCTTCCAGGCGCTCCAGCACCGCCTCGTCGATGCTTACGCTAAGGAGGAGCAGGCGCGCTCGATGCTCTATCGCGCCGCGCTCACCGACCGTGGGGATACCGCGAAATGGGAACGCGCCGCCGCGGGGGCCAAGGCCTATATCGGCGCCAACGTCGATGCGATCGCCCGCGAGGCGGTGCAGATGCACGGCGGCATGGGGATCACCGATGAACTCGCCATCGGCCACGCGATGAAGCGCGTGATGGTGCTCGCCCGCCTGTTCGGCGATGTCGACACCGTGCTTGCGGAATATGCGTTGGCAGCGTGATTGGCGCCGCCTGACCGGCGGGCACTGGAGGGGACTTAGCAATGGCCGAAAAGATCGATCCCGACCTGTGGAGCGACGGCCCCGAGCCGCAGCTGATGGGCGGGCGCCTGCCTTCGGGCCAAATCGTCTTCCCGATGCCGGTCGGCGACGCGGCGGAGGGTGTGGAACCCTACAAGCTCTCGCGCCGCGGCAAGCTGTGGTCGTGGACCTCGCAGGGATTCCTCCCGAAGGAGCCCTATGAGGGACCGGGGAGCGGTCCGGGCGAAGGTCCGCCCGATTTTCCCGGCTACCTGCTCGGCTATGTCGAGTTGCCCGGCGAAGTGATCGTCGAAAGCCGGATCGTCGATACGCGGCTCGAGGACCTGCACCTCGGCATGGAGCTCGAGTTCTGCATCGTGCCGTTTAACGCGCGCTACGACACCTTCGCCTTCCGTCCCGTTGCCCAAGCTGAAAGTCAGGCCGCATGAGCGAGAACGTCTACATCATCGGCGCCGGGATCCATCCCTTCGGCCGCACCGACAGCCGCTCGGGCCGTGAACAGGGCGTCTATGCCGTGCGCGAGGCGTTGAAGGACGCCGGGCTCGAATGGCCCGATATCGAATGCGCCTATGGCGGCTCGGCAGCGGCGGGCAATGCCGACATCATGGTCAACGAGCTGGGGCTGACCAGCCTGCCCTTCACCAACGTCGCCAATGGCTGCGCGACCGGCGGCAGCGCGCTCGCCGCCTCGCAGCAGGCGATTGCGAGCGGGATGTACGACCTTGCCCTCGCGGTGGGCTTCGACAAGCACCCGAGGGGCGCCTTCAATGCCAAGCCCGCCGACTACGGCCTGCCCGAATGGTACGGCCAGACGGGCATGATGCTGACGACGCAGTTCTTCGCCCTGAAGATCCAGCGCTACATGCAATTGCACGGGATCAGCCGCACGACGCTCGGGCGCGTGGCGGAGAAGGCCTTCCGCAACGGCACGATCACGCCCCACGCGTGGCGCCGCAGCCCGGTCGATCTCGAGACGATCATGAACGCGCCGATGATCAACGATCCGCTCACCAAGTACATGTTCTGCTCGCCCGCCGAGGGCGCGGTCGCGCTCATCCTCGCCTCCGAGAAGAAGATGCGGGAACTGGGCGCGGACGGCGTGAAGATCCGCGCGGTTTCGGTGAAGACCCGGCCGCCCAATTCCTTCGAGGTGTTTCAGGCCGGCATCAGCATCGAGGAGGGCGGCAAGCCTACCGTGCTCGCCAGCAAGGGCGCGTTCGAAAAGGCCGGGATCGGCCCGGAGGACATCTCCGTCGCCCAGCTTCAGGACACGGAAAGCGGCGCGGAAATCATGCACATGGCCGAAAACGGCTTCTGCAAGGACGGCGATCAGGAGGAATGGCTCGCCAATGGCTGGACCGAGATCGGCGGGGGCAAGCTCCCCGTCAACACCGACGGTGGCTGCCTCGCCTGCGGAGAGCCGATCGGCGCTTCGGGTCTGAGGCAGGTCTACGAGAACGTCACCCAGCTGCGCGGCCGCGCGGGTGAGCGGCAGGTGCCGGGCAAGCCGAGGTTCGGCTACTCCCACGTCTACGGCGCCCCCGGCCTGTCCGGCGTCGCGATCCTGGAACGCGAATGAGCCGGATGCAGGGCAAGGTCGCGCTGGTTTCGGGCGGCGCGGAGGGGATCGGCGAGGCCGTCGCGAGGGCAATCGTGGCCGAGGGCGGCAGCGTGATGCTGGGCGACGTGCAGCTCGAGAAGGCCAGAGCGCTGGCCGCAGAGCTGGGTGAACGCGCGGCGGCGACACATCTCGACGTGCGCCAGCTTTCGCAATGGGAGGCCGCGGTCGCCGCGACGCTCTCGCGCTTCGGCAAGCTCACCGTGCTGTGCAACATCGCCGGCATCTCCGAGCCCGGCAACGTCCCCGAAGGCGCGCTCGACGTGTGGGAGCGCACTATCGACATCAATCTTCACGGCCCATTCTACGGCATGCGCGCGGCGATCCCGGCGATGGAAGCGAGCGGGGAGGCCTGCGCCATCGTCAACATCGGCTCGATGATCGCGCTGCGCCCGGCGGCCTTCGTTGCCGCATACAGCGCCTCCAAGACCGGCTTGAGGGGCCTGACCCAATCCGTTGCCCTGGACCTCGCCGAGCGCGGCCTGCCGATCCGGGTCAACATGGTCCACCCCGGCGCGATCCGCACGCCGATGTACAACCGCTACAAGTTCTCCGGCGCCGACACGCCCGAGAACATCGAAACCAATTTCGCCGCCACCCACCCGATGAACCGCATCGGCGAACCCGAGGAAGTGGCGCGCGCCGTCGTCTTCCTCGCCAGTGACGAGGCGAGCTTCACCACGGGCTGCGACTTAACTGTTGATGGCGGCGGGAGCATTCGGAGCTGACATGGCCGAAGTTCATTTCATCTGCCCCACCACCCGGTTCCGACCTTGGCACACGCGCCGCCGGCCTGTCGACGGCGGCGGCAGCATCAGGAGCTAAGCATGGCAGAGCAACCCGCCACCCGCATCGACGCGCACTTCATCGCCGCGGGCAAGTATCACGACATCGACTACCCCCGGCTCGAGATCCTCAAGCTGCTCGCCGAACACCCGCACATCCGCACCACGGTGGCAGCGGATTATTCGGGGCTGGAGCGGCTCGACCAGTGCCGCTTCCTCATCACCTACACCTGCGATCTGATGCCGACCCCGGAGCAGACGGCGCTGCTCAAGGCGTGGATGGAGAAGGGCGGCAAGTGGATGGCGCTCCACGGCACCAACTCGATCCTCGTTTTCACGGCCGAGGGTCTCGTCGATGCGCCCGATGACCGGCCGGACATGATGGAAATGCTCGGCACGCAGTTCGTGGCGCACCCGCCGATCGGCAAGTTCCCGGTCGAGGTCGTCAACACAGACCACGAACTGACCCGCGGGATCGAGGACTTCGAGGTGGTGGACGAGCTCTACCTCTCCAAGACCACTGCGCCCATCGAAACCCTGATGCAGACCACCTTCGAGGGCGAGGCGACCGGCTTCACCCACAGCCAGTGGGACAAGACCACCGTGCCTATCGTTTATACGAGGGATATCGGCGCGGGCCAGATCGTATACAATGCTCTGGGCCATTGTCGCGGGCACTACGATCTTCCGGGCATGGCCGATTTCTACCCGCACAAGGAAATGTGCGCTTGGAACTATGACGTCTATTATGACCTGCTGCGGCGAACGATCCGCTGGGCCATGCGAGACGGGGCCTGACAGAACAAGACTTACGGGATCGATACGCAATGGACATGGACTTCTCCCCTGAGGACCTCGCCTTCCGCGAGGAAGTGCGCGCCTTCCTCAAGGACAACCTGCCCGATCGGCTGCGCGACGGCGCGCGCCGCACGCCCGGCGTGTTCGTCGAGCCCGATATCGGCATGGAGTGGCACCGCATCCTCTTCCGCCAGGGCTGGGTCGCCCCGCACTGGCCCAAGGAGGACGGCGGCACGGGCTGGACCCCGACGCAGAAGTTCATCTTCGAGAAGGAGTGCGCGCTGGCAGGGGCGCCCGCGCTCGCGATCCTCGGCCTGCGCCTCGTCGGCCCGGTGATCTGCGAATTCGGCACGCCCGAACAGAAGGCCCGCTTCCTGCCCGGCATCCTGTCGGGCGACGATTACTGGTGCCAGGGCTATTCCGAGCCCGGTTCAGGCTCGGACCTCGCAAGCCTCAAGACCTCGGCGCGGCTCGATGGCGACGAGTATGTCATCAACGGCTCCAAGATCTGGACCACCCACGCCCACCACGCCAACTGGATCTTCGCGCTCGTGCGCACCGACGCGACGGTGAAGAAGCAGGCGGGGATCAGCTTCCTGCTCGTGCCGATGGACCAGCCGGGTGTGGAGGTGACGCCGATCCACTCCATGTCGGGCGACCACGAGGTCAACGCGGTGTTCTTCACCGATGCCCGCACTGCGGCCGAGAACCGCATCGGCGCGGAAGGCGCCGGGTGGTCGATCGCCAAGTTCCTGCTCGAAAACGAGCGTGGCGGTTCGTGCTTCGCGCCGCGTCTGCTCCAGTCGATCGACCGTTTGGAGCAGCTCGCCCAGACGCAGCCCTCGGGCGTTAACGGGGCGCTTGCCCATGACCCGCGCTTCCGCGACCGGCTCGCCCGCGTCCGGCTCGAGGCCGAGGCGCTCGAGGTCACCGAATTGCGCATCCTTGCCGAGCTCGCCAAGGGCCGCGCACCGGGGCCGCAGACCTCGCTCGTCAAGCTGTTGGGCTCGAACATCGGCCAGCAGGTCGATACCCTCAGGCTCGAACTGCTCGGGCCCGATGCTCTGCAATTGCCGCTCGAGCGCCCGCTCTACGGCAACGAGGCACCCGAGCCGGTCGGCAGCGAATATGCTCAGACCGCGATGGGCCGCTATCTCAACAACCGTGCGGCGACGATCTTCGGAGGCTCGGACGAGGTGCAGAAGAACATCATCGCCAAGACCGTGCTGGGGCTTTGAGCCCCTGCCCCATCGTCATTGCGAGCCGCCACAGGCGGCGCGGCAATCCATGACCTGACCTTGCGAGTGGGGCCAACGGCAGTCCATGGATTGCCTCGCTCCGCTCGCAATGACGAGAAACGTAAGGGAAGCAAAATGGACGTATCGAAACTGATGTTCCGCGAAGGCCTGATGGCGGGCGAACGCATTCTCGTCACCGGCGGCGGCACGGGGCTAGGGCGCGAGATGGCGGAAGCCTTCCTCAAGCTTGGCGCGACGGTCTACATTTGCGGCCGACGCCAGAACAAGCTCGACGAGACCGCCGAGGAACTGACCGCGCTTCATGGCGGCAAGATCGTGGGCATGGCCTGCGATATCCGTGACGCCGATGCGATCCACGCGATGGTCGACGCGATCTGGGCCGACGGCGGGGCACTCACCGGGGTGGTCAACAATGCGGCCGGCAACTTCATCAGCCGCACCGAGGATCTCTCCGTCAACGGCTTCAACGCGATTGCCGATATCGTGATGCGCGGGACCTTCTACGTCACGCTCGACATCGGCAAGCGCCTGATCGCGGAGAAGAAGAAGGCCAGCTTCCTGTCGATCCTCACCACCTGGGTATGGTCGGGCAGCGCCTTCGTGGTGCCTTCAGCCATGAGCAAGACCGCAATCAACGCCATGACCCAGAGCCTCGCCACCGAATGGGGCCGCTATGGTTTGCGCTTCAACGCGATCGCCCCCGGCCTCTTCCCGACCAAGGGGATGAGCGCAAGGCTCAGCCCGGGCGGATCGGGCGGCAATTCGAACAATTCGATGAACCCCATGGGGCGTGCGGGCGAGATGCACGAACTCGCCAACCTCGCGGTGTTCCTGATGGGCCAGGGCGCGGAGTACGTGAATGGCCAGACCATCGCCATCGACGGCGCGGGCTTCCAAGCGACGGGTGGGACCTTCTACCCGATGCTCCACGCGCTCGGCGATGCCGAGTGGGACCAGATGCGCGCGATGATCAAGGGCACCAACGAGAAGGACAAGGCCGAAAGGACTGTCGGCTGATCCTCAGGTGACGGCAGCGCGCTGGCTGAACTCCGGGCGCTGCCACTCGCCGCTGCTGAGCACCTCGGCAAGGTGGCGGGCAGCGGCGGCCATATCGGCGAAGCTCAGATAGGCGGGCGCGAAGCCCAGCCGCAATACGTCGGGTTCGCGGAAGTCGCCGATCACGCCCCGTGCGATCAGCGCCTGGCAGATCGCGTAGGCATCGGCGTGGCGGAAGGAGAGCTGGCTGCCGCGCTCGTCGCTGCGCGCCGGGCTGACCAGTTCGATCTCGACCTTGTGCGCTGTGAGGCAGTCGAGGAAGAACCCCGAGAGCGCCTGCGACTTCTCGTAAAGCCTGCCGACGCCGATCTCTGCGATGAGGTCGACCCCGACTTCGAGCGCCGCCAGCCCCAGCACAGGGGGCGTGCCGCATTGCAGCCGCTCGATGCCCGGCGCGCCCACGTAGTCGTCGGAAAAGGCGAAAGGCGCGGCGTGGCCGAACCAGCCGGTCAGGGGCTGCCGAAGCGCGGCCTGATGCCGCTCGGCGACAAAGGCGAAAGCCGGTGCGCCCGGGCCGCCGCACAGGTACTTGTAGCCGCAACCGACCGCGAAATCCGCGTCCACGCCGGTCAGATCGACAGGCAGCGCCCCTGTCGAGTGCGACAGGTCCCACAGCACCAGTGCCCCCGCTTCATGCGCCGCGCGGGTCAGCGCTACCATGTCGTGCAACGCGCCGGTCTTGTAGTGGACATGCGTGAGCATCAGCAGCGCGACGTTCCCGTCCAGTGCCTCGACCAGCCGCTCCCGTTCCGCCAGTCGCCGCTCCGCGAGGCCCTGCGCTTCGAGTCCGGCGATCATGTAGAGGTCGGTCGGGAAGTTGCCGGGCTCCGACAGCACGACCTTGCGACCCGGGCGCATCTGGAGAGCGGCGCCGATCAGCTTGAAGAGATTCACGCTCGTCGAATCGCAGGCGATCACTTCGTTCGGGTCGGCGCCAATCAGCGGGGCGATCCTGGCGCCGATGCGGCCCGACATTTCGAACCAGCCTGCGCTGTTCCAGGAGCGGATCAGACCCCCTCCCCACTCCTCTTCGACCAGCCTTTGCACCCGTTCAGGGGTGGCCTTGGGTAGCGCTCCCAATGAGTTTCCGTCGAGATAGACGACGTTTTCGGGCAGAATGAACCGCGCGCGGTACTCCGCCAGCGGGTCAGCGGCGTCGAACTCGGCGGCGCGGATTTCGGGAGAGGTGACATCGGGGTTCATCGCCCGTCCCTAGCGCGGGGGCAGACAGGAGGAAACTATCCCTCGATCACCCGGGTCTGGGGATGGTGCTTGTCGAGATGCCTGAGCAGGATCCTGAGGTTCTTGGAGTTCGAGCGGAACAGGAGGTCGGCGGCATCGCCGACCAAGGGAATCGCCCCGATCGCCGTATCGAACAGCACGTTCGCCCCCATCCGTGCGAGCTTCCACTTCGGCATGCCGAGGTTGCGCGCCTCCCACACGATATAAGCGCCCATCGCCGCCGTCAGAACATCGCCGAGCACCGGAACAAGCCCGAGCAGCGCGTCGAGCCCGACGGGCATCTTGATGCCGGGAATGACGAGACTGCGTTCCAGCAGCTTCTCCATCGCGACGACACGGCCGCGCACCGAGGCAGGGTCGGTGCCGGTCGGCAAGGTGAAGCCCATCGGGCGGGCGCGGCGCTGGTCGGTCGTGTCCATGTCCTTCATGTGGTGGGCTGCGAGAGCGGGAACAAGGGGTGGAACCCCCAGGCATTGGCGAGGTAGTTGCGCATCGACCCTCTCACCAACGACCAACGCACGGGAGCGCCAAGGGGGATGTATACTTCGCGCTCGACAAGCGCTGCATGCGCCTCGACGAGCAGCCGCTCGCGCACAGCAGGATCGCGCTCCCCGAGCCACCGGCGCACCAATGCGTCGGCCTCGGGCGCGCACAGGCCTTGGCCGAGGCCGCAGTTGAACTGATTGAGGTACCACAGCGGCGATCCGTAGCGGGCGAGCGTATCGCGCAACTCGAGATCCGCGGACTCCCCCGATGCGGCTCGTCTGACGCCGACGCCGATCGCGCCCCAATCTTCGGCAAGCCGGCCCAGCAGCAGGTCGCTCCCCGGCCCGCGGGGAAGGGCTACGCGCACTATCGCCTCCCGGCCCGGCCCGGCCCAGGCACCGATCCGCGCGGCGGCGACTGCGCGGCGGTCGGCGAGAGAGGCACCGTTCCAGCGATCAGCTTCATAGGGCGGCGAAGGGTATGCCTCGGGCGGGACGATCCAGCTGCTGTCGCGCCAGCCGCTGATGCCGAAGCTCTGGATCAATGCGCCCCGGTCGATCGCCATGGACAGCGCCTCGCGCCTGGCGGGGTCGGCGAGCAGGCCCGTCTCGCGGCGGACCGCCAATCCGAGCAGCCCGACCGCCGGGTCGACCTGGATCGTTCCACGCGACAGGGGACCCGCTTCGGCCTGGGGGAAGTCGACGATGCTGCCGCCCAGCACCAGGTCGACATCGCCCCGCGAGAAGGCCGCCACCGCGCCTTCGGCGGGGAGGGCGCGGACGATGACGGGGCGCGCGAGCTCCTCCCAGTCCTCGCGAGCCGGCAGTCCCCGGGATTCAGGCGGGAGCGCCGTGAGGCGGGCTTGCGCCGTGTTCTTCCCCTTACCGCGCGACATTGTCATCGGACCGGTGCCGCGGCCGCCCCTGACAAAGCCGAGCTCGGGCTGAGCGAGCAGCCGCAGAAGATCGGGCATGGGCGCGGTGAGCCGGACTTCGACCACCCGCCCGGTCATGGCGCGAATGTCGCGCACGGCAACAAGATCGAGCCCGAGCGACGTGCCACGCACCCGAGCGATGGCATCGCGCAGCTGCTGGCGCGCGTCCGCGGCGGTGATTTCGTCGCCGCCGGGCCATGTGCTGTCACGCAGGCGGAAGATATAGCTGAGCCCGTCGTCGGTGACGATCCAGCGTTCGGCGATGGCCGGCACGACCTGGCCCGTCTGGTCGAGCGATACCAGTCCCTCGCGGGTCGCCGCGCGGATATGCTGGGCTGGCGGCGCGAGGCGCACGCCCTGCTGGAACAGGCTGTCCGGTGCGCCGATCACTGCCACCTCGACCGGTCCGCCAGCGTCCGAAGAGCCGCAGGAGCAAAGTGCCAAGGTGGCGAGCAGGAGCAGCCAGAGTCGCATCGGACTGAGGCTCTAGCAGGTCACGAAGCGTCGGTCAGCTTGTCGCGAACCGCGACATGGTGATGAACGGTGAAAGCCGATCAGATCTTGCGCAGCTGGGTCCACTGCGGCGGAGGCGGCGCGCGGTGGGCGCGCGACGGCGCGGCGACAATAGCAGTCTCATGCTCGGCCGTCTGGAGCGGACGGCGCGCCTTCTGCGAATCGATTTCCTCGTCGAACGCCACGCCGAAGCGGTTGTCCTGAACCCAGGCGACCGAACCGCCGACGCTGCCGATGTTGCGCAATTCGACAGACACGCGATGCCCGCGCTGCACGCGCAGCTGGCCCTCGCCCATCATGCCGCCGTCCGAGAGGTTGCGAACCCTGACCCGGTGAAGCTCGGTGCCTTGTTCGATACGGATGTCAGCCAGCAGAAACAGGCTGTCGCGTGCGACGCTGCGTGTTTCAACCCCCGTCATACGCCGATTGCCTCCTCAGCCGAAGTCTTCAAACGGTTTGCCCCAATCACGCCAGACACTGGTGCTGGCGTGCGACTTGAACGATGTGGCATCGCGGTAAACAGGCGGTAAAGCTTGTGCCGGATGGTGCCAACTTGTTGCAGGCTGTCCCGCCGCGGGACAGCCTGCCGCGCATGCCTTACCGATCAATCGTCGCGCGAAACCTTTTCGCGGCGTTCGTGCGCTTCCTGCGCCTCGACCGTCATGGTCGCAACCGGCCGTGCGATGAGGCGGCGGAGGCCGATCGGATCGCCGGTCACCTCGCAATAGCCGTATTCCCCCGAATCAATGCGGCGCAGTGCGGCGTCGATCTTCGAGACCAGCTTGCGTTGGCGATCGCGGGTGCGCAGTTCGATGCCCCAGTCGGTCTCGCTCGAGGCGCGATCGGTGAGGTCGGCTTCACGGATCGGACCGTCCTGCAGCGACTGCAGCGTCTGCCCGGCGGCGGAATGGATCGAGCGCTTCCATTCGATCAGCAGCATCCGGAAATAGGCCTGCTGGCGCTCGTTCATGTACTCCTCGTCCTCGCTCGGCACGTAGTCCGGAGCGAGCAGCCGCTTGGCTTTTTCAAGGATATCAATGTCGTCAGACGCGAAGGTTGGCATCAAGCTCTCTCATCCCATGAGCCGCTGGGAAAACCGTCGCGTCCTGACGCCTGAATTTTTTCATTGGCTCACTTGGTCCCAGCAAGCTGAAGCAATGCGCCGCCTATAGGGAAGGCCCCTGAGGCGCACAAGCAGGTTTGGAAAAGCGGCAGGGGGCAAATGCCCACCTTGCAGATGCCGGAGCAGCGTTAACCATTTCTTGACCATAAATGCCGCACTTCTCGGTTCACGGAAGGTTGCCTGGGGGGCGACCGGGTGACTGAGGGGACTGCATCATGACCATCATCGCGATTGCTGCGAAACAGGACAGTGTTTCACGTGAAACACGCCTCGACGGGGTGCTTGGGGCATGGCTGGCGGAGGCTGGCAGGGGTCAAGCGGGGGCCTGCTTCGACCTTGGCGTGGCTTTCTCGACGGGTAGCAACGGCGCGCCCTGCGATATGATCGAAGCGCATAAGTGGTTCAACCTCGCCGCCGCCCGCGGCCATGAGGAAGCCGCCCATTGCCGCGCCGACATTTCCGAAGAGATGACCGCCCGCGAAATCGCCGAAGCCCAGCGCCGTGCGCGCCAGTGGCTCGCCGAAGGCAGCCTGCGCGCGGCCTAGGATTTCTTGAACGGCGTGCGGCCGCCGAGGTAGAGCTGGTCGCTCGCCACGCCAGCCCGCTCCCGCTCGAGGAAATCCGCGACCGCCGCGCGGAAGCCGGGGTCCGCGATCCAGTGCGCCGACCACGTCTGCACCGGCTCGTAACCGCGTGCGAGTTTGTGGCCGCCCTGCGCGCCTGCTTCGACCCTCGCGAGGCCCCGCGCGATCGCAATGTCGATCGCCTGATAGTAGCACAGCTCGAAATGCAGGAAGCGCACCTCGCGGGTGCAGCCCCAGTAGCGCCCGTAGAGCGCGTCCTTGCCTGCGAAGTTCAGCGCACCCGCAATCGGCTCGTCACCGTCATAGGCAAGGATCAGCACGATCCGGTCGCCCATGCTCTGCCCGAGCAGGCTGAAGGCCTCGCGCGTCAGGTAGGGGCTCCCCCATTTCCGCGCGCCTGTGTCCTGATAGAACACCCAGAAGGCGTCCCAGTGCTCCTCGCGGATCTCGGCGCCGGTCAGGTGCCGGATGGTGAGGCCCTCCACGGCCGCCGCGCGCTCCTTCCTCAGATCCTTGCGCTTCCTTGACGAGAGCGCGGCGAGGAAATCCTCGAAGCCCTCATAATCGCGGTTGAACCAGTGGAACTGGATATCGGCGCGGGGCATCCAGCCACCGGCCTCGAACAGCGGCAATTGCTCGGGGTCGATGAAGGTCGCGTGGGCGCTCGACATTTTGTTCTGCAAGCACACCGCCTCGGCACCCTTCAAGAGGTGCGGAGCAAGGCTCGGATCGGAGAGCAGCAGGCGCGGACCCGTCGCCGGGGTGAAGGGCGCGGCGATCTGGAGCTTGGGATAGTAGCGCCCCCCTGCCCGGTGCCATGCGTCTGCCCAGGAATGATCGAAGACATATTCGCCCTGGCTATGCCCCTTGGCGTAGGATGGCATGGCGGCGAGCAGCTTGCCCGTTTCGTCGGTGATGGCGATCGGCGCGGGCTCCCAGCCGGTGCCGGGGCCGACGGAGCCGGAATCCTCCATCGCGGTGAGGAATTCGTGGGAGACGAAGGGATTGTCATTCCCGCCGAGCGCGTTCCATTCGTCGCGGTCGAAATTGCCGACGGATGACGCGATGCGGACGGTTAGCTCGGGCGCACTCACGCCAGCCCGGCCCCTTCGGCAATCAGTGCATCGGCGTGGGCAAGGCCCGCCCTGCGGGTCTCTGGCGAGCGGACGGTCCAGGTGAGCAGCGGACGCCCGCTGGCGCGCCATGCCGCCGCCTCGGGCCGCTCAAGGTCGCGCACGTCGATGGCGAGGAAATCGGGCTGCGCTTCGGCGATAGCGTCCGGATCGCGCCAGACGCCTTCGAAGCCGTTTTGCAGGGAATCGGTCCCGACCAGCCCGCGCGGCGTATCTGGCGCGTTCTCCACAAACCACATTGGCACGCTCGGATCGAAACTCATCACCGCAGCGGCACCCGAATAGGTGTCGAGCAGCCATGCGACAGAGGCGCAGGTCCATTCGACGTCGTATCCGGGCAAGGACTTGATCTCGATCAGCAGCGGCACCCGGCCTGCCACCTGCTCAAGGAAAGTCGCGAGCCTGACAGGATGCTGGTCGGTCCCGAGCAGGCGCAGGGCCTCGAGCGCCTCGGCGGCCTGTTCTCCGGTCTGGCCCGTCTCGCCGGTGAGCCGACCCAGCTCCCAGTCATGGAACACCACCGGGTGATCGTCTCGGCTGCGCTGGATGTCGCACTCGATCCCCATGCCGCGCGCGATCGCGCCCTCGGCTGCGGCGAGCGAGTTCTCCGGCACGCCCTCTTGATGCAGCCCGCGGTGGGCGTATTCCCACGCGGTCAGCCAGTCGGGAGCGGGCCTTGCGGTCATGCCTTGAGCGCGACCACCGCATCGACCTCGACCGCGGCGCCCCGCGGCAGGGCGGGGACGCCGACCGCGGCCCGCGCGTGCTTGCCCGCATCGCCGAACACCAGCTCCATGAGGTCCGAGGCGCCGTTGGCGACTTCGGGCTGATCGGTGAAGTCGGCGGTGCAATTGATGAAGGCGCCAAGCTTGACGATCCGCTCGACCTTCTCGAGCAGCCCTGCGGCTTCGAGCTGGGCGACGATCATCAGCGCGCAGGCCCGGGCAGCGGCCTGGCCGTCAGCAACGCTCACATCGTCACCCAGCCGGCCCTTGACCACCGCGCCGTCAACGAAGGGCAGCTGACCCGAGACATGGGCAAAGCCGCCATGCACCACCACCGGCACATAGCTCGCCACCGGAGCGGCGGCCTTGGGCAGGGTGATGCCGAGTTCGGCGAGACGGGCAGCAACAGTCATTCTTCAATCCTCCAGTTGGGCAAGCATCCACGGCAGGGCCTCATCCCAGCGGTCGATCCGCGAATGGGCGTGGCCGGCCTTGTGGGCGCAATCGATTGCGTGGGCGATCATCGGCTCGCCGCACAGGTGCAGGCGGGTCACGTCGGGGGTGATATCTGCGACCGAGGCATGGTGCTGGGCGAGATCGTCGATGAAGATCGCCTTGCTGGGCGCATATTCGTCGATGATCGCCTTCAATGCCGGGCCCTTGGGGCCCTGATTGGTGAACACCCGCGCATTGATGCCGACGGCGGCAAGCTGCGCGGCGCGCGCATCGCGGTGGCCATCGACGAGGTTGGTGAGGATCACCACGTCGGCTTTCTCGGCGAGGGTGTTGATCCCCTCGACCGCACCGGCGATCGGCAGCTGCGAATCCATCTCGTTGTCGAAGAAGCGGCCGAGCATCTTCCAGATATCGGCCGGGGCGAGCAGTTCGCCGCTTGCCTGCCAGCGCAGCGCCTCGGCGAAATTGTGGCCTTCGAGGTGGAAGCTCACGCCTTGCGATCCTTCCAGCCAGTTCTTGAAAGGCGCGACCATGTGCAGCAGCACCTCGTCGCAATCGGAAATGATCAGGGGGCGGTTCATGACGAAAGGGCGTCCTTGGCGGCGACCAGTTCCTCCGGGGTGACGGCGAGTGCTTCTGCCGCGCGGATCAGGTCTGGTTCGTGATTAGCGAGGAATTCGAGAGCGGAGGCGAGGATCATCGGATCACCGAGGCCTGCCCGCAGAGAATCGGCATCGAGGCCGGTGAGTTCAAGGTACCGGCCTGCGCGGTCCTCGCTTTCCAGCACCCAGCCGAGCGCCGCCAGCGCGAGGCTTTCCGGGTTCTGCGGCTCGGATGGGGTGCGAAGCGGGATTGTCCTGTCCTTCGGGCAAGGTTAGTCGTAAGGCGGGCGAATGCGGGGCGATCAGTGACAAAGCGGATCATGGTTGTCGAGGACAATGACCTCAACCGGAAATTGTTCTGCGACGTGCTTCGGGCCAACGGCTTCGAGGTGGAGCCGGTGGCCGACGGCGACAAGGTGCTCGACACGGCGCGGGCGACCTCGCCCGATCTCATCATCATGGATATCCAGTTGGGCGGCATCTCGGGCGTCGACCTGATCGAAGCCGCCAAGCGCGACCGGCGCCTCGCCGGGATCCCGGTGCTGGCGGTGACGGCGTTCGCCGCCAAGGGTGACGAGGAGCGCATCCGTGCTGCGGGGGCGGAAGGCTATCTGTCCAAGCCGGTTTCGATCGGCCCCTTCATGAGTGCGGTGAACGCGCTGGTGTAAGGCGCCCCGGCGGCTCCTTCGGGCGGCGAAAGCTTGACAAGCTGCATCATCCGCCGCTTTGCAAACGTATTACCGGGCAAGCGCCCGCCTGACCACCGATCCCAAGGAAGCACCTCGCCATGACTCCCGCAGAAGTCGATGATCGTATCCGCAACCTCGTGGAGCCCTTCAACAAGAAGGGCATCGCGATCGAGGACGCGACCACCTTTGCGGGCGACTTCGAGTTCGACAGCCTGACGGTGATGGATTTCGTCGCCGCGATCGAGGACGAGTTCGACATCATCATCTCGATGAACCAACAGGCCGAGATCGAAAACTGGGGCCAGCTCGTCGCGGCGGTCCACAAGTTGCAGGATAGCTGATAATGGCGACGTCCATGACCGAAGCCCCGACCGCCGCCGCACACCCCGTCGACCTGCTGTCGAAGTTCGACCCGATCATCCAGACCCGCGAGACGCTGCTCGCCGCTGGGGTCGAGGATCCGTTCAATCTGGTGATGGAGCAGGTGCTCTCGCCGACCCGCGCGATCTGCAACGGGCGCGACACGATCCTGCTCGGCACCTACAATTACATGGGCATGACCTTCGATCCCGATGTGATTGCAGCGGGCAAGCAGGCGATGGAGGAATTCGGCGCGGGGACCACCGGCAGCCGCGTGCTGAACGGCACCTTCCGCGATCACCGCGATGTCGAGACCGCCTTGCGCGAGTTCTACGACATGGACCACGCAATGGTCTTCTCGACCGGCTACCAGGCCAATCTCGGGATCATCTCGACCCTCGCAGGCAAGGGTGATTACATCATCCTCGACATCGATAGCCACGCCTCGATCTGGGATGGCTGCGCGATGGGCAACGCCGAGGTCGTGCCGTTCAAGCACAACGATGTCGATGCGCTGGAAAAGCGCCTCAAGCGCATCCCTGAAGGCGCGGGCAAGCTGGTCGTGCTCGAGGGCGTCTACTCGATGATGGGCGACGTTGCCCCGCTCAAGGAGATGGTCCGCGTCTGCAAGGAAAACGGCGCGATGGTGCTGGTCGACGAGGCCCATTCGATGGGCTTCATCGGCGAACATGGCCGCGGCGTCGCCGAGGAACAGGGCGTGCTCGATGATGTCGACTTCATCATCGGCACCTTCTCCAAAAGCGTCGGCACGGTGGGCGGCTTCTGCGTCTCGAACCATCCGAAGTTCGAAGTGATGCGCTTGGTATGCCGTCCTTACGTCTTCACCGCCGCGCTGCCGCCTGCGGTGATGGCGAGCTCGGCCACCTCGATCCGCAAGCTGATGCACGGCTCGAACAAGCGCCAGCACCTGTGGGAGAACAGCCGCACGCTGCACAAGGGCCTGCGCGATCTCGGCTTCGAGCTCGGCACCGAGACCCCGCAAAGCGCGATCATCGCGGTGATCATGCCCGATCTGGAAAAGGGCGCGATGATGTGGGAGGCGCTCTTGAAGGAGGGCCTTTACGTCAATCTGGCGCGTCCCCCGGCGACCCCTGCGGGCATGACGCTGCTGCGCTGCTCGCTCTGCGCCGAGCACACCGCCGAGCAGGTCCAGACCATCCTCGGCATGTTCGAGCGTGCCGGCAAGGCGATCGGAATCATCTGATTGCCGGCCCTGCGCCGAGGCGCGGTGCAGCTGGTCAGGCCGGGAGCGTCGCTGCCTCGCACACCGAGGTCGCTGCGCCGCCATCCCCGCCGAGCAGTGTAAGGGCCGCGAACCCGCCCACTACGGCGATGATGAAGGCTGCAACGACCAGCCCGAGGTAGCGGTCGATGAAGGCCTTGATCGGCGCGCCGAACAGCCGGAACAGGATGCCGACGATCATGAAGCTGATCGAGCGGCTGACGAGGCTGGCGAGAACGAAGGTTCCCAGCGGCATAGCGATGAAGCCAGCGGTGATGGTGAGCAGCTTGAACGGGATCGGCGTGGCGCCCTTGGCGACGAAGATCCAGAAGCCCATTTCGCGCAGGTAGCAGGCGGCCTTGGGGAAGCTCTCGGTCAGGCCGAGCAGTTCGAGGAGCTGCGCACCCACGCTCTCATAGAGAAAGTGCCCGATGGCATAACCGAGCAGGCCGCCGGCGACCGAGGCGAGCGTGGCGATCGCGGCAAAGCGGACCGCCTTCTTCGGTTCTGCCAGACACATCAGCCCGAGCAGCGGGTGCGGCGGGACGGGGAAGAAGCTCGCCTCGACAAAGGAGAACAGGGCGAGCCAGGCCGGCGCATGGCGATGCGACGCCTTGTCCATGGTCCAGTCGTACAGGAGGCGCAGCCAACGCAAATCGAGATCCCCTTGTGCCCAGGTGAGCGCGCCTTAGGCGAGCGCCGCCAACCCGGCAAGCGGCACATAATAACCATATTGGTTATTTTGTCTTGACATCGTGACGCTCTCCGGTTAGGAAAGGGCATAGTCGAAAAATTGCGATTCGCCACAAGGCGGTGTCCCGGTCGGGGCGCCGCCTTTTTGCTGTCTGCAGAAGGGAGTGGTCGCCATGGCCCGAACCGTGCCTGCCGTCTGCGGCAGCGATCCTGTCAAGAAGGTCCCCGGCCGGCACTGGCGCAAGCGCTTCCTCGAAACGCTCGCGACCACATCGAATGCCGCCGCGGCCGCGCAAATCGCCAGGGTGAGCCTTTCGCGCGCTTACGAGACGCGGCGGACGGAGCCCGACTTCGCTCTCGCCTGGCAGGCCGCCATCGCCGACGGCTATCTCAATCTCGAGCTCGAGGTGATCCGCCGGCTTCGCGAGGGCGACCTTACCACCGCGAACGGCGACAAGTTCGACTTCGCCAACGCGATCCGCCTGCTCTCCGCCCGCCGCGAGGGCGCGAAAGGCGCGGGCCAGAGCGAGGTGCGCAACGTCAGCGTCGCCGAGGTGCGCGCCTCGATCACACGAAAGATCGAGGATATCCGCCGGACCATGGAGCGGCAGGATGCCGCCAAGGCAAGCCGCGAATGATCAATCCCTTCGCTTGGACGAAAAACCACCAGCCCGCCCAACAGGCAAGGTTCGAGAGCGCGCTGTTTCACAAGCTCAGCCAGGGTGAAAAGAACGACCTTGACTACCTCTGGGACTTCACCGCCCGTCCCGAACAGCTCCCGCCCGAAGGCGACTGGCGCATCTGGATGATCATGGCGGGGCGCGGTTTCGGCAAGACCCGCTCGGGCGCCGAGTGGGTGCGGATGATCGCCGACGAAAATCCCGGCGCCCGCATCGCGCTGGTCTCCTCCTCGCTCGCCGAAGCCCGGGCGGTGATGGTCGAGGGCGAGAGCGGGCTGCTGGCAATCTGCCGACCGGGTCACCAACCGATCTACGAGCCCTCGCTGCACCGCATCCGGTTCGCGAGCGGCGCGCAGGCGCAGCTGTTCTCGGCCGCCGAGCCGGAGAGCCTGCGCGGGCCGCAGCACAGCCACGCCTGGTGCGACGAGATCGGCAAGTGGCCGCTGGCGCACGAGCGGGCGACACGCTGCTGGGACAACCTGCTGCTCGGCCTCCGGCTCGGCAAGGATCCGCGCATTGCGGTCACCACCACGCCGCGCGCAGTGCCGCTGGTGCAGAGGCTGGTCGCGCAGGCTCAGGCCGGAGGCGAGGTGGCGATCACCCGCGGCTCGACCATCGACAATATCGGCAAACTGCCCGCCCGCTTCATCGAGGCGATCGAAAGCGAGTTCGGCGACACCCAGCTTGCACGGCAGGAAATCGACGGCGAGCTGCTCGAGGACATCGAGGGCGCGCTGTGGACCCGTTCGCTCATCGAGGAGGCGCGCGAACATGGCACGGTGCCGGAGCACGTGCGGGTCGTGGTCGCCGTCGACCCGCCGGCGAGCGCCGGAGGCGACGAGTGCGGGATCATCGTCGCGGGCCTCGGCCCCGACGGAATCGCCCGGGTCATTGCGGACTGCTCGATGAGCGGCGCGCCGGCCGAATGGGCAAAGCGCGTTGCCGATGCGGCGCGCGAATGGGACGCGGACCGGGTGGTGGCCGAAGCCAACCAGGGCGGCGCGATGGTCGAAAGCGTACTGCGCGCCGCAGACCAGGCGCTGCCGGTCAAGCTCGTCCATGCCAGCCGCGGCAAGGTCGCCCGCGCCGAGCCGGTTGCCGCGCTCTATGCCGCAGGCAGAGTGCACCATGTCGGGATGTTCGCGCGGCTGGAGGACCAGCTGTGCGGGATGCTGGTCGGCGGAACCTACGCCGGCCCCGGTCGCAGTCCCGACCGCGCCGATGCGCTGGTGTGGGCAATGACCGAACTGCTGATGGGACGCCGCCTCGTCCCCAGCGTGCGAAACGTCTGACCGAAGGAAATCCCATGGCCCTGCTCGACATTTTCCGCTCCGCCTTCAAGGGCGGGGCGCAGGCCCGCGTGCCTCTCGCCAACGGCATCATGCAAGGCTGGCTGCCGGCCTATGACTGCGGCGGCGCAGGCCACGGCTACGACTACGCGCGGGGGATCGCCGAGGGCTTCCTCGCCAACCCGATCGCCCAGCGCTCGGTGCGGCTGCTTGCCGAGGGGATCGGTCAGGCGCCACTGTCCTGCTCTGACACCGAACTCGCCGCGCTGGTGACCGCGACAAGCGCGGGCCAGTCGCTGGTCGAGACGCTCGCGGCGAACCTGCTGCTGCACGGCAACGGCTACGTCCAGATCATGAAGGACGCCGCCGGCGCGCCGATCGAGCTGTTCGCGCTGCGGCCCGATCGGGTGCGCGTGGTGCCGGGCGCCGATGGCTGGCCCTGCGCCTACGATTACACGGTGGACGGCGACACCACCCGGCTGCCGGTCGAGGACGAAAACGGCTGGCCCGGCGTGATCGCAATCCGGGCAATGCACCCGCTCGACGACCACTGCGGCGCGGGTGCGCTCCAGGCGGCATGGCAGGCGGTGCTGATTCACAACGCGGCGACCAACTGGAACCGTGCACTGCTCGAGAACGCGGCGCGGCCATCGGGCGCACTGGTCTACGAGACCGGTGACGGGGCGACCCTCGCGCACGAGCAGTTCGAACGGCTGAAGCGCGAACTCGATGTGGCCTTCTCGGGCGCAGCGAATGCGGGGCGCCCGATGCTGCTCGACGGCGGGCTCAAGTGGCAGAGCATGGCGCTCACCCCCGCCGACATGGACTTCGCGACGCTCAAGAGCGCGGCAGCGCGGGATATCGCGCTCGCCTTCGGGGTGCCGCCGATGCTGCTCGGTCTGCCGGGCGACAATACCTACGCCAACTACCGCGAAGCAAGCCGCGCGCTGTGGCGGCTGACCCTGCTGCCGCTGGCCGAAAAGATCTTTGCCGCACTGCGCGAGGGCCTCGCCCCGTGGTTTCCGGATGGGCAGCTGGGGATCGATCTCGACCGTGTGCCGGCGCTCTCCGAGGACCGGGAGCGATTGTGGTCGCAGGTCTCCGATGCCGAATTCCTGAGCCGCGCCGAGAAGCGCCAGATGCTGGGCCTGAGCCCCGAGGAGAATGCCCCATGAGCCGCGAAGAGATACTCGCCAGCCTGATGGCGCAAGCACGCGAGGAGGGGGCGGAGCTCGTCACCTTGCGTGCGATCGTCGAGGAGGCGAGCGCTCTTGCCACCGACCGCGCGCTTGAACGGCTCGGGCTCGGCGATTCCAGCGCTCAGGGCGATGTGGTCGAACTGCGCGAACTGTTGCAGGCGTGGCGCGACGCCAAGACCAGCGCGTGGAAGGCGCTCGTCGAATGGGCGATCCGCGGCGTGTTGGCTCTGTTGCTGGTCGGCATCGCGGTGCGGCACGGCGTCTGGAAATTCTGGTGAGCGCCGGCATTTCCCGCACCCGCCGGCCGACGCGCTTTGCCGGCTACGCCGCGCTGTTCGACATTCCCGATGCCGGGCGCGACACCATCCGCCGCGGGGCCTTTGCCCGCACTCTCGCCGCGCGCACCACGCCCTTGCCGCTCTACTGGCAGCACCGCCCCGACCAGCCGATCGGGGTGATCGAGGAGGCCAGCGAGGATGCGCGCGGCCTCAGGGTGATCGCCCGGATCGACCGCCCCGACAGCCGCGCCGCGCACCTCTTGGCCGAGGGCAAGGTGAGCGGCTTGAGCTTCGGCTTCCGCACCCGCGCGGCACGCCAGTCCGGGAACGGGCGCGAACTGCTCGAGATCGAACTGTTCGAGGTCAGCCTCGTCACCCAGCCGCTCCAGTACGGCGCGCGGGTGCACTTCGTCGCCTAGCCCGATCCCCCAGCCCCCATCCTCAACCGAAAGGCCATTGCCCATGGACACTACCCCTGCCACCGCTTCCGCCGCCACCGACCCGCTGGACGCAAGCTTCGACATCCTTGCCCGCCAGGACCAGGCCGAAGCCAACATCGCCATGTTGCGCAGCGACGTCGACGACGTGAAGTCGCGGCTCGACAAGGTCGCCCGCGCCGCCACCCGCCCGGCAATGGGCGGTGCGAGTCCGGCGAAGGACGCCCCGGAAGTGAAGAGCTTCGTCGACAGCTACCTGCGGCGCGGCCGCGAGACCGAGATCAAGTCGATCAGCGGTGCCAACC
Organism: Erythrobacteraceae bacterium; assembly: GCA_027489065.1. Taxonomy (GTDB): domain Bacteria; phylum Pseudomonadota; class Alphaproteobacteria; order Sphingomonadales; family Sphingomonadaceae; genus Erythrobacter. Next base: position 66,866 of record JAIYAM010000009.1, on the reverse strand, counting down.
CGGCCGACGGCGGCTTCGCCGTGCCGCGTCAGATCGATCTGGCGATCGCCTCGCGGCTCACGCGGATCAGTCCGATCCGCTCGATCGCCCAGATCGTGCAGACCGGCACCGCCGGCTACCGCAAGCTGGTCACGACCAGCGGTATCGCATCCGGCTGGGTGAGCGAGACCGCGCCGCGACCGGAAAGCGCCACGCCCCAGTTCGCCGAAATCGCCCCGCCGACCGGTGATCTCTACGCCAATCCGGCCGCCAGCCAGGCGATGCTCGACGATGCGGGCTTCGATCTGGAAGCGTGGCTGGCGAGCGAAATCGCGACCGAGTTCGCCCGCGCCGAAGGCTCCGCCTTCGTCAAGGGCACCGGCGTCAACCAGCCGGAGGGCTTCCTCAACACGGTCAAGGCGACCGCGGATGACGGGGCACGGGCGTTCGGCGCAGTGCAGTACATCGGCACGGGCAGCGCGACCGGGCTCGGCTCCGCCCTCGATACCAAGCTCATCGACCTCGTCCATTCGATGCGGGCAGGCCACCGCCAGGGCGCGGTGTTCGTGATGAACGCGACCACTCTGGCGAGCGTGCGCAAGCTGAAGACCAGCGATGGCGCCTTCATCTGGCAGCCCGGCCTCGTCGAGGGCCAGCCGAACCGCCTGCTCGGCTATCCGGTGATCGAGGCCGAGGATATGCCCGACGTCGCAGGCGGTGCCTTCCCGATCGCCTTCGGGAACTTCACGAACGGCTACTTGATCGCAGAGCACGGCGCGACGCGGGTGCTGCGCGATCCGTTCACGAACAAGCCCTTCGTCCACTTCTACGCGACCCGCCGGATCGGCGGGAAGGTGCTGGATTCGAACGCCATCAAGCTGCTCAAGATCGAAGCCTGAGGCCGCCCCGCCCGGCTTCGTTACCCGGCCGGCGCGTGCCCCCTTCGCGCGCCGGCCGGGCTCTCGCGCCCGCATCGCCTCAGGCCGGTCCTCCCGCCTGACCTGCGCGATGCGGGCGCCCTTTGTATCGATCATATTCGGGAGAAACCGCGATGCAGCGGACAATCGTGCAGCCCCCGGTGCCCGGCGACGCTGCGCTGGCGGAGCTCAAGCACTGGCTGGGGATCACCCGGCCCAACGACGATGATGCGCTGGCCGGCCTGCTCCAGACGAGCCTTGGCATCTGCGAGGCGTTCACCGGCAAGGCACCGCTGCGCCAGACGGTGGAGGAAGTGGTCGCGCTGAGCGGCGGCTGGCAGGAGCTGGTGTCGCGGCCGGTGAACGAGCTGATCAGCGCGGCGCTGATCGCAGATGACGGCAGCCGCCAGACCATTGCCAACCTTGCCGAGGCGCTCGAGTGGCGGATTTCGTCCGGGAGCGCCTGCGTCCAGGTGCTGAACCCCTGCGAGGGACGCGGCATTGCGCTGCGCCTGACGGTCGGGATCGCCAGCGACTGGGCAAGCCTTCCCGCGCCGCTGCGCCACGGCATCATCCGCCTTGCAGCGCACTATTTTCGCGATCGCGAGGGCAAGGCGACCGCCGTGCCGCCGGCCACCGTCACCGCCCTGTGGCGGCCGTGGCGCGAGGTGAGGCTCTGATGATCCGCGCTTCCGCAAGCACGCAGGACCTCGTCCAGCGCCTGTGCGAGCAGGCGGCACGGATCGCTGCCGACTTCGCTGCCAGCCCCTCGGCGCAGCCTTCCTCGCGCCGCGACTGGTACTCGGCCAGCGCGCTGTGGCCCGACCTGTTCGGGGAGAAAAGCGATGGAAAATGACCTGCGCGCCGCGCTGATTGCCTGGCTGCGCGCCGATCCGGCGCTTGGCCCGATCAACGCGATCGAGGAGGAGGCGCCGCTCAGCACCACGCCGCCGTGGCTCGGCATCGCCGCCAGTGCCGGGATCGACTGGGGCACCAAGGACCGCGCCGGCCGAGAGATCCGCATCGCGCTCGAACTCGAAAGCCGCATCGATGCGACAGCCGGAGATTCCTCGCTGCTGTCAGCCATCGAGCGGCGCGTGCTCGACCTGCCGCCATTTCACTCGGGCTTCGAGCTCGCCTCGATCCGCTTCCTGCGTTCGCGCAGCGAGGCCCGTGCGGACAACCTGCGGGGCGCGCTGCTCGAATACCGCTTCCGCATCTTCGAACCCCTTTGACGGAGTAGTCCCATGCCCGCACAATCCGGCGCCGCCTTCCTGCTCAAGATCACCGACGGGGCCACGCCTCCGGCCTATCAGACCATCGCAGGCCTCAGGACCACGCAGATGTCGATCAACGGCGATACCGTGGTCGTTACCCACAAGCAGTCCGGCGGCTGGCGCGATCTGCTGTCCGGCGCGGGCACCCGCTCGGTGTCGGTGAGCGCGGCGGGGATCTTCCTCGGCAGCGCAGCCGAGAACACCGTGCGGGCCCGCGCGCTCGACGGGACGCTCGACGATTACGAACTGTCCTTCGAGGACGGCGCGAAGCTGCGCGGGCGCTTTCTCGTCCAGCGGCTCGACTACGCCGGGGATTTCAACGGCGAGCGCAGCTACACGCTGCAGCTCGAAAGCTCCGGTCCGGTGGTGGCCTCGTGAGCCCCGCCCCCAACCCCTTGCGCGGCGAGGCGGCACTGGTGGTAGGCGGCGTCTCCCACGTCCTACGCCCCAGCTTCGAGAACCTGGTGCTGGCCGAGGGCGAGCTCGGCTCGCTTTTCGCGCTGGTCGAGCGGGCGGCGCAGGGCGCCCTCACCCTCACCGAGATGACGGCGCTGCTGTGGCACTGCCTGCCCGGCGAAGGCCGACCCGAACGGGTGGCAGTCGGGCAGGCAGTGCTGAGGATGGGGATGGTCGAGGCGATCGGCCCGGTTCGCGCGGTTCTCCGCCAGGTGCTTCAGGGCGAGCCATGACCGACACATTCGGCGATGCCGCGGCCCGCTGGTGTGCGCTCGCCGCCCGCTTTCTGGGATGGCGCCCTGCCGAGTTCTGGGCCGCCACGCCTGCCGAACTGGCGATGGCGCTCGCCGCGCCCGACGATCCTTCCGCCCCACTCCCGCCGTCCCCCGAGACGATCGCCCGCATGATGGAGCGCGACACCCATGACTGACCAGTTCCAGGATCTCGTAATCGGCGTGCGCGCCCGCACAGACGGCTTTGCGGGCGATGTCGAAAAGATGCGCCGTTCGCTCGACACCTCGCTTGTCGATGGCTTCGGGCGGGCTGGCAATGTCCTCGAGAACGGATTGCTCGGCGCGCTGCGGCGCGGGAGCCTCGGCTTCGATGACCTGAAGCGGGTCGCGTTCAACGCGCTTTCGGAGATTGCGAGTTTTTCGCTGCAGTCGGGTCTTTCCTCGCTGTTCGGCGGCGGAAGCGGTGGTGGCAGCGGCGGTCTCGGCAACATCATCGGCGGCTCGATCGGCGCGTTGTTCGGCCTACCGGGGCGCGCCACGGGCGGTCCGGTCGCGCCGGGCCAAGCCTATATGGTCGGCGAGCGCGGTCCCGAGGTTTTCGTGCCGACCGCCGCAGGGCGCGTGGAGACAGGTTTGACCGGCCCCTCTCGCGACGTGCGCGTTGCGATCCAGGTCGCGGTCCCGCGCGGGCAGGCGGCGCCGACCGCCATGCAGCGCTCCTCACGCCAGATCGCGAGCGCCGTGCGCCGCGCACTGCAACAGGCCTGAGCGAAGGACACCTTCATGGCATTCTGGCTCGCACGCGAGCGCCGCTCGCAGGAAAGCACGTTCATGCAGCGTTTCGATCCGCGCTTCTGGACCGTCAACTTCCCCCGACCCGCGATGGCGTCGATCATCACTACCGGGCCGGACAGCCTGCGCGTCGATCTGGAGCTGCACACGGCAGGCGACCTCGTCGGCCTGATCTGGGAGAGCGCCGACACCCTCGATCACCCGCTGCTCGCCTACAAGACCGAGCGCGACTACGCCCACACGATCCTGAGCTTCCGCTGGCAATCCGAAGGCGTGATCGGGCTTGACCAGCCCAACGGCCCGACGCTGACGATCGAGGGGCGCGACGCCGCAGGTACACCGCGCACCTGGTACATCCGGCTTTGGAACTACGCGACGGGCACGCCGACCGATGCGCGTATCAAGCTTCCCTTCTCGAGCCTCCAGAGCGGCTACGGCCTGCCCGGCGAGCCGATCCACCCCTCGGACATCGACCGCATGTTCATCTCGCTGGTCGCGCCGGGTTTCGCGGGCGGCAGCACTGCTCCGCTCCCGGCCCGGTTCAACGGGTCGGTGATCATGTCCGAGATCCGCGCCGACGGATCGCGCGCGATGATCGAGCTCGGCGACGTGCTCATCCCCCCGCACGGTGAGCGGATCGCGACGGCGTACGACGATGCCTACAACCAGACCCCCGCGCGGCTGCTGCGCGTCGTGACCGGTCTCGGCTACCGCGAGGACATTGTCCACTATGTCGGGATGAGCCACTTCATGCGGCTCTCGCGGCAGGCCGACGGATCGCTGAAGGTGGCGGCAGGCGGCGAGCTGTGCGCCCCTGCGACGGCGTGGCACCGCAGCTTCTTCGCGCTTGCCAAGACCGCAGGCTTCGAGGTGATCGCCTCGCTCTCTTACGAGCTGTTCGACGCCTATAGTCCGGACAGCTGGAAGCAGCGGGCCGCGTCCGGCGCTCCTGCGCTGACGGGATGGGTGCCGCCGTCGACCCTGCTGTCGCCCGCCAAGGCGGCGGCGATGGACTGGCTGGCCGATGTGGCCAGCGGTGTCGTTGCGCTCATGCTTCAGGCTGACCTGCCGGTCCGCTTCCAGATCGGCGAGCCATGGTGGTGGGTCACGCCCGCAGGCGAAATCTGCCTCTATGACGACGCGGCCAAGGCAGCGCTCGGGGGCGACCCGCCGGTCATTGGCGACTTGGGCGCACCAATGAGCGAGGCCTCCAAGGCGCTGCTCGAGGCGGCAGGCACGCTGCTGGCGCAGTCGACCGCCGCGCTCACCGCGGCGGTGCGCGCAGCCGCTCCGGACGGTGCCGAGGTCCTGCTCCTCGCATTCACGCCCACGATCCTGAACCCGGCCATGCCCGAGCTTTACCGGGCCAATCTGCCGAGCGCCTGGGCCGCACCGGCCTTCGACCGGTTGCAGCTCGAGGATTACGACTGGCTTACGTCCGGTGCCGATGCAGCACGCCGCGAAGCTCTTTCTTTCGTGGACGCGAGGCTTGGCTATCCGCTGGCGGATCAGGATTACCTCGCCGGCTTCGTGCTCGATCCGGCCGATGCCGAAGTTCACTGGCAACGCATCGACCGCGGCATCGACGAGGCGGCCGCGCGCGGCATTGCCCGCCGCTACGTCTGGGCGCTGCCTCAGGTCAATCGCGACGGCTACACCCGCCTCGCACCTCCTCCGGAGCAAGCCATGGATCCCTTCGACGACGTCCTCTACCCCTTTGCCCTGGGGCGGAGCGCCTCGGTTGCGCCCGAGTTCTCGACTTCGATCGCCGTGACCACGTCCGGGCATGAACGGCGCAATTCGCTGTGGTCGGACGCACGCCTGCATTTCGACGTCGGCCCGGGCATCCGCTCCGAGGCCGAACTGTCCGACCTCATAGCCTTCTTCCGCGCGCGGCGCGGCCCGGCGCGTGGGTTCCGGATCATGGACCCCTTCGACAACAGCTCGAACGGCATGACCGACGCGCCGACGATGCTCGACCAGCTGATCGGGACCGGTGATGGCGCACGAGCCGACTTTCAGCTGCTCAAGACCTATGGGACCCCGGAGCCGCAAGTTCGCCTGATCACGCGACCTCGTGCCGGCACCGTGGTCGTCAGCGTCGGCGGCACGGCGAGTACCGCCTGGACTCTTCTGCCAGGGGGCACGATCCGCTTCACCGTTGCACCGATCGCGGGTGCCGAGGTGCGCGCCGGCTTCCGCTTCGATGTTCCGGTGCGCTTCGCGGAGGATCGGCTTGACGTGTCGGCTGTCAACTTCGCAGCCGGCGAGGCTCCGTCCGTGCCGCTGATCGAGATCAGGGAGACCGCGTAATGCGCGTGTTCTTCGATCGTGAGCTCGACACGGTGGCGACTTTCTGGCGCATCTATCGCCGCGACGGCACGGCGCTCGGCTTCACCAGCCACAATCGTGACCTCACCTTCGGCGGGATCACGCACCTCGCCGCTCCCGGCATGATTCCCGCAGCAATCCGGCTTACTTCCGAGCTGTCCAACGACAGCGCCGAGGTGCAGGGCGCGCTCAATCACGACTCGATCCGCGAAGCTGATCTTGCTGCGGGCGTGTTCGACGAAGCCGCGATCGAGATCGGCGCCGTCGACTGGACGAGCCTCGATAATCACACGCTCTACACCGGGGAGATCGGCCGGATTGAGGACAACCAGTCGCAGTTCACCGCCGAGCTTCGTTCGACCAAGAGCCTGCTCGAGCAGGATCTGGTGCCGCGCACCAGCCCGACATGCCGCGCGAGTTTCTGCGGCCCGGGCTGCGGGTTGTCAGCCACGCGGTTCACAAGCCTGCACCCGCTGGTCGCCATCGATCTCGAACGCAACAGGGTGCGGCTCGCAGGTGTCGAAGCGGAAGTCCACGTCGACGGCCGCCTGCGTCTGATGGGCGGCCCGCAGACGGGGGTCGCCTTCGGGGTAATCGACGCCGCGGAAGATTGGCTGGTGCTGGATCGGCCTCTCGTGGCTGGCACTGCCGCCGGCACCTTGGCGGAGCTCAGAGAAGGATGCGATCACACCATAGCCACATGCGCTGCGCGCTTCGGAAATGCCGCCAACTTCCGTGGTGAGCCATTCCTGCCGGGCAATGACCTGCTCGCCCGCTACGGCCAGTCATGATCCCATCCGCCGAGGCCTTGGCTGATGCCGCGGTCGCGCTGGTGGGCTGTCCGTTTCGGCTGCACGGGCGCGATCCGGCGACCGGCCTCGACTGTGTCGGGCTGGTGTCCGCCGCGCTGGCGGCCGCCGGGGCGCGGCCGATCGTTCCCACCGGATATGGCCTGCGCAATCTCGACATCGCGCATTTGCTGCCCTTGGCCGAGATGTCGGGGCTGACGCCTGCCTTGGGTCCAGTGAAGGCTGGCGACATCATGCTCATCACGCTGCCGAACTGCCAGCACCACCTCGTCATCTCCGCAGACACGCACAGCGTCGTGCACGCCCATGCCGGGCTGCGGCGCGTCGTGCGTCAACCGATCGATCCGGCTTGGGGCGTCCAGATCCGGTGGCGCGCGGCTCCCAACTTCTAAAGGCTAATGGCATGGCGACTTTGGTACTCACCGCTCTCGGCTCCGCTTTCGGAGGACCGATCGGTGGATCGATCGGCGCACTCATCGGCCAGCAGATCGATGCGCGCATCTTCGGGCCGCAGGGGCGCGAAGGACCGCGGCTGCGCGATCTGGCGGTCAGCACCTCGAGCTACGGCCAGCCGATCGCGCGCCAGTTCGGACGCATGCGCGTACCAGGCACAATCATCTGGTCGACCGATCTGATCGAGAGCAAGAACAAGCAAAGCAGCGGCAAGGGACAGCCTTCGACAACGGTCTACGCCTATGCGGCGTCCTTCGCCGTGGCGCTCTCGAGCACGCCCATCGCCCGCGTCGGGCGCATCTGGGCGGACGGCAACCTGTTGCGCGGCGCGGCAGAAGACCTGAAGGTCGGCGGTTCTCTGCGGGTCTATCGCGGCTTCGGCGATGACCCGGTCGATCCTCTCATCGCCGCCGCAAAGGGCGGCGAGGCGCCGGCCTTCCGCGATTGTGCCTATGTCGTTTTCGAGAACCTCGAGCTGGCCGAATACGGCAACCGCATCCCGGCACTGAGCTTCGAGATCTTCGCAGATGGCGGTGACGAGAGTGTGTCGCTCGCGCAGCTCGTGCCCGATGCGGCATTGCCGGCCCAGACCCCGCTCGTGCATACGCGGGGGTTCGCCGACGAGGGCGGATCACTCGCGTCGACCCTGGCGACGATTGACGAGGTCATCCCGCTGGTATGCACCTCGGGGACCGAGGGGCTCACGATCGCGCCGCGCAAGGTTGTCGAGGATTCGATCGTCACTTTGCCCCCCCAGCTCGCGGCGGACGATCGCCAGCAGGACGAAACCCGTCAGAAGCAAAGGTCCGGCGTTCCTACTCGCGCGCCATCCGCCTTGCGCTATTACGACGAGGCGCGTGACTATCAGACCGGTGTGCAACGCGCGGCCGGGACGCGTCAGGCGGGGCGCGAGTTGATGATCGACCTTCCCGCCACGCTGACCGCGACCGGCGCACGCCAGCTTGCGGATGCAAGCGCCAACCGGGCGCGTTGGCAGCACGAAACCGTGACCTGGCGGATCGGCGAGCTCGACCCGCGCCTCACGCCGGGCACAATCGTGCGCCTGCCCGAGACCCCCGGACAGTGGCTGCTGAAAAGCTGGGAATGGTTCGACCGCGGAGTCGCTCTCGAACTTGAGCGCCTCGCCCCGACCATCACGTCGCCGCGGCCGACCGATGCGGGCGCGAGCCTTGCCCCTGTCGACATGCCCGTCCCGGCAACCCGGCTCGCAGCGCTCGAGCTGCCGGCGGACGCCAATGCCAATCCGGCCAACCCGCTGATCGTCGCGGCGGCCTCTGCCGAGAACAGCGCATGGCGTGGGGCGGCCCTGTTCGTGGTGCAGGGCAGCGCGATGGTCGATATCGGCACTACCAGCAAGCAACGGGCCGTGCTGGGCAGGCTCGCCGAGCCACTGGGGCCATCGCCGTCAGTTCTGTTCGAGCCTCGCAGCGAGGCTGTGATCGATCTGGTCGGCCACGACCTTAGCCTGTCCGACACTGATCTGACAGGCCTTGCAGCGGGCGCCAATCGCATGATGATCGGCGGCGAGCTGCTCCAGTTCCGTGTAGCGCAGCCGCTCGGGGCCGGGCGCTGGCGCCTTACGGGCCTTCTCAGAGGACGGGGGGGCACCGAGCCTGCTGCCTTCGCGGGACATCCAGCGCAGACCTGCGCCGTCCTGCTCGACGACGCTCTCGTGACCCTCGACCCGCTCCTCGTCCCGCCGCTTCCAAGCTCGCGCATCGCGGCGATGGGCACAAGCGACCCGGGCGCGGTTCTGGCGGACCTCGCCAATGCTGGCCTGTCACGACGGCCCCTCTGCCCGGTTCACCCCCGCGCGCTGCTCGAGGCCGACGGCGCCATCGTCTACAAGTGGACACGGCGCGCGCGGGGACAGTGGCGCTGGCAGGACAGCGTCGACGTCGCGTTGATCGAGGAGCGGGAAGCCTATCTGGTCGGCTTCGGCCCGACGGATGTACCGCACGCGACATGGCCGTGTGATGTGGCGTCACTGCGCCTTACTGCAAGCGAGCGCACATCGCTCGTCGCGACCTTCGGCGCGGGTGCGCTGTGGGTGAGGCAGATCGGCACGTTCGATCGCTCGGAGCCGCTTTGGCTCGGTTCATTATCCTGACAAACGGAGGCTTGCATGCCCGACCCCATTTCCTTTCCGAGCACGACGCCGGTCGCAGGCCTGCCGCTCCTGATCGCCGGCCAGGCGCAGAAAGAATTCTTCGTCAATCAGGCGCTTTGCCTCCTTGATGCACTGCACGCCCGCGCAGTAACCGCATCCCAGCCCTCGCCACCGCCAGGCGCCAGTGACTCCGACTGCTATCGGATAACGGCTCCCGCGACAGGGGCGTGGGCAGGACGCGAGGACAGCATCGCCGTGCTCATCGCCGGCGGGTGGCACTTCATCGCACCCGTGTCGGGGATGGCGCTTTTCGACCGCTCGTCCGATTGCCTGCTGGTGTTCCGGTCCGGATGGAAGCGCGCGCAGGCACCCGCTCTGCCAACCGGGGGGACGGTGGTCGATGTTGAAGCACGAGCGGCGATCGTCACGCTTGTTCAGGCGTTGAGGGCGATCGGCGTGCTCGCCGTAGCCGGACCTTGAACCCCGGAACGGCTGAACTCCGGGCATTCGGCGCCAACATTTTCTTGCCAAAGGGGGCCGAACGCGACATTCTTGCAACACCGGAGGGCATTGACGGCTTGCCTCGCGCAGGGGGAAAAGATAGAGACGGCCGGTGCCTCAAGTCTAATACAAAGGGGAATTTTGGATATGCGCAAACTCGTCATAGGAATGGCGATGGCTTCGACCGCGCTTGCCTCACCCGCCATGGCCCGTGATGGCCAGTGGTACATCCAGGGTGATGGCGGCGTCATGCTCGTCGAAGACCAGAAGTTCGATGTCAACGGCGTGCCCGGCGACGCGAAGGCCAATTACGACACCGGATACGATTTCGGTGCCGCTGTCGGTTATGACTTCGGTGCATTCCGGCTTGAGGCTGAGACCAGCTACAAGGCCGCGGACCTGAAGGACGTGACCGCTGGCACTCAGGGTCTCGCTCTGAACCCGCTGCCGGGTGGCGGCTTCAACCGCTTCAACGATAACCGCGCCGCGCTCGGCGAAGCGAACGCTCTGAGCTTCATGCTCAACGGCATGCTCGACTTCGGTTCGGACGATGGCATTCAGGGCTTCGTCGGCGGTGGTGTCGGTGTCGCTCGCATTGACCTCGACGGCCGCGTGAATGCGAACGGTCCGGGCGTGTGGAACGATTCGGACACGGGCTTCGCCTGGCAGGCAATCGCCGGCGTACGTGCGCCGATCAGCGACAACTGGGATGTTGGCCTGAAGTATCGCTACTTCAACGCACCGGACGTCAACCTGACGGATCCGCTCGGCCGCGCTCTGAACACCGAGTTCAAGAGCCACTCGCTGCTGGGCTCGATCACCTACAACTTCGGCGGCAAGCCGGCGCCGGAACCGGTGGCAGCACCGCCGCCGCCTCCCCCGCCGCCGCCGCCCCCGCCGCCTCCGCCGCCCCCGCCGCCCCCGCCGAAGGTTGCGTGCAACACGGGCCCGTACATCGTGTTCTTCGACTTCGATAAGTCGGACGTCACGGCTGAGGCTGCTCGCATCCTGGATAGCGCTGCGACTGCCTACGCCAATTGCGGCACGGCGAACGTGATGCTGGCCGGTCACACCGACCGCGCGGGCACGCCGAAGTACAACATGGCTCTCGCTCAGCGTCGTGCCGACGCCGTCAAGGGCTACCTCGGCGGCCGCGGCGTTCCCGCTGCCCGCATGACCACTCAGGCCTTCGGCGAAAGCCAGCCGCGGGTTCCGACTGCCGACGGGGTGCGCGAAGCGCAGAACCGTCGCGTGGAAGTGACCTACGGTCCGGGCTCGGGCATGTAAGCCAAAGCGCTAGACAGACTTCAGGAAAGGGGCCGGAGCGATCCGGCCCCTTTTTTGTTATGGCCGCAGCGCAGTTGACGGCGCTGAAAGTCACGGGACCAGGCTATTCACCACCGCCGGACGACCAGACTATCGGGGTACCAAGAACGGGTAACAATCTGCCCGGTGGGTCAGTGCACCCGGCAAGCATGCCAACCAGCGCAGACGAGCTTCACCGGCTTGTGCGCTTGGCCCCCCGACAGGAGGCGAGAGCGCAGCGCTTGTGCCCGCCCGAGGATCCTAAGCGCGCAGCCTCCGACCGGCTTTCCTCGGCTCCTGGGCTTACTCGCCCAACGCAGCCCGCGCGCGCATCTCCATCGTCGCTTCGGCCTGCGGGAGCGTCCGGTAGGCGTAGATCAGCAGAGCCAGTGAAACAGGCGCTACGCCGATCAGCGATAGCACCCCCACCCTCATGCTCCCGCTGATCTCGGAGATCTGCCCGACCATGTACGGGCCGAGCGCCAGTCCCACCAGCGTCGTCGCAAGGAAGAACGAAGCGGTGGCCGTGCCCCGCATGCGGGGAAGCACGAGGTCCTGCGTGGTCGCCGCTGCGGCGCCCAAGGCGGTGGCTGCAAACATGACGGCCAGGAAGTTCATCAGGTAGAACAGCGCCGCGCCTGTGGTCGTGAATCCGATCCAGATCGGCACCGCCGGCGCGAGAGTGCCGAACATGACAACGAGGATCCGGCCTGCCGGGTTGCGCCCTCGCAACCAGTCCGACATGCGCCCGCCGAGAATCACCCCCAGAAAACCTGCTAGCGCCCCGCTCCCGCCCAGCACAAAGGCGAGCTGCGCTTTTGGAAGCTTCAGAACCGTTTCTGCATAGGGCGCGGACCAGAACGCCAGAGCGTAAGCGACGAGCGAGACCAGCCCGTACCCCAGGGCCGTGCAGACAAACGCAGGCGTTCCCCAGATCAGGCTGAAAGTCGCCGGATCGTGCCTGCGCAATGTCGCAGCCCATGAGAACACGGCATAATAGCCAAAGGCTATCGCCGACCACTGGGGCAGGTTTCCGGTCAACCGGATCATCACCACCGCCAGGCCGATCATGGCTGCCGCCATCGCCAGGTTGACGATCGCGGCCGCAGGCCCGCGCCGCAGGGCGTGCCACAAGGTGAAGGGCGGCAACAGCATCGACAGGTCGACAAGAAACTCGACGAGCGGATGGCGTCCCCCCGCGTCATGAGCGGCAGGGCGAGCTGGTTCGCGCAGCGAGGCAACCCACAGCGCCAGCAGCAAACCGGGCGCGCCCACCGCAAGGAACGCGGCCTGCCATCCAACCAGCCCCGCCAAGCCCCCGCCCGGATAAGCCGCGTCCCAGACCTTCGAGATCTTGGCGCCGATCAGCAGCGACACGCCTCCCCCGATATACAGCCCCGAGGAATAGATCGCGAGCGCCGTCGCGCGCTGCCGCGAGGGGAAATAGTCCGAGATCAGCGAATACGCGGTCGGGCTTGCCGTCGCCTCGCCCACGCCCACGCCCATGCGCGCCAGCGAAAGCGTGAGGTAGTTGCGCGCGAAGCCTGACAGCGCGGTCATTGTCGACCACAGCACCAGGCCGATCGTCAGGAGCCGAACGCGGTGCCAGCGGTCCGCCAGCCTTCCCAGCGGCACTCCGAACAGCGCATAGAACACCGCGAAAGCCGCACCGCCGAGAAAGCCGAGCTGGCCGTCGGTCAGCGCCAGATCACGCTTGATGTCGACCGCGAGGATCGAGAGAATCTGGCGATCGATGAAGTTGAGGATGTAGACCACCACCAGCACGCCGAGCACGTACCAGCTGTAGGCAGACGCAGGTTGTTCGCTCGCCGCCTCGCGTGAGGTGCTATCCTGGCTCAATGCCGATCCCCTATCCCATATGCTCCGAATGTTGACGGGTGTCGGAGCGATCACGTCTTATAGGGCGTGCTATCGACAATCCCGGCCTCGGCAAAACCCTTTTTCCGCAAGCGGCAGGAATCGCAGAGTCCGCAGGCGACCCCCTCGGGCGCGGGGTCATAGCAAGACCAGCTCCAGGCCGGATCAAGACCCAACCGAGCGCATTCGCGGGCGATGTCCGCCTTGGTCATGTGCTGGAGCGGAGCATGGATGGTGAAGGGAGCACCCTCGACCCCGGCCTTGGTGCCGAGCCGCGCCGTTTCGGCAAAGCTGGCAATGAACTCAGGGCGACAATCGGGATAGCCGGAGTAGTCGAGCGCGTTGACTCCGATGAACACGTCGCGCGCGCCAGCCGCTTCGGCACAGGCCGTGGTCAGTGCGAGGAACACGAGGTTGCGCGCGGGCACATAGGTCACGGGAATGTCATCCCCGACCCCGCCCTTGGGCACGTCGATCGCGTCGGTCAGCGCCGAACCGCCGAAAGCGCGCAGGTCGAGCGCAATCTGGGTGTGACGCGCAAGGCCCAGCCGCTCGGCGATGCGTGCAGCGGATTCCAGCTCGAGCTTGTGGCGTTGGCCGTAATTGACGGTCAGCGCGTGAACCGTGAAGCCGGCCTCCTGCGCGAGCGCCGCTGTCACCATCGAATCCAGCCCGCCGGACAGGAGCACGACCGCGAGCGGCTTTGCGCGAGTGTCTTCAGGAAAGCTCATGGCGCGGCCCTAACACGCGCGCAAGCAAAGGCAATCGCGCGCTGCTCAGCAGGGGCCGCCGGTGCGGCGCGCCTCGGCGGTGATCTCGAACGGCATGCCGTTGTGGATGCCCTGGCTTTCCACCTGTACCAGTGTGCCGGTTTCACGGCGGATGCTGGTCCGGCCATAGCCGTTGCCGGGGCAGGTGTACTGCACCGTGACGCGCGCGGCACTATCCTCCACCACGAACTGGCTGCACCCGCCCTCCCGGTGCATGAGCTGGATCAGCTCGGCGCCCGACTTGACGCAGATCTTGCGTTCGCCCGCGCTGCCGCGCTGCTTGATGGACCATTCACCCTTGGTGAGCGTGCCGAGCATGGCGAGCCCGCCGCCCTGCGCCAGAACCGGCACAGCCAGCAGCAAAGCCGCGCCGCCCGCGATGCCGGCAGACGCGAGCGCGCGCCTTCTGGTTTGCTTACGGTCACTCATCAGTTTCCCCCATGCCATTTTCGTGGCCATGCGCCTTGCACAAATTGGTCGATTTGATGCCTCGGGCCGATTTGCCAGTCCAGCCGCTCAGATCGCCAGGGCGAAGGTGCGCGAGCAGAACGCGCAATCGACAGCGATGATCCCGTCAGCACCTCGCATCTCGGCCTGCTCGTCAGGCGGGAAGCGACCAATGACTGCCTCGTAATGCGCCGCGCTGCATCGGCACCCGCGAGATAGCGCGGTGCCGGCCTGGACCCGCACTTCCTCCTCCTCGTGAAACAGCCGCCACACGATCGCCTCGAGCGAAAGCGCAGGATCGAGCAGCTCGTCGTGGCTGATCGAGCCGGCCATCACGGCGACGTGCTCCCAGTCAGGATGGTCGAGGCGGACATGGAGCCGTTCGCGTCCCTCCTCGCCTTCGGGAAGGTGCTGGATCAGCAGGCCCGCCGCCATGCGTCCGCCCGCACCGGCGCGGCTGGCGACGCGGATCAAGGTCGGGATCTGTTCCGACTGGCTGAAGAAGCTCTCGCAGGCCGCGGCAAGGCTGTCGCCCTCGAGCGGCACGATCCCCTGATAGCGCTGGCGGCCCTCGGTTTCGAAGGTGATCGCGAGATAGCCTTCCCCGAACAGTGCCTTGAGCGACGGGTTCGCACCAAGCTTCGCCAGACGCTCGCTATCGAAGTCGACATAGCCGCGCACCGCACCGGCGCGATAATCGCACACCAGCAGGTTCACTGTCCCGCCATTGGTCTGCGCCTGCATCGTCATCTGCGCCTGCTCGCCCTTGAGCAAACCGCCCATCAGCGCGCCCAGTACCAGCGCTTCGCCAAGCAGGTGGGTGATCGGAGCGGGATAGTTGTGCGCAGAAAGCACCTGCTCGAGCACGCCCTCCATCCGCACCAAGCGCCCACGCGCGCTGCGGTCGGGAAGGGTGAAGCCCAACAGGGTGTCGGAATAGGTCTCGGCGGTAGCGATCGTCTCGGTCATCGGGCGCATATGGGGATCGATCGCCTCAGGCGAAAGACCCCTTGAGGCGCGCGTTAGTCGCCGAGCAGGCCAAAGGCCCAGAGCAGCACCGACTTCTGCGCGTGGGTGCGGTTCTCGGCTTCGTCGAATACCACCGACTGCGCGCCCTCGAACACCTCCTCGCTGACTTCCTCGCCGACATGGGCGGGCAGGCAGTGGAGGAACACGGCATCGGGTTTCGCCAGAGCCATCAACGCTGCGTTGACCTGATAGGGCGCCATCGCCGACAGCTTCTCCTCGGCATGGGCCTGTCCCATCGAGATCCACGTGTCGGTAACGATCACGTCCGCCCCGCGCGCAGCGTCTTGGGCATCCTGCGTCAGCGTGACCCGTGCCCCGCGTTCGCGGGCCAGTGCGACGAAGACCGGATCCGGCTCGTAGCCCACCGGAGTCGCGACCCGGACGTTGAACTTGAACAGCCCCGCCGCCTCGAGGATCGAGTGCAGCACGTTGTTCCCGTCCCCGAACCACGCAACCTCGAGCCCGGGCAGGGCCTTGCCGTGTTCGATCACCGTCAGCAGATCGGCGACGATCTGGCATGGGTGCGACATGTCGGTGAGGCCGTTGATGACCGGCACCGTCGCATGGCGCGCCATCTCCTCGATCTTGGCGTGATCGTCGGTGCGCAGCATGATGCCGTCGACCATCCGGCTCAGCACCCGCGCGGTATCGGCGATGGTTTCCCCCCGTCCGAGCTGGCTGGACGAGGAATCCAGCAGCAGCACCGTCCCGCCGAGCTGGCGCATCGCGATGTCGAAGCTGACGCGGGTGCGGGTCGAGTTCTTCTCGAATACGAGCGCCAGCACACGACCGGCGAGCGGGGCGTCGGCATCGGGCGCGCCCTTGGGCAGGCCGACGCGTGCCGCCTTCCGGTCGATCGCGTCATTGATCATGGCCGCGATGGCATCGCCCCCGGCATCGCCAAGGTCGAGGAAGTGCCTGAAGCCGCCCCCCGCGCCCGTCATGCCGGTTCCGGAACCTTGAAGCTCGCCGCTCCTGCGGAAAGCTTGTCGAAGAACTCGTCCATCTCGGCGTCGCCGATCACCAGTGGCGGGATGATGCGGATCGTGTTGTCGCCCGCCGCAACCGTCAGCAACTGGTGATGATCGCGCAGGTGCACGTAGAACGGACGGCTCTCCATCTTCATCTTGATGCCGAGCATCAGGCCCTTGCCCCGCACCAGCTCGAAAAGCTCGGGGTAGTTGCCGATGAACTGTTCGAGCCGGGCCCGCAGCCGCTCGCCCTTCTCGCGCACCCGGCCGAGGAACTCTTCATTGGCGACCGCCTCCATCACCGCCGTTCCCGCAGCCATCGCCAGCGGGTTGCCGCCGTAGGTCGAGCCGTGGGTGCCGAAGGTCATCCCGCGCGCGGCCTTCTCGGTCGCGAGGCACGCGCCCAAGGGGAAACCGCCGCCGATGCCCTTGGCCGTGGCGAGGATATCGGGTGTGATCCCGTACTGCTCGTAGGCATAGAGCGTGCCGGTGCGCGCCACGCCGCACTGCACCTCGTCGAGGATCAGCATCAGCCCGTGCTCGTCACACAAGGCGCGAAGGCCGGACATGAATTCCTGCGAGGCAGGGCGCATACCGCCCTCGCCTTGGATCGGCTCGACCATGATGCCGGCCGTGTGCGGCCCGATCAGCGCCTTGGCCGCTTCCAGGTCATCGAAAGGCGCATACTTGAACCCTTCGAGCAGCGGCGAAAAGCCGTGGTGCATCTTGGTCTGGTTCGAGGCCGAAATGGTCGCCATCGTGCGCCCGTGGAAGGCATTGTGGAAGGTGATGATCTCGAACCGGCTGGCGTCGCCTTCGTCACCCGCATTCTGGTGATAGGCGCGCGCCGTCTTGATCGCGCACTCGCAGGCTTCCGCGCCCGAATTGGTGAAGAACACCGTGTCGGCGAAGGTCGTGTCGACCAGCATCTGCGCCAGCTTCTCGCCCTGCGGGCTGCCGTAGAGATTGGAGACATGCATCAGCGTGGCGGCCTGCTGCTGGATCGCCGAGATCAGCCCCTCGTGCGAGTGGCCGAGCAGGTTGACCGCAATGCCGCTGGCAAAGTCGAGGTAGCGGGTGCCGTCCTCGTCGATCAGGTGGCAGTGCTCGCCGCGCACCGGCCGGACGCCGCAACGCGGGTAGACGGGCATGAGCGGGGTGATCGACATGGGCTTACATCCTGAACTGAGTCGTGGGGGTTGGGGCGCTCGAAACGCAAATGGCGGCCCTGAACCAGAGCCGCCATCCGCTTTACCGTTAATCTTCCGCTGCTCCCGCGTCAAACCGCGAGGGTGCGGTTGCGGCTGGGTCAGCCTTCGATCGGTGCCAGATTGACGGCGGAGTACTTTCCGCGTCGATCGACTTCGAGATCGAATTCGTAGCGTTCGCCTTCGTTGAGGGCAGACAGCCCCGAACGCTCGACGGCACTGATGTGCACGAAGGCATCGGGCTGGCCGTCATCACGCACGAGGAAGCCGAAGCCCTTCATCGCGTTGAAGAACTTGACCGTGCCCTTGGCGCGCTCACCGGTCAGCTCGCGAGCCGGAGCGGCCGGCTTGGCCGCCACCGCGATGACGTCACCCACCACCTGAAGATCCTGCGCCGACACCTTGCCGCCGCGATCCACGAGGTTGTACTGGAGCTCCTGGCCTTCGGCGAGGCCTTCAAGGCCGGCACGCTCGACCGCGCTGATGTGGACGAAGACGTCTTCGCCGCCACCTTCCTGCTGGATGAAGCCGAAGCCCTTCTGGGTGTTGAAGAACTTCACGGTGCCCTTGCCGGTACCGACGATCTGGGCAGGCATGCGGCTGAAGCCGCCGCCGCCAGCACCGCCGCCGCCCGGGCCACCGGGGCCGCGCGGGCCGCCGCTGAAGCCGCCGCCGCCACGAGGGCCGCCGCCGCCACCGCCGCCAAACCGGTCGCCGCCGCCGCCGAAGCGATCACCGCCGCCACCGAATTCGCGCGGGGGCGAGAACCCATCGTTCCCGCCGCCAAACGGATCGAAGCCATCTTCGCCGAAACCGTCGCGCTTGTCACGGCCGCGCCGGCGTCCCCTATCGTAACCCATAGATCAGTACGTACCTTGCCACACTGCCCGCCCTCCATTGCGCCGATGTCGTGGACAGTGAGCCGCACCGGACACAGACGCGCCAGCTTGTGGTCCGGAGCGCACGTGGCGCCACGTATAGCGCACAAAAGCTTGCTTTGCGAACGAAAATACCAGCGGCTTCCGGAGCCCCGGCCACGACGCTTGTGCGGGCGCCAAGCTTTGGGCATGAACGGCCCCTCGAACACACGGGACGACAGGACGGATCATGAGCGATTTTCGCCGCCTCACGGAAAATGTGCTGGTCAGCCCGCAGCTTGCGCTCGCGGATATCGCCGAAGCAGCCGCGCTTGGCGTGAGCACCATCGTCAACAACCGGCCCGACGGAGAGGAGCCTTCCGCGCCGCAGGGCGACGCGATCGCTGATGCCGCAGCCGCCGCGGGGCTCAACTATGTCGCCATTCCGGTCGGCCATGCGGGCTTCAGCGAGCCGCAGGTCGACGCCATGATTGCAGCGCTGGAGCAGGCCGAGGGGCCGATTCTCGCCTATTGCCGCTCCGGCACCCGGTCGACCCTGCTGTGGGCGCTCGCTGCGGCCAAGAAGGGCGAGGCACCCGAGACGATCGCGCGCACGGCAGCGCAGGCGGGCTATGACGTCAGCCCGATTCGCACCATGATCGACATGCTTTCCGCGCGCTGAGGCGCTCAAAGCTTGGACGTTCCGCCCCTCATCATCCAGACCGCCGGATCGCTCGCCGCGATCCTTGCCCTGGCGGGACTCGCATGGTGGCTCAAGCTCGGCGGCGACCCGCGGCTCGAAAGCGAGGAAGGTGTGCGGCGCGCGGCTGGCGAGGTGGAGGACGGCTTCACCCCAGTCGCCATCGCTTGCGACGCGGCGGGAACAGGCGCCCTTGCCCGCGATGCAAGCGGCAGGGTGATGGTGATCCGCCGCCACGGCAACCGCTTCGCCGGGCGCGTTCTCGGCCCGTCTGCCAAAGCCGCCGCGCAGAACGACGGAAAACTCGTCGTCGATCCGGGCGAGCCGCGCTTCGGCATCGTCCGCCTGAGCGTCCCTGATCCCGAGGCTTGGGCAGAGGCCATCGATCGGGTACACGGGCGCCAACATGCCTGACTTCAACCCCACCCAATATGCCGTGCCGCTGTTCGTCGTCGCGGTGCTCGCCGAGATGATCTGGGCGAAGCTGCGCGCCCCCGAGGCCTACGAGCCCAGGGATACGCTGGTCAGCCTCGGTTTCGGGCTGGGTTCGACCGTTGCCGGGGCGCTGCTCGGCGGCTTCGCGCTCGCGGTGTTCATCCGGACCTACGAATATCGCTTGTTCGACTTCGGGCCGGTATGGTGGGCGGTGTGGTGGGCGTGGCCCGTCTGTTTCGTGCTCGACGACCTCAAGTATTACTGGGTTCACCGCGCCGGACACCGCATCCGCTGGATGTGGGCGAGCCACGTGAACCACCACTCCAGCCAGCACTACAACCTGTCGACCGCGCTGCGGCAGAGCTGGACAGGCGCCCTCACCTTCGGCTTCCTGTTCGCTGTGCCGCTGGTGCTGCTGGGCTTCCACCCGCTGATGATCGCGATCTGCGGGGGCTTCAACCTCATCTACCAGTTCTGGATTCACACCGAAGCGATCAAGCGCATGCCGCGCTGGTTCGAGGCGGTGTTGAACACGCCCTCGCACCACCGCGTCCACCATGCGACAAACCCGCGTTATCTCGACAAGAATTACGCGGGCGTGTTCATCGTCTGGGACCGGATGTTCGGCACCTTCGAGGCCGAGGTCGATGAGGAGCCGATCCGCTACGGGATCGTCAAGCAGCTCGGCAGCTTCAACCTGCTGTGGGCGGTGTTCCACGAGTGGATCGGCATGCTCGCCGACATCATGCGCGCGCCTTGGAAGCACAAGCTGTCCTACCTCCTGCGCGAGCCCGGCTGGAGCCATGACGGCAGCCGCGAGACCAGCGACATGATTCGCGAGCGCTGGCGCGCGCGGGTAGGAGCGAATGCTGCGCCACAAACAACATCAGTTGCGACTCGAAACCCGATTGCGAGCGAGCAAGAAGCTGCCTAATCTCCCGCGCCAAAGGGAGAGATCATGGAAAGTTTCGACTACATCGTTATCGGCGGTGGCAGTGCCGGCAGCGCTGTCACGGGCAGGCTCTCGGTCGACGGCACGCGCCGCGTGTGCCTGCTCGAGGCGGGCGGGCACAACAACAACGTCTGGATCAAGACGCCGGGCTTCATGCCCTTCATCCCGCAGGCCTCGAACTACCGCTATGAGACGGTGCCGCAGAAGGGCCTGAACGGTCGCACCGGTTACCAGCCGCGCGGGCGCGGGCTCGGCGGCTCCTCGGCGATCAACGCCATGGTCTATATCCGCGGCAACCGCTGGGATTACGACAACTGGGCGGCCGAGGGCTGCGCCGGGTGGGGCTATGAGGACGTGCTTCCCTACTTCAAGCGTTCCGAGGCGAACGAGCGCGGCGGCGACGATCTCCACGGCCACGGCGGCCCGCTGTTCGTCGAGGACCAGCGGCACGCCAACCCGGCCTCCCACGCCTTCGTCGATGCCGCCGCGGCGCTCCAGCTGCGGACCAATCCCGATTTCAACGGCGAGCGGCAGGACGGCTTCGGCCTCTACCAGGTGACCCAGCACAAGGGCGAACGCTGGTCGGCGGCGCGCGCCTATGTCGAGCCGATTCGCGAACAGGGCAACGTCTCGGTGCGCACCGACACGCTGGTCGAGAAGCTGGTGATCGAGGGCGGGCGCGTGACCGGCGTGCAGATCCGGCGCAAGGGCAAGCGCGAGACGCTGCTGGCACGGCGCGGCGTGATCCTTTCGGCAGGCGCGTTCAACTCACCCCAAGTGCTGATGCTCTCCGGCATCGGCCCGGCCGAGCACCTCAAGGCGCACGGCATCGACGTGGTGCTCGACCGCCCGGCTGTCGGCGGCAACCTCCAGGACCATATCGACTACGTCTCCGGCTGGGAGACGGAGAGCGATCTGCTCATCGGCAGCACCCTCAAGGGCACGCTGCGCATGGCTGCGGCGATGGTCGAGCACCGCATGAAGCGCACCGGGGTGATGACCACCTGCTACGCCGAGGCGGGCGGGTTCTGGTCGGTGATGCCCGGCAGCCCGGCTCCGGATGTGCAGTGGCACTTCGTTCCCGCCGTGCTCGAGGATCACGGGCGCGAGAAGGTCAAGGCGCACGGCTTCTCGCTCCACGCCTGCGTGCTGCGGCCCGAGAGCCGCGGCACGGTGCGGCTCGGCAGCGCCGACCCGGCGGCAGCGCCGGTGATCGACCCCAACTTCCTCGACGACGAGCGCGACATGGCCGTGTTGCGCGCCGGCGTGCGCCTGTCGCACCGTATCGCCGAGGCACCGCCGATGCAGGCCTTCGGACCGAAGGATCGCCACCCTGTCGATCTGAACGACGACGCCGCACTCGACGACCTGATCCGCAGCCGCGCGGACACGGTCTATCACCCGGTCGGCACCTGCCGGATGGGTTCGGACGCGGATGCGGTGGTCGATCCTGGCCTCAAGCTCAACGGGCTCGAGGGGCTTTGGGTGGCGGACGCGAGCGTGATGCCGAAGATCGTCAGCGGCAACACCAACGCGCCGAGCATCATGATCGGCGAGCGGTGTGCCGATTTCGTGATGGAAGCCGAGAGAGCTTAGCCCAACCATCAAACCAAGCGATCATACGGCCCGCCGCAGGACGGGCCGCGAGCGCACGCGCGCGAGCCGCAGCTGCTCCGTAGCGAAGCGAAGGAAACAGCAGCGAGGACGACCCCGCGGAGGCGGGGTCGCAACGCCAAAAACTCGAATAAAAAAAGGCCGGAGAGCTTTCGCTACTCCGGCCATATTCAGTCTGTTCGTTCGCAGGAGGAACGTGGTGAGGCGGGGGGAGGGGAGAGGGAGAGAGAGACCTCCCCCCGCCAAGCTTGGCGGGTGCGCGCTCAGTTGTAGGCGCGCTCCCCGTGTTCGGAGATGTCGAGGCCGTTGGTTTCGGCTTCGGCGTCGGGGCGAAGGCCCAGGGTGTACTTGAGGATCAGGAACAGCACGGCCGAGACGACGCCGGTCCACACGATCGTGGTGCCGACCGCCCAGCACTGGGTGATGACCTGTCCGACCATGTCGAACTCGCCCGCCTTGGCCACCGGAGCGGTGTAGTCGATCCAGCCCTGACCGCCGAGCGCCGGGTCGGCGACGATGCCGGTGCCGATCGCGCCGACGATGCCGCCCACGGCGTGAATGCCGAAGACATCGAGGCTGTCGTCATAGCCGAGCTTGTTCTTCACCGTGGTGACGAAGAAGTAGCAGACCAGCGAGGCGACCGCGCCGAGGATGATCGCGGTGCCGGGGTGGGCAAAACCCGCCGCCGGGGTGATGGCCACAAGCCCGGCCACCACACCCGAGACCCCGCCGAGCAGCGACGGCTTCTTGTGGGTGATCTGTTCGATGATCGCCCAGGCAGCGCCCGCCGCCGCCGTGGCGACGAAGGTGTTGACGAAGGCGAGGGCGGCGAAGGCATTGGATTCGAGCGCCGAGCCGGCGTTGAACCCGAACCAGCCGATCCACAGCAGGCTGGCGCCGATCATGGTCATCACCAGGTTGTGCGGAGGCATGGCTTCGGTCTTGTAACCGATGCGCGGGCCGATGATCAGACAGCCGACGAGCCCTGCGATCCCGGCGTTGATGTGCACCACCGTGCCGCCGGCGAAGTCGAGAGCGCCCCAGCCCCACAGCAGACCCATGTCGGTCGGCGCAGTGTGCAGGAAGTCCGGGCCGGCCCAGTACCACACCATGTGCGCGATCGGGAAATAGGCGAGCGTCATCCACGCGACCACGAAGATGATCAGCGAGGTGAACTTCACGCGCTCCGCGAAGGCGCCGACGATCAGCGCCGGGGTGATGCAGGCGAAGGTCATCTGGAACATGACGAAGACCAGCTCGGGCAGGTACACCCCGTTCGAGAAAGTCGCCGCCAGGGTCGTCACGTCGACGCCTTTGAGGAAGGCCTTGTCGAGCCCGCCGAACAATGCCGGGAAGGGCGAGCCGGTCGAGGTGAAGGCCATCGAGTAGCCCCAGCCGAACCACACCAGCGAAGCGACGCAGACGATGGTGAGCACCTGCATCAGCACGCTCAGCATGTTCTTGGCGCGCACCAGGCCACCGTAGAACAGTGCAAGGGCGGGCACGCTCATCATCAGGACGAGCGCGGTCGAAACCATCATCCAGGCGACGTCGCCCTTGTTGACCATGTCGGCGGTAGGTGTGAACACGGCAGGCTCGGCCGCCGGCGCCGCGAAGGCGGGCGCGGCGAGCAGTGCCGCCCCGGTCACCAGCATCGCGGCATTGGAGAGAATACGCTTCATCGATTGGGTCCCCTTACAGCGCGGTTTCGCCGGACTCGCCGGTGCGGATGCGGGTCGCCGAGGCAAGATCGAGCACGAAGATCTTGCCGTCGCCGATGGCTCCGGTGTTGGCGGTCTGCTGGATGGTTTCGACCACCTGCGCGGCGATTTCGTCGCTGGCAGCGATCTCGAGCTTCACCTTCGGAAGCATGTTCGTCGAGTATTCGGCACCGCGGTAGATTTCGGTCTGACCCTTCTGGCGACCGAAGCCCTTGACCTCGGTCACGGTCATCCCGGCGATGCCGATGCCGCTCAACGCCTCGCGTACGGTGTCGAGCTTGAACGGTTTGATGATGGCGATGATGAACTTCATCTGTGGCCCCTGTTGCACCGGATCTTTCCGGCCACCGGAGTCACAGCAACAAGCGTGCCATGTTGGGGTAACGCGTCTGACGCAGCGGAATCAGCGAGATTCTTCGCACCTGCGGGATAACACCTGCCTAATTTTTCATCATCTGATTAACGATTGGGCAATTATTGCCCTAGGCTGGCGTCAATCACCAACAATGTAGCGGTCGGTGGCGCGGGTCGGCAGGCCGTCGATGCTGCGGGTGCGCTTGGCCATCTTGTCTTCCCAGGCTGCCGAATCGGCCTGGCGATGCGCCTTCTTCAAGGTCTCGCGTTCGCCTTCCAGTGTCATGAAGGGGACGCCCCAGCCGCAGGACGATTGCACGCTCTCGACCGCGATGTCGAAGATCTGGCGTGTGCCCGGCAACAGCGTGAAATGCGAGGCGAGTTCCTCCCACCCCTTGTCCTGCGGCAGAACGGCGCGGCCGCGGCCGTAGATCCTCAGGATCAGCGCGGGCTGCTGGAAGTTGCAGAACATCACCGTGATCCGCCCCGCGTCGGCCTGCTCTGCCGCCAGATGCGCGTGGGTCTCGTTGCCCGAACCGCCGAGGTCGAGATAGGCCACGCGGGTGGGCGAGAGCACCCTGAAGGCGTCATAGCCCTTGGGGCTGAGGTTGATCCGCCCCTCTGCCGCTGCCGTCGCGACGAAAAACACCGGCTGGGCGGCGATCATGGCGATGTGCTTCTCGTTCAGTTCATCGAAGAAGTCCGCCATGTCATGTCCCCCTTTTCCGGCCCCTACAGGAAATCGCGCAAGGTGGCGATGAAGCGGTCGAACTGGTCGTGGTGGAGCCAGTGGCCGGCCTTCTCGAACTCAATGACTTCGGCCGTCCTGAAATGCGCGATCCGCCCGTCCTTGGCCGGGTTCGACGCCCAGGAGTCCGCCCCGTAGAGCAGCAGCGTCGGGCAGGTGATCGCACCCCACAGCGCCTCGACGAACTCGTCGCCGATATCCTCGACCGGCCAGACATTGAGGTGGGGATCGAACTTCCAGCTATAGGTGCCGTCCTCATTGCGGTTGACGCCGTGGACGGTGAGATGCCGCGCCTGCTCCTCAGTGAGGTAGGCGTTCTCCTCGATCATCCGCGCGAAGGCGGCCTCGATGCTCTCGTACTTCCGGGGCGAGCGCCCGGCAGCCTTGCGCTTCTTCTCGATCCACTCGGCGAGCCGCTCCGGGTAAGGCACGGCGCGCTGCTTCTCACGCCATTCAGGCGAGGGGCCGAGGCCCTCGATCGCGACCAGCTTTGTGACCATGTCGGGGAAAGCGCCCGCATAGCGCAGCGCGACATTCCCGCCCATCGAATGGGCCACCATCCGCACCGGGCCGACGCCAAGCTGGTGGATCAGCTGCGCCAGATCATAGACCATGTCGGCGGCGGAATAGACCCCGTCCGACACCCAGTCGCTGTCCCCGTGCCCGCGGTGGTCCATGGCGATGACGTGATAATCCTCGCGCAGGGCCTCGGCGGTCCAGTCCCAGCTGCGGGCATGATCGCGCCCGCCGTGCACCAGCACCAGCGGCGGCTTCCCGCGCCCGCCCCAATCGACATAATTGAGCTTGAGGCGCTGGGAGATGAAGCTTTGCGAGGTCGGACCGGTATCGTGCATAGGCCCAGCCATGCCGCGAACCCCGGCCTGCCGCAAGACTACCGTTCCTTCGTGGCCGAGAAGGTGAGCTGCGGATTCTTCTCGACCTGGTAGCTCACGTCCCACGGGCTCTTGGCCATGAAGACGTAATCTCCATCCCGGTCGCGGGCGAGGTTGGCGCGGTTGAAGCCGGCGAATTCCTCGAGCGCCTTGTCGTCACCCTTGATCCAGCGCGCGGTGGCGAAGGGCGAGGGTTCGAGCACGGCTTCGACCTTGTACTCCGCCTCCAGCCGGCTGATCAGCACTTCGAGCTGAAGCTGGCCGACCACCCCGACGATGTGGGCCGAGCCGATGTCCGGGTAGAACACCTGGATCACGCCCTCTTCCGAAAGGTCGTCGAGCGCCTTGCGCAGTTGCTTGGTCTTGGTCGGATCGCGCAACTGCACGCGGCGCAGGATTTCCGGCGCGAAGTTGGGCAGGCCGGTGAAGCGCACCTGATTGCGCTCGGACAGCGTGTCGCCCACCCGCAGCGTGCCGTGGTTCGGGATGCCGATGATGTCGCCCGCCTCGGCTGTGTCGGCCAGCTCGCGGTCCTGCGCGAAGAACAGGATCGGGGAATGCACCGCGATCGGCTTGCCCAGCCCTGAGGGCGTCAGCTTCATGCCGCGTTTGAAGGTTCCCGAAACCTGCCGCATGAAGGCGATGCGGTCGCGGTGGTTGGGGTCCATGTTGGCCTGCACCTTGAAGATGAAGCCGGTCACCTCGTCGCGCGAGGGGTCGATCTGCTCCTCGCCCGCGGGCTGGGGCCGCGGCGGCGGGGCATAGCGGGCGATGGCGTCGATCAGCTCGGTGACGCCGAAATTCTTGAGCGCCGACCCGAAATAGACCGGCGTCAGATCGCCGTGACGGAAGGCATCGAGGTCGAACTCGGGATAGCCGCCGCGTGCCAGCTCGATCTCGTCGGCGAAGCGTTCGGGGATAGCTGCCTTATCGCGCGTGCCGAGGAACTCGCGGCTCGGACCTTCGGGGCGGCTGACGGTTTCAGTGGCGAAGTCGAGGATGCCCTCGAACTCCCCGCCCATCCCGATCGGCCACATCTGCGGGCTGACGTCGAGCGCGAGCATGTCGGCGACTTCGTCCAGCGTCTCGAAGGGATCGCGGCCCTCGCGGTCGACCTTGTTGACGAAGGTGATGATCGGGACGGACCGCAGGCGGCACACCTCGAACAGCTTGCGGGTCTGCGGCTCGATGCCCTTGGCGGCGTCGATCACCATCACCGCCGAATCTACTGCAGTCAGCGTCCGGTAGGTGTCCTCCGAGAAATCCTCGTGGCCCGGCGTGTCGAGCAGGTTGAAGACGATCCCGTCCTTCTGGAAGGTCATCACGCTCGACGTGACCGATATCCCGCGCTGCTGCTCGATCTTCATCCAGTCAGACCGCGCCCGCCGCGCCTGCCCCCGCGCCTTGACCTCGCCCGCCAAGTGGATCGCGCCGCCTTGCAGCAGCAGCTTTTCGGTGAGCGTGGTTTTCCCGGCGTCAGGGTGCGAGATGATCGCGAAGGTCCGGCGGGTCTGTGCGAGGGAAGTTGTCATGGGCCCGCGCGCTTAGCGGGGTTTGCACAGAGCGTCCATGGCAAGCCGATTTCCTGCGCCTTTGCGGGCGTTTACTCTCGGGTAAGCTCTTTGAGTCACGCTCCCTGCCGCGATATTTCGCAGCGGGGAGCGGTGGCAATGGATCAGACTTTTCTACTCGTCCGGATCGGCATGTTGGCCGCAGTGCCGGTGGGCGGCATAGCTTGGCTCGGCTTGAGTTCGAGCGCGGAGCACTACGACGTTTCGCCTGCCGAGGTGCGCACCTCGTTGAGCAACGCCTATGTCCCGGTCCACGTGCTCGGGAGCTACGTCAAGGGTAGCCGGGTGAGCAAGCCCGACAAGGAAACCGTTGTCACCTCGCTGATCGACGCGCAGGGCCGCGAGCTGATGCGTTTCGTCACCAAGGTCGAGCCCGATGGCGAAGGCTCGTCGGTTTCGACCACGGTCGAGCCTCCGGTCGGGCCGAAGGCCGAGCGGGTGACCAAGGCCATGCAATCGCAACCGATCGTCGTGGCGCTGATGAACAAGGTTGCGCAGGAGCACGTCGATGCCGCGATCGAGAAGCGGCCCTTCAACATGATGGCGCTCAATCCCGCGGGCGAGGCGATGGCCAACACCATGCCCGGCATGAAGGAGCACATCGCCGAAGCCAACGAGAACGCCGCGTTGTTCTCCCGCATGGAGCAGGAGCAGCGGCGCTACAGCAGCAGCGCACAGGCCGGCGGCTGGGGCGCCAACACGCCGAGGAGCAACAGCACCGCGAGCACCCGTCCGCCCAGCAAAGCCGGCGGTTGGGGCGCCGACACCCCCAAGAGCAACGACTGGGGCTATTGAGGCACTGCGGGGCGCGGGGCCTCCGCCGCCTGTCAGTCCCGCGCGACGCGGAAGCCGGCGAAGTCCTGGTTGACCGGCATCAGCTCGATCCGGTTGATGTTGAGATGCGGCGGCAGAGTCGCGATCCACAGGATCGTGTCGGCGATGTCCTGTCCGGTCATCGGATTGACGCCCCGATAGAGATCGTCCGAGGCCTGCTGGCTGCCGGTGCGCACCACGGTGAACTCCGTCTCGACCATGCCGGGCTCGATGCTCGTCACGCGCACGCCGGTGCCGTGAAGGTCGGCGCGCAGGGCGAGCGTGAAGTGGTTCACGAAGGCCTTGGACCCCGCATAGACGTTGCCGCCCGGATAGAGGTAGCTCCCCGCGACCGAACCGATGGCGATGATCGCGCCCTTGCGCGCGATCAGGCCCGGAAGCAGCTTGCGGGTCAGCACCACCATCGCGGTGACATTGGTGTCGATCATCGTCTGCCAGTCGTCGAGATTGGCGTTCTGCGCAGGCGACAGCCCCTGCGCGAGGCCAGCGTTGTTCACCAGCAGGTCGATGTCGCGAAAGCCCTCGGGCAGGCTGGCGAGCGCGGCATCGAGCGCAGGCGTGTCGCGGACGTCGAAGCAAGCGGTGTGGACCTTGTCCGCGCCCAGCTCCGTGACCAGCGCGTCGAGCCGCTCCTGCCGCCGCCCGGTCGCGACACAGCGCCAGCCGTTTGCGACCAGCGTGCGCACCGTGGCGAGGCCGATCCCGGCGGTGGCACCGGTGACAAAGGCAGTTTTCATCCGCGCAACTCCCCGCCGAGCTTGGCGGCGGCCGCCACCACCTTCTCGGCAATCGCCTTCAATTCGGCATCCTTGAAGCTGGCCTCGCCCGGCTGGAGCGTGACCTCGAGTGCGATCGAGACCTTGCCTTCCGGCACGCCCTGCCCGGCGAAGACGTCGAACACGCGCACGGCGGTGATCGCGGTCTTGTCCGCCCCTTGCACGGCGCGCACGAGGTCGCCCGCGGCGAGGCTCTGCGGCACGAGGAAGGCGAAGTCGCGGGTCACCGCCTGAAGCGCCGGCGGCGTGAAGCCGGGGCGAGCGAAGGCGGCACCCTTCTTCGCCGGAATGGCGTCAAGGAACAGCTCCACCGCCGCGATCGGCCCGTCGACGTCGAAGGCCTTGAGCGTTGCCGGATGCACCATACCGAAGCGCGCGAGCACGGTCTTGGGGCCAAGCCGCAGGGTGGCGGACTGGCCGGGGTGGAACTGTGCGCCCGCCTCACCCATCACCATCAGGTTGGCAACCGGAGCGCCCGCCGCCTCAAGCAGCTGAAGCGCCAGCGCCTTGGCGTCATACGCGTCGAAAGCCTTGGCTTTGCCACTCTGCCACCCGCGCGGCGTCTTCTCGCCGGCAAGCACGATGCCGAGCGTCGGCTTCTCGTCGCTGAGACCATCCGAAGCTCGGAAATAGCGCCGCCCGATCTCGAACAGCCGCGAGGCCGCCGCGCCCCGGTCCGCGTTGCGCTTGGCCGCCATCAGCAGACCCGGCAGAAGCGAGGGACGCATCGCCTTCATGTCCTCGCTGATCGGGTTGGCGAGCACCCACAGCGGCTGATCCGACGCGAAATGTTCCGCCGCCCATGTCGGGAGGAAGGACCATGTCACCGCCTCGTTGAGGCCGCTCGCAGCGGCGGCACGGCGGAGGCCCCGCTCCAGCTTCTGCTGCGGCGTGGCGGTCGGGCGGGCGACGCCCTCGACGCGGGGGAGCGCGACGCTCGCGACCTTGTCGAGCCCGTGGATGCGCACGACTTCCTCGACCAGATCGGCCGGGCCTTCGATGTCGTGGCGGCGCAGGGGGCAGGTGACCTGCCAATCGGCGCCGACCGCGAAGCCGAGACTCTCGAGGATGCGCTTCTGCTCGGCCTCGGCCACTTCCACACCGCCGAGGCGGGTGGTCAGGCCGGGGTCGAAGGCGATCACCTTCGCGTCCGACGGCGGCGAACCGGCACGCACGATGTCGCTCGGGGTGCCGCCAGCCAGCTCCACGATCAGGCCGGTGAGCAGATCGAGGCCCTGATCGAGAAACTCCGGATCGACCCCACGCTCGAAGCGGGTGCGCGCGTCGGACGAGAGGCCCAGCTTGCGCCCGGTCGCGCCGATGCGGGCAGGGTCGAAATAGGCGATCTCGAGCAGAACGTCGGTGGTCGTCTCGCTGACGCCCGAATGCTCGCCGCCCATGATCCCGGCGATGTCGTGGACTTGGCTCTCGTCGGCGATCACCACCATCTCGGGATCGAGCGTGTAGGTCTTCTCGTTGAGCGCCAGCACCTGCTCGCCGTCCTTCGCGCGCCGCGCCACCACCGCGCCCGAAAGCTTCGCGCGGTCATAGACGTGTGCCGGACGCCCGAAGCCGAGCATCAGATAGTTCGTCAGGTCGACCAGCAGCGAGATCGGGCGCTGGCCCGCGCTCTTGAGCCGCTGCTGGAGCCACTCGGGCGAGGGGCCGTTTGTCACGCCTGTGATGACGCGGCCATAGAAGGCCGGGCAGCCCTCGGCATCGTCGGTGCGGATTTCGACCGGGCACGCGCCGCTCGCGGTGAACGCGGGCATGGCAATCGGCTTGAGCGTCCCCAGCCCCTTGGCCGCCAGATCACGGGCAATGCCGTGGACGCCCATGCAGTCCGGACGGTTGGGGGTCACGGCAACCTCGATCACCGGGTCGGCGCCGTGGTAGTCGGCAAAGCTCGTGCCCACCGGCGCGTCATCGGGCAGTTCGATGATCCCGTCGTGATCCTCGCCCAGCTCCAACTCGCGGACCGAGCACATCATGCCGTTGCTCTCGACGCCGCGGATCGCGCTCTTGCGAAGCACCATGCCGTTGGCGGGCACGACCGCGCCGGGAAGCCCGAGCACGCCCTTCATGCCCGCACGCGCATTGGGCGCGCCGCAGACGACCTGCAGCGGCTCGCCCTCACCGGTGTCGACGGTCAGCACCTGCAGCTTGTCGGCATCGGGGTGGCGGGCGGCGGTCAGCACATGCGCGACGCGGAAGCCGGCAAGCTTCTCGGCCGGGTCCTCTACCCCCTCGACCTCGAGGCCGATGGCGTTGAGTGCATCGCAGATCTCGGCGACGGTGGCGGTGGTCTCGAGGTGATCCTTGAGCCAGGTCAGCGCGAACTTCATGCCTTCGCTCCCACGCCGGCGGAGAGGGTCGGCTGGTCGAAGGGCGAGAAGCCGTAATGGGCCAGCCAGCGCGGATCGCCGTCGAAGAAGGCGCGCAGGTCGTTCATCCCGTATTTGAGCATGGCGATGCGGTCGATGCCAAGGCCGAACGCGAAGCCCTGCCACTCGCCGGGTTCGAGCCCGGCGAATTCCAGCACGCGGGCGTTGACCATCCCGCTGCCACCGATCTCCATCCAGGCATGGCCCGGCGCATCGCCGTGCCCGCCGACGACCCTGCGGCCGC
The DNA here is from genome assembly GCA_027489065.1 of Erythrobacteraceae bacterium. Lineage (GTDB taxonomy): Bacteria > Pseudomonadota > Alphaproteobacteria > Sphingomonadales > Sphingomonadaceae > Erythrobacter. Next base: position 35,296 of record JAIYAM010000009.1, on the reverse strand, counting down.
CCTCGGTGGAATAGCCGACATCGACCTCGACGCTCGGCTCGGTGAAGGGGAAGTAGGACGGGCGCAGGCGCAGGACGATGTCCTCGCGCTCGAAGAAGGCCTTGAAGAAGGTCTCCAGCGTCCACTTGAGGTGGCCGAGGTGAATGTCCTTGTCGATCACCAGACCCTCGACCTGATGGAACATCGGGGTGTGCGTCGCATCGCTGTCCGAGCGATACACGCGGCCCGGCGCGATGATGCGGATCGGCGCGCCCTGCTCCAGCATCGACCTGATCTGGACGGGCGAGGTGTGGGTGCGCAGCAGAATGTCTTTCCCGTCAGCGCTCTTGTCGGGGAAATAGAACGTGTCGTGCATCGCCCGCGCCGGGTGGGTCTCGTCCATGTTGAGCGCGGTGAAGTTGTGCCAGTCGTCCTCGATCTCGGGGCCGGTGGCGACCGCGAAGCCGAGGTCGGCGAAAATCTCGGCGAGTTCGTCCATCACCTGGCTGACAGGGTGCACCGAACCCTTGGGCGCGGCGACTGCGGGGAGCGTAAGGTCGATCGTCTCGCGCGCCAGCTGCTCTTCGAGCGCGGCGGCTTCGAGCGCTGCCTTCTTCGCTTCGAGCGCATCGGCGATTGCGGCGCGGGCGGACTGGATCGCGGGCGCGGCGGCTGTGCGCTCTTCTGGGCTCATGCCGCCCAGCGTCTTGAGGGCAAGGCTCACCCAGCCCTTCTTGCCGAGCGCTTCGAGCCGCTCCGCCTCGAGCGCGTCGAGGCTCGTCGCCGCCGCGATGGCGGCCAGCGCGGCCTCGGTCTGGGATGTGATATCGGTCATGATCGTGCTGTTGTTCCCGCGGGATTTCGCCGCCGCCCGCTAGCGGCAAAACGCAGGGATTGCAAAGCGGCTGTGGCCGCTCAGGCCGCCGAGCTGACGGGAATATCGCCGGCGGGGCGGTGCAGCCCCTGCATCGCCTGCCCCACCGCCTTCATCCGCGCCCGCGCCGCAGCGGTCAGCAGCGGCTTGTCGAGCTTCGCATAGGCCGACGGGCTCATCCCCATGAACCGCTTGAAGTCGCGAACGAAGTGGGACTGGTCGTGATATTGCCAGTCGAGCGTGCCGAGCCAACGCAGCGAGGGATCGAGCATGTATTGCGAGAGGCTGCGCAGGAACCGCTGGCGGCGGATCAGCAGCTTGGGCGGAAAGCCGAAGGCGCGGCGGGCGAGCCGCTCCAGCGAACGCACCGTCATCCCCATGCGCTCCGCGAGATCGGCGACGGTGGCGAGGTCCGGGTCGACCAGTTCGGCGGTGAGCCGCGTGATCGCCGGATCGGGCGCCGCCCCTTCGAGCAGCCGTTCGATGTGGCGCACCACCACCGCAAGTTCAGCCTCGAAGCCGCCTTGGGTGGCGGCCAGCTCCTCCGCCAGCGGGCGGAGCGAGGCGAAGGCGGGGTCGGCGAGCGCATCGACGAAGCGGTCGGCATAATCCCCGGCCTGCGCACCGAACAGCGCCGCCCAGCCCGCCGGGAGCAGGCCGACACCCCAGGCCCAACCTTCGGCCAAGCGGAACCGCGTGGCCCGGCAGGTCGGACCGGCGAGCGTGACCTGCGGGATGCGCAGGAACTCGCCCGGACCGATTACCTGCTGCGCCTGGACCCCGGCGAGGAAGCGCAGATTGGCCCATTCGGGGTGAAGGTGATCCTCGATCCACCCGGACGCCGGCGCGCGGTGCACCAGAGTGCAATAGAAGGTGGTCACGAACGGCGCGAGCGCAGGGGCGGGAAGCGCGAAACGCACCTCGACCGCGTTGCCGTCCGCTGCCTGCATGACCTGACGTGTCCCCCACCCCCGCAGGTCGTTTCCTTACAACTCCGCCGCGGGGTCTTCGCTTATCTTGCGAGATATGAAGATTGACAAGGGGGGATGACCTGATGAGCGCTTCACGCAAACTCGCCGTGCCGTTCGCGATCGCGGCCCTGGCCGCTGCGCCTGCCGCAGCCAAGGAGGCCGCCGCGCCCGAACTGGTGCGCTGTGCCGCGCCGATCGGCTCGGTCGCGCTGGTCGAGGGGGATCAGGCGGGGTGGTCGGCCTGGGGCCTCGGCTCGCCGCGCACGCTGATCGCCGCGCTGGCGCAGGAATCCGGCTGCTTCACCATCGACAACCCCGCCGACGCCGCCCCGGCCAAATTCCTCGTGACGCTGATCGCGGGAAGCCAGGAGGAGGTCGACAAGGGCATGGAGCTCGCCAAGGGCGCGGCGACCGAGGCGCTGGTGCGATCGGGCGCGGCAAGCGGCTTGCTCAGGGGCGTGCCGATGGGCGGCGCGGTGCTGGGGATGTTCGGCGGGCTCGGCGGCAAGAAGAAGACCGTCGCCGCCGCGCTCAGGGTGGTCAGCCCCGCCAACGGGCTCACCATCGCTTCGGGACAGGGCGTGGTCACCAAGTCGAGCATCAACTTCGGCGGAAGCAGCTGGGCCTCGGGCGCGGCCAACGCCGCCGGCTACGGCGCGAGCAAGGACGGCAAGCTGCTGACCGAGGCCTTCGTGGTCGCCTTCAACGCGCTCGTCGCGCAGCGGAGCCTGATGGAGGGCGCCGCAGAGCCCGCAGCCGCCCAGACGGCGAGCGGCGCGGTGGTCGCGGTCGACACGGTGCTGCGCGCCGCCGCCAGTCGCGATGCCGCCAGCGTGCGCGCCCTTCGCGCGGGCACCACGCTCACCCCCACCGGCAAGCGCGAGGGGCTATTCGTCGAGATGAAGGACAGCTTCGGCACCACCGGCTGGGTTTCGGTCGAGGACCTCAGGTAACCCCCTCCCGCATGCTGCTGCGCGCCTCAGCGCGGCGGCATCGGCGGCGGCGGGGGGTCGAGGGTCTGCGCCGGGCTCCCCCAGATCCGCGCCCGCGCCTCCATGAAGGAGGTCAGGATCGGGTGATCCAGCGCGGCATATTCGCTCGGGTTCATGGTCATGAACTCGCGGAACTCGCGGGAGAATTGCGCCTGATCGTGGTAATGCGCGTCCATCGCCTCGGTCCAGGGCCGCCCGCGCTGCAGCATGAAGCTGGTGAGGCTGCGCATGAACCGCTGGCGGCGCATCAACAGTTTGGGCGCGAAGCCGAAATAGCGCGCGCAGATGCGCTCGAGCGTGCGGATGCTCATCGCGCAGGAATCGGCAAGCTCCGTCACCGAAGCATGCTCGCCGCCGACCAGTGCGGCATGGACGCGGGCGATGCGCGGCTCGTCGCGGCTCTCGCGCATGGCGGAGGCCAAGGCGGCGACCAGCGCGTCATACTGCTCGTCGAGGGTCGCCTGCGGATCGCACAGCACTTCGGTCAGGCTGGCGAAATGCGCGAAGGCCGGGTGCGCGGCGCCATCGCAGATGAGGTTGGTGCAGCTTGACGCTTCGGCATCGAAGAACCGCGCCCAGCCCAGCGGCAGGAAGCCGACGCCCCACATCCTTACCGGGCCGAGCGTGAAGCGGCACGGCAGCGAGCTTGCCCCGGTGCCGACGAAGCGCGCCCCGCTGATGCGGCTGGCAGCGATGGCGGCATCGGGCGCGGCGCCGCAGAAGAAGCGGATGTTGGCCCATTCGGGCTGGAGGTAATCGGTCACCGGAGGAGCGCCCTCGGGCAGGTCGAGCGTCACGTGGTAAAGGCTCGTGAAGCAGCCCGCGAAGGCCTCGGGAGGCTCGCGGAACTGGGCCGTCAACCGTTGCGCCTGCGCCGGAGGCTGTTCCGGCGCGCCCTGCTTATCTCGTCGTTCCCCCATATTTGCAGATAAGCGCAATTGGCGAAGTTCTACAAGGCACACAAACGCATAGGGCGGGCTCCCGGTGGGGAACCCGCCCTTGCAATGCGTGCCGGGCCGAAGCCGCGGGATGCTTACGCCGGGAGCGCCGCCTTCGCCTGAGCGATCACGGCGGTGAAGGCACCGCCTTCGTTCATCGCCAGATCGGCCATCGCCTTGCGGTCGAGTTCGATACCGGCGAGCTTGATGCCGTGCATGAACTGCGAATAGGTCAGGCCTTCCATGCGGACAGCGGCGTTGATGCGCTGGATCCACAGGGCGCGGAAGGTCCGCTTCTTCACCTTGCGGTCGCGGTAGGCGTATTGCCCGGCCTTCTCGACCGCCTGACGGGCGATGCGGATGGTGTTCTTGCGGCGACCGCGATAGCCCTTGGCCTGGTCGAGAATCCGCTTGTGCTTGGCGCGGGTGGTAACACCCCTTTTGACGCGTGCCATATCAGTATATCCTTGTTTCTAGGTGCGTGAGGGCCGAGGCCCCGCTCGCATCAATCCAGGCCGTAAGGCGCCCACTTCTTGATCGTCGGCGTATCATGCGACGACAGAACCGAGGTGCCGCGGTTGGTGCGGATATACTTCGCGTTGTGGCTGATCAGGCGGTGACGCTTACCAGCGACGCCGTGCTTGACCTTGCCGGTGGCGGTGAGCTTGAAGCGCTTCTTGACGCCGCTCTTGGTCTTCAGCTTGGGCATTTTCATCTCCTAGTAGAGACACGTCGGAACCGGCCATGGCAGCCCTTGTCGCCAGGCTGGCTGATTGATTCGTGTCAGTGAAGTGCGCGCGCTTAGGCGGAAGGGGCGCGAAAGGCAAGGGGATGCGCCAAGGACCGGGCAAGGGATGGCCCAAGGACAGGAGGTGCCGCCGCGTCGACGGGATGATGTGACAACCGCATTGCCTGCATTGAGGTCTGGCGCGAATCGCCTAGTAGGAAAAGCGCATGAACACGAACAAACTCAGCGCCTCGCCCGCCCGCAGACACTCGACGGGGTGGCGACGCTTTGGCGAGCAGGCCGCGATCTTCTTCCGCGGCTTCCTCGAGCATCCCGGCATGGTCGCCTCGGTCGTGCCCTCCTCGCGCGCGACGATCGACGCGATGCTGGCCAAGGTCGACTGGGACCGCTGCCGGCTGTTCGTCGAATATGGCCCCGGGGTCGGCACCTTCACCACCCATATCCTCGACCGCCTGCCGCCCGACGGGCGCCTGCTCGCGATCGACACCAACGCGCGCTTCGTGGACTACCTGCGCGAGACGATCGACGATCCGCGCTTGGAGGTGGTGCTGGGCTCGGCCGCGGATGTCGAAGGCTTCGTGCGCGCGGCGGGGCACCCTTGCGCGGATTACGTGATTTCGGGCCTGCCCTTCTCGTCGCTGCCGGAGGCCGTCGCGGAGGGGATCGTGGCTGCGACCTACCGTGTGATGCGCGTTGGCGGGGCGTTCATGACCTACCAGTTCCGCCCCACCGCACGCGACCTGACCCAGGCGCAGTTCGAGAAGGTCGACACCGGCCTTGCCCTCTTCAACGTGCCCCCCTGCCTGCTGGCATGGGGCTGGAAGCACGAGGATCCGCTCGCGGCGCGCGAAGCGGCCGAGTGAGGGCGCGGCAGGGGCGGTTTAGGCCGCGCCAGACCGGCCTTCGACCTGTGCCAGACCCCGGTTAGACCCCCTCCAGACCCCGCTCAACCCATCGCTTCGAGCACATCCTCGAGCCGCGCGGGGTCGCCCAGAGCGATCACCGTGCCGTCTGATCCGGCGTCGAGCGGGTTGCCCTGCCAGTCGGCCATGATGCCGCCCGCGCCCTCGACCACGGGCACCAGCGCGGCATAATCGTAAAGCTTGAGCCCCGCCTCGATCACCAGATCGACATGGCCGCTGGCGACAAGGCCGTAGTTGTAGCAGTCGCCGCCGTAGACGATCTTCTTCTCGGCAACCTGCTTGGCGACCGACATGAACGCGTCCGCCTCCTCGTTGGTGAAGAGGTGCGGGCTGGTGGTGGCGAGCACCGCATCGGCGAGGTCTTTCAAGGGCTTGGTTGTGGCAGGCTTGCCGTTGAACTGCGTCGGCTGGCCGATCCGCCCGACCCAGCGTTCGCCGCTGACGGGCTGGTCGATGATCCCGAGCACGGGCCAGCCATCCTGCAGCAGCGCGATCAGCGTGCCGAAGATCGGGCGGCCGGCGATGAAGCTGGTGGTGCCGTCGATCGGATCGAGCACCCATTGCCTGCCTGCGCCCTCGTTGCGGGTGCCGTATTCCTCGCCGATGATCCCGTCGCGCGGGAACTCGGCCTCGATGAGCCGGCGCATCGCGGCCTCGGCAGCGCGGTCGGCTTCGGTCACGAAACTGCGATCGGCTTTCCGCTCCTCGGTCCATTGCCCGCGGAACAGCGGACGGATCGCGCCGCCGGCGAGATCGGCAAGGCGCAGGGCGAGTTCCAAATCCTTATCGGTCATGCGCTTCCCAATAATCGAAGGCTTCGGCCTGTCGAGCCTCGGTATAGCGGCGCGCCTCCGGCCCCTCCCATTCCAGCGGCAGGTCGTCGTATACGCCGGTGCGACTGACGAACCAGCCCTGCCCGGGGAGACTGTCCGACTGCCGGACGACCAGCACCGCCAGCCCGGGCTCTCCCGCCGCGCGGCCGTCCTCGTCGATCCGGTCAAGCACCTTGCACAATTGGCGCATCAGCGGGCGGGTGAAGGTGTGGCCGAGGATGCCCAGGAGCGCGCCGTAGGTGAAGGTTGTGCGCGCGCGGGCCGCTTCGATCAGCAGAGCGCGGACTTCGCCAAGGTCGAACATGCTCGGGGACTTCGTCATTGCGAGGAGCCGGAGGCGACGCGGCAACCGACGGACTGCCGAAGCCTCATGGCGAAACATCCGTCCATGGATTGCTTCGCTTCGCTCGCAATGACGAGGCTCAATCGAACAGCGAGCTGACCGAGCTTTCATCGGCGATACGCCGGATCGCTTCGCCCACCAGCGGGGCGATCGGCAACACGCGGATGCGGCTGGATTGTTCGGTCGCCTCGGTCGGCCGGATCGAATCGGTGATCACCAGCTCCTTGAGGCTCGATCCGTCGATACGCGCCACCGCGCCGCCCGACAGCACCCCGTGGGTGATGTAGGCCGCAACCGACTTCGCCCCGTTCTCGAGCAGCGCCTCGGCAGCGTTGACCAGCGTGCCGCCCGAATCGACGATGTCGTCGATCAGGATGCAGTGGCGGCCCTCGACCTCGCCGATGATGTTCATCACCTCGCTCTCGCCGGGCCGGTCGCGGCGCTTGTCGACGATCGCCAGCGGGGCGTTGTCGAGGCGCTTGGCGAGCGCGCGGGCGCGCACCACGCCGCCGACGTCGGGCGAGACGACCATCAGGCTCTGGTCGCCGTAGCGCGCCTGGATATCGGCGGCCATCACCGGCGCGGCATAGAGATTGTCGGTCGGAATATCGAAGAAGCCCTGGATCTGTCCGGCGTGCAGATCGACGGCCAGCATCCGGTCAGCGCCCGCTTCGGTGATCAGGTTCGCGACCAGCTTCGCGGAGATCGGGGTGCGCGGACCGGGTTTGCGGTCCTGCCGGGCGTAGCCGAAGTACGGCACCACCGCCGTGATCCGCTTGGCCGAGGCACGGCGCAGCGCGTCGATGCAGATCAGCAGTTCCATGAGATTGTCGTTGGCCGGGAAGTTGGTCGGCTGGACGACGAACACGTCTTCCCCGCGCACGTTCTCGTGGATCTCGACGAACACCTCCTCGTCCGAGAAGCGCCGCACGCTGGCATCGGTGAGCGGAATTTCGAGATAGGCCGCAATGGCCCGGGCGAGCGGCAGGTTCGAATTGCCGGACATGATCTTCATGGAAGCGCGAATCCCCCGAGGCAGGCGTGATCCGCCCCGCCTAGCGCCGCGTCATGGAATTGCAACGCGCACAGGGGGCGTTCTCGTCAGGTATCGGCGCGCAGAGGGGGGAGGACGGCGGCGGTAAAGGGTAACCCGCCGCCGCCCGCCCCCACTCCGGAAAGTGCCGGGGCGCTGTGCCTCAGCCCGGCACTTTCCAAGTGGCAAAGGATCGCACCCGCATCTCGCTCGTGCCGCCGACGTAGTCACCGGTGTGCTTCACCGCGACGTTCATGAGCGGATACCAGGTGATGCCCTTGAACGGGTTGACCGTCTGGTAGGTTTCCTTGCCGTCGACGAACCACGTGATGTAGTCGGGCGAGATGTCGACGGCGTACTTGTGGTACGAGGTGTCGAAGCCGCTCAGCCCGTATGCGTTCGCGGCATTGACCTGCATCAGCGCGGTGAAGGTGCGCTTGCCGCTCGCGCCGCCGTGGATGTTTCCGCTGATGTTGCGGCTGAAGTTCCAGCCTGCCGAATAGCCGAAGCCTTCGTAGACATCGATCTCGGGCGGCCAGGCTCCGCTGGTGGGCAGCAGCCACAACGCGGGCCAGCCGCCGCGACGGTTGGGCATCATCGCCTCCCATTCGTACTGGCCGTACTGGAGCTGGGTCGAGGGCATGCGCTGCCCGGTCAGCATCGCCGCGCCGTGATACCAGTACTTGTTGTCGTGAAGGATCGGGCTGGCGAGCTGCTGGCTGCGGATCACCACCTCGTTGTTCTCGATGGCGAAAGGCGGCAGCGCGGTGGGGTGCAGCACCGGATCGAGATAGAGGCCGCTCTCGCCGTTGGCCGGCTGAGTGCGGCCGTGCGAAAGCCGCGTGCGCCAGGCGTCGGCTGCGCCTGCATCGCTCCACTTCACCGTCGCCGGGTCGAGCCGGTAGGCGAGCGTGCCGGTCGGCGCAAAGGTGCGCGCCGGACGGAAGCCCGCAGTCTTGGCGACGGTCGGCTTGGCGCCGACCACTGCAGTGATCCGGGCGGAGGAATTGATCACCCCGGCGCCAACCGCGCCTTCGGGCAGGATCAGGTCGAACTGGCGGCCGGCATCCATCCTGAGCAGCGGGATGCGCACCGTCTGCTCGAGCGGATCGCCGGGACGGAAGAACACCGTGGTGGCGACCTTCTGGAAATGGCTCCCCTCGACCCCTGCGAGCGTGCCCGAGCCGTTGCGGGTCATGACCCGCACGATCACCGTGTTGGGGGTCACCCGGTTGATGCGGATCGGCACGAAGGCCTCGGTCGCCCCGACCGGCACGCTGACCGTGCCGATGCTCACCGCAGCCTTGGCCGGATAGGCGGTCCCTCCCTTGAAATCGAAGGTCGCAAAGGGGCTGGTCGTGGTGCTGTAGGGAATGGCGGTGCCGGTCACTGCCCATTGATCGGGAAGCGGCTGGACCGAGGTTGCCGCAAGCGTGGACGGGGCCGCGGCAGCCGGAGGGGCTGAAGTCTCGTCACCCCCGCAGGAAACGAGCATCGGGGCGAGAAGTGAAAGGGTGACGAGGCGTTTCATAAGTGCATAACTCGCTGTGGCCGGTTGCTGAGGCCCCAGAAATCACACCCTGATTATGTAATTCAAGTTAAGACCATGCCGCTTTAAACATATTTTACTTTTGAAATCGGCGAGTTGAGCATTCTGTTGTCTTTTGATAAACGGCTCATCGTCATTTGGATTGGCACAATGCACGGCGTTATCATTTGATAAACCGTTCATCTCCCAAATCGGGATGAATAGAAGGCGCAGAGTTGGGCAGGCGCGTTGCCGATTCGCGCCGAAACACTCCGGATGATGGAAGAGCGGCTCGCCGCGCCGTGCCTCAGGCTTCCAGCTCGACGTCCCAGTAGAGCCAGTCGCGCCAGGTCTCGTGGAGATATCCGGGCGGGAACAGCTTGCCGTGCTGCTGCAATTGCCAGCTGGTCGGGCGGATCGGCGCCTGGTGCACCGGCATTCCCGCCTGCTTGGGCGTGCGCCCGCCCTTCTTCATGTTGCAGGGCGCGCAGGCGGTGATGATGTTCTCCCACGTCGTGCGTCCGCCGAGCCGGCGCGGGGTCACGTGGTCGAAGGTGAGGTGCTCGTGGCTCCCGCAATACTGGCACTGGAAGCGGTCGCGCAGGAACACGTTGAAGCGGGTGAAGGCCGGGAATTCCGAGTGCTTCACATATTGCCGGAGCGCGATGACGCTCGGGATCTTCATGTCGAAGCTGGGCGAGTGGACCTCGCGGTCATAGCTCGCGACGATGTCCACCCTATCGAGGAACACCGCCTTGATCGCGGTCTGCCACGGCCACAGGCTCAACGGGTAATAGGACAGCGGGGTGTAATCGGCGTTGAGCACCAGCGCCGGGCAGGCCGAAAGGTTGCGCGTCGGGTCCTCGTCGACCCCGCGGAACTTGGCCACTTTCTCGATCAGTTCGGCGTTGAACACGTCTCGCGTTCCTCCCTGATTGCCTCCCATCCTGACGTGGCACGGCCAAGAGTCAAACCCGTGACAGGGTGGGTATCCACAGGGACACGCTGTGGAGAGCCTGTGGATAGCGCAACATTGTGACGTGTGGCATGGGCGGCACGATGGAATGCCCTCCGCCGCCCGTGACCCGTTTCGCGCCGAGCCCCAACGGGCGGCTGCATCTCGGCCATGCGCTTTCGGCGATCGTAGCGCATGATCTGGCGAAGGCGGGCGGCGAGCAATTCCTGCTCCGGATCGAGGATATCGACGGCCCACGCTCCCGCCCCGAACTCGCGGACGAATTCCGCCGCGACCTCACGTGGCTGGGGCTGGAGTGGGAGGAGGTGCCCGCCCAGTCGACCCGCCTCGAAAGCTACGCCGCCGCCGCCGAAGCCCTTAAGGCGCGCGGGCTGATCTATCCCTGCACCTGCACCCGCTCCGAGATCGAGGCGGCAGGTGCGCGTCCGGGGCTGGAGGGCCTGATCTACCCCGGCACCTGCAAGCACCGCCCGCCCGACCCCTCGCGCCCCGCGGCGTGGCGGCTCGATGCAGCGAGGGCGCTGGCAGAGACCGGGCCGCTGGTGTGGGACGACGCGCTCGCCGGGCCGCAAGCTGTCGATCTCGCCGGCCTTGGCGATGTCGTGCTGGTGAGGAAAGACCTGCCCGCGAGCTACCACCTCGCCGTCACGCTCGACGATGCGGCGGACGGTGTGACGCTGGTCACGCGCGGCGAGGACCTGTTTGCCGCCTCCCATGTCCATCGCACCTTGCAGGCCCTGCTCGGCCTCCCCGTGCCGCGCTGGCACCACCATCCCCTGCTGCTCGACAGCGAGGGCCAGAAGCTCGCCAAGCGCCGCGGCTCTCCCGCGCTCGCCGAACGCCGCGAAGCGGGCGAGGACGGCCTCGTGCTTGCCGAACAACTCAGGTTGCAACAATTCGTGCTTGGAACCTGACGCCCGAGCGCCCATTGTATCGTCATGAACACTTTTCTCGCCATCGTGCTCGTCGTCCTCATGGGGCTGACCGCCTTCTCGCTGATCCGCGGCGTCGTCGCTTTCCTGCGCACGACCAAGATCGACCTCGAGACCGGCGAGGGCCACACGGTCACCGACATGCAGCTCGCCCAGAACCGGGCGATGTTCGCGCGCATCAAGTACCAGGCGGCGGCCATCGCCGTGGTGGCGATCATCCTCGCGGTGGCGCGCTGATCACTCGCTGACGATGGTCAAGCTCAACAGGATCTACACCCGCACCGGTGACGACGGGACCACGGGCCTCGTCGATGGCTCGCGCTGCCCGAAGCACTCGGCGCGCATCGCGGCGATGGGCAAGGTGGACGAAGCGAACAGCGCGATCGGCCTTGCCGCCGTGCTGATGAGCGGCGCGCCCGGGGCGGAGATCACCCGCATCCAGAACGACCTGTTCGATCTCGGCGCGGACCTCGCCACACCGGGCGACGATTTCACGCCGTCCGAAATGGTGCTGCGAATGGTGCCGTCGCAGACCGAATGGCTCGAGACGCGGATCGACGCCTGCAACGAGAAGCTCGAGCCGCTCACCAGTTTCATCCTGCCCGGCGGCACCGAGCTTGCCGCGCGCCTGCACATCGCCCGCGCCACGACCCGCGCGGCGGAGCGCGCCATGGTCGCGCTTGCGGCGCAGGATGCGGTGAACCCCGCCGCGCTCGCCTATATCAATCGTCTGTCCGACTACCTGTTCGTCCTCGCACGGGTGGTGAACGGCAATGGCACGCGCGACGTGAAGTGGGTCCCGGGCGCGAGTCGCTAACCAATTTGTCTGCTGGTCAGGCCTGATCTTCCTCGCTAGGGGCGGCGAACTTGCTGCACTTGCGAAGGACTTGAGACCATGCGCAACATCGCCGTCATCGGAGCCGGACAGATGGGAACGGGCATCGCCCAGACCGTCGCAGGCAATGGCCTCAAGGTGATGCTCACCGACGTCGACCTGCCGCGCGCCGAAGCCGGCAAGGCGACGATCGAAAAGGCGCTGGTCAAGCTGATGGGCCGCGGCAAGATCGAGGCTGCCGAGGCCGAGGCCCTGCTCGCCCGCATCACCCCCGTCGCCGATTACGCGCCCTTCGCCGAAGCCGATCTCATCATCGAGGCCGCGACCGAGCGCGAGGAGATCAAGAACGCGATCTTCGCGAAGGCCGGCGAGGTGCTCCACGCGGACGCGATCATGGCGTCGAACACCTCGTCGATCCCGATCACCCGGATGGCGAACCACTCGCCCGATCCGGCGCGCTTCATCGGCTTGCACTTCTTCAACCCGGTGCCCGTGATGGGCCTCATCGAGGTGATCCCCGGCCTCGCCACCGCGCCCGCGACGACCGACCGCGTGACCGCCTTTGCCCGCAGCCTCGGCAAGGAAGTGGTGCTGAGCCAGGACGAGCCCGGCTTCGTCGTCAACCGCATCCTCCTGCCGATGATCAACGAGGCGGTGTTCGTGCTCGGCCAGTCGACTGCGGGGATCGAGGATATCGACAAGGGCTGCCGTCTCGGCCTCAATCACCCGATGGGGCCGCTGCAACTGGCGGACTTCGTCGGGCTCGACACCTGCCTCGACATCATGAACGTGCTCTACACCACCACCCGCGACAGCAAGTACCGCGCCGCGCCGCTGCTGGTGAAATATGTCGAGGCCGGCTGGCTGGGCCGCAAGACCGGGCGCGGCTTCTACGACTACACGGGCGAGGCGCCGGTCCCCACGCGCTAGGCCCTTGGCCCGCTGATCGGGCGCAAGCGCCGCGCATCCTGTCGCTTCGGACGGGACTCGAAGCAACATCGGGCGCTCCTTGCGGGTTATTCCGCTGAAGGAGAAAACCGATGACCGAGCGCAGCAGCAAGACCACCGGCCACCCCGAAGGCCTGCCGCCGGAAGTCCATAATGGCGAGCAGGATCCGACCGGCTCGCAGGCGCAGGACGTTGCCGAAGACGCCATGCGCGAGGACAGCCACACCTCCAGTCCGCTCGAGAGCACCAAGCCCGACTCCAACGACTATGATCCCGCCCCGGACAGCAAGGCCGATTTGGTCGACGAGATGCGCCGCATGGAAGGCTCCGGGACCATCGACATGTCGGCCTTCGCGGGCGAGCCGAACCACGATGACGAGCCCGAGACCTATGGCGGCGAAACCACCGACGACGACGAGGCCGGGGGGAGCGGCGAATGGCTCACCGCCGATGGCGAGGCGTTGAACGAAGAGGATGTCGACGACCTGCTCGGCGACGATGAAGATGACGACGAACTCGAATCCCTCGAGGAACTGCTGGGCGAAGTCGCGTTGCCCGAAGACGAGGACCTCGACGACGAGGAGGAATAGGCGCCGGGCTGGCCCCATTCGGTTGGTGGCGTCAGTTGGTGACGTCAGGCGGGTGACGTCAGTTGGTGACGATCGCCGTGGGGGACAGCGGCGCGGTCATCGGGTTGCCCGAAGCCTTGCCCGCCGAACTTGAAGGGCCGCTCGGTGTCTCGCCGGGCTTTGCCGTGCCGCCCGCGGCATCGTTCGGGCTGTAACTGCCGAACACAGAAGGCGGCGGATCATACCATCCGTCGACGTTCTTCGGTTCCTCTGCTTGCGGAGGGGTCTCGGACGAGCCCTGCTCGGTGGTCGATGGCTGGGCCTGCTGCGCGGGCTTCGCGCCGAACCGCTGCATGAGGGACGGAAGCAGTCCGCCATCTTCCGGCGTGCCGACCATCGACACCGCGCCGAAGAGCACCATCCCTGCAAACAGGAGCGCGCCCTTGCTGTTCTGGAACACGGTTTTGTACATGGGTCGTCCATAGGGCCAACACGGTTAAGCCTTGGTTGAAGCCGCTCACCGCGCCGCTTTGGGCAGGCCGCGCTTCCATTCGTAAAGCAGGTCGAGCGCCTCGCGCGGGGTGAGCGCATCGAGATCGGCGGCCCGCAGGGCATCGGCGAGCTCCTGTTCCGGGCTGGCCGGTTCCGGTTCGGCGGGGCGCAGGTTGGCAAAGAGCGGCAGATCGCCCAGCCCCGCGGCGATCCCGCCGGTCGCTTCGCGCGTCGCCTCCAGCTTGGCGAGCACCGCCTTGGCGCGCGCCACCACCGGCGCAGGCACGCCGGCGAGCCGTGCCACTGCGAGGCCGTAGGAGCGGTCTGCCGGGCCTTCGGCAAGCTCGTGGAGCAGCACCAGATCGCCCTGCCACTCGCGCGCGCGGACGTGGTGGAGGCTCAAAGCCTCGCAGGTCTCCGCCAGCCGGGCGAGCTCATGGTAGTGCGTGGCGAACAGGCAGCGGCAGCGGATCTGCGAATGCACCGCCTCGGCCACCGCCCAGGCGAGCGCCAACCCGTCATAGGTCGATGTGCCGCGCCCGACCTCGTCGAGGATCACGAAGCTGCGGTTGGTGGCCTGCGCGAGGATCGCCGCGGTCTCGACCATTTCGACCATGAAAGTCGAACGCCCCCGCGCGAGGTTGTCAGCCGCGCCGACACGGCTGAACAACCGGTCGACGAGGCCAATCCGGGCGGCGCTGGCGGGCACGAAGCACCCCGCTTGCGCGAGCAGCACGATGAGCGCGTTCTGGCGCAGGAAGGTCGACTTGCCGCCCATGTTCGGCCCGCCGATCAGCCACAGCCGGTCCTCGGTCCCGAGGGCGCAGTCATTGGCGACGAAGCGCTCGCCCGTCCTCGCCAGCGCCGCTTCGACCACGGGGTGCCGCCCGCCGGTGATCGCGAGGCAGGGCTCGGCCAAAACCTCCGGCAGGCACCAGTCCCCCTCGGCAGCGCGCTCGGCATTGCCCGCGCCCACATCCAGCCGGGCGAGCGCCGAGGCCGTGGCCGCGATGGCCTCCCGCGCGGCGGTCACTTCTGCCACCAGGCCCAGGAAATGCGCCTCCTCGCAGGCGAGCGCATGGCCCCCAGCCTCGGCAATGCGCGCCGCTTCCTCGTGCAGCTTCAAGGAGTTGAAGCGCACCGCGCCCGCCATCGTCTGGCGGTGGGTGAAGCCGCTCTCGGGCGCCATCAGCGCATCGGCATGCCGCGCGCCAACCTCGATGAAATAGCCGAGCACCCCGTTGTGACGGATCTTGAGCGTCGCAACGCCGGTTTCCTCGCGATAGCGCGCCTCCATCGCGGCGATAGCGCGCCGCGCATCGCCCGAGGCGGCGCGCAGCTCGTCGAGCGACGCGTCGTAGCCGTCGGCAATGAAGCCCCCGCTCGAGCGGTCGGTGGGCGGTGTCGGCACCAGCGCCCGGACAAGATGATCGGTCAGTACGCCGTGGCCGGTCAGCCGGGCGAGCACGCTCTCGAGCAGCGCGGGCTTGTCGGGCGCGCCGGTGAGCCAGTGGTGGAGCCGCGCCGCCTCGGTCAGCCCGTCGCGCAGCTGGCCGAGATCGCGCGGGCTTCCCCTCCCCGCGACCACCCGCCCGAGCGCCCGCCCGAGATCGGGGACACCGCGCAAGGCCTCGCGCAAGCGCGCACGCTCGATCGGCCGGTCGCGCCAGAACTTCACCAGCGCGAGCCGCGCCTCGATCTCGGCCACGTCCAGCAGGGGGGCCGAAAGGTCCTCCGCCAGCAGCCGCGAGCCCGCCCCCGTCACGCAGCGGTCGACCGCGCCGATCAGGCTCCCCGTACGGCCGCCAGCTGCGGATTCGAGAATTTCGAGGCTCCCCCGCGTCGCGGCGTCCATCGCCATCGCGCTCTGCGTTTCCCGCAAGACGGGAGGGAGCAGCAGCGGCAGCTTGCCCCGCCCGACATGGTCGAGATAGCCGAGGAGGCCCCCCGCTGCGCTAAGCATCGGCCTCGTGAAGGCGCCGAAGGCATCGAGCGTCGCCACGCCGTGGACCGCCTTCAGCCGCTCGGCCCCCGCATCGCTCGCGAAAGTCGAGCGAGGCCGATAGATCGCCTCGTCCGGGCCATGCTGCCAATCCTCGGGCACCACCACTTCGCTCGGCGAAAGCCGCGCCAGCGCCGCGCCGAGCAGCTCGGCTGCGCATTCCTCCAGCACCATCGCTCCGGTCGACACATCGCAGGCGGCGATCCCGATCACGCCCCGCAGTTCCGCGAGCGCGACCAGCACATTGGCGCGGCGCGGCTCCAGCAGCGCTTCCTCGGTGAGCGTGCCGGCCGTCACCAGCCGCACGATGGCGCGCCCCACCAGCACCTTGGAGGACGGCGTGCCTTCGCGCTTGGCCCGCGCCTTGGCCTCGTCGGGCGTTTCGACCTGCTCGGCGATGGCGACCCGCTCGCCCGCCTTGATCAGCCGCGCAAGGTAGCCTTCCGCCGAATGCACCGGCACCCCGCACATCGGGATCGGCGCGCCGCCATGCTCGCCCCTTGTCGTCAGCGCGATATCGAGGATCTGCGCAGCCTTGCGCGCATCCTCGAAGAACAGCTCGAAGAAATCGCCCATCCGGTAGAACAGCAGCGCATCGCCCGCTTCCTCGCGCAGCGCGAGG
The DNA here is from genome assembly GCA_027489065.1 of Erythrobacteraceae bacterium. Classification (GTDB taxonomy): domain Bacteria; phylum Pseudomonadota; class Alphaproteobacteria; order Sphingomonadales; family Sphingomonadaceae; genus Erythrobacter. The sequence continues at coordinate 18,758 of JAIYAM010000009.1, read as the reverse complement.
TATTGCGCCATCATCGGAGTGGGTTTCGGATCGTCGCGGGCGGCCATCCCCCTCGCCTAGCCGCCGCCGCAGCGATTCGGAACGCCGGGCTCTTCCGCTTTCCCCGGAGTCGGCGCAAATTCCGGCCTATCGCTCCTGCGCCCGTGACGCTAAGCGAAGCCCGACTGATTAATCGGGAATTCAAAGGGACCGGGCACCATGGCCGAAGACAACAGGGGCGGCTTCACCGCGCGCGAGGCGTTGTTCTATCACGAGACGATCCGGCCGGGTAAGCTCGAGATCACCGCGACCAAGCCGCTGACCTCGCAGCGCGACCTCTCCCTTGCCTATTCGCCCGGCGTCGCCGTGCCGGTGGAAGCCATTGCCGCCGATCCCTCGCTCGCGGCCCGCTACACCACGCGTTCCAACATGGTCGCCGTGATCTCCAACGGCACGGCGATTCTCGGCCTCGGCAATCTGGGCGCGCTCGCCGCCAAGCCGGTGATGGAAGGCAAGGCGGTGCTGTTCAAGCGCTTCGCCGACGTGGATTCGATCGACATCGAACTCGACACCGAAGACCCGGAAGCCTTCATCAACGCCGTCGCGCTGATGGAGCCCAGCTTCGGGGGCATCAACCTTGAAGACATCAAGGCGCCCGAATGCTTCATCATCGAGGCCGCGCTGCGCGAACGCATGAAGATCCCGGTCATGCACGATGACCAGCACGGCACCGCGATCATCACCGCCGCAGGCCTGCTCAACGCCTGCCACCTGACGGGCCGCGATTTCCGCGATGTGAAGGTGGTGGTCAACGGCGCTGGCGCGGCGGCGATTGCCTGCACCGCGCTGATCAAGGCGATGGGCGTGCGCCACGAAAACGTGATCATGTGCGACCGCTCCGGCCCGATCACGCCGGGCCGCGACGGCGTCGACCAGTGGAAGAGCGCCCACGCGGTCGCCACCCCGGCAACCAGCCTTGAAGAAGCGCTGGTGGGCGCGGACATCTTCCTCGGCCTTTCCGCCGCCGGCGCATTGAAGCCCGAGTGGGTGAGGAAGATGGCCGACAAGCCGATCATCTTCGCCATGGCCAACCCCGTGCCTGAAATCATGCCCGACGAGGCCAAGGCCGTCCGCCCGGATGCGATCATCGCCACCGGGCGCTCCGACTTCCCCAATCAGGTCAACAACGTTCTCGGCTTCCCCTTCATCTTCCGCGGCGCGCTGGATGTGCAGGCGACCACCATCAACGAAGAGATGAAGGTCGCCGCCGCCGAAGCGATTGCCGAGCTGGCGCGCCAGCAGGTGCCCGAGGAAGTCGCCGCGGCCTATGGGCGCAACCACAAGTTCGGGACCGACTACATCATCCCCGCGCCCTTCGATCCGCGGCTGATCGAGGTCGTTTCCTCGGCCGTGGCCAAGGCGGCGATGGATTCGGGCGTGGCGCAGGCGCGCATCGAGGACTTCGACGCCTATCGCATCCAGCTGCGCTCGCGGCTCAATCCCACCACCTCGGTGCTCAGCGGGGTTTACGAGGCCGCGCGCGCCAACCCCAAGCGGATGGTGTTCGCCGAAGCCGAGGAGGAAGTGGTGCTGCGCGCCGCGATCCAGTACCGCGATTTCGGCTATGGCACGCCCATTCTGGTGGGCCGCACCAAGGCGGTGCTCGACAAGCTGCACCAGCTTTCGGTCGGCGATCCGGGCAGCTTCGAGATCCAGAACTCGGCCGACAGCGAACATGTGCCGGCGATGGTCGCCTTCCTCTACAAGCGGCTCCAGCGGCGCGGCTTCACCGAGCGTGACGTGCGGCGCATGGTCAACCAGGACCGCAACGTCTTTGCCACCCTGCTGGTCGCGCTGGGGCATGGCGACGGGATGATCACCGGCATGACCCGCACCTTCGCGCAGACCGTGCGCGAGGTGGCGCTGGTGCTCGATGCCAAGGAGGGCGCGCTGCCTTTCGGCATCCACATGATGATCGGCAAGAACCACACCACCTTCCTCGCCGACACCACCATGAACGAGCGCCCCAATGCCGAGGCGCTTGCCTATATCGCAAAGGAGACCGCCGCGGTCGCGCGCCGCATGGGCCACGAGCCGCGGGTGGCGTTCCTGAGCTACTCGACCTTCGGCAACCCCTCGGGCCAGTGGCTCGACAACATCCGCGCAGCGGTGGCGATCCTCGACCGCGAGGACCCGGGCTTCGAATATGAAGGCGAGATGGCCCCCGACGCGGCGCTCAATCCCAAGGTGATGGCGCTCTATCCGTTCAGCCGCCTGTCGGGGCCGGCCAATGTGCTGATCATGCCGGGGCTGCAATCGGCGAACCTGTCGGCCAAGCTGCTGCGAGAGCTGGGCAGCAATGCGACGATCGGCCCGATGATGATCGGCATGGACAAGCCCGTGCAGATCGTGCCGATGACCGCAAGCGTGCCCGACGTGCTGACGCTGGCCGTTCTGGCGAGCGCGGGCGTGGTGGGCTGAGAGGGGCGTCAGAGGGGGTAAAACCGGGGCTAGACCCCTGCTTGATCCCCTCCAGACCCCGCTCAGAGCCGTTTTGCACGGCCCTTGCGGCGGTGTTTCACGTGAAACATCGCCGACGGGTCAGGCCTCGGCGGCAGCCCGGTTGACTTCGCCCGAAGCGATCGCGGTCATCTTCTTGTCGCCGCCGCGGGTGTCCTCAAGGCACTGCTCGAGCACGCTCGCCTCGTCCTCGAGGCCAAGGCGGGCGGCGAAAGCGCGCACCGTGCCGTAGCCCGAAATGCCGTAGTGCGTCATGCGCTGGTACTGGGCGATGATCGAGGCATCGCGCACGTCCCCGTCCGAGATATCCGCCTCCACCCCATGCGCCCGCGCTTCGGCGACAAGGCCTTCCATCCCGCGGCAATGCTCGCCGCGCGGATTGGCATTATGGTTTTCGATCAAGCGCTTGAGGTGGTCCATGCCCTGCTCGATGCCCTCGGCCCCGGCTTCGAGCGCGCTGCGCAGCTGGTCCGAACTGGCGGACTCGGCCAGCTCGCGCGTCGCCTTCACGGCCTGGCGATTGGCGCTGTAGAGGTCCTGCAACTGGTCGATGTAGAGATCCTTCAAGGTGCTGATGGTCATGTTCGTCGTCTCCGATGACAGGATTGTCTCGGAGCAGCTTTGCCTGCTTGCACGAGGCGATGTCCTGTCATGGGTGTGCTATGCCGCCCGGATCGGACAGGGTGCGGGCCCACTGCGGCAAGGCGAGAGGGCGAGGCGGGGAGGCAGGCGATGCGGGTGATGCGGGCGGCAGCGACCTACTGGGCCATGGTGTTCGCGCTCGGCTTCGTGCTCGGCACGGTGCGGGTGCTGTGGGTGATCCCGCGCGTGGGGCTGCTCCCCGCAACCCTGATCGAACTGCCGGTGATGCTGGGAGCGAGCTGGCTTGCATCCGGGTGGCTGGTGCGGCGCTTCGGCCTTGCGCGCCGCGACGAGGCGCTCGGCGTCGGCGTGCTCGCCTTCGCGCTGCTGATGGCGGCGGAGTGTGCGGTGGGAGTGGGGCTGATGGGCAAGACGGTGAGCGAATGGCTCACCGGCCTCGCCGAGCCGCACGCGCTCCTCGGGCTGGCCTCGCAGGTGGCTTTCGCGCTGATGCCGTGGTGGCGGGTGCGGCGCTAGTCGGCGATTGCCGGCCAGCCGTCCTTCCAGACCAGCCGGTCGACGAGCATCACGCGGCGCGTGTTGACCTCGTCCTCGGGGCGGCTCCGGGGGTTCGCCGCATCGACCGCGTGATGGAGGATGAGGGTCTCGCCATCCTTCTCCAGAACCGCGTTGTGGCCCGGCGCCACCCATCCGCGGCTTGCGGCGAGGATGACCCCGCCGTTCTCCGGCTTGACTGCGAAGGGCCCGGTCGCGCTGCGCGAACGCGCCACCATCACGGCGTAGTGCGCCTTGGGTCCGCAGCAATTGTCGCCCGAGAAGAACAGATAGTACCAGCCTTCGCGGTAGGTGACCCACGCCCCCTCGACCAGCCGGCGGTAGTTGGCCGGGTCCTCGGTGGCGACAGGCGGGACGAGGTCGACCGGTGCGGAGCCGGGCGCGAACGACAACCCGTCCTCGGACAGCTCCTGCACCTTGATCGGCCCGAAGCCCGAGCCCCAGTAGAGCAGGCGCTTGCCGCTCGCGGGGTCCTCGAAGAACATCGGGTCGATGTTGACGAAGCCCGGCCCGCACAGCAGCGGCTCGCCCTTGTCCGTGAACGGCCCCTCGGGCTTGTCCGCCGTCGCGACCGCGAGGCACAGGCCCCTGTCGGGATCGGTAAGCGCCGCATCGGGCTTGGCCGAGTAGTAGAGCACATATCGCCCCGCCACCCTCGCGACATGCGGCGCCCAGAAATCCTGCGTCTGGCTGGCCCAGGACGGCTTCACCGGAAGCGCATCCCCGACCCGCTCCCAGCGCGCCAGATCCGGGGAGCGGGCGAGCTGGATATTCGCCATTCGCCCCTCGATCATGCCCTGCGTCGCGTAGACATAGGTGGTGCCGTCTGCGGCGCGGATCGCGGCCGGATCGGGGAAGTCGGCGTCGATGGCGACGGTGCGACCGAGCGGCGCGGGATCAGGGGTTACCGCCGCGCACCCGGCGAGCAGCAGGGGGGCAAGGGCGAGCCAGAACCGGATCATGAAAGCCTCCGCTCGGGCCAGATACCCGTCCAAGAAGCCTATTTATCGTACTTATTCGGGCAGGCAAGGCCGGTGCGGCGGGTCGCCTCAGCGCCGGCGGAAGCGGAAGTACCACACCTCGTGGCCGTAGACGGTGCGCGCCTTGTGCTCGTAGCGGGTCTCGGGCCAGCCGGAGGGGCGCACCTGCCAGTCGGCGGGCTTCTCCACCACCCATTCGAACAGGTCGGTGTGGCGCTGCATCACCATCAGCGCGTGGCGCAGGTAGACGTCGTGGTCGGTTCCGAAGCGGAATTCGCCGCCGGGCTTCAGCTTGCTCGCGATGAGCTTCACCGGACCATCGTTCATCATGCGCCGCTTGGCATGGCGCGCCTTGGGCCAGGGATCGGGGTGGAGCAGATAGGCCATCGTCAGCGCGCCATCCGGCACGCGGGGGAGCACCTCCAATGCATCGCCGTGGTGCAGGCGGATGTTGGCGAGGCGCTCGTCGGCGACATGGGTCAGTGCCTGCGCCACGCCGTTGACGAAGGGCTCGGCACCGATGAAGCCGTGATCAGGGAGCAGGTCGGCACGGTAGGCGAGGTGCTCGCCGCCGCCGAAGCCGATCTCGAAGTGGAGCGGGCGCGCATCGCCGAACAGCAGCTCGCTGGTCACGGGACCTTCGGCAGGCACGGCGATCTTCGGCAGGAGGTTGTCGACCAGCCCCTGCTGCTTCTGCCTGAGCTTCTTGCCGACGCTGCGCCCGTAAAGCCGCGCGATGGTGGTCGGATCGCCTTCCTTGAATGCCGTCATGCGCGGGCGCTTGGCATCCGGCCCGCCGGGGGTCAACTCTCGAGCTTTTTCGCTTTCGCCTCGGCCCACTTCGCGCCGGCATCGCCGCCCCACAACAGCCATGCGATCCACCCGGCGCTCGGGTCCTTCTCCGAGCCCCATTCGTGGGTGTGCGTGTCCTTGTCGACGGCATGGCGCGCGAAGTAGCTCTTCATCGACTTGAGATCGGCCTCGCTGACCGGCTCGCGGTTGGCGAGCTGGTTTGCACGCGCAACGCCCACCTCCGTGCCGCCGCGCCCGAATTTCTCCCGCAGGCGAAGCCCGCGCTTGGCGGCGGCGGCCATTGCCTGTATCGGCATGAAGGTCTGCTCGGCCATCGCTCAGGCCTTCTTGAGCGCCGAGGGCTTGTGTGCGGCCTGCTTGCCCTCGTCGGTCTCGACAAGGAACTGGGGATCGTCCTTGGTCGCGGCGACCTTGTGGCCCTTGATCGAGGTCTCGCTGGTGAGCTTCTTCACCACCTTGCCATGCGCCGTTCCGCCGTGGCTGGACCACGTCACCTTGTCGCCTGCCTTGAGATTGTCGGCCATGTCGATTCTCCTTCCGTTCGAGACAGGTGGAACAGGAGGGACGAGGGCGACGTTCCGGCCAAGGCGATCCGCCGGGCCCCAATCGCGGCGAGCCGACCTCTGCCGCCGCATCACAAGAAATTCGTGCTGGACGCCCGCGCATGGCCTGTGGTGAGCAGACAGCATGTCCCGACCGACCGCCATCTCCCTCGATACGCTGTCCGACAAGGAGCTCGAGATCCTGCGGCTCCTCGCGGGCGGGCACACGGTGAAGTCGATCGCGGCTGGGCTTGGCCGTTCGGAAGCCTCGATCAACGAACGGCTGCGCGAGGCGCGGCGCAAGACCGGCGTGGGCAGCAGTCGCGAGCTGGCACGGCTGCTGGCGGCACAGAAAATCTGGGACAGGAATTCTGATCTGTCCGCTGCGGCGGCGTCGTCAGAGGATCAGGCCAGGCCGCAAGCACGCGGCCGCTGGTCGAAAGGACTGATGATGCTGCTGATTGCCCTCCCCCTCGCCGCCGCCGCCGGGCTGCTCGCGACCGCCCATGCCCCGGAGCGCGCCGCTGCGCCCGCCGCGATGGCCTCTTTGAAGGCCTCGCCGCTGGCAGGTGGCTGGTCGCTCGATGTCGCCAAAATCCCCGAAGCCGAGCGCCCGCGCGCGGTTACGATGGCCTTCCGCCAGCTCTCGGACGCGCGCTGGAGCATCGTCGTCACGGTCGTCACGCCGGACGGTACGGAGATGGAGGCGCAATCGACCGCCGCGCTGGATGGCGTGGCCATGCCGGTGACGGGATCGATGCACGGGATCGATTCGGTGTCGCTGCGCCAGCCCAAGGCCGACACGCTGGTGATGACGCTCGGCAAGAACGGCGAGCGCGTCTCGACCCGGGTCTACACCGTCGCGCCAGACGGGAAGAGCATGACCGAGACGATCGTCTGGGCGGCCGACGCCATGCCGCAGATGGTCACGACGACCTTCAACCGCATAGACTGAAACGCGAACGCCCGGGGTGACCCCCGGGCGTCCAACCTCTCAGTAAAGAGCTGATCCGGCCCAAAGGGCCGCGAGCGCACGGCGCGAGCCGCATGTGCCCTCAAGTAGCGGAGCGGTAGGGCGACAAGGACCCGCCGAGGACGAGGGCGCGGAGGCGCCCTCGCAACCAGTTACGCCGCTTCGACCTCGGTTTCCGAGTCGCGCAGCACGTAGCCGCGGCCCCAGACGGTCTCGATGTAGTTCTCGCCGCCGCAAGCGAGGCTCAGCTTCTTGCGCAGCTTGCAGATGAACACGTCGATGATCTTGAGTTCCGGTTCATCCATCCCGCCGTAGAGGTGGTTGAGGAACATTTCCTTGGTGAGCGTGGTGCCCTTGCGGAGCGAAAGGAGCTCCAGCATGGCGTATTCCTTGCCGGTGAGGTGCACGCGGCTGCCATCGACTTCGACCGTCTTGGCGTCGAGGTTCACGGCGAGCTTGCCGGTACGGATGACCGACTGCGAGTGGCCCTTGGAACGGCGCACCACGGCATAGATGCGGGCGACCAGCTCTTCGCGGTGGAAGGGCTTGGTCACGTAATCGTCAGCGCCGAAGCCGAAGCTGCGGATCTTCGAATCCATTTCCGAAATGCCCGACAGGATCAGCACCGGCGTCTGCACCTTGGCGACGCGCAGCTTCTTGAGCACGTCGTAGCCGTGCATGTCGGGAAGGTTCAGGTCGAGCAGGATGATGTCGTAATCATACAGCTTGCCAAGGTCCAAACCCTCTTCGCCGAGGTCCGTCGAATAGACGTTGAAACCTTCGGTGGTGAGCATCAGCTCGATCGCCTTGGCGGTGGTCGGCTCGTCTTCGATCAGCAGAACGCGCATCGTATTCCCCTGTCCTTGCCCTGGTATCTGGCCCCTTGGTAACCCCCGCTTAGGAGAGGTTGCCGTCTGTTAACCACGCCACTTCTCACCAAAAAAGGTTAATAAGAAGTTTAAGGCGTTAACGTTTTGCAGTGAGTCTTTCGAGACACACCCCGTGCGGGCGGAATTTGATAGGGACGATAAACCCTTAACGCCGCCGCGTCGCCTATGGGAAAATGCTAGGAAACGCTGGCGAGCTTCTTCGCGCGCCGCCGCTCGGCGCTCGATCCGAGACCGATCGCCTCGCGATACTTGGCCACGGTGCGCCGGGCGAGATCGAAGCCTTCCTTCTGGAGCATTTCGGCAAGCTGCTGGTCGGAAAGGATGTTCTTGGCCGTCTCGGCGTCGATCAACGCCTTGATGCGCGCCTTGATCGCGGCCGACGACGCGCCCTCGCCATCGGCCGACGCGACGCCGCTGGTGAAGAAGTACTTCAGCTCGAAAGTGCCCCGTGCGCAGGCGAGATACTTGTTGCTAGTCACCCGGCTGACCGTGCTTTCGTGCATTCCGATCTGCTCGGCCACCTCGCGCAAGGTGAGCGGGCGCAGTTCCGAGACACCGCGGCGGAAGAAGCCGTCCTGCTGCTTCACGATTTCCGCGGCGGTCTTGAGGATCGTCTTCTGCCGCTGGTCGAGCGCGCGAATCAGCCAATGCGCGTCGGCGAGCTTCTCCTTGAGCCAGCCCTGCGATTCCTTGCTGCTTGCGCCGGCATTGAGCTCGAGGAAGTAGCCACGGTTGACGATCAGCTTGGGCAGCGTCTCCTCGTTCAGCGCGATGTCCCAGCCGCCGGCCGTGTTGGCGCTGACGAGGATGTCGGGCACCACGGTGCTGCTGTCGGAGGGCATGAAGGCGAGGCCGGGGCGCGGGTTGTAGCTGCGAAGCTCGCGCAGCATGTCGGTGAAGTCCTCGTCATCGACCCGGCACAGGCGCTTGAGGCGCTCGATCTCGCCGCGCGCGACAAGATCGAGGTTGCTGATCAGCGCCGCCATGCACGGATCGTAACGATCGGCCTCGCGCGCCTGGATGGCGATGCATTCGGCCAGGCTGCGCGCGCCCACGCCCGACGGATCGAGCGATTGCACCAGCGTGAGCCCCGCCTCGGCCTCGAAGAGTTCGACCCCGAGATCCTCGGCAACCTCCTCGATCGTGGCGGACAGGTAGCCCGCGTCGTCGAGCAGGCCGATGATGTGGCGGGCGATGAAGGCGGTGCGCGGATCGCTGGTGAGCGCGCCCACCTGCGCTTCGAGGTGCTCGGCGAGCGTGACCTCGGCGGCGCGCAGCTGCTCCCAGTCGGGCATATCCGCCAGATCGGCGCCCGACGTGGTCGCCGCGCCCCACTCGGCATCGCGGGCACCGCGCGCATCGCCGTCCCCGGTGTCCCAGTCGCGGTCCACCGAAGACAGGTCGAGCGGGGCATCGCCCTCGCCGCCGCCTGCCAGCATCAGTTGATCGGCGGGCGCGTCCTCGCCGGGAGGCGGCGCGATCTCGATACGCTCGGGCTCGGCACCCGGTTCGGCCGGACCACCCGTGTCGAGCAGCGGGTTGGCTTCCAGCGCCTCGGCAATGAAGGTCTCGATTTCGAGATTGGAGGCCGCCAGCAGCTTGATCGCCTGCTGCAATTGCGGCGTCATCACCAGCGATTGCGACTGCCTGAGGTCAAGGCGGGGGCCCAGCGCCATCGGAACGCTAGAGCGTGAAGCTCTCGCCGAGATAAAGCCGCCGCACGTTCTCGTCGGCGACGAGCTCCTGCGGGGAGCCGGCGAAGAGCACCTGCCCGCCGTAGATGATGCAGGCACGGTCGACGATGTCGAGCGTCTCGCGCACGTTGTGGTCGGTGATCAGCACGCCGATCCCGCGCTGCTTCAGGTCCTTCACCAGATCGCGGATATCGCTGATCGAGAGCGGGTCAATACCCGCGAAGGGTTCGTCCAGCAGCATGATCGAGGGCTTGGCCGCGAGCGCGCGGGCAATCTCGCAGCGGCGGCGCTCCCCGCCCGACAGCGCCATCGCGGGCGATTCGCGCAGGCGGGTGAGGCCGAATTCGTCGAGCAGCCGCTCCAGTTCGGAGGCGCGCGTCGCCTTGTCCGGCTCGACCAGTTCGAGCACGCAGGCGATGTTCTGCTCCACAGTCATGCCGCGGAAGATGCTGGTTTCCTGCGGCAAGTAGCCGAGGCCGAGGATCGCGCGGCGGTACATCGGCAGCTTGGTGACGTCCTCGCCGTCCATCAGGATGCGGCCCGAGTCGGGCTTCACCAGCCCCATGATCGAATAGAAGCAGGTCGTCTTGCCCGCCCCGTTGGGGCCGAGCAGGCCGAACACCTCGCCCTTGGCCACCGTGAAGGAAATGTCGGAGAGCACAGCGCGCTTGTCGTAGCTCTTGGCGATCGAGATGACCTCGAGCCCGCTGCCGAGCGGCTGGGCGACGTCCGGGTTGCCGGCGGGATCGGAGAGGGTTGCGGTGCTCATGTCGCATTCGTCTTTAGCACCCTTGGCAGGGCAGAAAAGGGTGCAGCCGCGTTTGGCAGGATTTTTGCTTAGTCCTGCGGCCCGTGAGCGTCACGCCGGAGCGCGAGCACAAACCACGCGCCTTTAGAACAGTTTGCTTTGCCCGCCTTGCGTCTGGCGCAACAAAATGGCGAATCCGCGCGGCGTGTTGCAACTTCGGGCGCGCTTTGCGATACTGTCGCCAACATGAACGAGCCGTGGGGATGGCACGATGGCGGAATCAGACAAGCACGTGGCGGCCCTTCCGGTGACCCGAGCCCGCGACTGGCGCAAGGTCATGAGCGACCACGTCGCCTACGGCCTGCTGGTCTACACCGCCCTGCAGATCTTCTTCACCGTCAAGGCGCTGTCCGAAGGTTCCTCGAGCGCGCTGCCCTATCTGGCGCTGATCGTGCTGGTCGGCGGCATCATTCCGGTGTGCCGCTGGTTCGAGAAGCGCTGGGCCGATCTTGACGACAGCCAGGCCTTCGACCCCGCCTTCGCCCCGTCCTTCCGCCGAGATGCGGCGATGCTCTGGGCGCTGGCCATCGGCCTGCCGATCGCGCTCACCATCATCTTCAAGGCGCTGCTGAGCGTTTTCTGATTTCCGTGCCCGCCTCCGCGGGCGTCTTTTTGATTCCGCACGCCATCCGGCGCGCGAATTCCTCGCTCATGCGGCCTGAAGGCCGCATCGCTGCGGGCGCCCGGTCGGGCTTGCGGTCGCTAAAGCGACCGATCCCAGCGCATCCAGCTAATGGTCGCACTGCTCCGGCCCGCCAACGGGCGGGCCGCAAGGCCGAATGGCCGCCCGCAGGTGCCCGGAGCGTAGCGGAGGAATAGCGCCGAGGATGCAGCCGCGGAGGCGGCTGCACTATTGAGAAGCGTAGCGCTCGATCGCCTCGATGGTGATCTGACGCGCTTCGGCCGCGTCGCCCCACTTGCCCACGCGCACCCACTTCTCGGCTTCGAGGTCCTTGTAGTGCGTGAAGAAGTGCTCGATCTGCTGGAAAATGATGTTCGGCAGATCGCTCGTCTCGATCACGTCGGCATAATAGGGGAAGGTCTCGTTGACCGGCACGCAGATCAGCTTCTCGTCGCCGCCCTGCTCGTCTTCCAGGTTGAGCACGCCGATCGGGCGGGCGCGCACCACGCAGCCCGGGATGAAGGGCGAGCGCGAGATCACCAGCGCATCCAGCGGGTCGCCATCGGGTGAGAGGGTGTGCGGCACGAAACCGTAGTTCGCCGGGTAGCGCATCGGCGTGTGAAGGATGCGGTCGACGAACAGCGCGCCGCTTTCCTTGTCGAACTCGTACTTCACCGGCTCGCCGCCGGCCGGCACTTCGATGATCACGTTGAGATCGTCGGGCGGATTCACCCCGGTCGGAATCTTGTCGATGCGCATGGATGTTTCTCTTTTGATGTACGGACGGAGAGGTAACGGCGGGCGCCTTAATCGGTGCCGCAGGATTGCGAAAGACCCTAGGTAAGCCTAATCGCGCGCTCCTATGAGCAAGAAGACCCCCCAGGCCATCCGCGGCACCCAGGACATCTTCGGCCCCGAGGCCGAGGCCTTCGCCTTCGTGGTGGAGACCTTCGAGCGCGTCCGCCGCCTGTACCGTTTCCGCCGCGTGGAGATGCCGGTGTTCGAGAAGACCGAGGTCTTCGCGCGCTCGCTGGGCGAGACCACCGATGTGGTGTCGAAGGAGATGTATTCCTTCGACGACCGCGGCGGCGAATCGCTGACCCTGCGCCCCGAATTCACCGCCGGCATAGCGCGCGCCTTCCTTACCGACGGCTGGCAGCAATATGCGCCGCTGAAGGTCGCCACCCACGGCCCGCTGTTCCGTTACGAGCGCCCGCAGAAGGGCCGCTACCGCCAGTTCCACCAGATCGACGCCGAGGTGATCGGCGCGGGCGAGCCGCAGGCGGACGTCGAGCTGCTGGCGATGGCCGACCAGCTGCTAAAGGAGCTGGGGATCAATGACGTGACCCTGCACCTCAACACGCTGGGCGATGCGGAGAGCCGCGAGGCGTGGCGGGCGGCGCTGATCGACTATTTCCGGGCGGTGAAGGACCAGCTCTCCGAGGAATCACAGGAGCGGCTGGAGAAGAACCCGCTGCGCATTCTGGATTCGAAGGACCCGAGGGACCGGCCCTTCCTCGCCGATGCGCCGAAGATCGACGCCTTCCTGTCGGAGGAGGCGAGCGCCTTCTTCGCCGCCGTCACCTCGGGGCTGGACGCGGCCGGCGTGAAGTGGGTGCGCGCCGAAAGCCTCGTGCGCGGCCTCGATTACTACCGCCACACCGCCTTCGAGTTCATCCCCGACGAGGGCAGCCCCTCGGCAGCCGCCCTGGGTTCGCAGAGCACGGTGCTGGGCGGCGGGCGTTATGACGGGCTGATGGAGTCGCTTGGTGGTGCTCCGACGCCTGCCGTGGGTTGGGCCGCGGGGATCGAGCGGCTGGCGATGCTGGTGGGGGATCGGTTCGGGCTTCTTCCGCCGCCCGAAGTGGCAGTGGCGGTCGAAAATGACGCACGAATGTCGGATGCGGTGGGGCTGGTTAGTTTCTTGCGCCGTGAGCAAATAGAGGTTGAACTGTTCGCAGCAGGGAGCGCTCGCAAGCGGTTTGATAAGGCAAAGAAAGCTAATCCTGTCATTCTGATATCGCTCGACGTTCGTGATGGAAAGGCGTCCCAGTCACTTCAGGTGCTCGACAACGCCTACGAACGCTTAGGCTATGTGCTGGCGACCTACGAACAGCGCTACCCGTTACCTTAGCCGCCTCCCCGGGCCTGCCCCGGGGCCCCGCTTTTCTTCTCGCGGCGGGTCATTAAGAAGCGGGATCCCGGGTCAGGCCCGGGAAAACGAGTAATCAGCAAGCCATGCAAATCCCCCCCGAACGCCTCGACCAGATCGCGCACCGCTTTGCGGAGCTGGAAGCGCGCATGGCGTCGGGCACGCTCGAGGGTGAGGCCTTCGTGCGCGCCAGCCGCGACTATGCCGAGCTTGAACCGGTGGCGAAGATCGCCGCCGAGGTGAAAGCCGCGCGCGAAGAGATGGCGGGGCTCTCCGAAATGCTCGCCGATCCCGAGATGAAGGCCATGGCCGAGGAGGAACTGAGCGCGATCAAGGCCACCCTCCCCGATCTCGAACGCCGCCTCGCCATCGCGCTGCTCCCGCGCGATTCCGCCGACGCCAAGCCCGCGATGCTCGAAATCCGCGCCGGGACCGGGGGCGACGAGGCCGCGCTGTTCGCCGCCGATCTTTTCCGCATGTACGAACGCTACGCCGCCGAGCAGGGGTGGAAGGTCGAGCCGGTCAGCATCGCGGCCTCCGACATCGGCGGCTTCAAGGAAGTCATCGCCAACGTCACCGGCACGGGCGTCTTCGCCAAGCTGAAGTTCGAAAGCGGCGTCCACCGCGTCCAGCGCGTGCCGGTAACGGAGAGCGGCGGGCGCATCCACACATCGGCGGCGACCGTGGCGGTGCTGCCCGAGCCGGACGAGGTGGATGTCTCGGTCGAGGAGAAGGACCTCAAGATCGACGTCTACCGCGCATCCGGCGCAGGCGGGCAGCACGTCAACACCACCGATTCGGCGGTGCGCATCACCCACCTGCCGACCGGCACCGTGGTGACCTGCCAGGACGGGCGCAGCCAGCACAAGAACAAGGAAAAGGCGATGCAGGTGCTGCGCACGCGGCTCTACGACGCCCAGCGCGAGGCCACCCAGGGGGCCGAGGCCGAGGCGCGCAAGGCGATGGTCGGCAGCGGCGACCGTTCCGAGCGGATCCGCACCTACAATTTCCCCCAGGGCCGTGTCACCGATCACCGTATCGGGCTGACGCTGCACAAGCTCGAGGAAGTGCTTGCCGGGCCGGGGCTGGGCGAGCTGGTCGATGCCCTGATCGCCGAGGACGAGGGCAAGCGGCTGGCAGCGCTCGCGGAATGACGACCGTCGGCGAAGCGATCCGCGCCGCCGCGACACGCCTTGCCGCCACCAGCGACACCGCGCGGCTCGATGCCGAACTGCTGATGGCGCACGCGCTCGGGATGACCCGCTCGGACATGCTTCTGAAGGCGATGCGCGACCCCGCGCCGGAGGACTTCGCCGCGTTTCTCGAACGCCGCGCCGCGCATGAACCGGTCGCCTACATCACGGGCGAGGCGGAGTTCTACGGCCTCACCCTCAAGGTCACCCCCGCCACCCTGATCCCGCGCGGCGACAGCGAGACGTTGATCGCAGCGGCGCTGGAACATGCGCGGCCGGAGGGGCGCGCACTCGATCTGGGGACGGGAACGGGTGCGCTGCTCCTCGCCGTGCTGGCGAGCCGTTCCGGGTGGGAGGGCGTGGGGATCGACGCCTCGCCGGGAGCGCTGGACGTCGCGGAAGGGAACGCCGCCGCGCTCGGGCTCGTAGCGCGCAGCGCGTGGCACCTTCGCGATTGGCACGAGGCGGGGTGGGCGGATGATCTGGGCACCTTCGACCTCGTCTTGTGCAACCCGCCCTATGTGGAAGACGCCGCCGAACTCGATGCTCAAGTGCGCGAATTCGAGCCCGCGAGCGCGCTGTTCGCGGGACCCGAGGGCCTCGACGATTACCGCATCCTTCTGCCCCAGTTGCGCAAGCTGATGAACCCGGGAGCGCTCGCGATCATCGAGATCGGTGCGAATCAGGCTGTTGCGGTGACCGCGCTGGCCACCGGGGCTGGCTTCACGGTCCAGCTCCGCCGCGATCTGGCAGGCCGCCCGCGCGCGCTGGTGCTCGGCTGAGAGAAAAGCGCGGCAGGGGTTGGCAAACCGGTTTCACGTCGCTACGTGTCTATCAGGCCAGACGATCTGCGAAGGGCGCAGATGGCTGGGCCAAGCTCCTAAACTCAGCTGATACGGCCGTCAGGGCAAGCCCCCGGCTGCGGCAGCGCGGAGCGCGCGGCACGCTGTGGCTAGGCCATCGCCGAGACCATGCGTGACGCGAGAGATAGGGGTCTGTTGACCGCGCGGAGAGTTATTGATCGCGCCAGGTCGCTGATAAGGAACGACTTCCTTGAATAATAATCGCAACAACCGGCGTCGCGGTCGCGGCAACCGCAATCAGGGCGGCGGCAACGGCGCGCAGCTGAACCGGATCGACAGCCGGGCGCGCGGCAATGCCCCGCAGATGCTCGACAAGTACAAGAAGCTTGCCCAGGACGCCCAGCACAACGGCGACCGGGTGCAGATGGAGTACTACCTCCAGTTCGCCGACCACTATTTCCGCGTCATCGCCGACAACAAGGCCCGCATGGACGAGCAGCGCGGCGGCGCGCGCCGTCCCGATGATCGCAACGAGGCCGAGGAATACGGCGACGACGATTTCGATTTTGACCGCGGCCGCCGCAGCGAAGCGCCGACGCGCTCGGTCTACGAGCAGCCCGACAATGACTCGCGCGGCGACGTCATGGAAGGCGAACAGGGGCAGGAGGGCGAATCCTTCCTCGCTGACGACCGGAGCGACGACCGCAGCAATGATCGGGGCGCCGAGCGTGGCAATGAGCGCGGCGACGACCGCCAGCGCGGACCGCGCCGCCAGCCGCAGCAGCAGCGCAAGGCCCGCGACGGCAACCGTGACGATAACCGCGGCGAAAAGCGCGCCGAGCGTCCTGAACGCGCCGCCGAACGCACCGCCGAACGCCCTGAACGCACCGAGCGCCCGGCCGAACGCAGCGAAAAGCCCGCCCGTGCGCGCCGCCCGCGCAAGGCTGCCGACGATGACGGCGCGGGCAACCGCGGCGTGATCGACAGCTCGATCCTCCCGCCCTCGATCCGTAGCGACGATAGCGGTTCCAGCGACGGCGCGCTCGAAACGGTCGGCTGATCGCAATGCTTGAGCGCCTGGCGGCGGTTCCCGCGCTGGCGCAGCGTCGCCCGGCACTCGCCGCCATTGCGCTCGGGCTGATCGGCGCCTGCGCCTATCCGCCGCTGCACCTCTGGCCGCTCGGCCTAGCGGCCCTCGCCGGGTTCGTGTGGCTCGTCCACACCGCGCCGACATGGCGCAGCGCCGCGTGGCGCGGGTGGCTGTTCGGCTGGGCGCACCTGACCCTCGCCAACAACTGGATCGCCACCGCCTTCACCCATCAGGCGAAGATGCCCGAGGTGCTCGGCTGGGCTGCGGTGCCGCTCTTGTGCATCTACCTCGCGGTCTATCCGATGCTGGCGGCGCTCGCTGCGCATCTGCTGGCGAGAAAACGTCCGATGTGGGCCTTCGCTCTGGTGCTCGCCGGCGCCTGGATCGTCACCGAGTGGCTGCGCGGGTGGGTGTTCACCGGCTATCCCTGGCCCCCGGTGGGTCTGATGCTGCTTGGGCCATGGGACACCGTGGGCCTTGCGAGTGTCCTGCCGTGGCTCGGCACCTACGCCTTTTCCGGTCTGACGGTCCTCATCGCGGCGATGATCCTCGACAGCGGGATGCGGCGCAACTGGACCGGCTTGGTGGTTCCGATCGCGGTTCTCGCCATCTTCATGAGCGTGCCCGGCACGCCGACGAAGCCCGACAGCCAGCGCCGTTACACCCTCGTCCAGCCCTATCTCCCGCAGGCCGAGCTCAACGATCCCTCCAAGTACGAGGAGCAGTTCGCGCGCCTCACCCGCCTTACCGCACCGGGTCGCGAGCAATCGCGCATCGTGCTGTGGCCCGAGAGCGCGATCCCCGATTTCCTCGAGGACGGCTACCCCGAGGCCTATTACTTCGAAGCCACCGCCGAGGGTGATCCGGCCTACGCCCGCCGCCGCATTGGCGCGGTGATCGGGCCGCGATCGACCCTCCTCACCGGCGTCGTGAACCTCAACTTCGCCAAGCGCGCGGATGGCACCCCCAAGCTCGTCAGCGCGCGCAATTCGGTCATGGGGCTGGATGGCGCAGGGCGCATCGTCGCGGGTTACGACAAGGCGCACCTCGTGCCCTATGGCGAATACCTCCCGCTTCGCCCCCTGCTCGAGCCGCTCGGCATCTCGCGGCTGGTGGCCGGCAGCATCGAATATGTCCCCGGCCCCGGTCCGCGCACCCTCGATCTCGGCGCGCAGGGGAAGGTCGGCGTGCAGGTCTGCTACGAGATCGTCTTCTCGGGCGAGGTCGTGGACCCTTCCAACCGGCCGGACTTCATCTTCAACCCCTCCAATGACGGCTGGTTCGGCAGCTGGGGCTCGCCGCAATTCGTCGGGCAGGCGCGGATGCGCGCGATCGAGGAAGGGCTGCCGGTGATCCGTTCGACCACCACCGGGATCAGCGCGGTGATCGACGCGGACGGCCTTGTCCGGCAGGCGATCGGCACGGGCAAGCCGGGCGCAGTCGCAGGCTTCGTTCCGCAAGCCGAGGCGCCGACGCTATTCGGCTGCTTCGGCCACACCCTGACGCTTGGCTGGGCGGCGCTGTTCATTCTGTTCGGCCTCGGGCTCCCGAGAGTGCTTGCGCTGAGGCGCGCGCGCGGCTAGGGCGGATCGGCACAGCGGAGGACATAAAGGTTTCCTTATATCTCTATAAGGTGCCTTTCCGCCCTCGCCGAACCGCACTCTCAGCCCGGGGTATTCATGCGCACCAACTATCTGTTCACTTCCGAAAGCGTCTCCGAAGGCCATCCCGACAAGGTCGCCGACCAGATCTCGGACGGCATTGTCGACCTGTTCCTGTCGAAGGACCCGGAAGCGCGCATCGCCTGCGAAACCCTGACCACCACCCAGCTCGTGGTCCTTGCCGGTGAAATCCGCTGCAAGGGTGTTTACGAAAACGGCGAGTGGGCTCCCGGCGCCAAGGAAGAGATCGAGAAGACCGTGCGCGAAACGGTCAAGCGGATCGGTTACGAGCAGGACGGCTTCCACTGGGAGAAGTTCGAATTCATCAACCGTCTCCACGGCCAGTCCGCGCACATCGCGCAGGGCGTCGATGCCGGCGACAACAAGGACGAAGGCGCGGGCGACCAGGGCATCATGTTCGGTTACGCGACCGACGAGACCCCGGACCTGATGCCGGCCACCCTCTATTACAGCCACAAGATCCTCGAGCGCATGGCCGCCGACCGCCACTCGGGCGCGGCGCCCTTCCTCGAGCCTGACGCCAAGAGCCAGGTGACCCTGCGCTACGAAGGCTCGCTGCCGGTCGCCGCCACCGCGGTGGTCGTCTCGACCCAGCACAAGGCCGGGTATGACGAGAGCGATCCGGCCAAGCAGGCCGAGCTCGAAGCCTATGTGAAGAAGGTCATCGCCGACGTCATCCCGCCGGTGCTGCTGCGCGAGACCGAATACTTCATCAACCCCACGGGCAGCTTCGAGATCGGCGGTCCCGATGGCGACGCGGGCCTGACCGGCCGCAAGATCATCGTCGACACCTATGGCGGCGCCTCGCCCCACGGCGGCGGCGCGTTCAGCGGCAAGGACCCCACCAAGGTCGACCGCT
>JAIYAM010000029.1 GCA_027489065.1 Erythrobacteraceae bacterium | reverse complement strand
CTACACCCCGCACGTCGATTGCGGCGATCACGTGATCGTCATCAACGTCGAGAAGGTGAAGTTCACCGGCAACAAGATGGGCGACAAGATCTATTACAAGCACACCGGTCACCCCGGCGGCATCAAGGAAACCACCCCGGCCAAGGTGCTCGGCGGTCGTTTCCCGGAGCGCGTGCTCGAGAAGGCCGTGGAGCGCATGATCCCGCGCGGTCCGCTCGGCCGCCAGCAGATGAAGGCGCTGCACCTCTATGTCGGCACCGAACACCCGCATGACGGCCAGAAGCCGCAGGTGCTCGACGTCGCTTCCATGAACCGCAAGAACAAGGTGGCCGCATAATGTCTGATGAAACCACCACCGTTTCGGACCTCGCCGACCTCAAGGACATCGCTGCCGGCGTGCCGCAGGGCGACGCTGCCGAGATCGCCCGCGTCACCGCTCCGCTGCGCGACCGTGAAGTCGACGCGCAGGGCCGCTCCTACGCCACCGGCCGCCGCAAGGACGCGGTTGCCCGCGTGTGGGTCAAGCCGGGCACCGGCAAGATCACCATCAACGGCCGCGATCAGGAACTCTACTTCGCGCGTCCGACCCTGCGTCTGGTGATCAACCAGCCCTTCACGATCACCGATCGCACCGGCCAGTACGACGTCGTCTGCACCGTGCGCGGCGGCGGTCTGTCGGGCCAGGCGGGCGCCGTGAAGCACGGCATCGCCCAGGCGCTGACCAAGTACGAGCCGGAGCTGCGCTCCGCCGTGAAGGCTGAAGGCTTCCTGACCCGCGACAGCCGCGTGGTCGAGCGCAAGAAGTACGGCAAGGCCAAGGCTCGCCGCAGCTTCCAGTTCTCGAAGCGCTAAAAACCGAATTCCGGTATCCGGAAACGTCAAGGGCGGCCCCCGCAAGGGAGCCGCCCTTTTCCTATGCTGCGCCCGAGCCCGGAGACGTGGCTCAGCGCATCATCAGGATGATCCCGAAGGACAGGCCGGTCCCCGTGAAGAAGATCGGCCACGACCAGTAGAACTTGATATCGGCGAACGTCGCCGGATGGATCGCCAGCACGCCCCCGCTGCTGCCCTGCGAACCGATCACCAGCGCCAGCACCCCGGTCAGGACCGCGCCGAGCATAATCGCCTTGAACACAAGCCATTCCCCTCGCTGACGGATCGCCGGCAGGACAAGGGACGCTGGCGCCATCTCGTCCGCCCGGCGCGGCGATATGACCAACAAAGGCTTAAGGCCGGAGATAGAGAGAAGGTTAACTCCCATCCCCGTAAAGTTACCGGAGTGCGGCGGCGCTTCAGTGCACCGGCGGATCGACTGGCGGCACGCGGCCGACCGGGGCGACCGGCTGGCCCTCGGTGCGCGGGGGCATGGCGTCCGGCGGGACGTCCGCGATCCGCATGGCGCGGCTCGGGAGGTGCTCGACATTGCGCACGGTCACCGAAAGCGTGGTGCCATCCCACACCAGTTCGTTGAAGCTCGCCGGGGTCGAGCGCAGGCGATGCGACAGCGTGCCCGCGCCGATCATGCGCACTTCGCCTTCGGAAGTAGGCTCGGCGATGTCGAAGGGATCGTGGACATGGCCGGACAGCACGCCAAGCACCTTGCGCCGCGCCAGTTCGGTGAGCGCCTGCTCGCCGTGCCGGGTCAGCGCGGTGCCGTGCGTGCCGACCTCGCGCAGGGGGTGATGCACCGCCACCAGCGCCTTCGTGCCCTGCGGCAGGGCATCCAGCGCAGCGAGGCACTGCACGAGCGCTTCGTCGGTCACCCAGCCCTTCGACCAGTTGAGCCTTGGCTGCCAGCGGCGCACCGTCTTCAACGGCACGATCGCCAGGCCCGGCAGGAGCAGCTCGCGCTCGACCAGCGCCTTCATACCCTCGAACCGCTTGTAGGGCGTTACGAAGCGCTCGACCGGGTTGAAATAGGGCATGTCGTGATTGCCGATGCTGATCGTCACCGGCACATCGAGCCCGGTGATCCAGCGCGTCGCCGCGTCCCATTCGCGCTGGCGGGCGCGCATCGTGTGATCGCCGGTGATGGCCACCGCGTCTGGACGCTTGGCGGCGATCTCGCGCTTCACCCAGGCCAGCGCCTCGCGGTCTTCGAGCCCGAAGTGGATGTCGGAAAGGTGGAAGAGGCGCACGGGATTAGAGGTCATGCGCGGTCGCCAGCAGATCGACGCCGCAGGGCTCGACAGTGAACCGGAAAGGGGAAGGGCACTCTGCGGGTTCTCCGTCGATGAGGCAGGCCAGCGGACTGCCGTCGATGCTGGCGAGTTCAACCGCCTCGGCCACCCCCAGCCGGTCGTGCGGCCCCTCGCGGAAGCGGTGGCGCAGCACCGCCCAGGCTTGCTGTGCGTAATCGAGCGTGGCCTCGGCATAGAAGCCGTCGATCTGGAAACCGTGCTCGCCCGGGGTAAGCTCGATGAGCGCGTAGCCGTCGGCGCGGGCGAGGCGCAGGCCGGGCGCCGTGACAAAGGGGCCGCTGGCGCTCTGCCGGATCGCGTCGATGGCGCTCGCCGCCACCTCGGTGATGGCGCCGCTGCGCATCGATTCGCGGACCTCGCTCCAGCATGCGCCGGGCCCGACCAGCACATCGGCGAAGGCGAGGCCATCCTTCCAGCGCACGCAGGCGGGCCGCCCGCGGCGGGCGCCGCCGCCGGCAACGATGTCGAGGATGCCCTCGAGCGCCAGCGACCGGTGCAGACGCTTGGCGAGCAGGTTCATCGTCCCGCCGGGCAGGACCAGCACCGCGCCGCTCCATCCGGCGAGATTGTTGACGAGCGCGTTGACCGTCCCGTCGCCGGTGTAGACGACCACCATGTGCGCGCCCGCCGCCTCGAGGCTCGCCACGTCAGGTAGGGGGTCGTCGGGGAAGGCGATGGTCCGGTCCACCCGGAACCCCCGCTCGGCCAGCGCGGCGGCGAGCATGTCGGACGACGTGTCGGTATTGCTCCCGCTCGAAGGGTTGACCACGAGCCAGCAGGCGAGGTTGGCCGATGGGTCCATTCTAGACCCGGCGGCTCAGGATGAGCCACGCCGCCCCGACGTTGAACGCGGAGTAGACGGCATAGGCCCAGGCATAACCCGGCCAGCCGCGGACCGAGAGCAGCAGGGCGAAGAACAGCACGGCGAACTCGCTCCCCAGCGCGAAGCGGCTGCCGAGCGTCTGGCTGGCGGACGGCAGGCGCACCAGCAGCGGGTGCCCGCTGGCGAACACTGCCCGGTTGATCGCGAAGTTCACGATGCCCAGCAGGAAGATGGTGACCGTCGCCCAGTTCATGGCCTCGTTATGGGCGCGCGCTGGTCGATTGAAAATGGCCATTTGTCGCCGCTTTCGCGCCGTTGGTCCCGTTGCCGCCGCGCCGGTCGACCGGCGCGCGCGGGTTGATCGAACCTCGAATGCGCGCCCTGAGGCAGCGGCGTATCAGGGTTTCAGCAGGGTCGCTGGCCCCCCCCAAGGATCGAGCCCCCCCGATCCCAGCCCCTGCGAGAGATGGAGAACCCTGTCATGAAAACCCTTGCGAAAACAGCTGTTCAAGCCCTTGTAGCCGTCGGCCTTGCTGGCGCCGCGACCGCTCCCGCGATGGCGCAGGAAATCAACTACACCAAGGTGCAGGTGCCCTATTCGGACCTCGATCTGAGCACGGCCAAGGGCCAGAAGAAGTTCGACCAGCGCGTCGAGAAAGCCGTGCGGATGGCGTGCCGCGTGACCAATCTCAACACCGGCACACGGATGATGAACCACGAAACGCAGGCCTGCCTCGCCAAGTCGCGCTCTGACGCGAAGAAGCAGGTCGCCGCAGTGATCGCGAACGAGCAGCGCGGCGGCTGAACCGCGCATGCTTGTCTGCACCGCCCACCCGGTGTGGTGCAGCGATACGGCCCGAACCCTTCCAGTCCCTGGGGTTCGGGCCGTTTTTTTGTGTGGCGATTTCGCTAGCGCGAAATGCAGACCCCCCGCCCCTCCTCCCGACCCGGCCACCACGGCATAGTGGTACTATTGGTGGCCGGGTGGGGAGGAGGGGCGGGGGGTCTGCGCCACCGAAGGTGGCACGCAAGCGAAAATCCTACCGCCCCGCCATCGCCTTCACGCGGGCGAGATAAGTCCGCCCGATCCTGAGCGCCTCGCCGTTGACGAGCTCCGCCGACCAGACGCCGAGACCATCGTGCCTCAGACCGCGGATATGGTCGCGGCGCAGGATCGTCGAGCGGTGGATACGGATGAACTGTTCGGGATCGAGCCGCTCTTCCAGCCCGGCGATGGTCTGGAGCAGCAGGTACGACCGCCCCGCTTCCGGGCCGCCAACATGGAGGCGCACATAGTCGCGCTCGGCGTCGATCTGGTGGACTTCGCTGACCGCGATCCGCAGCAGCTCCGAACGGTGCGGCACCCACAGCTCGTCGAGGAAGCGGCTCGCCTTCTGGCGGCGCTGGCCGCGGCGGGCGACGGCGCGCTCGATGGCGCGCTCCAGCCGGTCGGCGGAGACAGGCTTGAGCACATAGTCCACCGCCTCCAGATCGAAGGCCTCGACCGCGAAGTGATCATGCGCGGTGACGAAGATCACCACGGGGGACTGCGGGGCCTGCGCGAAGTGCCGCGCGACGCCGAGGCCGTCCAGTTCGGGCATGGTCATGTCGAGCAGTACCAGATCGGGCTGCAGCTTCTCGGCAAGGCGCAGCGCGGCGGCGCCGTCGCTCGCGGTGCCGACCACGCGCACGGCGGGGATCTCGGCGCAGATCACCTGCACCCGCTCGACAGCGAGCGGCTCGTCGTCGACGATCAGGGTGCGAAGGGCGGTAACTTCGGTCTCGGTCTCATGCATGGCGGTTGCTCTGCTGGTTGAGGGGACGGGACAGGGGAATGCGAATCTCCGTGCAGTAGCCGCCCGGCACCGGGGCCGAGCTGAACCCGATATCGGGCCCGAAGCGCGCCTCCAGCCGGTCACGGACATTGGCAAGGCCGATGCCGAAACCGTGGGTGGTGCCCTGCGGGACGCCCGGACCGTCGTCGCCGACGGTGATCACCAGCCTATCGAACTCTTCCCGCGCGGCAAGGGTGATGGTCACCGGACGCGACACGGGGGAGACGGCATATTTCACCGAATTCTCGACCAGCGGCTGGAGGATCATCCCCGGCACCCGGGCGTCAGCGAGATCGGCGGGCAGGTCGTAGACCGTCACCAGCCGCGTCGGAAAGCGCACCGCCTCGATGGCAAGGTAAAGCTTCTGGAGATCGAACTCGTCCTCGAGCGCGACATCGGCGGTCGGCTCGTTGGCGAGGGAGTGGCGGTAGAAACGGCTGATCGTCTGGATCATCCGCTCGGCACGGTCGGCGCGGCCCGTCATCACGAGCGCGGACAGCGAGTTCAGGGTGTTGAACAGGAAATGCGGGTTCAC
Source organism: Erythrobacteraceae bacterium (assembly GCA_027489065.1). Classification (GTDB taxonomy): domain Bacteria; phylum Pseudomonadota; class Alphaproteobacteria; order Sphingomonadales; family Sphingomonadaceae; genus Erythrobacter. The sequence continues at coordinate 17,056 of JAIYAM010000029.1, read as the reverse complement.
CTGATAGCGCAGGGAACGCAGCTCGGCGGCCTTGGCGGCGGAGCGGAACTGCTCCTCGCGGGCCTGCGCCGCGCGCGCCTGCACCCCGGCCAGCAGCGCGAAATAGGTCGAGGCCCAGGCGAGCAGCAGGAAATAGCGCCCCAGCGCCACGTCGAGCAGCTTGCGCCAGAAATCGGAGTAGGTCTCCGGCGCAGGCTCCACCAGAACCGATTGCTTGTCCGGAGCCGCGCTTGCGTCAGTGCCACGCGGGCCGGGCACATCGACGAGCAGGTTGCCGGCTTCGTCCCGGCGCAGGTTGATGTTGTATTTCTGGGCATAGGCCTGGAAGCCGACAGCTTCCATGTCCTGAAACACGAAGTAGTTGACCTGCCCGATCGCCAGTGCCGCCGGCATCGCCAGCGCGAGCGCGGCACTGATCTTGATCCACAGCGAGCGATTGTCGAACAATCGCAGGAGCAGCCACAACACGACTGTCAGCGCGATCCCCGCAGCGGTCACCAGCAGGCGGCGCCAGCCGAGCTCGAACTGCAGCCCGAAGTCCATCACGAAGCTGCGCACAGTGGTGAGGACGAAGTAGGTCGCCCACAGCACCACCATGGAGAACAGCACCGTGCGGAACGAAACGGTGGGGGCGGGCTCGCCGTGGGCGGCTGCGCTGGTCGGGATCATGCTCATTACGGCCACGAGCGATAACGCCCCCGCCCGCGATGCGCCACTGGCAGAGGCGCTTATTGTCGGGCGGACTCGGGCCTTGGTCGAATGATGAACAGCCGTTCAGGCTCGACCAGTGGCGCGGTCAGTCCCTCGGCTTGATCATGTCCGCCGGCACCACCCACGCATTGAACTGCTCCTCGGTGAGCAGCCCGAGCGCGAGCGACGCCGCCTTCAGGGTCGTCCCCTCGGCATGGGCCTTCTTGGCGATCTTGGCCGCGTTGTCGTAACCGATATGCGGGTTCAATGCGGTGACCAGCATCAGGCTCTCGTTGAGCAGCTGGGTGATCCGGTCGCGGTTCGCCTCGATGCCCACGACGCAATTGTCGGTGAAGGCGTGGGAGGCATCGCCGATCAGCTTCATCGATTGCAGCACATTGTAGATGATCACCGGCTTGAAGACGTTGAGCTCCAGATGCCCGTGCGATCCGGCGACCGTCACCGTCATGTGATTGCCCATCACCTGCGCGCAGACCATCGTCATCGCCTCGCACTGGGTCGGGTTGACCTTGCCCGGCATGATCGAGGAGCCCGGCTCGTTGGCGGGCAGGCTGAGTTCGCCGAGACCCGAGCGCGGGCCGGAGCCGAGCAGGCGGATATCGTTGGCGATCTTCATCAGGCTCACCGCGAGCACGTTCAGCGCGCCCGAGATCTCCACCATCGCGTCATGCGCAGCGAGCGCTTCGAACTTGTTGGGGGCGGTGACGAAGGCGTGGCCGGTCTCGGCGGCAACCTCGGCGGCAAAGGCGGTGTCGAAGCCGACCTTGGCGTTGATCCCGGTGCCGACCGCCGTGCCGCCCTGCGCCAGTTCGAGCACACGCGGCAGCGCGGCCTCGACGCGGGCGATGCCGTATTCGATCTGCTTGGCGTACCCCGAGAACTCCTGCCCCAGCGTCATCGGAGTCGCGTCCTGCAGGTGCGTGCGGCCGATCTTGACGATGTCGGCGAATTCCTGCGCCTTGGCATCCAGCGCGCCGTGCAGCTTCTTCAGGGCCGGGATCAGATGATCGAGCGCCTCGCTCGCCGCGGCGATGTGCATCGCGGTGGGGAAGGTGTCGTTCGACGACTGCCCCATGTTGCAGTGGTCGTTGGGGTGGACCGGGGTCTTGCCGCCCTTGTTGCCGGTGAGAATCTCGTTGGCGCGGCTCGCGATCACCTCGTTGGCGTTCATGTTCGACTGGGTGCCCGATCCTGTCTGCCACACCACCAGCGGGAACTGGTCGGCAAGCGTGCCGTCGATCACCTCGCGCGCGGCCTGCACGATCGCCTCGCCGATGCCCGCATCGAGCACGCCGAGCTTCATGTTGGCCTTCGCCGCCGAGAGCTTCTGCACGCCGAGCGCGCGGACCAGCGCCGGGGGCATCCGCTCACCGCCAATCGGGAAGTTGACGATCGAGCGCTGCGTCTGCGCGCCCCAGTGCATGTTGGCCGGAACCGCCACTTCGCCCAGCGAATCCGTCTCGATCCGCACGTCCTGCCCATTCGCCGTCATGTCACTCATCGAAGCCATCCCTCACTAAGTCGAAATGCACCCCACAGGGTTCGGCGCTCCCCTAAGCACCGGCACAGGCGAGGTCAAAGCCGTAAAATCGCCAAAATGCACGGGCCGCAGGGTGTCGAATTGCCATCCAAAGGCCTTGGAACGGGGCCACCACGGGTTTAAGGAGAGGGTTGACCGCTGTATTGCACTCCTAATACAGCTTCCCGGAAGATTATGAGCACCATGACGATGACCCCGCCCGACACCCATGTCGCCCGCCGCGCGATGATTGACAGCCAGCTGCGCACCAGCGGCGTGAACGAGGAATATGTGCTCGCCCGCATGATCGCGGTGCCGCGCGAGGACTTCCTGCCTGCGGACAAGACGGCGGTCGCCTATATCGACCGCGCCGTGTCGCTCGGGGCACAAGGTCAGCTGGCAGCGCCGCTGTTCTACGGAAAGCTCCTGAGCGAGGCGGCGCCCGGCCGGGATGACCGCGTGCTGGTGGTGAGCGGCGGCACCGGCTACCTCGCCGCGCTGCTCCGGCCCCTGGTGGCCGAGCTGACCGAGGTCTCCGCCGCCGAGGCTGCGGGAATGACCGGTAGCGGCACCTACACGCTGATCGCGGTCGACGGCGCCATCGAGCAACTGCCCGAGGGGCTCGCCGCGCAACTGGCCGAAGGTGGCCGGATCGTCACCGGGCTGGTGCTGCGCCAGGTCACCCGGCTCGCGTCGGGCCGCAAGATTGCCGGGCAGGTGAACCTGCAGCCGATCGAGGACCTCGGCATCCCGGTGCTGCCCGCCTTCGCCATCCCCAAGAGCTGGACCTTCGCGTGAACCGCCGCATGGCCTCGTTGCGCGCCCAGCCGCTTCGGCAGCCGCTTGGGCGATCGCTCCGGTACGCCGGATCGGCAAGCCTGCTGGCGCTCGCCGCGCTTGGCGCCGCTCCGGCGATGGCCGATGACCTGCGCGAGGCGCTGGTGAATGCCTACAACACCAACCCCACGCTCGAATCCGCCCGGGCCACCCAGCGCGCCACGGATGAGAACGTGGCGATCAACCGCGCGCAGGGCCGCCCGACGGTCAATGTCACCGCGACGCACATCGAGTTCATCCAGCAATCGTCCAACGCCTTCACCGCGCCGGAACGCAACCTCAGCATCGGGCCGCAGCTGCTGGTGCCGGTCTATTCGGGCGGAGCGGTCCGCAACAACATCCGCGCCGCGCGCGAGCGGGTCGAAGCCGGGCAGGCAGACCTGCGGAACAGCGAGAGCGCGCTGTTCAGCCAGGTCGTCGCCGCCTACATGGACGTGCTGCGCACCGAGGCGCTGGCGGCGCTCGCAACCAACAACGTCGCTGTCCTGCGCACCAATCTCGAAGCGACCAGCGACCGCTTCCAGATCGGCGACCTGACCATCACCGACGTCGCCCAGTCGCGCTCGCGCCTCGCGGTAGCGGAGGGCGATCTCCAGTCCGCACAGGCGAACCTTATCGCCGCGCGCGAGACCTATATCCGGCTGGTCGGGCGGGAGCCGGGCGAGCTTGCACCGCCGCCGCCGCTGCCGGGCCTGCCGGATAGCGTGGGCACGGCGATCGTCAGCGCGCTCGAGAACAATCCCAATCTCGAAGCCGCCAAGCAGCGCGCCGAGGCGGCCGGGTTCCATACCAAGGCGGCCGGAGCAGGGCGGCTGCCGACCGTGAACCTCTTCGTCAACGGCGAATACAGCGACTTCTTCGGCACGCTCGGCGGCCCGGTTGCCGCGCAATTCGCGCAGAGCGAAAAGACCGCCAATGCCGGTGTGCGGGTCACGATCCCGCTGTTCCAGGGCGGGCTCCCCGCCGCTCGTCAGCGCCAGGCCGGCGCGCGCGAGAGCGCCGCGCTTGAGGACGTGATCGCGTCCGAACGCCAGATCATCGCCGAAACCCGCTCGACCTACGCCAACTGGCAGGCCGCCAACGCTGTCATCAAGAGCGCGCAGGCCGCGGTCGAAGCCGCCGAACTCAGCCTTGAGGGCGTCCGCGCGGAAAACTCGATCGGCAACCGCCAGATCCTCGACGTGCTCAATGCCGAGCAGGAGCTGGTGCAGGCCCGCGCCCAGCTCGTGACCGCACGCCGCAACGCCTATGTCGCGGGATTCAACCTGCTCGCGCTGATGGGCCGGGCCGAGGCGCGCGACCTCAACCTCGATACCGGCGGGCCGCTTTACGATCCAACGGTCAATGCCCAGCGGGTGCGCCGCAAGATGAACGACTGGGACCGCGACCCCGAACCTGCCCCGAAATCGACCAGGACCGTTGACATTCCGGCCGCCACGGCAACAATCGGCCCGCAATTGCTGCCCGGCGAATGAATTTGCGGTCCCGATTCGGGACGGCCCGGGCGCGTGAACGGGGCTGAAGTCATGGCGCAGGACAAGGGCGGTCAGATCGGGGAGGCATCCGTCGAGGAGATCCTCGAGTCGATCAAGAAGGTGATCGCCCGCGACAACCGCGTCGGTGCGCTCGAGGCGCGGCGCCGGCGGATGCTCGTCTCCGAAGACGACGAGGCCGATCCCGCCCCGCTGGTTCGCACCCACAAGGTGCGCGATGCGGACGAAGCCGAGGACGAGGTGCTGGACCTGTCCGAGATGGACATGGCGCCCGAGCCTTCCGCCCTGCCGCTGACGCAGGGTGAGGAATCGCCGCTGATCGCCGAGACGGTGCGCGATGCGATGCAGGAGAATCTTGCGGCGCTGGCGATGCTCGCCGAACCGCCCGCGCGCCCGCAGATCGTCCGTTCGGGCGAGACTTCGCTCGAAGGGCTGACCCGCGAACTGCTCCGCCCGATGCTCGCCGAGTGGCTCGAAGCGAACCTGCCGACGATGGTCGAGAGCCTTGTTCAGGCTGAAATCGCCCGGATCGTCGGCAAGCGCCGCTAAGCGGACGCCCGAGGGCTGGCGCAGGGGCACAAGGCGGGCTAACCCCGCCACCATGCACCGTCCCAACGCTTTGCGAGCCCTGACTCCGGTCACGCTCGCCGCCGCCGCCCTTCTGTTCGCCGCTCCGCTCGCCGCGCAGGACGCTCCCCGGCCGCGCGCGGCCTCGGCCGTGCCCGGGGTGGCCACCCCGCCGATGAGCGCCGAGGACCTTGTCACCCTGCCGCGGCTCGGCGCCCCCGCGGTCAACGCGGGCGGAACGCTGGCGGTCTACAGCGTCACCACCACCGATCCGCAGACCCTCAAGCGCAGCCCGGAGCACTACCTGCTCGATCTGACGAAGCCGGGCGCGACGCCGCAGCCTTTGACGCTGCCGCTGAAAGCCTCGGACCTCGCCTTCGGCCCGGACGGCGCGCTCTATTTCCTGAGCGGCGAGCACCCGGACAAGGGCGCTTCGACGCTCAGCCGGGTGTGGCGCGTGACGCTCGCCAAGGATGGCACCGTCGGCGCGCCGCAGCTCGTCACCCCCGCCGCCGCCACCGACATCGCCGGGTTCAAGCTCGCCGCCAACGGCAGCCGCATCGCGGTGTGGGGCGAAGTCCCCCGGACCTGCCCGACCTTCGGCTGCGCCGACGCGGCGAAGCGCTACCTCCCCGGTCCCGGCACCGGGCGGCTGTATGACGGCGCGGACGGCTTCGTGCGCCACTGGGACCGCTGGGCGACCCCGGGCCTCCACAACCGCATCTTCGTCTTCCCGCTCGAGGGTGGAGAAGCGCAAGGCGAAGGCGTTGCGGTCGATGGCAAGGACCCCGCCACCGGGATCATCGCCGACACCCCGACCATGCCCTTCGGCGGCGGCGAAGAGATCGCCTTCGCGCCCGACGGCACCGCGCTCTACTTCACCGCCCGCCTCTCTGACGCAGGCGAGCCCGGTTCGACCAACCTCGACATCTACCGCTCAAGGCTCGACGGCGCGAAGCCGGACCTGCTGACGGGCCAGAACGAAGCGACCGATACCCAGCCCGCGCCCTCGCCCGACGGGCGCTATCTTGCGTGGCTGGCGATGGACCGGCCGACCTACGAAGCCGACCGGCTTTCGGTGCGCCTGATGGACCTCAAGAGCGGCACTGTGCGCAACCTCACCGAGAAGGTCGACCTCAGCTTCGGCAGCCTCGCCTGGAGCGCCGACGGCAAGAGCCTGATCGCGACCGCAGAGAAGGTCCTCGACACGCCCGCCTTCCGCATCGACGTCGCCAGCGGCAAGGTCACCGAGCTGAACCTGATGGCGGGCAACGAGGCGCATATCGCCAATCTCGTGCCGCTGGCGAAGGGCGGCGCGCTGTTCACCCGCGATTCGCTGGGTGCTCCGGCGGAGCTGTTCCTCTCCCGGGACATGGGGCAGGCCCGCCCGCTCACCGATATCGCCACCACCCGCATGGGCGGCATGGCGAACATCGTCACCCGCCGCTTCAGCTTCACCGGCGCGAAGGGCGACACGGTGTGGGGCCAGATCACGCGGCTCGCCGACCAGCAGGGGCCGATCCCCGCGATCCTCTACATTCATGGCGGCCCGCAAGGCTCCTTCAACGACGCCTGGTCGAACCGCTGGAACCCGCGCGTCACCGCCTCGCAGGGCTACGCCGTGATCTCGGTCGATTTCCACGGCAGCACCGGATACGGGCAGGCCTTCACCGATGCGATCAACAAGGACTGGGGCGGCGGGCCGCTCGAAGACCTCCAGAAGGGCCTCGACGCCGCTCTGAAGCTCGATACCCAGATCGACGGGGACCGCGCCTGCGCGATGGGGGCGAGTTACGGCGGTTACATGGTCAACTGGATCGCCGGGAACTGGCCCGACCGCTTCAAGTGCATCGTCCAGCACGACGGCATCTTCGATACCCGTTCGATGTATTATTCGACCGAGGAGCTGTGGTTCCCGCGCTGGGACTTCGGCGGCTCCTACGAACAGAACCGCGAGCTCCACGAGAGGTGGAACCCCGCCAACCACGTGAGCAAGTGGAAGACGCCGATGCTGGTCGTCACCGGGCAGCAGGATTTCCGGGTGCCCTACTCGCAGGGCCTGATGAGCTTCACCGCCTTGCAGGAGCGCGGCGTCCCCTCGCAATTGCTGGTCTTCCCGGATGAAAACCACTGGGTGCTGGGCGCGAAGAACTCGCTGCAATGGCACAACACCGTCTTCGCCTGGCTGGACCGCTGGCTGAAGCGTGAGGACGCGAAGTGAGCAAGCAGGAGCTCGCCTCGGCGCAGCATTCTCTCGCCAAGCATTACGGCGATCCGGCCACCGGCACCGCGATCGGGCGCCACATCATGATCTGCGCGGTGTCGGACAAGCAGAAGTGCTGCTCGCGCAAGGATGGCGAGGAGGCGTGGAGCTACCTCAAGTCGCGCATGAAGGAATTGGGCCTCGTCGGCCCGCTGCGCGGCGAATCAGCCAAGCGCGGGCCCGGCGGCGGCGTGCAGCGTACCAAGGCCGACTGCTTCCAGATCTGCGCGGCGGGGCCGATCGCGGTCGTGTGGCCCGATGGCGTCTGGTACCACTCCTGCGGCCCCAAGGTGCTCGAACGGATCATCCAGGAGCATCTGATCGGCGGCGTGCCGGTCGAGGATTACCGGCTGACGGCAAAGCTCGGCGGCGAGGACTGATCCTTCAGTCTTCCCGCGGGCTCCACAGCTCGTCACGGCCGGGCATCTGGTTGTCGAACGATTCGTCGTGGCCAGTCCCGTTCGACAGGAACACCAGCCCCATCAGCCCCCCGCCGAGCAGCATGGTGAAGCTGATCCCCAGCGCCACCGCGATGTAGAAATGCACCGAGATCGCCCCGTTATAGGCGAATAGCAGGCCTATCGCGGTCGCCACCACCAGCACGGTCGCGGCGAGCAGCCAGCGCATGATCTTGCGGTAACGCGCCCAGGCGTGGGCGGCGTTGTGCGGATCGTCGAGAGGGGACTTGCGGGTCATGCCCCCGACATGGCGTGCATGATGCCGATTGGCAACGCGCGAAAGCTGCAAGGGGCGCGGCGTGCGGCGCAAGGCACCGCCTTGGATGCAATGCGGCAGACCGATTCGCCTTTTGCCGGGAATCATGGCACTTTCCCTGTCCAGAGAGAGGGAGCACGCCCATGACCATCGCTCGTATCATCGCCCGACGCGAACCATCCGACATCGTTGCCTGTGACTGCACCACCCCGGTATCCGAGGTGGTCCGCACGCTCGCCACCCGGCGCATCGGCGCTCTGCCGGTAATGCGCGAGGGCAAGGTGGTCGGGATCGTCTCGGAACGTGACGTGATCTACCGGCTGGCCGAACACGGGGGCACCTGCCTCGACCTGCCCGTCGAGGAGATCATGACCTCGCCCGCGGTCACGGTGGAGCCCGCCACCACCGTCGACGAGGCGCTCGGGCTGATGACCCGCCGCCGCTTCCGCCACTTTCCGGTGGTCGAGAACGGCGCGCTGGTCGCCTTCATCTCGATCGGCGACCTCGTGAAGCACAAGATGGACGAGGTCACTCACGAGGCCGAGGCGCTGCGGCAATATATCACCGTTGTGTGAGGCACCTTGAGGAACCTGCGCCCAGCGCCTAGATTGAGCACATGACCGCCGAGCCCCTGATCCTCACCCCATCCGCCGCCAAGCGCGTCGCGCTGATCGCGAGCAAGCAGTCGCGCCCCGCGATCCTGCGCCTCGCGGTCGAGGGCGGGGGGTGTTCGGGCTTCCAGTACAAGTTCGACCTCGCCGACGGCCCGGACGCCGACGACAGCGTCAGCGAGACCGATGGCGTCAAGCTGGTGGTCGATCCGATGAGCCTCGATCTGATCGCGGGGAGCACCGTCGACTTCGTCGAATCCCTCGGCGGCGCGGCCTTCAAGGTCGAGAACCCGCAGGCCGCCGCCGGCTGCGGCTGCGGGGCGAGCTTCGGGATTTAACCACCCAACTCCGTTCGTGCTGAGCTTGTCGAAGCACTGCTTTTCTTCGACTCGAAGCCCGAAAAGAGAAGTGCAGCCCTTCGACAAGCTCAGGGCGAACGGTTAGGGATGGGCGCATGAAAATCGCCACCTACAACATCAACGGCATCAAGGCGCGCATGCCGCGTCTGCTCGAATGGCTCGCGGAAACGCGCCCAGCGGTCGCCTGTCTGCAGGAGATCAAGTCGCAGGACGAAGGCTTCCCCGCCGCCGAGATCGAGGCGCTGGGGTACACGGTGCTCGTCCACGGGCAGAAGGCGTTCAACGGGGTCGCGATCCTTGTCGATACCGCGGCGGGCTACACCTGCACCGAAGTGCGGCGCGGGCTCGGGATTCCGGGGCCGAACGAGGGTGACGAAGAGCAGGCGCGTTATCTCGAGGCGGATGTCTCGGGCGTGCGCGTCGCCTGCCTGTACCTGCCCAACGGCAACCCGCATCCGGGGCCGAAATTCACCTACAAGCTCGCCTGGATGGCGAAGCTGCGCGAACGCATGGCCGAGCTGTGGGCCGAGGAGATCCCGACCGTGGTGCTCGGCGACTTCAACGTCATCCCGCATGACGATGACGTCTGGTCGGTGAAGGCGATGGCGAGCGACGCGCTGATGCAGCCGGAAAGCCGCGCCGCCTATGCGCGCATCCTCGCCGACGGGTGGGTCGACGCGATCCGCACCCACAACCCGCGCGGGGGGGTGTGGACCTTCTGGGATTATCAGGCGGGTGCCTGGCAGCGCGACCACGGGTTCCGGATCGACCACATCCTGCTCTCGCCCGAATGCGCCGACCGGCTCGAGACCTGCGGCGTCGACAAGAGCTATCGCGGCCGCGAGAAGGCCAGCGACCACACGCCGGTGTGGGTGAAACTGCGGGCCTAGGAACCCACCTCCGTTCGCCCTGAGCTTGTCGAAGGGTTGCACTTCACCTTGGTCGGCGCGACGAGGTTCAGAAGAAAGTGCAGTGCTTCGACAAGCTCAGCATGAACGGGGTGAGGTTGGCCGGAGACCGCTCACCGATAAAAAACGTGCGTGTCGATCTGGGCGAGGCGGGTCTTGCCTGCGCTCCACGCCGGACGGACGTAGCGCGCGTGGAAGAACACCGCGTCACCGGCCTGCTGTTCCCACAGGCCCTTGTCCGCGATCTGAGCGATCGCGACGGCGCGGGTCCAGGCGGGGGAGGCGGTGGGAACGCGCGGCATGGCCGATCCGCGCATGAAGGAGAACTGCCCCCGCTGCGCGACGACGCCGCAATAGCTCCTCGGGAAGCGGCCGTCCTCGGTGCGGTTGACGATCACCTGCGCGACCGCAAGCTGCCCGGCGAGCTCTTCGCCGCGGGCCTCGAAATAGACCGCGCCGGCCAGGCACCGCATCTCGGCGCTCATCGGCGCGGCGGTGTCGACCATGCGGACCAGCTCGGCGAGCGATCCTGCTTCGGTGAGGGTGGGGGTCTGGGGTGTCTCGACGAGCGGCTGAACCACCGGCTCGGAAACGTAATCCACTGTGCCGGGGACCAGCTCGGGCGCTTCAGCCTCTGCGGGTGCGGCGAGATGTTCGGTGGCGGCCTGGGCCATGGCGACGGCATCGCTGCCGCTCGGGAACATCGTGGTCGCGACAGCCAGAGCGGCGATCGCAGTAATCGTGGTGGTCTTGGACCGCATGAATTCGACTAATCGGGCGGTGAGCGCGCACAGACGCAGGCGGGAACCGGAACCAGATCGCTAGCGATGTGGAGGAGTTCGCAAAGCCTGCCGGCCGCTCCCCGTCTGCGTGCTGGTCGATACGGCCGAATTGCCGCCCTGCCAGCCTGCGCTTTGGGTGTGGCGGGCCTCTAGCCGCCTTGCCGTTTACGTCAACTCGTTTCGTCGAGCGCTGCGACGAACCGTTCGGGATCTGCGATATCAACCTCGATTAGCCACATATCCGGGTCCTGGCGCCGCCTGCGATCGAGATATTCGGAAAATTCTTGAGGATTCTCAGGGTCTTCGTGCTTCGAAACAACAAAAGAACGCGATCCGTCGAGCTGCGGCATCCTTTCGTAAAGGACACCGCCCTTGCCGTGACACAGCGTTACCAGCAGGATCGTCCCCGCATCGCGCTCGCCCTTGGCGAGCACCATGCCGAATCCGCCCTGCGCTTCGGCCAGACGGATGATCGCGCTGGCCTCGAGATGCGCGGGCAGGCGCGTGCTCATCCCTAGAGGCCCGAGGGACCGTCGGCGGCGTATCCGGGCAGGCTCGAGAGCGCCATGCGCGAGCGCATGAAGGTGCCCGTGCCGCGCCCGATCTCCTCGCCCTCGGCATCCACCAGCCGCGCCTCGGCGACGAACACGCGGCGGCGGCCGCTCACCCAGCGGCCTTCCGCCGTGACGGTCCCGGCGCGCACGGGCTTGGAGAAGAACAGGTTGAAGCTGGTGGTGAGCAGGAAGCGGTCGGTCGCCAGCGTGTTGGCGGCATAGAAGGCCGCGTCGTCCATCATCTTGAAGTAGATCGTCCCGTGGGCCGCGCCGGCGGCATGGTAATCCTCGGGCGTCACGGTGAAGGTCAGCCGCGACCGCCCCTCGCCGATGATGTGCAGGGTGCTTGCGAACTTGGCGTTGACCGGCGCGGAGGCATAAAGCCGCTCGAGCGCCCGGTAATGCTGCTCGGCGCCGCTGGCCGCAGGCAGTTCGTCGCTGTCAGCCATGCAGGAACCGTGATCGATCAGGCCGCGGTGCGCAGGAACTGGTTGGTCAGCAGCGCATAGGCCGCTTCGGTGTCCGGCGCATCGGCGAGCATCTGGAGCATCGTCTCGTCCCGCGTCAGGCGCGAAATCGCGGCGAGCGCGTGGAGGTGCGTCGCCCCGGCATTCTCCGGCGAGACCAGCCCGCACACCAGCGTCACGGGGCGGGAATCCGCAGCGGCAAAGTCGATCGGCGCTTCGAGACGGATCAGCGCGAGACTGGGCCGGCGGATATCCTTGCTGCGGCAATGCGGGATCGCCACGCCGCGCCCGAAGCCGGTGCTGCCCAGCGCCTCGCGCGCTTCGAGGTTCTCGAGCACTTCCACCTCGTCGATCCCGTAGGCCGCGCTCAGCAGCTGCGCCGTGCGGGCCAGAACCTTGGGCTTGGTGTCGATACGGGCGAAGGCGATCGCCTGCGGTGAAAGAGCGAGGTTGACGTCCATGATGCTACAGATCCCGGTTGAATACGCCAAAGCTTCGGCAAGTTTCCGGTCCGGTCATGCTGGTGGAGCATTGCCGGGCCGGGGCGGAGCCCCCTCCTGCTACCGCCGCCTGGGCTTTCACATAGTGGCGCTTTGCCAAGGAAGCAAAACTGTCACCAGACCCTATCTCGGTTCGACCCATCCGATCGAACCATCGGCGCGTCGATAAACCATATTATGCCGCCCCGTGCCAGCGTTTTTGAAGAACAGCGCGGTGGTGTTCCTCAGGTCCATCAGCATCACCGCATCGGCGACGGAGGCGGTGGGAATGTCGACTCGCGTCTCGGCGATCACCAGCGGCGCATCCGCGATCACTTCTTCCTCGACGTCCTCCTCGACCGCGAAGATCGTGTAGGCGGCCTCTTCCTCGCTGCGGGCATAGCTCGCCTGCTCGTGGCGATCGGTGAGGCGGCGCTTGTAGCGGCGCAGCTGCTTCTCGATCTTGGCGACCGCCTGGTCGAAGGCGACATGGACATCATGCGCCGAGCCTTGCGCCTTGAGGATCAGCCCCTGCATCACGTGGGTGACGATGTCGCAGGTAAAGGCGCCCGCAGGGGCCTTGCCGAAGGTCACGTGACTGGAAAGCGCGCGGTCGAAATACTTGTCGACGATCGCGCCGAGCCGGTCCGACGCGTGCGACTGAAGCGCGCTGCCGGTGTCCAGCTGGTGGCCGGAGATACGAATGTCCATGAATGCAGTCCTCCCGTAAGAGATGAGGATCCCAGTGTTGGGTTCTTGCGGCGTTGCCGGGCTTCAACTGGCCCAGATCGCGCCGGAAATTCCGGCCATGAAGGCACGGTGACGCTCCAGCTCCTCCGGGCTGGCGGCATGAGGGCGGGGTTCGCGCCGCGGCTTGTCCGTGGCGGGGCGGTACCAAAGGGCGTCCTGGGGGGCGGCCGGGCCGCTGCCCGGTGTAACGCTGATCTCGGCGGGGCCATCGAGCAGGCCGAGCCCGATCTGCCGGCCGCCGGTGAGTTCGACATAGACCTGCGCGAGCAGTTCGGCATCGAGCAGCGCGCCGTGCTTCACACGGTGGCTGCGGTCGATCCCGTAGCGGGTGCACAGCGCATCGAGGCTGAGCTTGGCGCCCGGGTGCTTGCGGCGGGCGATGGCGACGGTGTCGACCATGCGGTCGAGGCTTACGGCCTCGCGCCCGGCAAGTTCCAGCTCGTTGTTGAGAAAGCCGAAGTCGAACCCGGCATTGTGCGCGACCAGCGGCGCATCGCCGAGGAATTCCAGCAATTCGCCCGCCGTTTCGGCAAAGCGCGGCTTGGTGGCGAGGAAGGCGGCGCTGAGGCCGTGGACCCGCTCCGCCTCGACCGGCATGTCGCGATCGGGGTTGAAATAGGCGTGGTAGACGCGGCCCGTTTCGACCCGGCCGATCATCTCGACACAGCCGATTTCCACCATGCGGTCCCCTGTCTTGGGATCGAGTCCGGTGGTTTCGGTGTCGAAGATAACCTCACGCATTTGATGCACTATCTGCCCAAGTCGGGGGACTTGCAAGGGGTGCACGGCATCAAAATGCACGCTTCAGAGCGAAGCGATGAAGGCCGCCACCTGGGCGCGGGTTTCCTCGAGGCTGGTGCCGGTGTCGATGACGTGGTGGGCGCGCTCGCGCTTGTGCGTGTCGTGGAGCTGGAGCCCGAAAATGTGCTCGAATTTCTGTGTGGTCATGCCCGGGCGGGCGAGCACGCGCTCGCGCTGGACGTGGCTTGGCGCGGAGACAACGACGACGGTATCGACCGACTCGTGCCCGCCGCGTTCGAACAGGAGCGGGATGTCGAACACCACCGCGCGCTTGTCATGGTGTGCGGCGAGGAAGGCGGCGCGCTTCGCCGCGACCGCCGGGTGAACGATCGACTCGAGCCGGGCGAGGGCCTCCTTGTCGGCGAAGACCTGATGGCCCAGCCGGTCGCGGTCGACGCCCTCGGGGCCAGTCGATCCGGGGAAGGCCACTTCGATGGCGGGAACAAGCTCGCCGCCCGGCCCCTGCATCGCGCGCACCTCGGCGTCGGCGTCGAATACCGGGATGCCAGCCTCGGCGAACATCGCCGCGACGGTCGACTTGCCCATGCCGATGCTGCCGGTGAGGCCGATGATCTTGGGTTTGGTCATTGGGTGAGGATAGCTCGCAATTCGGCATCGTGCTGGCGCGGCGGGGCCTCGCCGAAGAACTTCTCGAACGCGACGGCGGCCTGGCCGATCAACATGGACAGCCCGTCGATGGTGCGGTGGCCCTTGGCGCGCGCGCCTTGCAGGAAGGCGGTATCGAGGGGTGCAGTGACGATGTCGTAGGCAATCGCGCCGGGCGGGGCGTGGCTCCAGTCGAAGGCGAGGGGGGGCTGGCCCGCCATCCCGAGGCTGGAGGCGTTGATGACGAGATCGATGCAGCCCTGCCGGTCGTCGAAGGCGAAATCGGTCGGGTCGGCGAAATGGGCGAGATCGATAGCGTGGTGCTCGCCCTTCGGCGCCAGTTCGTCGAGCAACGCGCGGGCCTTGCCGGGATCGCGCCCGGCGACGACCAGCGTGAAGTTGTGCGCGGCGAGGCCCGAGATGATCGCCCGCGCCGCGCCGCCGGTGCCGAGGATTCGCGCCATGCGGAAAAAGTGAACCTGCTCCAGGTCGTGCTTAAGTGGCTCCAGAAACCCGCCAGCATCCGTGTTGGTGCCACTTAGACCCCCGCCAGACCCCGCGTAGACCGTGTTTACAGCGCCGATTTTGTCCGCCGGGGCCTCGATCAGGTCGAGCAGGGGCATCACCGCCTGCTTGTGCGGCATGGTGACATTGCACCCGCGCCAGTCTGGATCGGCGCGGCGTTCGGCAAGGTAATCGGCGAGGTCAGCGGGACGGACATGGGCGGCGCGATATTCGGCTTCGATCCCGAGCTTCGCGAGCCAGAAGCCGTGGATTTTCGGGGACTTGGACTGGGCGATGGGATCGCCGATCACCTCGGCATAGGCGCGGCTCATGCGACCAGCACTCCGGCCTCGCGCAGCGCAGCCAGCAGCGGCAGGAGCGGCATGCCGAGCACCGTGAACTGGTCGCCCTCGATGCTCTCGAACAGCTGCACCCCCGGCCCCTCGATCCGGAACGCGCCTACGGTGTGGCCGATCGCAGGCCACTCAAGGTCCAGATATTGCGCGATGAATCCGTCGGAAAGATCGCGCACGTGTAGGCGAGCGATGCTGGCATGGCTCCACTCGCAACCGCCGTCCCTGACCAGCGCCGCTGCGGAGTGGAGCTCCATCACCCGGCCCGAGAAGAACCGCAGGTGCTCCCCGGCCTCGTCCCGGGAGCGCGGCTTGTCGAAACGTCGGCCATCGCACACCACCAGAGAATCCGATCCCAGAACAAGGGCTTGCGGGTGCAGAGCCGCGACCGCCGCAGCCTTGGCAACGCTCAGGGCCTCGGCGATTTCGGGCGGAAAGGCACCGGTCAGCCCCGCTTCAACCGCCCGTTCGTCGATATCGGCGGGGATGCTCTCATAGGCGACCCCTGCGGCATCGAGCATCGCCCGGCGCGAGGCGGATTTGCTGGCGAGAATCAACGTCATATCGGCTTGCCCACGCCGCCTTCCCCTGCCGGGCGGCGGTCACGCTCCTGCACCAGCCGGATGATCGCCGCCGCGGTCTCCTCGATCGAGCGGCGGGTGACGTCGATCACCGGCCAGCCATTGTCGCCGAACATCCGCCGCGCGAATTGCAGCTCGGCCTTGACGCGGTCATTGTCGACATAGGCCGTCTCGGTGGCTTCGTTCAAGGAAAGCAGGCGGTTACGGCGGATCTGCACCAGCCGCTCCGGGCTCGTCGTCAGGCCCACCACCAAGGGATGCCGCAGCCCGAACAGCGCCTTGGGCGGGGGGCTCTCGACCACCAGCGGGATGTTCGCGACCTTGTAGCCGCGGTTGGCGAGGTAGATCGAGGTCGGCGTCTTGGACGAGCGCGACACGCCGACCAGCACGATATCGGCCTGCTCCCACTCCTCGTGCCCGATGCCGTCGTCATGCGCGATCGTGTACTGGATGGCGTCGACCCGCTTGAAATAGGTCTCGTCCATCATGTGCTGGCGGCCCGGGCGGCCATGCGCCTCCTCCCCGAGCTGCGCCTCGAGCGCGGCGGTCACCTGGTCGAGCACCGGCACCGCGGGCAGGCCGAGATGGGCGCAATGTTCCTCGAGCCGCTTCCGCGTCTCGGGATTGACCAGCGTGTAGAGCACGAGGCCCGGATGCGCGGCGAGATCGGGGACGATCCGGTCGAGGTGCTGCAATGACCGGACCATCGGCCAGAAGTGGCGGTTCACCGAGGGGTTGTCGAACTGCGCGAGCGCCGCCTTGGCGATCATTTCCAGCGTCTCGCCCGTCGAATCCGATACAAGATGGAGGTTGAGTCGCTGCATGGGTGGTGGTCGCTCGCCGCCCCGCAGGGCCCCTGTGGACAGATGGGCGCATAAACCACGGGAGGGGCTGCCGGACAAGCTGGGGAGCGATTTTCATCACCGCTCCCACCCTTTTCCTCGGGGTATTTGCGCACACGGGACAAGTTTTGTCGACAGGCTGGGAAGAGTGGGGATAAAGCCTGCTTGACGTCCAATCCGTGCGGATTCGGGTGGGGGCTGAGGGGCACCGGCACATCGGGACAATCGGGCAGAGGCCGGTAATTCCCGCTTTCCACAGGGCCAACAGACTCCATCAGTCTCTTTATAAATTGAATTGAATTGTTCTAAGGAGTCCTATGCCCGGTCCGCTTCTCGATACGCTCAAAGGTGTCCG
>JAIYAM010000052.1 GCA_027489065.1 Erythrobacteraceae bacterium | reverse complement strand
GCGGACCAGCAATCCCGGCAGCAACCCTGCCCGCTATTCTCGGACAACACACACCTGATGACTTTCGCCGATCTCGGCCTCTCGCCCGAATTGCTCAAGGCCGTGGAAGACGCGGGCTACTCGACGCCGACTGCGATCCAGGCCCAGGCGATCCCGACCGTGCTGATGATGCGCGACCTCATCGGCATCGCCCAGACCGGCACCGGCAAGACCGCCAGCTTCGTGTTGCCGATGATCGACGTGATGGCGGCCGGTCGCCGCCGCGCGCTGATGCCGCGCTCGCTGATCCTCGAACCGACGCGCGAGCTTGCCGCGCAGGTCGCCGAGAATTTCGAGAAGTACGGCAAGAACCACGACCTCAAGATGGCGCTGCTGATCGGCGGCGTGCAGATGGGTGACCAGCTCAAGGCCCTGTCGGACGGGGTCGACGTGCTGATCGCGACGCCGGGCCGCCTGATGGACCTGTTCGAGCGCGGCAAGATCATGCTCAACGGCTGCGAGCTGCTCGTCATCGACGAGGCCGACCGGATGCTCGACATGGGCTTCATCCCCGACATCGAATTCATCTGCTCCAAGCTTCCCGAAACGCGTCAGACGATGCTGTTTTCGGCGACCATGCCGCCGCCGATCGAGAAGCTCGCCAAGAAGTTCCTCACCAATCCCAAGCGCATCGAAGTGAGCCGCGCGGCTTCGACCAATGCCGACATCACCGCCTTCAAGGTGCCGGTGAAGTCGCGTTCGAAGAAGGACACGCTGCGCTGGTTCCTCGAGAACGACCTCGTCGAGAACGCGATCATCTTCGCCAATCGCAAGACCACCGTTCGCGAGTTGAACCAGAGCCTTGCCCGCTTCGGCTTCCGGTCGAGCGAGATTCATGGCGACATGGACCAGTCGAGCCGGATCAAGGAGCTTGAACGGTTCAAGGCCGGCGAGGTCAACATCCTCGTCGCCTCCGACGTCGCGGCGCGCGGCCTCGACATCAAGGGCGTGAGCCACGTCTTCAACTATGACACGCCCTGGCACCCGGACGATTACGTTCACCGCATCGGCCGCACCGGCCGCGCGGGCGCCAAGGGGCGGGCCTTCACCTTTGTCTCTGAAGAAGATGCCGAAGCGATCTCCAATGTCGAGAAGCTGACCGGCAGCCCGATCAAGGTGTTTGGCAAGGAGGACGTGCGCGTCGATCTCAGCGCGGCGATCGCCAAGGCCGAAGCGGCCAAGCCTGCGCGCACTGACGATGCCGAGGCCGAGGCGCCCGATGAGCGTCCGGCGAGGAAGCCGCGCCGCGCCCGCGAGGAGCGCGTGGAGCGCGTAGAGCCCGCGGAACGGACTGAGCGTGCGGAACGCCCCGAACGCAAGCCGCGCCGCGAGCCGGACGCGCCGCGCACCGATCGCGTAACCGCCAGCGAAGAACGCAAGCCGCGTCGCCACCGCGAGGACGACGAGCCAACGAAGCCCGGCGAGTGGAACGGTCCTGTGCCGAGCTTCCTCGGCCTCTCCGCGCTCTGACCGAGGCCCGATGCAGGATTTCGAGTATGCCGTCACACTGTTCGGACTGCTGCTCGGCCTCGCACTGACCGAAGCGCTGGGTGGCCTCGCCCGCGCATTGAAGTCGCGCCATCACGTTCGCATCGGGTGGTCTACCGCACTGCTCGGCATCCTCGTTGCATGCGACGTCGTCACCTTCTGGGTGTTCGGTTGGCAAATTCGCGAACAGATCAAGCCGATCTGGCCGATGATGTTCGTCGGCTTCCTGTTCACCAGCGTCTATTACGTCGCTGCCTCCTTGATCTTCCCCCAGAACGCCGAGGAAGATCACGAGGCACACTTCGCAGCCAATTACCGGCTGGTGCTGGGCGGCGTGTTCGTGTGCAATGCGGTGCTGCTCGGCTGGATTGCCTATCTGGTGGGGACAGAGAACCTGTTCTCCCTGCGCCAGATCGTGATCAGCTGGTCGCTTTTCCCGGCAATTCTGGTGGCGATGGCAGCCAAGGACCGCGCGTTGGTGCTCGGCTGCATCGGCTGGCTGATCGCGCTCTACCCGCTGTCGCTGGTGTGGACCTGAGGGTTACAGCTTAACGGTTCTTTGGCGGTTGGCGGCGTAAGCTGCCGGAATGATCGAGACCGCTGTCCATAACGTCACCGGCGATATCGCCGAGCTCGCGACCCTCGGGATGCTGTTCGCCGCGATCGCGATCGGCACCAAGCGCGATGCGCTGATCGACGCGCTGCGCCGCGCGCGGCCCGAGATCGTCACCAATATTGCGCTGTGGCTGACCAATGCCGCGGTGCTGGTGCCATTGCTCGCCGTGCCGGTGATGACCGGAACCGACCTTATCCCGCGCCTCGATGCGCTGGTCGCCTTCTGGGCGGGGCTACCGGGCGCCGTATCGATGATCGCCGCGATTCTGCTGATCGATTTCGCCGCCTATTGGCGCCACCGCGTGGAGCATATCCGGGCGCTGTGGCCGATCCATGCCGTCCACCATGCCGACGAGGCGATGAACTGGCTGAGCGTGCGCCGCAAGCACCCGCTTGGCGAGGCGCTGGCGATGATCGTCGACAATGTCATCGTGATCGCGCTCGGGCTGCCGTTCTGGGCCATCGCTGTCAGTCTGCTCCTGCGGGCCTGGTGGGGCTATTTCATCCACGCCGATGTGCCATGGACCTTGGGTCCGCTCGGCAAGGTGCTGATCTCGCCCGCTGCGCACCGCCTCCACCACATCCGCGACGAGCATCTGATGGGCTACAATTTCGGCAACACCGTTACGCTGTGGGACTGGGTGTTCGGGACCTATCGCGATCCCAAGCCCTATGTGAATTGCGAAACCGGGATCGCCGAAGGCACCCGCGATTTCCTCGGCGAGCTCGCCCGGCCCTTCGAGGCGCGATATTGGCGCAAGGCCGATGAGCCCCAGACGGTGGAACAGCCGGCGAGCTGACGGAGGCTAGCCCACCACCGTCACGAAGCTGTCGAGCACGCGCTTCTCGCCTGCATCCTCGAACAGGATCGTGAGCTTGTTGCCCTCCTGATCGATCACGCATCCCGTGCCGAATTTGGCGTGGGTCACCATCGCCCCGATCGCGACATCGCTGCGCGCAGGTGCGGCGAAGCTGGCCGCCGAGCGGGTGTTCTCGCGGATGCGGGCCGGCTTCGTATCGTAGCCCGCCGCGATCGCGCGCTGCCATCCGGGGCCGCGCTGCTGCGCCCGGTCCGGCCGATCGCGGGCCACATGGGCGAAGGGATCGTCCTGCTCGCTCCAGTTCGCACGCCACAGCGACGCGCCGCCCGTCAGAGTCGTCTCCTGCTCGATATGCTCGGCCGGCAGGTCTTCGATGAAGCGCGAGGGGATCGAGCTTGTCCACTGGCCATAGATGCGGCGGTTGGCGGCGTGGAGGATCGTACAGTGCCGCCGCGCCCGCGTGATCGCGACATAGGCGAGGCGGCGCTCCTCCTCGAGGCTGGCGAGCCCGCCTTCGTCGATGGCGCGCTGCGAGGGGAACACGCCTTCCTCCCAGCCGACGCAGAAGACGTTGTCGAACTCGAGGCCCTTGGCGGCGTGGATCGTCATGATCGTCACCGTCTCGCCCGCATCCGAGCGATCGTTGTCCATGACGAGGCTGACATGCTCGAGGAAGTCGCCGAGCGTCTCGTATTCCTCCATCGCACGGGCGAGTTCGGAGAGGTTCTCCGCCCGGCCCGCACTCTCGGGCGTGCGGTCGGCAGCGAGCATCGCGTTGTAGCCCGATTCCTCCATCACCAGCCGCAGCAGGTCGGACGGCGTGAGCGTCTCCGAGGCTTCGCGCCAATAGAGGAACTGGCGCATCAATCCGCCGATGGTGATCGCAGCGCGCTTGGGCAGCTCGTCGCTGTCCGCAAGCTGCAGCGCGGCGGCCGCGAGCGGAAGCCCGGTGCGGCGCGAATGGCTGTGCATCGCCTCGAGCGCCTTGGCACCAAGCCCGCGCTTGGGCTGGTTGTGGATACGCTCGAAGGCCAGATCGTCCTGCGGCTGCGCGATGAGGCGCAGATAGGCGAGCGCGTCGCGGATTTCGGCGCGCTCGTAGAAGCGGAATCCGCCGATGATCCGGTAGTTGATCCCGATCTGGATGAAGCGGTCCTCGAACTCGCGGGTCTGGTACTGCGCGCGCACGAGGATGGCGACCTGATCGAGGGCGGCACCCTCGCGCTCCAGCCGCTCGATCGCCTCGCCGACGCGGCGTGCTTCTTCGGGCGCGTCCCACACGCCGATCACCTTGACCTTCTCGCCGCCGTTGACCTCGGTCCACAAGGTCTTGTCATGGCGCTGCGAGTTGGCGCGGATCAGGCCCGAGGCCGCGCCGAGGATATGCGGCGTGGAGCGGTAGTTCTGTTCGAGCCGGATCACCTCGGCGCCGGGGAAATCCTTTTCGAAGCGCAGGATGTTGGCGACTTCGGCCCCGCGCCAGGAATAGATCGACTGGTCATCGTCGCCTACCACGCAGATATTCTTGTGCCCCTGCGCGAGGAGGCGCAGCCACAGGTACTGGACCGCGTTGGTGTCCTGATATTCATCCACCATGATGTAGCGGAAGCGGCGCTGATAATCGGCGAGGATGTCGTGGTGCTGCTTCAGGATGTTGAGCATGTGCAGCATCAGGTCGCCGAAGTCGCAGGCGTTGAGCTGCTTGAGGCGCTCCTGATAACGCGCGTAGAGGGCCGTGCCCTTGCCGTTGGCGTAGGCCTCGTTTTCCACCGCATCGAGATCGGCCGGGTTGAGGCCGCGGTTCTTCCAGCGGTCGATCAGACCGGCGAGCTGGCGCGCGGGCCAGCGCTTCTCGTCGAGCTCCGCCTCGGCGATGAGCTGCTTCAACAGGCGCAGCTGATCGTCGGTGTCGATGATCGTGTAATTGTGCTGGAGGCCCACAAGCTCTGCATGACGGCGCAGCATTTTGGCACAGATCGAGTGGAAGGTGCCGAGCCACGGCAGCCCCTCGGCTGCTGGCCCGAGGTGGTGCGCCACACGCTCGCGCATTTCCTTCGCGGCCTTGTTGGTGAAGGTCACGCACAGGATCTGCGAGGGGTAGGCGCGCCCCGTCGCCACCAGATGCGCAAGCCGCGAGGTCAGCGCGGCGGTCTTGCCGGTGCCTGCACCTGCAAGCATCAGCACCGGGCCTTCCGTGGCGAGCACGGCTGCCCGCTGCGGCGGATTCAATCGCGCCGCATAGGCGGGGACCGGGTGGGACTCGGCCGGGGAGGGCAGGGTGTTGCTCATTGTCTCATGCGAACAGGTAGGGAACAATCGCGTGAGGGGCAAGCCGCGCGGCGCTCTCATGCACGCCAAATGCGGCAGGCAGCGGAACGCCCTGCCGCATTCCAGCCACATTCGCCGTCCGGCGGTGCCACCGCCGGGTTGGCGGCGCGCCATCGTGGTTGCCTGCGAGCAGGGCCGCCCCATAACTGTGTAGTGACCAGCCAGCAGGGGACAGCGGGCGGGTCAGACAAACAGCGTTCGTGATGCTTGGGTTCAGCAATATTGGAGTTACCCATGCACAAGTTTTCCAAGACTTTCGCTCTCGCCGGTGCGGCCATGGCTGTGGCGATGACCCCGGCGATCGCCGCCGCACAGGATCAGACCACGCCTGACGGCAGCCCGACCGGGCAGCAGAACACGCCGTCGAGCATGCCACAGACTGGCCCGATGACGACCCCGCCGACGACGCCCACCCCGACACCGTCGACCGGGCCCGACGGGAATTCGCCGACTGAGGATGTTGATACGCAGTCGACCGACACCACGACCGGAGAATCGACGGCCACCGACACGAACAGCGCCCCTGCGCAGACGCTCAGTGTGGCGGATCAGCAAGCGGCCATCCAGTCGTGGCCGGCTGAAACGCAGGCCTACTACTCGGCGCTCTCCGCCGAGCGTCAGAAGATGTTCTGGGCGCTCTCGGACAGCGACAAGGTCAGGTTGAGCAAGCTCCCGGAAGCACAGCGCGACGTGGCCTGGACCCAGATCGAGGCCCAGATCAACGCGAACAAGGGCTAAGCCCCGCCCTCATCTTCGGATGAAGCCGGGTCGGTATCGGCAAGCCTCAGGAGACTGAGCTTGCCCTTGCCGACCCGGCGTTCGGCCGCGAGGACGAGGCCCTTGATCGCGACGTCTTCCTTCGCGGAAGTCTCCAGAGCGATCCACGTTTCCGGCCCGATCCAGCCGAGGCGCAGCAGCCGGTCGAGAGCCACCTCGCCAGCGCCTGAATGGTAGGGGGGATCAGCGAGGATCAGGTCGAGCGGGCGATTGGCAGCGCGAAGTTGCGTCACCGATCCTGCCTCGACCCGCGTCTTCAGATGAGCTCCCAATGTGGCGATGTTGGCGCGGATCACGTCGAGCGCCGCACGGTCATTCTCCACGAACTGGCAGTGCGCCGCCCCGCGCGACAGGGCCTCGAGCCCCAGCGCGCCCGAGCCGGCGAACAGGTCGGCAACCTGCAATCCTTCGAAATCGCCGAGCCTGCTGGTCAGCATGGCAAACAGCGTCTCGCGCGCCCGGTCTGCTGTCGGCCGCGTCGCGTCACCCTTGGGCGCGGCAAGCTTTCGCCCCCGCCATTCGCCAGCAATGATCCTCATTTGCGCGGCCCGCGCGGAGGGGTGTTGCCGCGCGTGGGTGCGGGGCGTTTGCGCGCACCCTTGCCGGAGCGCGGGGCGCCTGCGCCGGCCAGACCCTTGCGCGGTGCATTGATCAGGGTTTCCTTGCCCTCGCGCGCGCGTGGCGATGGCGCCGGACCTCTGCGCGGTGCTTTCCTGGCGGCATCACCACCCTTGCCCGGAGAAGTCACGGCATCGGCGCCCGCTTGCTTCTCGAGTCGCGGCGCAGGACGCGGCGGAGGGCCCTTGCGGACCGGCGGACGGGGCGCGCGCGGCGCTTTTACCGGGGCCGCGATCTCGACCTTGTCCGCCTTCTTCACCCCGCCGCGCGTGATCGGCGTGCCGGTCATCTCGGAGATGAAGTGCGCCACCGGCTTGCCGGTCAACTCGACTGCCTGCCCGCGCGGCAGATCGCCGAGGTTGAAGGGGCCGTAGCCGGTGCGGATCAGACGGTTCACCTGCAGTCCGAGATATTCGAGCACCCGGCGAACCTCACGGTTCTTGCCTTCGGTGATGGTCATCTCGATCCACAGATTGCGGCCCGAGCTGCGTTCCAGATTGGCGTCGATCGAGCCGTAGCGCACGCCGTCGATCTCGACGCCGTCCATCAGGTCCTCGAGCTGCGCCTGCGAGACCACACCGAACGCGCGGGCACGGTAGGTGCGCGGCACCTTGGTGGCGGGCAGCTCCATGGTGCGCTTGAGCCCGCCGTCATTGGTGAGCAGCAGCAGCCCTTCGGTGTTGAGGTCGAGCCGCCCGACCGGCATCACCCGCGGCGTTCCCTGGGGCAGGGCATTGCGCAGCGCGGTGTAGATGGTCGGGCGTCCGGCAAGGTCACGCTCGGCGGTGATCAGCCCGGTCGGCTTGTGGAAGGCGAACAGCCGGGTCGCTTCTGCGGCGGCGACCGGATTGCCATCGACCGTCACGCCCTTGAGGCTGGCGAGGATCGTCGCCGGAGTGTCGAGCACCTTGCCGTCAAGCGCGACGCGGCCATCTGCGATCATCCGCTCAATCTCGCGCCGGCTCGCGACGCCTGCGCGGGCCAGCAGCTTGGCGATGCGGTCACCCTCGGGGCGGGATTCGGAGCGGGGGGGCTGGGTGGGCATGGGCGCGCGCCTATAGCATTTCCGTCGCAAATGCGACCGAGCAAATGCCGGTCAGGGTACGGCCCGCAAGGCCTCGCTCACGATTTGGTCGAAGCGGGCGATCCCGCCTTCGAGCGTGCCGAGGGTGATGTGCGAAACGGCGCCGCTCGAAAGCCCCTGCTGGCCAAGCTCCGCCGCTCGGAAATCCTCCGACGCGAACACCCCGCCGTCGAGCAGGTTCCAGCTCTTCTCCCAATGCGCCAGCGCCTTTTCGGTGGCGGGCGCTTCGGGGATCAGCATGAAATCCTCGACCAGCGTCAGGTCTTCCGCCTGCGGCATCAGCACCATCACGTTCACGTAATCGGGGCTGGGGACGATCACGGTTGCCGGGAGCAGCTGGTAGGCGAAGGTCACCACGCGGCGGAGCTGCGCCATGTCGGTGAGGTCGACCGCCTCCATCTCCTCGAGCCGCCCGACCGCGGATCGCTGGTGCGGGCCGATCTGGTCGCCCGCTGTGATCCCGTCCTTGAAGAACGGGCCAATCGTCGCGGCATGGAGACGGGTGACGTGGTAGCTTTCAAGGAAGGCATCCATGATGAGCTTCCAGTTGCCCTTCACCGTGTGCAGCTTGCGCCGGAACAGGTGCGATCCGCCGAGACCGAAGGCGGCCAGATCATCGCCCAGTTCGCGCGCATGGGTGAAATCGGCGCCCTCCTCGGGCGCAAACCAGATCAGCCCGCCCGCCTCGCAGCTGGGCAGTTCGACAAGTCCGTAGTCCGCCTTGTCGAGCCCCGGGAAGGTCTCGGGGCGGGGCAGGGCCAGCAGTCCGCCGTCGAGCCGGTAGGTCCAGGCGTGATAGGGGCATACGAGCCGCTTGGCGCATTGCACCTCGCTGCCCTCGACCAGCCGCGTGCCGCGGTGGCGACAGACGTTGAGGAAGACGTGTGCGCGGCCCTCGGGGTCGCGGGTGATGAGCAAAGGGCGCCCCGTGCCATCGTGCGGCACCGCCATGCCGGCTTCGGGCAGCAGCGCGGACGGGGCGAGCACCTGCGGCAAGCGGTCGAACAGCGCCGCCTTCTCGCGCGCGAAATGATCGGAGCAGGTATAGTTGCTCGCCGGCACCGTCTGGATGCCGCCCGCCACCTTGGCGCGGCCCTCCCGAATCGCCTCGGCGAGCGCGAGTTGCCCCGGCGTGGGCCGCATTCCTGCGGCTTCTCCGCGTAAATCTGTTGTTGCGGGGTTCATCGCTCTTTTCTCATCCTCTCCGGCACGACTAGTGTGGCATGAAACGGGGCCGGAGCAAATCGCTGTGCGCCCGCCAAGCATGGGATCGTCAATGGCGCAAAGCCCTCTCGAACAACGCACGCGCATGTCGCGCTGGCTCGCCCTGCTGGCTTCGCTGCGCCATCCCAAGACCGGTTATGTTCTCCTGTTCGGCTTTGCGAGCGGGCTGCCTTATGCCCTGCTGCTCGGGACGCTCTACGCCTGGCTGAGCGATGCGAAGGTCGATGTCGAGACGATGGGCGTCTTCTCGCTGATCGGGCTGGCCTATGCCTTCAAGTTCCTGTGGTCGCCCGCGCTCGACCGGGTCGACATTCCGGGGCTGAGGCGGCTGGGCAAGCGCAAGCAGTGGATCGTCACCGCACAGCTTCTGCTCGGCGCGATTCTGGTGATCCTGTCGCTGCTCGATCCACTGTCATCGCTCGGGGTGTTCTCGCTGCTCGCCGGGATCGGCGCCTTCGCGTCGGCCACGCAGGACGTGGTCATCGACGCCTGGCGCGTGGATGTCGCCGACGAGGTGGCGACCATCGACATTCTCTCGACCGTATTCCAGATGGGCTACCGCATCGCCGCGCTGGTCGGCGGGGCGCTGGCGCTGTTCATGGCCGAGCGGCTCGGCTGGCCCACCGTGTTCGCGAGCATGGGCGCGATCCTGCTATTCGTGGGCTTCCTCGGACTTTTTGCCCCCGATGCGGAGCGCAGCGCCGCTGCCGTGGAGAGCGAGCGGGCCAATCTCGGCACCTTGCGCAAGGCAGGCCAGATCGTCCCGCGCATCCGTGCCTATGCGCTCGGCGCGGTGGCGCTGCTGTGGGGCTGGGCGCTGGTGACGGTGCTCGATTTCATGGTGAGCTCGCTCACCGCGACCCCCGAGACGCGGCCGGATTCGACCGCCTTCGTCACCCAGATGGGCCCGCTGATCGTGATCGCCACGGTGGTGATTCCCGGGCTGATCGCCGGTTGGCTGGAAGCGATGAGGAAGCGTGGGCGGCACGTGCTCACAGAAGCAGCCCCGGCCCAGGGCGCGCTCGCGGTCGCGCTCGACCACGGGTATCGTGCGCTGATCCTGCCGCTCGCGGAGATCATCGGGCGCCTGAAGTGGGCTGCCGTGCTGGTGATCGCGCTGGTGCTCTCCTATCGTATCACCGACGCGATCTGGGGGAGCTTTGCCTACCCCTTCTATCTGGGCGAGCTGCAATACACCAAGGACGAGGTGGCAATTGCGTCGAAATTCTTCGGCGTCGGTGCACTGATCGTCGGCCTTGCGCTCGGCGGCACGCTGCTGACGGTGATCGGCCGCATGACCACCCTGACGCTGGGTGCGGTGATCGCGGCGCTGACCAACCTCCTCTACGCCGACCTCGCTGTCGGCGGCGCACGGATGCAGGCGGCGAGCGATCTTCTGGGCTTCACCTGGGCCATCGCGCAGTTCGGCGCCGAGGAGCGCATGGGGCGGCTCATGCTGGCGATCGGCGCGGAGAATATCGCGGTCGGCATCGCCGGGGCGGCCTTCGTCGCCTATCTCTCGAGCGTGGTCGCCAAGGGCTACAGCGCGGTGCAGTACGCGCTGCTTTCCTCGCTGACGATGCTGGTGGGGACTTTGGGGCGCCCCGCGCTCGGCCAGATGATCGAGGAGCGTGGCTACTACGACGTATTCATCCTCACCACCGGGATCGGCGGATTTGCCGTGGTGCTGTGCGTGATCGAGTGGGTGCGGCAGGCGCGTTCGGGGCGGGCGGAGAACGCGCCGCCGCCGGAGCCGGAGCTGGTCTAGTCGGGCAGCTCGTCATTCAGCCGAAGCACCTCGCCGGCGAGATAGAGCGAGCCGGCGATGAGGATGGGGTAATCGTCCGAGGGGATGCCGAGCAGTGCTTCCTCGACATTGTCAGCCGCTCTGGCCCCGGGGCCGAACACCTCCACGCCGTGGTGATCGTGGCCGGGCACGGGAACCACGGTCAGCGTGCGGATGCGCTCGCCCAGCGGATCGATGATCGCGCGCGGATCCTTGCCCTCGATCATGCCGATGATGAGGTGGAGCGGGCCTTCGAAATGCGCGGCGATGGCAGCCCCCGCACTTGGGTTGTGCCCGCCGTCAAGCCAGACGGGCTGATCGGGGGCGAGCGCGGACAGCGGGCCGCGGCCGAGGCGCTGCATCCGGGCGGGCCAGCGCGCGGTCTTGGCACCGGTGATGATCGCAGCCTCGGAAACGGCGAGCTTACTCTGTGCCACCAGCATCTCGATGGCGAGACACAGGTTGAGCGCCTGATGCTCACCGGACAGCGAGGAGACGAGAGGCACCTCGGAGTAGTCGTCCCGAAGGAATGCTGCGCGACCTTTGAACTGGTAGCAGTTCGTGAAGACCTCAAGAAGCGCCGCACCAGCGCGGGCGGCCACAGCGCGGATCGCGGACTGCGCCTCGGGCGGGTAGGTGTTATGGAGAGTGACGAGCGGCACGCCCCTCTTCGCGATCCCGGCCTTCTCGAAGGCGATCCGCGCCATCGGCTCCTTGGGCACGCCCTCCTCGGGGGCGAGCAGGAAGCGTTCGTGATCGAGACCGAGCGCCGCGATCCCGCAGGCGGCGAGCGCCTCCCGCTCCAGCACATTGGTCGCATCGAAGCGCCCGCCCATGCCGACTTCCACCACGCAGACGTCGGCAGGCACGCGGGCAAAGGCGAGGAAAGCGGCGGCGATGGTAACTTCGAAGAAGCTCGGGCCGAGGTCTTCGCCGGCGTCGAGCACCTCCTCAAGCACATCGGCGAGCATCGCGTCGGAGATCAGCTCACCCGCCAGCCGAATGCGCTCGTTGTAGCGCACCAGATGGGGCGAGGTGGTGACGTGGACCTTGTACCCTTGCGCTTCCAGCATCGCGCGCAGGAAGGCGCAGGTCGAACCCTTGCCGTTGGTCCCTGCCACATGGAACACCGGCGGCAGCTTGCGGTGCGGGTTGCCGAGCCGCTCCATCAGCGCCCGGATCGTGTCGAGCCCGAGCCGCCCTTGCGGCAGGCTCAGCGCGGCAAGGCGGTCAAGCTGTGCCTGGACGCGCGGGTCGTCGGAGCGGCCGAAGTCTCTCATCGCTTTGCCCACCCCCGGCCCCTCCCGCAGGCGGGAGGGGAGAAGCTATGCCGCCTTCACCGGCTGGAGATAGTCCAGCACCTGGGCCAGCGTCGCCTTCAGCTCCCAGCGCGGCACCACCATGTCGACCATGCCGTGCTTGTGCAGGTACTCCGCGCGCTGGAAGCCCTCGGGCAGCTGTTCGCGGATGGTGTCCTGGATCACGCGCTGGCCCGCAAAGCCGATCAGCGCGCCCGGCTCGGCAATATGGATGTCGCCGAGCATGGCGTAGCTCGCCGTCACGCCGCCGGTGGTCGGGTCGGTCAGCACGACGATATAGGGCAGGCCGGCGTTCTTCAGGCGCCGCGTCATCACTGTCGCGCGCGGCATCTGCATGAGGCTGAGGATCCCCTCCTGCATTCGCGCGCCGCCCGCCGCGGTCACCACCACATAGGCGCAGCGGCGGTCGATCGCCTTCTGCGCGCCTTCGCAGAACGCCTGCCCCACGGCCATGCCCATCGAGCCGCCCATGAAGCTGAAGTCCTGCACGCCGACCACCGCGGGGCGGGTGTCGATCGTTCCCGAGCCGACCACGAAGGCATCCTCATGCGGGTTCGCGGCGCGCGCGGCCTTCAACCGGTCGGTGTACTTCTTGGTATCCTTGAACTGCAGCGGGTCCTCGGTGACCTTGGGCAGCGGCAGCACCTCGAAGCCCGGGTCGAGCAGCAAGCCGAGCCGCGCATCGGCACCGATTCGCCCGTGATGCTCGCACTTCGGACAGACCGAGAGGTTGTCCTCGTACTCCTGCACGAAGAGCATCTCCTGGCAGGACGGACACTTGATCCACAGGTCCTTCTCGGTGGTGTTCTTCTTCTCGGGCGCGAAGCCCAGCGAATTGCGGACGCGGGTGAACCAGTTCATGGGCGAGGTCCTTAGCCGGGTTTCCCCGGCATTGCGAGAGACGCGACGAGGGGGAAATCCACAAGGGGCTGTTGCAGTTCCCGCATGTGTCTTCAGCGCGCCGTGTGAACGGCCTCGGCGAGGGCGGCGGTGAGGGTCCTGAGGTGCGCCGGCGCGGCAGCACCGTACTCCCCGCAGATCTCGACCAGTGCCGAGCCGACCACGACGCCGTCGGCGACCTTGGCGATGGCGGCAGCCTGTTCGGGGGTGCGTACGCCAAAGCCGACCGCGACGGGGAGGTCGGACGAAGCCTTGATGCGCGCCACGTTGGCTTCGATGCTCTCGATCTGCGCCTGCTGCTTGCCGGTAATCCCGGCGACCGAGACGTAGTAGAGGAAGCCTTCGGAACCGGCGAGCACCTGCGGCAGGCGCGCGGCGTCGGTCGTCGGCGTGGCGAGGCGGATCGGGGCGATACCCTTGGCGCGCAAGGCCGGGCCGAGCGCGTCGTCCTCCTCGGGCGGAATGTCGACGCAGATGACGCCGTCAACGCCCGCAGCGGCCGCAGCTTCCGCGAACCACTCCGGCCCGCGGCGCACCATCGGGTTGGCATAGCCCATCAGCACCAGTGGAACCTCGGGATGGCGGGAGCGGAAATCGGTGGCGTAGCGCAGCACGTCGGCGGTGGTGGTGCCCGCGCCGAGCGAGCGCAGATTGGCCGCCTGGATCGCGGGGCCATCGGCCATCGGATCGGTGAAGGGCATGCCCAGCTCGATCACATCCGCGCCGGCTTCCACCAGCGCATCGAGATTGGCCGCCGTGTCCCCATCGCCTGCGGTGATGAAGCAGACGAGCGACGGGCGCGGGGCGGCGAAGGTGGTGGTGAGGCGGTTAGTCATTTTGCAGAAGTCCACCAAGCCCATGTAGTCACCACCATACAAATCCCGAAAGCGACGATAAATACTAGTATCGCCCAAATCTGAGTTGCCGATGGAAAAATATCTAGAAAATTGTCACTATCGAACCGCGCTTCTTCTGCGATGTGTCTGATCGCCAGCGAACCAAGCATCACAACTTGGAGTAGAAGCACCATTGCTAACTTCCAATCTCTCTTCATGAGATGGTCCCATATCCTACTGCATCGTCATTGCGAGCGTAGCGAAGCAATCCATGGAACCGCGCCATGGATTGCCGCGTCGCCTGCGGCTCCTCGCAATGACGAGGATTGATGCTCAAAGCTCAACCCCGAGACGCTCCGCCACGGTGAAGATGTCCTTGTCCCCGCGCCCGCAGAGGTTCGCGAGGATGATCGCGTCCTTCCGCATGGTCGGCGCGATCTTCTTGACCGCTGCGATGGCGTGGGCAGGCTCGAGCGCCGGGATGATCCCCTCGGTGGCGCAGAGCAGCTGGAAGCCGTCCAGCGCTTCCTCGTCAGTGACGGCTGTGTAATCGACGCGGCCGCTTTCCTTGAGCCACGCGTGCTCGGGGCCGATGCCGGGGTAATCGAGACCCGCGCTGATCGAGTGGCCTTCGGTGATCTGGCCGTCTTCGTCCTGCAGCAGGTAGGTGCGGTTGCCGTGGAGCACCCCGGGGGTGCCGCCGAGCAGGCTCGCGGCGTGTTCATCGCCGTCGAGGCCATGGCCTGCCGCTTCCACGCCGAGCATCTTGACCGATGCATCGTCGAGGAAGGGATGGAACAGCCCGAGCGCGTTCGATCCGCCGCCGATCGCTGCGACCAGCAGATCGGGCAGGCGGCCGACGCGGCTCAGCATCTGCGCGCGCGCTTCCTTGCCGATCACGCTCTGGAAGTTGCGGACCATCTCGGGATAGGGGTGCGGGCCGGCTGCGGTGCCTATGATGTAGAAGGTGTCGTGGACATTCGCGACCCAGTCGCGCAGGCCCTCGTTCATCGCGTCCTTCAAAGTCGCGCCGCCACTGGTGACGGGGATCACCTCCGCGCCGAGCAGCTTCATGCGGAACACGTTGGGCGATTGGCGCTTCACGTCCTCGGCGCCCATGTAGATCACGCAAGGCAGGCCGAAGCGCGCGCAGACCGTCGCCGTCGCCACCCCGTGCTGGCCCGCGCCGGTTTCGGCAATGATGCGGGTCTTGCCCATGCGGATCGCGAGCAGGATCTGGCCGATGCAATTGTTGATCTTGTGCGCGCCGGTGTGATTGAGCTCGTCGCGCTTGAACCACACTTGCGCGCCGCCGAGTGCTTCCGTCAGGCGCGGCGCGAAGTAGAGCGGCGAGGGGCGACCCACGTAATGCTCCAGCAGGTCGTCGAACTCGGCCTGGAACGCCGGATCGGCCTGCGCCTTGCGGTATTCGCGCTCGAGATCGAGCACCAGCGGCATCAGCGTTTCGGCGACATAGCGCCCGCCGAACTGGCCGAAATGGCCGCGCTCGTCGGGCTGATTGCGGAAGGAGTTGGGGTGCGTGTTCATAGCCGCGCCGCTTTGCAGAAGGCGGCGATCTTGTCCACGTCCTTGATGCCGGGCGCTCTCTCCACGCCGGAGGACGTGTCGACGAGGCCGGCGCGGGTGAGGCGGATCGCCTCTCCGACATTCGCGGGGGTGAGCCCGCCGGCAAGGCCCCAGGCAAGCGGCGCCTGCCATCCGGCGAGCAGGCTCCAGTCGAAGGCCGTGCCATTGCCGCCGGGCAGCGAGGAGGCGGGCGCGTCGAGCAGCACCATGTCCACCGCACCCCGGAATTGCGCGGCGCCGGCGAGGTCGTCGGCGCCCTTGACCGCCAGCGCGCGCCAGGCTTCGATCCCGGTCTCGGTGCGGAAGCGGGCGAGGGCGTCGGGGGTTTCTGCCCCGTGGAACTGGACGACGTCGGGGCGCACCTCGCGCACCGCCTCGGCGAGGACTTGCGGATCTGGGTTCACCAGCAGCAGCACCGCCTTGACGTGATCAGGCACCAGCGCGCGCAGCCGCCCGGCATCGGCCAGAGACAGATGGCGCGGGCTCTTGGCGAAGTGGACAAAACCGATATGGCTCGCACCCGCCTGCACCGCAGACGCGAGGGTCTCGGGGGTCGAAATGCCGCAGATCTTGACGCCAATGCTGTTGTCAGGGGTGCCGGTCATGCGCGGCGCTTAGGCGAGCGAGAGCGGCTTTTCCAGCACCACGAAGGTGATCGGTGGATCGCGCAGCACCGGGAAGGGCCGCGTCTCGCCGGTGAACTTGTAGCCGCGCCGTTCGTACCAGGCGATTAGTGCCGTGCGGGAGTCGATCACGGTCATCTCCATCGCCGCGATGCCGTCCGCACGCGCATGGTCCTCGGCCGCTGCGAGCAGCCGCCCGCCGAGCCCGCCCGATTGCAGCGTGGGGGACACGCACAGCATCCCGAGATAGGCCAGGCTCTGGTCCTTGCGCGTCACCGCGACGCAGCCGATCAGGCCCGCATCCCCTCGCGCGGTGAGGATCGTGACCGCCGGGTCGGCGAGCATCGCTTCGAGCTCCTTTTGCTCGATGCGCTCGTCGTCGAGGATGTCGGCCTCGTGGTTCCAGCCCTGCCGCGCCGAATCCCCGCGATAGGCCGCTTCGACCAGCGCCTTGAGGGCAGGCACATCCGCAGGGGTGGCAGCGGTGATGGTCAAAGTGTCGTGCATGGAAATCAATCGTTCTGGATCAGCCGCAGCAGCGTCCCGTCGGAGTCGATCAGGTAGGCGATCGTAAGCCCGCTCGGATCGGGCGCGGCGGGGTGATAGCGCGGGATGCCGCGGCGCGCATCCGGAACGCCGCTGGCTTCGACCTGCCGCATCATGCCGGCGAGATCATCGAGCCTCAGGCAGCAGCTGAAGGACGAATTGTAGGGATCGAGATCGGGGTAGGGGAAGAACTCGAGCGTCGCAGTGCCCCGCGAAAGGATCATCCAACCGTCCGAACGGTAGTCCTCCACAAAGCCGAGCCTGGCATAGAATTCCGCGGTTGCCGCGAAGTCGCGCGCGGGGAGGTTGGGGGTGGCGTGATCGGTCACCTTTGCGCGCCTAGAGCGTAGCCTCGATCGCCCGGGCGGCGGCCACGGGGTCTTCCGCACGGGCAATAGGCCGCCCGATCACGAGCACGCTCGCGCCGTTGTCGCGCGCCTGACGCGGGGTGACGACACGCTTCTGGTCGCCCGAACCGTTTCCGTTGGGGCGCAGGCCCGGGACGACGAAATAGCCGTCGCGCCAAGCCTTCCTGACCATGCCGACTTCCTGACCCGAACACACGATCCCGTCGAGGCCCGCCGCGTGGGCAAGCTCGGCGAGGCGCATCACCTGCGTCTCGGCGCTGCCGTAGACGCCAGTGGCGGTGAGGTCGTTCGCATCGAGGCTGGTGAGCATCGTCACCGCGACCACCTTGGTGCCCGCCGCCGCGGCCGCCTTGGCGTCTTCCATCATCGCCCGGCCACCGCTCGCGTGAACGGTGACGATTGCGGGTTCGTACACGTGGATCGCCTGCATCGCGGCAGCGACGGTGTTGGGAATGTCGTGGAACTTGAGGTCGAGGAAGATCGGCAGGCCGATATGGGCGATCTCGTGAACGCCGTGCGCGCCGTGCGCGCAGAAGAACTCGAGCCCTAGTTTGACGCCGCCGATATGCGCCTTGACCTTCTCGACCAGCGCCTTGGCGGGTTCGAGCTGGGGTATGTCGAGCGCAAGGTAGATGGGGTTGCTCATTCGCCTGCGCTCCCCCCGTCGGAGGCATCGGAGGGATGGAACACATCGGCGGGTTCTCCCCCGCCTGTCCCCGGCTTATCCACAGGCCTGTCCGCAGGCGCGGGGTATGTCGCCGCGCCCGTCAGGTCGGCGCGCTGTGCCATCGCGGTGTTCTTCAAGGAGGTCTCCAGCGTCCGGATCCGGCGGTTGAGCCCCCACACCACCGAACGATGCACCGCCCACGTCGGCAGGAAGCCCGCAACGAAGGCGAGCAGCGCCAGCATCGGCACCTTGGTTTCGAGCACGAGGTTCTGCCACAGGGTCAGCTCGACCGGCTGCCAGTTATAGGCTGCGAAGATCAGGAAGCCGACCGCCGCCAGCACCCAGACAATGGTGCGAAGGATCTTCACTTGGCCTGTCTCTCCCGGATGGTGCGAACCTGCGCGAGCCTAAGCGATTTGCGCAATGAGTCCAGCACCCCAACCCTCATCCGAAGACCCGCGAGAAAATCGTGTCGACGTGCTTGAAGTGGTAGCCGAGGTCGAAGAGCTGATCGAGCTCATCGGCCGAGAGCCGCGCGGTGACGTCGGCATCGGCCTTGAGCAAGTCGAGAAGCTGGAGCGCGCCGTCCGCTTCCCACACCTTCATCGCGTTGCGCTGGACGAGGCGATAGGAATCGTCGCGCGTCAGCCCCGCTTGCGTGAGCGCGAGCAGCACCCGCTGCGAATGGATGAGGCCGCCCATGCGGTTCATGTTCCGGGCCATCCGCTCGGGGTAGACCAGCAGCTTGTCGACCACGCCGGTCAGCCGCGCCAGCGCGAAGTCGAGGGTAATGGTCGCGTCGGGACCGATGTAGCGCTCCACCGAAGAATGCGAGATGTCCCGCTCGTGCCACAGCGCCACGTTCTCGAGCGCAGGGGTGACGGCGGAGCGCACCACGCGGGCAAGGCCGGTGAGGTTCTCGGTGAGGATCGGGTTGCGCTTGTGCGGCATCGCCGAGGAGCCCTTCTGGCCGGGGGAGAAATACTCCTCGGCCTCCAGAACCTCGGTGCGCTGCAGGTGGCGAATCTCGGTCGCGAGCCGCTCGATCGAGCTGGCGATCACGCCCAGCGTCGCGAAGTACATCGCGTGGCGATCGCGCGGGATGACCTGCGTCGAGACGGGTTCGATGGCGAGGCCGAGCTTTTCGGCGACATATTCCTCAACGCGCGGGTCGACATTCGCGAAGGTCCCCACCGCGCCCGAGATGGCGCAGGTCGCGATTTCCGCGCGCGCTGCCACCAGCCGGGTGCGGCAACGCGAGAACTCGGCATAGGCCTGCGCGAGCTTCAGCCCGAAGGTCACCGGCTCGGCATGGATGCCGTGGCTGCGACCGATGGTGGGGGTGTACTTGTGCTCCTCGGCGCGGGTCTTGATCGCCGCCAGCAGCGCATCGAGATCGGTGAGCAGCAGGTCGCTCGCCCTTGCGAGCTGCACCGAGAGCGTCGTGTCGAGCACGTCGGAGGAGGTCATGCCCTGGTGCATGAAGCGCGCCTCCTCGCCCACCTGCTGGGCGACCCAGTCGAGGAAGGCGATCACGTCGTGCTTCGTCACCGCCTCGATGGCGTCGATCGCTTCGACATCGATTTTCGGATCGGTCGCCCACCAGTCCCACAGCGCCTTGGCGGCGCTCTGCGGCACCACCGCGAGGTCGGCGAGCTTCTGGGTCGCGTGCGCCTCGATCTCGAACCAGATGCGATACTTCGCTTCCGGCTCCCACAGGGCAGTCATGGCGGGGCGGGCGTAGCGGGGGACCATGTTCGACTCCGGATTTGTTCGCCGAGCGCCTAGGGAAGGGGGGGCGCGAAGGCAAGCCGAGGCCCTCAGGGGGCGAACAGTGCCGGATCGATCGTCGCTGTCACCCGCCGCGCTCCGGCAAGTGTGAGGTGGTGCGGGTCCCAGTAGTTGAGCGTGCCGTCCTGCACGATCAGGCACCGCCTGGCGCGGCACAGGGGTGCGGCGGCATCGACATAGACGAAGCGCGGATCACGGGCGGCCAGAGCGCGCAGGCGGGCGCTGATCGCAGTCCCCTTGGCTCTTTCGGCCGGATAGGACGCGGGGCATTCGGTATTCCAGTAGGCGCGGCAGCGAAGCCAGCCGCCCTGCATGGCCGGTCCGCCCGCGCCGGCCGAGGGCACATCGCCGATCAGCACGATCCGCGTGCCCGCCGGCAAACCGTCGGCGAGGCGCTGCATCCCTGCCTCGAGCCGGGCCGCGCCCTCATCGAAGGGGAGCGGCCTTGCGGAACCATCGGCATAAAGATCGCGCGCCCACAGCTGTCCCCAGACGACCGTGCGCACCCCGCGCTGCTTCACCAGCGCGGCGAGACGTTCGGGCATGGCCGTGCAGCCAGCGTGGTCGGCCTCGTCGCCGCGCATGTTGGAGACCCCCGGAACGGCGAGGCACGAAGGGAAGACGAGCAGCGCGCCGTCGCCGAAGCGTTCGGCGAGTGCCTCGCGGTAGTGGCCGGCATGGCTGTCGCCGAACAGCACGTATGAAATGTCCTTGGACAGCGTGATCGCGGGCGGGTCGATATCGGGCCGCAGCGCGCCCAGCCGCGCGGCCTCCGCGCCCGAGGCGGGAAGCAGCCAGCGCAGATGGCCTGCGACGCCGGCCGCGGCGGGCAGGGCGAGCGCGCCCACGCAGACGCTCAGCAATGCGCCGCGCGAGGCGAGCAGGCGCTTGGCCCGCACCGGCTGCTCGACGAGGTGGTAGGACGCCGCTCCCATCGCCGCCGATCCTGCCACCAGGCCGAGAGTCGCCGCCAGCGGCAGCGGCCCGAACCACGTGTAATGCGCGAAGACCAGCAGCGGCTGGTGCCACAGATAGGTGCCGAAGCTCACCAGCCCGAGCCACACAAGGGGCCGCCATGCGAGCATGCGTCCGGCGATATTCCCGGGCGCGGCAAAGAGGATCACCAGCGCCGTGCCGATGGTCGGGAGCAGGAACATCGCGCCCGGTGCGGGGGTCTCGGGCGCGATGAGGAGATAGCCCGCCGCGATCAGCGCAAGGCCCGCGAGCGCCGGCCAGCCGCGCTCGCGCGGGCGGAACGGCAGCAGCGCGCAGGCTGCCCCGATCGCGAACTCCCAGAGCCGCGTCGGCAGCAGGTAGAAGGCGCCTTGCGGCCAGCTTTCCGCCAGCCATACAGCCAGCGCGCAGCTCAGCCCGCCGAGTCCGGCCACCACCGGCAGCATCGCCTGCCTGCGCCACTTCAGGCACGCCAGCAGCACCAGCGGGAAGATCAGATAGAACTGCTCCTCCACCCCCAGCGTCCAGGTGTGGAGCAGCGGCTGCATCCCCTCGACCGAATCGAAATAGCCCGCCTCCTGCGTGAACAGCAGGTTGGAGGCGAACAGGCTCGCGGCGGTGAGGCTCTGGGCGAAGGGGCGGAAGTCTTCGGGGATCAGGATCGCCCAAGCGGCGCAGGCGGTGACCCACAGCATCGCGGCGAAGGCGGGGACGATGCGGCGGACGCGCCGCTCGAGAAAGCGCCACTGGCTGAAGGCGCCCGCGGCCATCTCGGCAGCGATGATCCCGGTGATGAGGCATCCCGAGATGACGAAGAACACGTCGACCCCGGTGAACCCGCCGGGGACAATGCCGAGACCCGTGTGATGCGCCACGACCCCGCCCACGGCGAGCGCGCGCAGACCGTCGATCTCGGGGCGGTAATTTGCGGCGCCCGGTGCTCCGGGGCCGTGGGGCTGGGTCATCAGATGAGGCCCTTGGCGCGCAAGGACGTGTGCCCCTCGCGCCCGATGATCACGTGGTCGTGGACGGTCACGCCCATATGCCGCCCGGCCTCGGCGATGCGCTGGGTGATCTGGATGTCGGCGCGGCTCGGCTCGGGGCTGCCTGAGGGGTGATTGTGGACGAGGATCATCGCGCTCGCCCCCACGTCCATCGCCCGGCGGATCACCTCGCGCGGATGGATCGCCGCCTCGTCGATGGAGCCGTCGCCCACATGGTGGTCCTCGATCAACCGGTTCTTGGTGTCGAGATAGAGCACCCGCACCCGCTCGACGGTGAGGTGTGCCATGTCGGTGGTGAGGTAGTCGATCAGCG
The DNA here is from genome assembly GCA_027489065.1 of Erythrobacteraceae bacterium. Taxonomy (GTDB): domain Bacteria; phylum Pseudomonadota; class Alphaproteobacteria; order Sphingomonadales; family Sphingomonadaceae; genus Erythrobacter. The sequence continues at coordinate 6,033 of JAIYAM010000052.1, read as the reverse complement.
CCTGCCAGCTGCCGAGGACAGGCTTGCCGACGATCTCCGATCGCGCCATGCGCCGCGCCGCGAGGGCGACCGCCTTCAGGGCCGCGGCGCTGTTCTCGCCCACGCCCTTGACCCGTTGGAGCGCCTTGGGATCGGCATTGAGCACGCCTGCGAGACTGCCGAACTGGGCGAGCAGGGCCTTCGCCATCGGCTTAGTGTTGCCGCGCGGGATCGCCGCGTAGAGCAGGTATTCGAGCACTTCGTAATCGGCGAGCGCCTCCGGACCTCCGGTCAGCAGGCGGTGCCGCAGCCGTGCGCGGTGTCCATCGCCCGCTGCCTGTCCTGCATCGAAGGCGGGCACGGCGGCGTCGAGAAACTCGAAACTGTCTTCAGCTTCCGGCAATGCGACCCCCCGGAAATGGCGTTGTTCCCTTCGCCTCATTGCCTTCAGGCTCGATCACGCGCAAGGGTTGGAGACGATGCCGGTGACGGACGCGCAGCACAGTGAGGGGCCGGACAGCGGCAGGGCGCGGGGCCGAAAGCCGCGGCCCTGGCGGGGCCGCATCGCGCTCGGGCTGGCGGCGGTCGCGCTGGTGGGCGGCAGCGCGGCATGGATGAGCCGCGAGCGAATCGCTGCCGACGTGATCGACGATTACCTTGGCGAGCGCGGCGTGCCCGCGACCTACGACATCGTCAGTCTCACGCCCGATCGGCAGGTGATCGCGAATCTCGTGGTGGGCGATCCGGCGCGGCCCGACCTGACCGTCAAACGCATGGTGATCGACTTGGGGCTCGGCTGGCGCGGGCCCGAGGTACGGCGGGTGCGGGTCGAAGGGGCGCGGATCTTCGCGAGCTATCGCGGCGGCAAGTTCAGCCTCGGCGCGCTCGATCCGCTGGTGTTCACCGGCTCTGCCGAGCCGCCCGCGCTCCCCGCCATCGACGTGACTCTCAGCGATGCGCGCGCGCTCGTCGCCAGCGACTTCGGGCGGGTGGGCGTGAAGCTGGAGGGGGCCGGGCGGCTCGACGATGGCTTTGCCGGAACGCTGGCCGCGACCGCGCCGGGGCTGGGCATCGAGGGCTGCCGCGCCGGCAGCGCGACACTCTATGGCAAGCTCACCACCGACAATGGCGCGCCCCTGCTCGATGGCCCGCTGCGCCTTGCCGACCTTGCCTGCGCGGGCGGGCGGCTGGCGCGGGCGGATATCGGCACGAGGCTGAGTTTCGCCCGCGATTTCGCTGGCGCCAAGGCGGACATGCTTATCGAGGGCGGCGGCGCCTCCTTCTCGCAAGTGACGGCCGCGGGGCTGGGCGGCACGGCGCGGCTCGACTGGTCGCATGGCCGGCTGGCATTGGGCCACGATCTTGCCCTCACCGGGATCGCCAGCCCGCAAGCCCGCTTCGCGCGGCTCGCCTCCGAGGGCAGCTGGCGCGGCGCGGCGGACGGATCGAGCGGGCAGTGGGAGGGTACCCTCAAGGGCACGGGCCTCGCCCCGACCCCGGGGCTGAACGCCAGCCTCGCTGCGGCAGAGCGTTCGCTGGAGGGAACCTTGCTCGCCCCTCTCCTCGGCAAGGCGCGCACGAGCCTCGCCCGCGCGCTTGCCGGCGGGAGCCTCAACGCCGAGGCCGTGATCCGCCACAAGGGCGCCGAGGCCACCGTCAACATTGCCGAGGCGAGCCTTGCGACGCGCAGCGGCACGCGAGTGCTGGCGCTCTCGCGTGCCGGGGCGAGCATCGGGGCGGGCGGGCTGAAGGGCCTCAGCGGCAACCTGCTGGCAGGGGGCGAGGGGCTGCCGAGCCTCAACGGGCGGATCGCGCAGGACGGGCGCGGCGGCGACTGGACCTTGCGTCTCGCCATGGCCGATTACGCCGCCGGAGCGAACCGCCTCGCCGTGCCTCGGCTCGCGCTCAAGGGCAGGCGTGACGGCAGCTTCTCCTTCGAAGGCCTGATGACCGCGAGCGGCGACCTGCCGGGCGGCGCGGTCAACGATCTCACCATGCCGCTGGCCGGAACCTATGCGCCTGCCCGCGGCCTCGCACTGGGGACGCGCTGCACGCCTGTCGGCTTCGCCAGCCTCACACTCTTGGGCCTCGCGCTCGGCAAGCAGAGCGTCACCCTGTGCCCCGAGGGCAAGGCCCCGATCCTCGCCTATCGCGACGCGCTCCGCCTCGCCGCGCGCACCGGGCCGCTCAGCCTTGCCGGCAAGCTCGGCGAGAGCCCCGCCACGCTTTCGGCTGACCGCGTCATCCTTCGCTACCCGCAGCCCTTCGGCATCGAGAACCTCGCCGCGCGCATCGGCACGGGCACGAGCGAAGTGCGCCTTGCCGCCGCCAGCCTGACCGGCAGCCTTGCAGGAACACCAGGCGGCGGCTTTGCGGGCGGCACCGCAAGGCTCGCCGCGGTGCCCTTCGATCTCGATTCCGTCACCGGAGGCTGGGCCTACGAGGACGGCGTGCTGCGCCTCTCCAACGCCGCCTTCACGCTCTCCGATCGCCCGGCCGACGGCGCGGCTGCGCGGTTCGTCCCGATGATCGCCCAAGGCGCCGCCCTGACCCTCGCCGACAACCGCATCACCGCCGACGCCCTGCTGCGCCACCCCGGCTCTGGGCGCGGCGTGGTCGCGGTCGCGCTTACCCATGATCTCGGCAGCGCGGCGGGCTCGGCGCGGCTCACCGTCCCCGGCCTCGTTTTCGACAAGGGCCTCCAGCCGGACAATCTGACCCCGCTTGCCCAAGGCGTGGTCGCCCTGGCGAAAGGCACCATCACCGGCACCGGCCGCGTCGACTGGAAGGACGGGGAGGTCACCAGCGGCGGCACCTTTGCGACCTCCGGCTTCGACTTCGCCGCCGCCTTCGGGCCGGTGCGCGGGCTCAAGGGCCAGGTCACCTTCACCGATCTCATCAACCTCACCACCGCGCCCGATCAGGTGGTGACCATCGCCGCGATCAACCCCGGGGTCGAGGTGTTGGCGGGCACGGTGCGCTTCGACGTCACCGACGGCACGCGCCTCAGCCTCAACGACGCACGCTTCCCGTTCATGGGCGGCACCCTGCTGATGCGGCCGCTGGTGATGGATTTCGGCGCGGCCGAAGAACGCCGATACGTGTTCGAGATCGTCGGTCTCGATGCCGCCAAGTTCGTCGCCCAGATGGAGCTGAGCAATATCAGCGCCACGGGGGTCTTCGACGGTACCGTGCCGATCGTCTTCGACAAGGACGGCAATGGCCGGATCGAAGGCGGCGTGCTGATCGCACGGCCCGGCGGCGGCAATGTCTCCTACCTTGGCGAACTCAGCTACGAAAACCTCGGCGCGATGGGCAATTATGCCTTCGCGGCGCTGCGTTCGCTCGATTACCGGCAGATGAGCGTCGGCCTCGACGGCGCGCTGGCGGGCGAGATCATCACCAGCTTCAATTTCGACGGGGTGCGGCAGGGCGAAGGGGCGAGCCGCAACTTCATCACCCGCCAGCTTGCCAAGGTGCCGATCCAGTTCCGGATCAACGTCCGCTCGCAGAGCTTCTCGCAGCTGGCGATCATCGCGCGCGGCTATTCCGATCCGACCGCGTGGGGCAATCCCTTCGACCGGGGGCTGCTGAGCGTCGAGAACGGCAGGATCGTTCCGGCCCGGCGCCGCACGGGCGAGCCGGGCGAGGTCCGTGCGCCGGTCAGAGTCATTCAGGTTCCTGCCAAGCCTGTTGCTGCCCCGCCTGTTCCTGCGCAATCCAATCCTGCCCAATCCAATCCTGCAAGGCCCGTTCAACCTCCAGAAAGCGATCGCAAGCCATGATCCACGCGAATTTGACCTCCCCTGCCGGTGCTGCCAGTGCAAAACCTGGTTCGGCGAGGGCAGGGGGAACAATGATGAGGGCGGTGATCGCGGTGATCGGGCTTTCGGCGATGAGCGGGGGATGCGTGAACATTCAGGCGCCCGACAAGCCGATCGTGATCCAGCTCGATATCAATATCCGCGCCGAGGTGCTTTATGCGCTGGCGGAAGACGCGGCGAATACGATCGAGGAGAACGGGGATATTTTCTGATATCCGCCGTTCGTGAAGGAGTAGAACCTATGCGCAGTTCCATCGTTGCAGGCCTTGCCGCACTTGCCGCTACGGTCTCTCTGGCCGTTCCCGCGCTCGCCCAGCAGCGCGATCCGGCCTATGCCGCCGCCCGCGCCGAGGGCAAGGTCGGCGAGCAGCCCGACGGCTATCTCGGGATCGTCGGTGCCGCCGATCCGGCGCTGCAGCGGCTGGTGGATGACATCAACATCAAGCGCCGCGCCATCTATGCCGAGAAGGCCAAGGAAAACAACGCGACTCTTGAGGCTTATGCGCTGACCGCCGGATGTCAGGCGATCGCCCGCACCACACCGGGCGAAAAGTACCGCGCACCCGACGGTTCGTGGCAGTCGCGCACCAGCGCCGCGCCGGTGCGCGATGCGCGTTGTCCGTGATGGCATCGCGGGGCGTGGAACAATCGGTGATCCGGGCCTGTAGGAGGGCTTTGCGGCCCGACGCGGAGCATAGTATTTCGCACTTGCGGTATATCGTGTCCCCTCACGGTTGACACCTATCTGCCCCCCTTCTAAGGGGGCGGCGCCCTCGGCGGGGACCTCGCTGCGCGTGCCTTGTTCTTCGTTTTTCGGGATACAGGCATGAGTGACGAGAAACCTGCACGAGAACCCATTCAAGAGGATGCGCGGATCGACGCGCTCGAAGCGCGGCTCAGGGCCGCACGCGAGCGTGAAGAGGAACGCAACCGGCGACAGGTGAAGGGCGTCGATGCGAATTACCGCAGCGGCGACCGGGTCCTCGCCAATCTCCTGGGCGGGATCATCGGCGGCCTGGTGATCGGCTTTGCGGTTGACGCATTGCTCGGCATCGCGCCCTGGGGTCTGTTGGCGGGACTGTTCCTCGGGACGGGCTCGGCTTTCAGAAGCATCATCCTGAACGCGAACACGCGTCCCGCAGAGCCGGACAAGGGATCCGATAGCGACGTCTAGACCCCCCTCAGGGTGGTGCTAGACCCCCGCTAGACCCCCTCCAGACCCGGCTCAAGGGGCGTGTTTCACGTGAAACATCTAGGGATCTTTCGATCGTGGCAGCCGAAGAAGGCAAGGTCGATCCGATGAAGCAGTTCACCATCCACCCCGTCGGCGGGGCGGAATGGCAGCTGGCTGACGGGATCAACATCGCGTTCACCAACTCCGCACTGTGGATGGCGATCACCGCCGTCCTGGTGTGGGTGTTCGTCGCGGGCGGGATGAAGCGCGCGCTGGTGCCGGGCCGGTGGCAGATGGCGGTGGAGACCATGACGGGCTTCATCGACGATCTGCTCGAGGCCAATGTCGGCAAGGCTGGGCGCAAGTATGTGCCTTATATCTTTACGCTTTTCATGTTCATCCTGGTCGGCAACCTGCTCGGCCTGGTGCCGCTGGGCCTGATCCCGGGCGTGCATGCCTTCACCTTCACCAGCCACTTCACCGCGACCGGCGTGCTGGCGATCATGAGCTTCTCGATCGTGCTGATCGTCGGCTTCTGGAAGCACGGCCTGCACTTCTTCTCGCTGTTCTGGCCCTCGAACACCCCGATTTTCCTCGCGCTTCCGATCAGCCTGATCGAGCTCGTGTCCTTCATGGTGCGCCCCTTCAGCCTCGCCCTGCGACTGTTCGTCGCGATGATGGCCGGCCACGTCCTCCTCAAGGTGCTGGCGAGCTTCGTCATCGCCGGCGGTAACGGCGGGCTCGGCATCGGTGTGGCGGTCGGCGTGCCGAGCTTCATCCTGATGGTCGCGATCAGCGCGCTCGAGATTCTCGTCGCCGGGATCCAGGCCTATGTCTTCGCGCTGCTGACCTCGCTCTACATCAACGACGCGGAAAACCTTCACTGAGAGCTTCCACGCTCTCTTCACTACCCTCGACAACAAACAGAATTTGAACGGAGTTTAGTATCATGGACGCTACTGCTGCAGCTCTTCTCGGTGCCGGTCTCGCGGCGATCGGCGCTGGCCTCGCCGCGCTCGGCGTGGGCAACGTCTTCGCCTCGTTCCTCGAAGGCGC